>NZ_JBFANX010000008.1:0-395022 GCF_040675005.1 Amycolatopsis sp. NPDC049691
CGTACCCCGCCCCCTTTGGTTGTGTGTGGGGGGGGGGGGGGGGGGGGGGCGGCCCCCCCCCGGGCCCCCCCCCCACCACCGGTGCGGCGGGCGGTCCGCGTCAGCCGTGCGCCGAGAGGTCGAAGCCGATGTACTCGGCGGCGTCCTCGGGGTTGGCGAACAGCAGAGTGCGGTCGTCCAGGTGCACCATGCGCCCGTAGTGGGTCGAGCTGATCTCCTCGAAGATCGAGCCGTCGAACGGCTGGCCGAGGGCGTCGGTCAGTTCGGCGTAGTCGAATTCGAGCAGCTTCGTGCCGTCGACCCGGATCATCGACGGGTACTCGACGAGCTCGACGCCGTCCTTGGCGCCCATCACGTCCGCGACGACGCGGCCGATCGGCGTGTTCATCAGGGTGACGCCGCACATGTTCGACGACCCCGCCTGGGAACCGAACTGCAGGGGACTGCTCACTGGTCCAACTCCTTCGGAACGTCGAGCCCGATCTCCTCGAGCAGCTGGGCGAACTTCTCCTTGGTCGCGGCGAGCGAGTCGGCGAAGGTCCGCGTCTTCTCGGCGGGCTGCGACCAGATCGGCTGCAGCGCGTGCGCGGCGTCCAGGCACCGCGGCACCCAGGTCGAGAGCCACCGGCCGAACAGCTCCTTGTTGCCGTCGGCGAACTGCTCGTCGCGGGTGAGCAGGCGGAACAGCGCGCGGGTGTAGGCGAGGTCGCGGCTGTAGTCGTGCTCGCCCGTGCCGACGAGGGTCGGGGTGATGTAGTCGCCGTTCTTGGCGGAGATCTGCATCACCAGCTCCGAGCGGAAGAGCTGGCCGACGAGCTGCTCGAACACGACGTTGGTGGCGAAGAGCAGCTCGGCCCAGTCACCGACGGCGGTCAGCTCCTCGACGACGCGCCGGGTGGGCTGCCACTCCTCGGCCGACTGCCAGACCTCCTTGTGGACGCCGCCGTCGAAGGTGTCGAGCGACTCGGCCAGGTCGAGGTTGAACAGCGCGAGGTCCTGGGCGAAGCGCATCTTGTGGGCGGCGTTCACCGCGACCGCGGTGTTGATCATGTTCGTCGGACCCGACCGCTGGATCGAGGTGAACACGTGCAGCGCCATCCCGTTCTCCGCGTGCATCCAGGCGCCGAGGTTGCGGGCGATGAACTTCTGCCAGGCGGGGTTCCAGCCGTCGTAGGCGTTGGCGCGCTTGGCGTTCTCCAGCCCGAGCGCGACCTGCCGGACCACCGCGGAGTTGTTCCGGTAGAGGGTCTGCTCCCACTCCTCGTTCGGGTCGAGGAAGGCGTGCCAGTTCGACGACTTGGCCTGGGTCCACTCCTTCGGGTAACCGCCGGGCCCGTCGCCGAAGCCGTAGATCCAGCCCTGGGAGAGGTGCCGGTCGGGGTCGGGCTGCACGTCGACGGTCACGTCCTCGTACACCGTCGCCCGCAGCTTGGCCGGCTTGAAGTACGAGTACGCCCGGCTCTTGGAGCTCGGGAACTCCAGTGCGCCGGCTTCGGAGTCGGTGAACTCCACCTTCGGGAAGCTGCGCACCTTCGGCGCGGGTGTTGCCATCTGTTGTGTCCTCTCACTCATCGTCGTTGACCGAGGTCGTGAACTTGTCGTAGAACACCTGGTCGTCCGGAACGCCCTGGCGTGCGGCCAACGCCAGTGCGGCGTCGACCATCGGCGGTGGGCCGCACAGGTAGACCTCGCTCCGGTGCAGTTCCGGTTCCCCGGCCTCGGCGACGTCGGTGACCATCCCCCGTTCGGCGCGCACACCCAGCTCGCCGGCGCCGTCGCCGGATTCCGAAAGGGCGACGACGAACTCGAAGTCCGCCAGCCGCTCGCCCAGCGCGCGGATCTCGTCGAGGTAGAAGAGGTCCGCCGGGGTGCGGGCGCCGTAGTAGAAGCGGATCCGGCGGGTGTCGCCGGTTTCGCTCAGGTGCCGCAGCAGGGCGAGCACGGGGGCCATGCCCGCCCCGCCCGCCAGCAGCACCAGCGGCAGCACGTGCCCCTTCTTGAGGGTGAAGTTGCCGTACGGGCCGCGCAGGTCGATCGGGTGACCGACCTCGATGCCGCTGTCGAGCAGCGACGAGAACTTCCCGCCCGGGTACTTCTTGATGACGAACTCGACATGGTCCGTTGTGGACGGTGTGGTCGCCATCGAGAAGGACCGCTTTTCCCCGGTGCCCGGGATGGTCAGCTCGGCGTACTGCCCCGGCTTGAACTCCAGCGCCGCGGGTTCGACCGGCTTGAGCTTGAGACCGACGATGTCGTGCGTGTGCTCGACGATCTCGACGACCTCGGTCCGGACGTCCTGCAGCGGGGCGGAGTTGAGCAGCTCCTCCTCGTCGAAGTTCAGCAGCTCGATGGTGCAGTCGCTGAAGGCGTGCGCGCGGCAGAGCAGCACGTAGCCTTCCTCGACCTCGGCGTCGTTGCAGGCGAACGTCGAGTAGCGCTCCATCTGGATTTCGCCGTCGAGGACGTAGGACTTGCACGCCGAGCACTGGCCCTCGCGGCACCCGTGCATGAGGTGGATGCCCTGGCGGAAGGCGGCGTCGAGGATCTTCTCGTCCTCGCCGACCTCCATTTCGATGTCGACCGGTTCGAAGGAGATGCGGTGCTTGTCGGCCATCGTTCTCTCGATTCTCGGAGGCGGCCGGCGGGCGCGCCGGAGGCAGGCGCCCGCCGGCCGCCGGCCATCAGGCGACCGTGACGTTCGGGTTGGCGCGGTAGGCCGCGGCCCACTGCTCGCGCTCGGCGTCCGACATCACGTTGAGGGTCACGTTCGGGCTGGCGAACCGGATCCCGCGCAGGTCGTCGAGCGTCCACAGCTTCTTGGGGTCGTCGAGGTCCAGGTGCGGCTGCGGGATCAGCGTCCTGCCGTCGTCGCGGACGTACCCGAGGTCCTTCACGATGTCGGCCAGATCGCGGTCGTGGTGCAGCGTTTCCCACTCGCGCTGCCCGGTGAGCCGGCCCATGTTCGGCGTGGCCCGGCCCTCGTACTCCGGCCGGAACGCGACCTTGTCGGTCCAGGCGCAGGTCTCCGAGCAGTAGGTCCGCCACTGGTCGTCGACCTTGTCGACCACCAGGTCCTCGCGGACCAGGCACGGCACCATGCAGGTCCAGCAGCGGTGCGGGTACTCGTAGCCGACGTCCTCGAACGCGATCGGCTTGTTGCGGCCCGGGCGGCTCAGCCGGTTGTAGGCCTCCCACCACTTGCCGAACTGGTCGTACCAGCCCGGGTACTTGTGCTCGAACCACTCGAAGTCGGCGTCGGTCATGCCGTCGATCCGCCAGTAGTTCACCGGCCACCCGGTGGCGAAGAACTGCGCGACGCGGTGGACGTAGAACTTGTTGGTGATCCGGTTCCACGCCTCCTCGACCAGGTCGTGCGGGATCACGAGGCCGTACTTCTCCAGCGGCAGCAGGTAGCTGCGGTAGTAGTCGTCGTAGATCCAGCGGCGCCACATCTCCGCGTAGGACTCGCGGTCCTTGCGGCGGTCCTTGGTGCCGTACTCGATGAACGTCCCGATCGCCGCGTCCACCACGCAGTGGTTGTTCCACCACGCGTACCGCAGGTCGCGTTCGAGCAGCGGCCGGTTGCGCTCGTCGGCCAGCGCCATCAGCAGGATCGAGTAGCCGTTGCTGATGTGGCGCGACTCGTCGGACTGCACCGAGTGGAACACCGTCGGCAGCAGGTAGTCGCCGTTGGCGGCCGCCTCGTCGGGCATGGCGACGAACAGCGTGTTCGTGAACGCGGTTTCCGCGACCACCGTCAGGTAGATGTTCGCCGCGGTGATCGCGTCACCGGTGATGAACCCCTCGCCGAACTGCCGGCCGATCGTGCCCGCGTAGTTGTTCGCGAACGCCTTCTCCGTGATGTCGAAGCCCGCCGGGTCGATGTAGTTGTTCATGTACAGCTTCTTGAGGTTCATCTGGATCGTCGAGTGGCGGACCTCGTCGATCATCTGCACCGCGAGTCCGTTGTGGATCTCGGGGTTCGGCACCGCGTCGATCGCCATCGGCATCGCGCGGGCGGCCGAGATCTCCGGGAACGGGATGATCGAGAGGAACAGCTTCTGCCATTCGAGCCAGCGCTGCTGCACCTGCCGGAACATGTTGCCGCGGATCGCGCCGTCCATGGCGCCGAAGACCCGGTTGTCCTTCTCCTCCTCCATCGGGAAGTAGGAGCGCATGATCTGCTTCAGCGGGTCCTTTTTGGGCGCCTTCTCGAACGTGTAGTCCGTCCCGAACCGGGTCGCCGGCGTGGCGAACGTCGGCTCCCACGACAGTTCCGTGATCTTGTTGTGCGCTTTGGTGAGACTCTGCCTGCTCAAAATCGGCCTCCTCGAAACCGGGGTCTCTCAGCCCGGCCGGTCGTCTGACGGAGGAGAGTGTGTTGCCGATCGCACCCGGGTTCTGTCTCAATGTGAGATGGAGCGGGACGCGGTTGTGGGCGACGATGTCCGGAACGGGCAGGGCCACCACACTGTCCGAAGGCACCGACCGTCAAAGGAGACGCTGGTGACGACGCGAGGAGACCGGCCGGGAGCGCAGCCGATGCGCCGCCTGCGTGAGATGTTCCTGTCTTCCGCTCCCCTGCCCGAGGTACCCGGCGTCCGCGACGTCATCAGCGCGTCGTGGCGCCGCGCGCTCGCCAACCGGGTCGACAGCGAGGCACCCGACCCGGTGTTCGTCACCGACCGCGACGAAGAGAGCCTCCTGGTCCACAGCGCGACACCCGTATTGGCGAACCTGTCGGAGGAGATGGCCAACCACCCCGTGGCGATCCTGCTGACGGACGCGGACGGGCTCGTCGTCAGCCGGCTGAGCACGGATCGCGCCCTGACGTCCGGTTTGGACACCATCTCACTCGCCCCCGGGTACAGCTATGCGGAGGAGTCGGTCGGCACCAACGGCATCGGGACCGCCCTCGAGTGCCAGAAGTCCGTGCTCGTCTCGGGCTTCGAGCACTTCAACGGCCGCCTCACCGAGTTCGAATGCGCCGGCGCCCCGATCATTCACCCGATCCGGGGTCACCTGGTCGGCGTACTCGATCTCACGTCGTGGGCGGAAACCTCCGGTCCCCTGCTCCTGACGCTGGCCCGCACGACGGCGAAGCGCATCGAGGAGGCGATGCTGGCGAGCACCGGCGCCCGGGAGCTGAGTCTCTTCCGCGAGTACCTCGCGTCCTGCCAGCGCGGCTCCGGGGCGATCCTGGCCGTGAACCAGGACGTCGTCATGGTCAACAGCCACGCCGAGGAGCTCTACGACGTGACCGACCGGGCCGCCCTGATCACCCACACCGCCGACCTGGTCGGCTCGACGAAGCCGGTGACCGTGGTCGCCGACCTCCCGTCGGGAGTGGTCGCCCGGTTGGAGTACCGGCCCGTCTACAGCGGATCGACCCTCGCGGGTGGCGTGTTCCGCGTGAAGAACCAGGCCCACACCCGGCGCGGGGCCCGCCGCAGCGAGGTGCAGCTACCCGGCGTCGCCGGCAACAACCCGCAGTGGCGGCAGGCGTGCGCCACCGCGGACACCAGCTTCGCCGAGCGGAACTGGCTGGCGCTGAGCGGCGAGAGCGGCGTCGGCAAGGCCGCCATCGCGCAGGCCGTGGCGCTCCGGCACGGCCGCCGCGCGCTGGTGGTCGACTGCCAAGCCGTCGCCGGCGACCACGAGGAGTGGGCCGAGGACCTGGCCGACGACGTCGCCCGCGGCGAACCGCCGGTGGTCGTCATCCGGCGTGCCGACGCCCTCACCGGCGACGCCCTGCAGCGGCTCACGAGCCTGCTGACCAGCTGGCAGGGTGCTCCCCCGGAGCGCACCCCGGCCTGGGTCGTCATCACCCTCGGCGAGGAGCCCGCGGGCTCGGACGTCCAGGGTTGCCTCATGCCGTTCTTCGCGCACACCGTCGAGGTGCCGCCGCTGCGCCACCGGCTGGACGACCTGCCGCACCTGGTCCCCCACCTGCTCGCCCGCCACGCGACCAGCCGGCCCCTCACGATGTCGGACGCCTGCCTGCGCCAGCTCATGCGGCTGCCCTGGGCCGGCAACGTCCGCCGGCTCGACCAGGTCGTCGCCGAAGCGGCGCGGCGTCGACGCAGCGGCACGATCGAGATCCCGGACCTGCCCGCCGAGTGCCGCACCTTCACCCGCCGCCAGCTGACCAAGCTCGAGGCGATCGAACGCGACGCGATCGTGCACAGCCTGGCCGCCAACCGCGGCAACAAGGAACGCGCGGCGGCCGAGCTCGGCATGTCGCGCGCCACGATCTACCGCAAGATCCGCGCGTTCGGGATCGTCGCCGAGCACACCTAGGGTGGCTTGGTGCCGGGTCTGTTCTCGGGCGTCAGCGCCGTCCGCCCGCCGCGACGACGTCGTGTTCGACCCGGCGCATCCACCGCCAGAACTCCGCACCCCGGCCCGGGGCCAGCAGCCCCAGGTGGCGGCCGGGGACCGTGGCGGCGAGGAAGGCCGCGGTCGTCCAGTCGCACCACGCCCCGGTCGCGTCCTCGGTGGCGACGGGATCGTCCTCGCCGCACAGGGCGGCCAGCGGGCACCGCACCGGCGTCCCGGCCGGGCCCCGGTACGCGGCGGTGAGGGCGACGTCGCGCCGCAGCAGGTCCACCGCGTACGCCCAGACCTCGAAGGACGCGCGGTTTCCCCGGTCGGGAACGAACCCTTCGCCGCCCAGCACCTCGAGCAGGCTGTCCTCGCCGAGCCGCCGGTAGCGTCCGCGGACCCGCCGCTGCGGCGCCGGCGTCCCGACGGCGACCACGGCCGCGGGCAGCGGGCCGCAGCGGGTGCGCAGCCGCTGGGCCAGCTCCACCGCGACGAACGCCCCCATGCCGAACCCGGCCACGACGGTCCGCCGGACCCACGCGGGGTCCCGGACGAGCAGCTCGCCGGTGAGGTGCTCGGCCAGCTGCTCGAGCGACGCGGCCGGCGCAACGTGCAGCCGCTCGCCCCGGCCCGGGTACTCGGCGTCCCACACCTCGGCGCCGCCCGCGGCCCCGGCGACGTGCCGCAGCGTGCCGACAGTGCCACCGGCCGGCGGGAGAAGCAGATACCGGCACTCGTCCGTGCCACGCCGGTTCCCCGGGGACAACGACCTGATGGCAGCGGACATGACGAATCCTTCGGTGCACGGCGTCGGCACTTTCCCGGTTTCCGGAAAGGAAATCGGCAATCGAGGCACGGTTTTCGGATGTCGACCGATGTCGATCATCGTCTTCCCGAAAAGATACGACTCCGCCGGAGCGACGCGCGTAACGGTTCGGTCGCGTTGCCGGAAACGTGCCGGCCGTTCTCGGCGACGTAACTACATCGGCGACAGGTGGCACGAGGAGGCCGGATGGACCACGGACCAGACGACGAAGCGCGCTGAGCCGATGACCGGGCCGCTGCCGTTCGTCGGCCGGGAGGCGGTGCTGGCCGAAGCCGGCGCCGTGGTGGCGGGCGCGCGGGCCGGACGTGGCGGCCTCGTGCTGCTGACCGGGGCCGGTGGGGCCGGCAAGACGCGGCTCGCCGCGGAGATCGCCGCGGCCGCGGCCGGCTTCCGCACCGTGTGGGCGTGGTGCCCGCCGGGCGGCGACGCGGCCGCGCTCGGGCCGTGGGCCCAGGTGCTGCGCGACCTCGTCGGAGCCGACGTCCGCGGCGGCCGGGTCGCGCGGGGCTCGCCGGAACTGCGGGCCGTGGTGACCGGCCGGGCGGCCGACGACAGCGCGA
Source organism: Amycolatopsis sp. NPDC049691 (assembly GCF_040675005.1). NCBI lineage: Bacteria > Bacillati > Actinomycetota > Actinomycetes > Pseudonocardiales > Pseudonocardiaceae > Amycolatopsis > Amycolatopsis sp. NPDC049691. The sequence continues at coordinate 7,711 of NZ_JBFANX010000008.1, forward strand.
CCGACCCCGAAGAGGCCAGGAGACGGCTGGGGCGGGACGTCGCCGCCGTGCTGCGGGCCGGTGCCGCGGAAACCCCGCTGCTCGTGGTCCTGGACGACGTCCACGAAGCCGATGCCTCGTCGCTGCGGCTGCTGGCCGAGACCGCGGCGACGGTCCGGACGGCCCGGGTCGCCGTCGTGGCGACCGCCCGCGACGACGACCGCGCCTGGCGGGGCCGGGTCCAAGCGCGCGCGGACCTGCTCGGCCGGGCCCTGTGCCTGCCGATCGGGCCGCTGCGCGAGGACGACGTCGCCGAGCTCGTGACCGCGGCGACCGGGCGCCCGGCCACCCCCGCCGAGGTCGGGTCGATCGTGGCCCGCACGCGCGGCGAAGCCTTCTTCGTCACCGAGCTGGTGCGCCACGGCATCGGCACGACCGTGCCGGCTTCCGTGCGCGCGGTCGTCCAGGCCCGGATCGCGGCCCTGCCCACCGGCCACGCGGACACCCTGGACGCGGCGGCGGTGCTGGGCGTGCGGTTCCGGCTCGACCTGCTCGCCGAAGTCGTCGGCAGAGGACTCGCCGACATCCGCGCGATCCTGGGCGACTCGGCCGCGGCCGGGCTCCTCGGCGAGCTGGACGCGGGCTCGGCGACGTTCCGCCACCAGCTGCTGCGTGACGCCGTGTACGACGCGGTGCCCCCGGCCGAGCGAGCCGGGCTGCACGCCCGGGCGGCCGCGGTCCTGGCGCGCTACGCCGAACGCGGCCGCGACGCCGGGCCGGCCCAGGTGGCCTACCACTTCCTGCGGGCGGGGCCGGAACACGCGCGGGCGGCCGCCCGGTACGCGCGGCTCGCGGGGGACCACGCCGCGGAGCTGCTGGCCCACGACGAAGCTGTCGCGTGGTACGAGCGCTGCCGCGAGCTGCTCGGGGCGGCCCGCCCGGCGACCACGGACGAACCGGCACCGGCGGGCGGCGACCAGCCTGGCGCCGAAGGGGACCTCGCTTCCGGCACTGCGCGGCTCGGCGGGGGCACAACCGACGAGGACCTCGCGAGCCCACTCACTTCCAGCACCACCCGACTCGCCGCCGGCACCGCGGACGAGGATCTCGCCGGCCTGCTCATCGCTTCCGGCACCGCCCGGCTCGGCGCGGGCGACCGAACCGGCGCGCGCACCGACTTCCTCGCCGCCGCGACCCACGCCGCCTCCCGGCCCGAGCTGCTCGCCCGCGCCGCGCTCGGGCTGGGCGCCGGTGCCTCCGGGATCGAGGTCGGGCTGCTCGACCGCGATCAGATCGCCCTGCTCGAGCGGGCGCGGGCCGCGCTGCCCGCCGGGGACTCGGCGCTGCGAGCGGCCGTCACCGCGCGGCTCTCGGTCGCCACCACCCTGCTCGAACCGGACCAGCGGCGGCTCGCGCTGGCCGAGGAGGCGCTGGCGATCGCCCGCCGCGTCGGCGATCCGGCCGCCACCGCGCAGGCCTTGGCGGCCTTGTGCGACGCGAAGCCGGGCCCCGGGCACTGCACCGACCGGCTCGCCTGGGCGGGTGAGGTCGTCGAGCTGGCCCGCGGCTTGCGAGACCCGAAGCTGGAGCTGCTCGGACGGCGGCTTCGGCTGGTCGCGTTGCTGGAGACCGGCGCCGTGGCCGAAGCGGACGCCGAGGCGCTGGCCTTCGAAGGTGTCGCCGCGGGGCTGGACCAGCCGTTCTACCTCTGGTACGGCCCGCTGTGGCGGGGCATGCGGGCGCTGCTGGAAGGCCGGTACGACGACTGCCGGGCCACGCTCGCGCGCACCGAAGAGCTGGCTGAGGTGTCCGGCAGCGCGAACGCCCTGGTGCTCGCCGCGACCCAGCGGTGGTGCCTGCTCGCCGCCACCGGCGACCGCGACGGGCTGACCCGGCTGTTCGCCGAGGTGTCGCTCGAGGAGCTGCCCGGCGTCTGGCCGCGCGTCACCCTGGCGCTGGCCGCCGCCCAGTTCGGCCGCCTCGACGAGGCGCGTGACCGGCTCTCGGCGGTCGCACCACGGCTGGCGACCGCGCCCCGCGACTCGGAATGGCTGCCCATGCTGGCCCAGGCCGCCGAAACCGTCGCGCTGACCGGGCCGCACCCGGTCGCCCGGGCGGTCTACGACTGGCTCCTCCCCCACGCCGGCCGGTTCGTGGTCGAGGGCATCGGTGCCGCGGTCCGCGGGCCGGTGCACCGGCACCTCGCGCTGCTCGCCCAAGCACTCGGCGAACCGTCCGGCACCCACCGCGCGCACGCGCTCGCGGCGGCCAAGGCGATCGGCGCGACGGCACTCGCGGCCACGATCGAAGCGGAGTCCGGCACGGCGACCGTGCCCGCCGGGGACACGTTCACCCGGGACGGCGACCTGTGGGTGCTCCGGTTCGCCGGCCGCGAGGTCCGGCTCGCCGACGCGAAGGGCCTGCACGACCTCGCGTGCCTGCTGGCCCGGCCGGGCGTCGCCGTCCCGGCCGTCGAACTGGCGGCACCGGGCGCGCCGCCGCAAGGCGACCTCGGCGACGTCGTCGACGCGTCCGCGCGCGCGGCCTACCGCACCCGGCTGCGAGAACTCGAAGCCGCCGCGGACGCGGCGGACGAGGCCGGCGACGCCGCCCGTTCGGCGGAGATCGCCGCCGAACGGGCGGCGCTGCTCGACCAACTGTCCACCGCGTACGGACTCGGTGGCCGTCCCCGCCGCACCGGTTCGTCCGCCGAACGGGCCCGGACCGCCGTCACGGCCCGCGTTCGCGCGACCATCGACCGGATCGGCCGGGTGCACCCCGAGCTGGGCCGGCACCTGCGCGCCGCCGTCCGCACCGGCAGCCTCTGCGCCTACGAACCGGAGACACCGCACACCTGGCGGACCTGACCGCACATCGTGCGGCCGGATCTCACGCCTTCGGGGTGAGACCACTTCCGTCCGTGAGGAGACGCCATGCCCCGCACCACGAAAGCCGAAGCCACGCTGTCGGTCGACGAGCCCGCGATCGAAGGCCGTTACGCCGAACTCGGCGGGTACACCGTCGGCTACGAAACCCACAAGGCCGACCTGGACCCGGCGCCGCTGTTCCAGGGCCTGCCGGAGGACCGGTGCCAGTGCCCGCACTGGGGCACGGTCGTCCGCGGCAAGGTCGTGTTCCGCTACGCCGGCCACGACGAGGTCTACCAGGCCGGCGACACCTACTACGGCGCGCCCGGCCACCTGCCGCTGCTGTTCGCCGGCACCGAGGTGGTCGAGTTCAGCCCGACCGCCGCCCTGACCGCGACCATGGACGTCGTCGGCCGCAACCTGGCCGCCGCGAAGGCGCGGTGAACGTCGTGTACCTGGCTGCCTACCACTTCGACGGCGCGGCGGAAGACCTGCTGCCCGCCTACGACAAGCTCTTCGCCGCGTTCCCGCCCGACCGGATCCTGCTGCACACGTGCGTGGTGCGCGACGGCGGGATCACCGTCTTCGACAGCTGCCCGGACGAAGCCACGTTCACGGCCTTCAGCGGCGACCCCGGCTTCGCGGCCGCGATCGCCGGCGCCGGCCTGCCCCGGGCCAGGATCGAACCGCTCGGCGAAGTCCACGCCGTGCGCGGCACCCGGACGGTGGCACCGTGACCGATCTGTCCACTATGGACGCGACGGCGCAGGCCGCACTGGTCCGTCGCGGTGAGCTCACCGCGACGGACCTGGTGGAAGCCGCGATCGAGCGGATCGAGCGCCTCGACCCGGTGCTCAACGCGGTCGTCACGCCGATGTTCGGCACCGCGCGGGAAGCCGCGCGGACCGCGACCGGCCCGTTCGCCGGGGTGCCCTTCCTGCTCAAGGACCTCGTCGCCGAAGTTCCCGGCGTGCGGTTCACCGAGGGCTCGGTTTTCCTGCGGGACAACGTTTCCCGGTTCGAGTCCGAACTGGTCCGGCGGCTGCGCCGGGCCGGGCTGGTCCTGCTCGGCAAGACCAACACCCCGGAGTTCGGCATGGTGCCCGCGTGCGAACCGGTGCTGCACGGCCCGACGCGCAACCCGTGGGCCCCGGACCGGTCGACGAGCGGCTCCAGCGGCGGGTCGGCGGCCGCGGTGGCGGCCGGCCTGGTGCCGATGGCCCACGGCAACGACCTCGGCGGCTCGCTGCGCTTCCCGGCGTCCGCGTGCGGGCTCTTCGGCCTCAAGCCGACGCGCGCCCGGATACCGCTCGGCCCGGAGTACGGCGATGTGCTCGGCGGCTGGGCGGTCGAGCACGCACTCACCCGCTCGGTCCGCGACAGCGCGGCGCTGCTCGACGCCATCGCGGGCCCCGCGCCCGGAGACCCCTACCCGGCGCCGCCGCCCGCCCGGCCGTACGCCGCCGAAGCCGGCACCGATCCGGGCCGGCTGCGGATCGCGTTCAGCCCCCGGCTGCCGGACGGCTCGCTCGGCCACCCGGACTGCGTCGCCGCCCTGGACGACGCCGTCGAACTTTGCACGGAACTGGGTCACGAACTGGTCGAAGCCGACCTGCCCGGCCTCACGCCGGCGGTGGGCGACGCCATCGGCACGGCGTTCAACGCGGCGACGGCGTGGATCGTCGAATACTGGATCCGCCGGCTCGGCCGCCGTCCCGAACCCGGCGAGCTGGAACCGCTGACCGAGGCGTACTGGGCGGCGGGCCGGCGCGTCAGCGCGGCGCAGTACCTGCTGGCGACCGAGGACCTGCAGGCGTTTTCCCGGGTGGTGGCGCGGTTCCTGGGCGACTTCGACGCGTGGCTGACCCCGACGATGTCGGCGCCGCCGGCCCGCATCGGCGAGATCACGTCCACGCGCGAGGAACCGTTGCGCGCCCTCGAACGCGGCGCACCGACGGTGGCGTACCCGGCGGTGGTCGCGAACATCACGGGCAACCCGGCGATGTCGATCCCGTTGTGGCGCACCGAAGAGGGGCTGCCGATCGGCGTCCACTTCCTCGGTCGTTTCGGCGACGAGGCGACGCTGTTCCGGCTGGCCGGCCAGCTCGAAACGGCCAAGCCCTGGCCGGTCGTCGCACCGGAACTCGCGTCCCTTTGACCGGCCAGTGGCACAAGAAGGGACTCCCCGGGCAATCCGTCACCGGGTGTATCAAGCGCGATTCGCCTGTCTCCGTCCGGCAAGCGACCTCGCCAAGTCAGCGGCCGGCCACGAGGGCGGCCGCGACGCGGGCCACGGCCGGGTCCTCGTCGCGGGTCAGCTGCCGCAGGGTGTCGTGCGCGAGGGGTGGCGGCAGCTCGGCCAGTGCCTGGGTCAGGCGGATCCGCACCGCCGGGTCCGCGGTGTTCGCCAGCTCGGTGGCGAACGCGCTCATGACCTGGTCCGCGCAGCCGTGGTCGGTGGCGAGGGAACTCAGGACTTCGGCGGCCTCGACGTCGTTCGTCCCTTCGACGACCATGCCGGCGAGGATCGGGACGGCCGCGCTCTCGCCGCGGTTGCCCGCCGCCAGCGCGGCCGGACGGCGCACCGCCGGGTCCGGGTCGCCGAGCGCGCCGACCAGCGCCGACGCGGCTTCGTCCCCGGGCAGCTCGGCGATCGCCCGGATCGCGCGCCGCCGGATGCCGGCGTCCGGCGAGCGCAGGCCGGCGGCCAGGCTCGCCACGGCGTCGCCGCCGGCCCGCGCGAGCGCCCACCGGAGCGCGCCGGCGACGTTCGCGTCGGACTCGGCGAGGACCGCCTTGGCCAGCACGTCGGCGGGCACCGGGCCGTCCTCGGCCGGGGCGAGGACGGCCTGCTGCCGGCGCGCGGCGTGGGGCGAGTCGAGCCCGTGCAGCAGTTCGACGACGCGCAGGACGTCCTGCCAGCCGCCGGGTGCCGAGGAATCGATCGCCCGGAGCCGCTCGAGCAGCTCCTGTTCCCGCTTGAGCCGGTCCTCCGTCCGCCGGATGAGGTCGCCGACCAGCACGGCGGGCGGGAAGTCCGGGTCCGCCAGCGCGTCGCCGATCTGCCGCAGCGACAGCCCGAGGGAGCGCAGGCCTTCCACGTGGAAGATCCGGCGGATGTCCGCTTCGGAGTATTCGCGGTAGCCGCCGACGGTGCGGCCGGTCGGCCGCACCAGCCCGAGGGAGTCGTAGTGCCGCAGCATCCGCGTGCTCACCCCGGACCGGCGCGCCACCTCACCGATCAGCACGCCGCTCCCCCGGCGCGCTCCGGGCCGAGCGCGACGACCCGCTTCGCCTCGTCGACGGCCAGGTCGAAGCCGGCGTCCGGGTCGTGCAGGAGCCGTTCCGTGGCCCGGGCGTGGGCGCGCACCACGGGGTCGGCGGCGGCCAGTGCCGCCCGCAGGACCGGCTCGATCACGTCCCCGAGCGCGACGAGGGCCCGGCTGAGGCTCAGCCGCGTGTCCCGGTCGCCGCGGCCGAGCTGGGCGGTGAGCCGTTGTGCCAGCTCTTCGCGGTCTTGGTCCGGCACGAGGACGACGGCGGCCCGCCACGCGCTGCGCTTGACGTCGTCGTCGGCGTCGGCGAGCAGCGCCGGCGTGATCGCCGGCCACGCGGTGCGGTCGCCGATCTTCGACAGCGTGTGCAGCGCCTGGCTCCTGGCCTGCGCGCGCCCCGAACGGAGCTCGGCCAGCAGCCGGGGGACGGTGCTTTCGGCGGGCAGCCGGGTCAGCGCCCAGGTGAGCATGTCGCGCACGAAGAAGTCCGGCTCGACCGCGCACCGGGCGACGAGGGCGTCGGCCAGGCCGGGGTCGGCGTGCGTGCCGGCGGCGAGCGCCGCCTCCAGGCGCGTCGAGGAGTTGCCTGCCGCCAGCGCGGCGAGCAGGCGTGGGTCTGGGTTCCGGTTGATGGGGATCACCTCCTGCCGCCAGTGAAGACCTTGTCACAGTGTCAAGGTCAAGCGCGGGCAGGCGCCTCAGCCGAAACCGTTCAGGTGAACGTCGGTCAGGCGGGTCGTGCGGGTCGTGCGGGTCGCCCACGCCGACGCGTGGCCGGCGAGGGCCAGCGACTCCACCCAGCCCTCGATCGTCGCGTGCAGGGGGGCCAGTGGTCACCGTCCAAGCCGAACTCGCCGGCCGGTCCGATGACGAAGCCGTAGGGCGCCGGCGGGAGGGAGATCCCGCCCCAGCGATCGTGGAACGCCACCGCGCGGTCGATCTGCGCGGCCGGGATCCCGGCGCGCAGCCAGGGGGCCCGGTACGGCTCCAGCGAGCCCACGTCGAGCCGGACCCCGTGCCGGGCCACGAACCGGCGCGCGCGAGCGCTCAGTTCGGCTCCGGGCACGGACAGGTCCACGCGCCCACGCCAGCGCGGAACCGGTCACCCGGGAGCCGCGCGCTCCCGGGTGACCGGAGACCCTCAGCTCACCTGCAGGTCGATGCAGCTGTAGAACGCGTTCGTCGTGTCCGCGATGTTCCACACCGCCAGCACCGTCTGGCGGCCCGTGTGGTTGCCCAGGTTCACCTGGTGCGACACGCTCGCCGGCGGCTGCTGGTTGTTGCCGCTGATGTCGGCGACCTTGTCGTTGCCGATCCAGTACTCGTAGTTCGACGTGCGGTGGCGGGCGGTGAAGGTCCACGTGAACGTCGCCGTGCGGCCGACCGGCGAGGCCTTCCAGCCCTTGCCGTTGTCGTTCAGCTCGGCGAACTGGGAATTGCCGCCGTTGCAGGACTTCAGCCCCTTCGGGCCTTCGACGCTCTGGGGCTCGTACTTGATGTTGCCGCAGGACACCGTGCCCTGCGCGCACTGGGCCTGGCGGCTCGCCGGGGAGTTGACGTAGCCGTGCGCGCTCGCGATGCCGGCGGGGCTCACCACCACCAGGACCGGGGCCAGGAGTGCGCCCGCCGCGGCCGCGACCAGTTTGCGGTTCATACCAGCTCCTTCGGGGACAGGCTCGCTTCCCGGGCACGACGAAGTCGCGGCGGGGTTGGCCCACCACGGCCGGGAAGGGGGTTCGAGCGAAGGAAAATTGTGGTCTAGACCATACGGCGAATCGGACATCGGGTCAACAGCTGGCAAAGTCGCGGTTTCTGTTGGTAAGACGCCAACTGTCACCCGATGTTCCGGTCAGCGGGACCCGCCGGAGCGACCTTGCCGCACCGCGCGCCACGCCTGCCTCTAGGATTCGCCGGTGACCACCTACGACGACACGTTCGAGCACCTCGACGCCTCGGCCCTGCCGGAGCGGCAGCAGAAGATCCTGGTCGTGATCCGGGACTGGGTGGTCCGCCACGGCTACTCCCCCAGCACCCGCGAGATCGGCGAGGCCGTCGGCCTGCAGTCGACGTCGTCGGTGTCGAAGCACCTGGCGAGCCTGGAGGACAAGGGTTTCCTGCGCCGCGGCGCCACGGTGTCGCGCCCGATGGACGTGCGCGCGTTCCTGCACGGCAGCGCACCCGCGGCGGACGCCGACTCCGTGCCCGTGCCCGTCGTCGGCGACATCGCCGCCGGCACGCCGATCTCGGCGGTGGAGCACGTCGACGACGTCCTCAAGCTGCCGCGCGACCTCACCGGGCGCGGCACCGTCTTCGGTCTGCGCGTGCGCGGCGACTCGATGATCGACGCGGCCATCTGCGACGGCGACATCGTCGTGGTCAAGCAGCAGACCGAGGCCCACTCCGGCCAGATCGTCGCGGCGATGATCGACGAGGAGGCGACGGTCAAGGTGTACCGCCGCCGCGACGGTCACGTCTACCTCGAGCCCCGCAACCCGGCCTACGCCGTCATCGACGGCGACCGGGCGGCGATCCTGGGCGTGGTCGTCTCGGTGCTGCGCAGCGTCTGACTCACCACGTGACCGGCAGCTCGTAGACGCCGTACACGGACCCGTCGTGCTTGAACGGGACCCGCTCGACGTCGGTGGCCAGTGCGAGCGTCGGGATCCGGCGGTACAGCGTGCCGTAGACGACCTGCAGCTCGAGCGAGTCGCGGGTGAGGTCGAGCCGGTCGCCGTCGGGGAACACCTCGGGGTCGCGGTTGGCGACGTCGTTGGCCAGGATCAGGCCCTCCCCCGCGCGGATGGTCTCGCCGGCGACTTCGATGTCCTCGAGGGCGACGCGGCGGCGGCCGTTGTGCGTGATGTTCAAGTACCGCAACAGTTCCTCGACCGCCGACGCGACCAGTGCCGGGTCGGCGGACTCCCGCAGCAGCGCCAGCTGGTCGGGGTGCTCAAGCAGGGCCAGGGTGCCGAGCGCGATCATGTTCGCCGTCGTCTCGTGCCCGGCGATGAGCAGCAGCACGCCCATCTGCGCCGCCTCGGTCCGCGACAGCTCCCCCGCGTGGACGCGGCCGGCGAGCCCGGACAGCAGGTCGTCGCCGGGCGCCGCGAGCTTCTCCCCCATCAGCCGGTCGAGGTAGCCGACGAGCGCCCGGTGCCCGGCCGCCCGCTCCTCGGGCTTCGCGTCCCGCCGGATGATGACCTTGCTGTTCTCCTGGAAGAAGCCGTGGTCGGTGTACGGGACGCCGAGCAGCTCGCAGATCACCAGTGACGGCACCGGCAATGCGAACGCTTCGACGAGGTCGGCCGGTTTCGGCCCGGCCAGCAGCCGGTCGATCTGCTCGTCGACGATCCGCTGCACCGCCGGGCGCATCGCGGCGACGCGGCGGATCGTGAACGGCGCCGTCACCATCCTGCGCAGCCGCGCGTGTTCCGGGTTGTCCATCAGGATGAAGCTGATCCCGGTGCCGCCCTTCGGCAGCGGCGCCGGGCTCGGGTAGCCGGGGCGGGTGATGTCGGCGCTGACCCGCGGATCGGCCAGCAGCGACCGCTGCTCGGCGTAGCGCGTCACCAGCCACGGCGTGCTGCCGTCCCACAGCCGGACGCGCGCGAGCGGTGCCTCCGCCTGCAGCGCGCGGGCCGCGGGCGGCGGGTCGAACGGGCAGCCGGCGGCGCGCGTCATCGGGAACTCGGGGATCTCGGCGGTGCTCGTCATCGTTCCTCCGCGGTGGCCGTCGGTTCGTGATCAGTCAACCGAAGGCTGCTACGCTAAGTCAAGCGACTGATTTAATTCAGCTACCCCCGGAGGACTCTTCGTGCCCGACCCATCCACGCCCGCGAGAGAGGCGTCGCCGCGGGCGAACCTCGTCGTCGGGGTCCTCGCGCTCGCGGGCATCACCGTCTCGCTGATGCAGACGCTGGTCATCCCGCTGATCCCGGCCCTGCCCGGGCTGCTGCACGCCTCCGCGGCCGACGCCACCTGGGCGATCACCGCCACCCTGCTCGCCGGCGCGGTCGCGACGCCGACCATGGGCCGGCTCGGCGACATGTACGGCAAGCGGCGGATGCTGCTCGTCAGCCTCGGCGCGCTCGTCGCGGGCTCGGCGATCGGCGCGCTGTCGGACAGCCTCGTGCCGATGGTCGCGGGCCGGACACTGCAGGGACTGGCCGCCGGCGTCATCCCGCTCGGGATCAGCATCATGCGCGACGAGCTGCCCGCCGAACGGCTCGGCTCGGCGACCGCGCTGATGAGCGCGTCGCTCGGCGTCGGCGGCGCGCTCGGCCTGCCCGCCGCGGCGCTGCTGGCCGAGAACGCCGACTGGCACGTGCTGTTCTGGACCGCGGCCGGCCTCGGCGTGGCCGTCACGGCGCTGGTCGTCGCGCTCGTGCCGGAGTCGCCGGTGCGCACCGGCGGCCGGTTCGACGTCCTCGGCGCGGCCGGGCTGTCGGTCGCGCTGGTGTGCTTGCTGCTGGCCGTCTCCAAGGGCGCCGACTGGGGCTGGGGCAGCGGGGCCACGCTCGGCCTGTTCGCCGCGGCCGTGCTGGTTCTGCTGCTGTGGGGCCGGTGGGAGCTGCGCACCCCGCGGCCGCTGGTCGACCTGCGGACGAGCGCGCGGCGCCAGGTGCTGCTGACGAACATCGCGTCGGCCGTCTTCGGCTTCGCGATGTTCGCGATGTCGCTGGTGCTCCCCCAGCTGCTGCAGCTGCCGGCCGCCACCGGCTACGGCCTCGGGAAGTCGATGCTGGTGGTGGGCCTGGTGATGGCGCCGTCGGGGTTGGTCATGATGGCGCTGGCGCCGGTGTCGGCGCGCATCACGGCCACCAGCGGCCCGAAGACGACGCTGATGGCCGGCGCGGTGGTCGTCGCCGCCGGGTACGCGCTCGGCATCGTGCTGATGAGCGCGACCTGGCACCTCGTGCTGGTGTCGAGCGTCATCGGCGCGGGCATCGGGCTCGCCTACGGCGCGATGCCCTCGCTCGTGATGGGCGCGGTGCCGGTGTCGGAGACCGCGGCCGCGAACAGCCTCAACACGCTGATGCGCTCGATCGGGACGTCGGTCTCCAGCGCGACGGCGGGGCTGGTCCTCGCGCGGCTGACCATCCGGTTCGGGCCGGTGGACCTGCCGTCGCAGAACGGGTTCCGGCTCGTACTGGGCATGGGCTCGGCCGCGGCGCTCATCGCGCTCGGCGTCGCCGCGTTCCTGCCCCAGCGCTCGCCGGCGACGCCGGAGCCCGTCGCGGCCGGCCGCTGACGCTCGTCCGGGCGGGCGGTTCGCGCGCGGTGCGCGTCCGGTCAGCGCCGCGCGGAAACCTTCGGACAGCGCCGGGCCACGACGGCCCGGCACCGACCCGGAGGAGCCGGACATGACGAAGAACGCTTTGGTGACGGGGGCTTCGCGCGGGATCGGCCGCGCGATCGCGCTGCGGCTGGCCGCCGACGGCGCCGTGGTCGCGGTGCACCACGGCGGCAACGAGGTCGCGGCCAAGGAGACGGTCGCGCTGATCGAGGCCGCCGGCGGGCAGGCGTTCCCCGTGTGCGCCAGGTTCGGCTCGGACGGCGCCGTCGACCGGCTGGCCGACGCCGTCACCGAGGCGTTCGACGGCTTGGACGTCCTGGTCAACAACGCGGGCATCGGGTCCCACAGCCGCATCGGCGAGGTGACGGAGGAGGAGCTGGACCGGCTGCTGGCGGTCAACGTCAAGACGCCGATGCTGCTGATCCGGCGGCTGCTGCCGCTGCTGAACGACGGCGGCCGGGTGATCACGGTCGGCTCGATGGCTTCGCGGATCGCGGTGCAGAGCCAGATCGCTTACACGGTCAGCAAAGCGGCGGTCGAGGCGCTGGCGCCGACACTGGCCAACGAGCTCGGCCACCGCGGGATCACGGTCAACACGGTCGCGCCCGGCCCGATCCGCACCGACCTGACCGAGCCGCTGCTGGCGATCCCGGAGGCGGCGGCGGGGCTGACCGCGATGACGGCGCTGGGCCGGATCGGCGAGCCGGAGGACGTCGCGGGGGTGGTCGCGTTCTTGGCGGGACCGGACGGCCGGTGGATCACCGGCCGGACGCTCGACGTTTCGGGCGGCACGTACCTCGGACCGATCGGGTGAGCCGGTGTGGCCGCCCGGGTTTGGGGCGGCCGCTGCCCAGGTGTGTGGCGCCAACACTCGGGCGCCTTGGTGACAAGGCGCCCGAGTGTTGGCCGAGGCCGGGCGTCGCTTGACGGCTACTCGTTTTGGTCGCGGGCCGCGCGTTCGCAGGACCGGGGCGAGTCAGGATCGGGCGGCCAAGCCGTCCAGGTGCAGCACCCCATCCGTGTGGTGCGCGGCGACGAACTCCGGCCCCTTGGTCACGAGACGCGCGATCGCCGTCGCGTGGCCGTGGCCGAGGCCGTGCTCGGTCTTCAGCCAGGTGACGATTTCGCCGTGCTTCGTGAGGTTCTTCTCCGCGGCCAGGTCGAGGAAGGCGCGCGGGGTGATGCCGGTCTGCTGCTCGGCGTTGTCGAGGTAGGCCTGAAAAGACATCGGTGACTCCCAGTTCGGCCCGAAGGTTCTTCGGTCTGTCGTGCTTGCCACCAAGATCTCACCGACAACTTTTCTTGTCAAGCTTTCTTCGCCGCGACCGCCAACGTCGTGTACTCGAGCGTGAAGCCACCGCCGAGCGCGTCGATGGCCGCGCCGACGCCGCCGAGGACGTCCGCCAGAGCGTCGGGCTCGAGCCGGGTCAGGCCGCCGGTCGTGGGCAACAGATCGAGCCATTCGTCGCGGGTGTAGGTCCGTTCCCACGCGAACGACCACCGCTCGGGCGCGGCGAAACCACCAGCGTCCCGGATCCCGTCGGCGAACTTGGTGAACATGACCTCGTAGAGTTCCGCAGCCGTTCTCGACTCCCCGGCGAACGGCGAATCGGGCAGCACCCGCCGGATGCCGGCGGCGAGGGCTTCCGCCACCGGGGCCGGCGGCTGGAACACGTGCGCGAACACGGCGAGCAGGCCGCCGGGACGCAGGAGACCGGCCGCCTTGGCCGCGCCGGCGACGGGATCGACCCAGTGCCAGGCCTGCCCGGCGACGACCGCGTCGAAGGTCCGTCCGGCAGCGTCCCAGTCCTCGAACTTCGCGACCTCGACGTCGATCCCGGTGCCGCGCGCGAACGCGGCCATCCGCGGATCGGGGTCGACGCCGAGCACCCGGCAGCCGGCCGCACGGAACTGCCGGGCTTCGATCCCGGTACCGCAGCCGACGTCGAGGAAGCCGGTTCCCGGACTCGCGTCGACGACGCGCCGCACGAGTTCGGCGGGGTACTCGGGCCGGGCCCGGTCGTAGCGTTCGGTGTCGACACCGAAGGATTCGGCGAAGTGGCGGGCTTCATGAGGCTGAGTGGGCATGCGCCCATTCTAATGGGCAGTTGCCCACTAGGGCAACCGCCCGCGCGTTCGCCGCGGGCGTAACGGAGAATGGGGCCATGCCGACCGGTGTCCACTTGCGGGATGTACGCAAGCAGCTGTTCGAGGCGGCGGAGCGCGTCCTGCTCCGCGAGGGCCCGAACGCCTTGACGAGCCGGGCGGTGACGGCCGAGGCGGACGTGGCGAAGGGCGTACTCCACCGCCACTTCGCGGACTTCGACGCGTTCCTGGCGGAGCTGGTCCAGGACCGCATCGCCCGCCTGGCGGACCAGTCGGCGATCCTGGAGGCCTCGGCAGGAACGCGCACGGTGTCCACGAACCTGACGGACGCCCTGACAGAGCTGTTCGACCCAGTCTCGATAGCACTGACGAGCTTGGTGTTCTTCCGAGACGAGCTGCGAGAACGCCTTCGCCGCCCGGGCAACGGCCTGCCGTTCCTGACAGAGGCAAGGGAGATGCTGTCGGCCTACCTGACAGCAGAGCGTGCACAAGGCCGCATAGCGCCGGACGCGAACGTGGATTCCCTTGCCCTGTCACTGATCGGCGCAAGCCACCTGCTGTTCGCGGGCCGCAAGAAGCACACGCTCCCGGACGAGGAGGAACTGCAGAAGCTGGTGAACACGGTAATCGCCGACGTGATCCAGCGCCGCCTTCTCTGAAAGTCCACTAAGGACAAACCGCCGGCCGAAGTCGCCACTCGACCACACGCGGGGGGTCCGGGGGCTTGCCCCCGGCGGGGGTGTGGGGGCTCGGCCCCCACAAGACACAGAACGAGAGAGCCCCTGTTCGCGCATTCCGCGAACAGGGGCTACCCCGAATCGAGTGGGCGATACTGGGATCGAACCAGTGACCTCTTCGGTGTGAACGAAGCGCTCTCCCCCTGAGCTAATCGCCCGTGGTACGAACTTCCACGAGATCCCGGGGGTGGGCTCGTGGTGCGCGATACTGGGATTGAACCAGTGACCTCTTCCGTGTCAGGGAAGCGCTCTCCCGCTGAGCTAATCGCGCGCTGCGGAACTCCGTACTTGCTGAAGCATATCGGATGGTTCCGGAGCGTCAGCAGGGGGTCCCCTGTGACGGCGGGCACTGCGGAAACCGCCGTGACACGAAGGCGACGGAACGGGCAGACTGCAAGAAGACCGCACGCCTTCGCCCCGGCCGTCGCCGGGCCCGTGCGCCCGACCGAGAGAGCTTCCGCCCCGATGACCGACACCGTGTCCACTCCGCCCGCCGACCTGGAGCGCGCTCCGGCGCGGCCGGGGCTCCTCATCGGGGTCCTGGTGCTGTCCGCGTTCGTGATGATCCTGAACGAGACGATCCTGAGCGTCGCGTTGCGTGACCTGACCGTCGACCTGCGGGTGCCGACGACGACCGTGCAGTGGCTGACCAGCGGGTTCCTGCTGACGATGGCCGTGGTCATCCCGACGACGGGGTTCCTGCTGGAGCGGTTCTCGCCGCGGCAGGTGTTCTTGTTCTCGCTGTCGGCGTTCAGTCTCGGGACGCTGCTGTGCGCGCTCGCTCCCGGGTTCGGGATGTTGATGGCGGGGCGCGTGGTGCAGGCGTGCGGCACGGCGGTGATGCTGCCATTGCTGATGACGACGGTGATGCGGCTGGTGCCGCCGGAGCGCCGGGGCGCGACGATGGGGACGATCACGATCGTCATCGCGGTGGCGCCGGCGATCGGGCCGACGATCGGTGGCGCGGTGCTCTCGTCGCTGGGCTGGCGCTGGATGTTCTGGATCGTGCTGCCGCTGTCGGTGGCGGCGCTGGTGACCGGTGCGCTGCAGCTGCGGCTGGACAGCGAGACGCGGCGGGTGCCGCTGGACGTGCCGTCGGTGCTGCTGTCGGCGATCGGGTTCGGCGGGGTGCTGTACGGGCTGTCGTCGAGCGGCGAGCAGGCCGGGGCGGAGCCGCTGGTGCCGGCGTGGGTGCCGATCGTCGTCGGTGTGGTCGCGCTGGTGGTGTTCACGTGGCGGCAGCTGCGGTTGCAGCGCCGTGACCGGGCGTTGCTGGACCTGCGGCCGTTCACGCACCGGAGTTTCGTGGTGGCGCTGGTGCTGACGGCGCTGCTGTTCGTGTGCCTGATCGGCGCGGCGGCGATCCTGCTGCCGCTGTACCTGCAGACGGTGCTGCACACGAGCACGTTCGTGAGCGGGCTGGCGGTGCTGCCGGGCGGGCTGGTGCTGGGGCTGCTGGGCCGTCCGGTGGGGGCGCTGTTCGACAAGGTCGGGGCGCGTCCGCTGGTGATCCCGGGTGCGGCGGCGATGGCGGCGTCGCTGTGGCTGTTCACGACGCTGGGGCCGGGTTCGCCCCTGATCGCGGTGATCGGGATCCACGTGCTGCTGATGGCCGGGCTGGGGCTGATGATGACGCCGCTGTTCACGGAGTCGCTGGGCGTGCTGCCGGATCACCTGTATTCGCACGGGAGCGCGATCCTGTCGACGCTGCAGCAGGTGGCCGGCGCGCTGGGGACGGCGGTGTTCGTGAGCGTGGCGACGCTGTGGAGTTCCGACGCCGCCGCCTCGGGGCCGGACGCTTCCGGGCTGCGGGCGGCGTTCGTCGTGGCCGGGGTGATCGGGTTGGTCGCCTTCGCGGGTACTTGGCTGATCCGGAAGTCCGCGCCCGGCGCCAAGGCGGCTCCGCACCACTGACGGCGCCGGACCGTCCACTGAGGACAAAAGTCCCGCTTCCGCTCAGCGAAGGCTGGGGGGAACCTGCGAGCGGAAGCGGGAGTTCGAGGTCGGTACGGGGGTCGCCTCGCGGCGAGTGGCGCTACGCGGCTCCAGCCGGACTGGATCTCCGTGAAGGCAAGGGGTGAGGCCCGGGGACTCCTGTCGTACCGACACCCAGTACAACGCCACACGAACGCGGGTGTTCCCGACGTGACCGGGCTCATGCCAGCATCCGCCCCAGCAGGACGCCCAGCCGGTTGCGGTCCGCCGTTCCCAGCGCGGACGTCAGCGGTGCCATCTTCCGCGACACCTCCGCCGTCAGCTCCCGGGCCAGCGCCCCGCCCGACGGGGTCAGGCTGACGCGCACCGAGCGGCCGTCGTCGCGGCTCGCCTCGCGAGCGACCAGCCCGCGGCGGACCGCGCGGTCGACCAGGCCGCTCACCGACGACCGGTCCAGTCCCAGGTGCGTCGCCAGCTCCGCCATCTTCGGCGTGCGGTCACGCAGGATGCCCAGCACCCGCAGCTGCGTCAGGGAAAGCTCGTGCGCCGCCGCCACCTGGCTCAGCACGGCCATCACCGCGAAGGACACCTGGGCGAGGTTGTCCAGCACCTCGTCGGGTTCGGTCATGCCGTCGAGACTACCTTGAACTAGTTGGTATTGCCATCTAAAGTAGTGGGTATTACCAACTAACAGGAGCCGTCATGCGCGCAGCCGTCGTCACCGAGTTCGGTACTCCGCCCACCTTCCGCGAGTTCGCCGAGCCCCGGCCGCGCACCGAAGACGAGGTCGTCGTCGACGTCCTCGCCGCCGGGCTGCACCCACGGGTCCGTTCTCAAGCCGGCGGCGAGCACTACACCGGAAGGGGTGAACTTCCGCTCGTCCCCGGTATCGACGGCGTCGGCCGGGCCCCTGACGGCACGCTCCGGTACTTCGTCCTCCCCGACACGTCACTGGGCTCGATGGCCGAGCGCACGGTCGTGGACCTGAGACGCAGCGTCGTACTGCCCGAAGACGCCGATCCGATCACCGTCGCCGCCGGCATGAACCCGGCGATGTCCGCCTGGATCGCCCTGCGCCGGCGGATCGGGTTCGCCGCCGGGCAGGACGTCCTGGTCCTCGGCGCCACCGGCAACGCCGGACGGCTCGCCGTCCAGGTGGCGAAGCACCTCGGCGCCGGCCGGGTGATCGCCGCCGGCCGCGACCCGGAAAAGCTCGCCGGCGTCCACGCCGACGACGCCCTCACCTTCGGCGAACTGGCCAAGGCCGCCGACGTCGACGTCGTCCTCGACTACGTCTGGGGCCCGCCGACCACCGGAGCCCTGCGCACGATCGTCACCGAACGCGCCGACCGGGCCCGCCCGCTGACGTGGGTCGAGATCGGCTCGGTCGCCGGGCCGTCGATCGAACTCCCCTCGGCCGCGCTCCGGGCGGCGCGCCTGCAGCTCGTCGGCAGCGGTCAGGGCTCGGTGCCCACGAAGGACATCGTCGCCGAGCTGCGGGCGCTCGTGCCGGAAATCGAGAGCTTCCGGATCGACGCGCGCCCGGTGCCCCTCCAGGACGTCGGACCGGCCTGGCGGGACACCAGGAGCACTCAGCGCGTCGTCGTCACTCCTTGACCTTCGGCGTCGCCCGCACGCCGGAGTGCAGGTACCGCTCCCCCGTCGGCAGCGTGTAGAACGTCACCGACACCCAGCCACGCATGCCCGCCGGGCTGTAGGCGAAGTGCGCCGGGCCGACCGGCACCAGCTCGTCTTCGGTCGTCGGCTCCGGCACCAGCTCGGCGAGCGGGCCGGTGACGGTCTGCCGGATCCACAGCTTCCCGTCCCGGTCGAGGACCTCCGTGCGGACCGACTCCCGCTCATAGACGCCGAGGAACTCCGAAGCGTCGACGTCGGGAGCCGGCACTGGCGGTTCGAGCGGCTGCGGCATCGCGACCCCCGCCAGCTCGGCGAAGATCTCGCGGTAGAGCTCTTCGTACAGGTCGTGGGTGCTGCCGCCGTTGGTGAGCAGCGTGACCGCCAGCCCGTGCCCGGGCAGGATCCGCAGGAACGCCGCCTGCCCGATCGTGTTGCCGTCGTGGCCGTACACGCGGTGGCCGTCCCAGCCGAAGCGGATCCAGCCGAGGCCCCACGAGTCGCCGAGGGTGTCCTTGTCCGGCATCTCGAACTGCTCTTCGGTCATCGCCTGTGCGGACTCGGCCGAGAGCACGCGGGAGCCGTCCGGGCCGAGGCCGCCGGTCAGGTGCATGCGCGCGAACGCCAGGACGTCGTCGGTCGAGGCCGTGATGAGCCCGGCCGGGCCCGCCGAGCGCTGCAGCCCCCACACCGGAGCCGGCTCGGGCTCGGCGTCCCCGGCCGCGACGTGCCCCATCGCCGCGCGGTGCAGGAGCGCCTCCTCCGGCAGGGTGGTCGTCCGCTTGAGGCCCAGCGGGGTGAACAGCCGCTCGCGCAGGGCCGCGTCCCAGGTCTTGCCGGTCAGCTTCTCGATCACCCGGCCGACGAGGACGAACCCCGAGTTGCAGTAGGACAGCGTCGCACCGAGGGGGTGGGTCTGCGCGGCCTGGTCGAGGATCGCGACGTACTTCTCGAGGCAGTCGTCGCCGCGGCCGGTGTCGGTGAAGACGTCGCCGTCGATGCCGCTGGTGTGGGTCAGCAGGTGCCGCAGCGTCACCTTCTTCGTGACGTCGGGGTCGGCGAGCCGCAGCTCGGGCAGGACGTCGGCGATCGGCGCGTCCAGCTTCAGCAGCCCTTCGTCGACCAGCTGCATCGCGACGGTCGCCGTCCACACCTTGGTGATCGAACCGATCTGGAACACCGAGTCGTCGGTGACCGCGACGCCGGTCGCCTTGTTCAGCACGCCGTGGCTCACCTGGACGACCTCGTCGCCGTCGAGCCGCAGGATGCCCAGCGCCGCACCGGGAACGCGGTGCTTGCGCGCGAGCTCGGCCAGGCGCCGTCGCCAGTGCGCGGCGTCGAGCGGCACCCGCGCCGGCTTGCCCGGCTCGCCCGCGTACTGCTCGACCCAGTCGACGACGCGGCGGTTGAAGTCGACGCGGTGCGACGGCTTGCCTTCGAGGATGAACAGGTGCGACGCGCCGGGGTAGAGCACCAGGCGCGTGGGCACGCCCTGCTCGCGCAGCGCGGTGAACCACTGCTCGGCCTGGCCCGCCGGGCACCGGTCGTCATCGGCGCCGTGCACCACCAGCGTCGGCGTGCGCACCTTTTCCACCTGTGCCAGCGGGGAAAGCGCCGCGTAGTGCGCGCGGTTCTCCGACGGGACGGCGCCGAGTTCGGCGACACCGAGGTAGTGGCCGCTGTCGGACGTGCCCGCCATGCTGACCGGGTCGCTGACCACGCCGCCCGCGACCGCGGCGGCGAACCGGTCGTCGCGGCTGGTGAGGTAGCAGGTCATGAAGCCGCCGTAGCTGTAGCCGGTCACCGCGAGCCGCCGCGGGTCCGCGACCCCTTCGGCGACGAGGTCGTCGAGCGGTTCGAGGAAGTCCTTGGCGTCGGCCACGCCCCAGGCGCCGACCGCGGCGGTCAGGAACGCTTCGCCGTAGCCGTCGCTGCCGCGCGGGTTGAGCAGCAGCACCGCCCAGCCGCGGGCGGCGAGCTCCTGGTGGTGGACGTGCACGGCGTCGGCCGTGCCGTTCCACGCGTTGTGCGGCCCGCCGTGGATGTCGAGCAGCAGCGGGAGCGGGCCGGTGCGGGCGGGGTCGCGCAGCAGCCAGCCGTGCACGACCGTGCCGTCGGAGACGGTGAACTCCCGCTCCTCGCGGGTGAACAGCTCGAGCTCGGCCGGGCCGTGGGCGGTGTGCACCCGCGCCGCTCCCCCGGTGAGGTCGACCGTCGCGACCTCGCCGAACGACGTCGGCGTGGTGAGCACGACCGCCGCGGTGGTCCCGGCGACGCTCAGCCCGTCGACCGCGCTGCCGGCCTCGCCGAGGACGCGCCGCGGCTCCCCGCCGGTGACGTCGACGGCGTACAGGTGCGTGCAGCCGCGGTCCCGGACGCAGAACAGGACCGTCGAGCCGTCGCCTGCGAGCTGCGGGACCGCGCCGGGGTAGCCCGGGCCGCCCGGCATGACGTTGCGGTCGAGCGACGCGGCGAGGTCGACGGTCTCGCCGCCGTCCAGCGGCACGCGCAAGAGGCCGGCGTGGCCCGGCTCGGTGTCGCGCCTGCCGATGACGAGCAGCGCTTCGCCGTCCGCGGTCCAGGTGACAGTCCCGGCCATGCCGTCGGCCGAGCCGGCCAACCGGGGTTCGGCGGTGCGGTCGCCGGGGTCGAGAACGTAGACGCCGGAGCGGAACGTGAGGTCGGCGTCGGCGTCGCGCGCCGCGGGGAAGGCCAGCCTGCCGCCGTCCGGCGACCACGCCGGGTCGCCCGCGTGCCAGTCGCCCGCCGTCACCCGCCGGACCTCGCCGGTGGCGACGTCGAGGACGTGGACGTGCTTGCGCAGCGTGCGCAGGAATCCGGCGCCGTCGGCCTTGAAGTCGAGCCGGTCGGCGACGATCGGGGCGCTCGCGCGGCGGCCCTGCGCGCCGTCGTCTTCGCCTTCCTCGGCGGCGAGGTCGATCGGGGCGCTGAAGGCGATCTCCGCGCCGTCGGGCCGCCACACCGGGGTGCCCGCGCCGAGCGGCAGCGTGGTGACCTGCTCGGGCTCGCCGCCGTCGGCCGGCAGCAGCCACAGCTGCGCCGGGCCGTCCTGGGCGCGCAGGAACGCGATCCGCGTGCCGTCCGGCGACCACACCGGGGCCGCGTCGGCCCGGCCGCGGGTCAGCCGGCGGGCCTCGCCGCCGTCCGTGGCCACCTGCCAGAGCGAGCGGGTGTCGGTGTCCTTCTCGCGGTCGGCGGTGCGCACGGCGTAGACGATCCGGGTCCCGTCGGGCGAGATCGCCGGCTGTTCGGGGAACTCCAGTGCGTACAGGTCGTCGGTACCCAGACGTCGGGTCATGCGGGATCTCCTTGTGGGAAACGGGTTCACGCGGCGAAGTGGCAGGCCGCGCGGTGCGGCCGGTGGGCGGCGTCGGCGGCCGGGTCGGCATGGGTGCAGAGGGTGCGGTCGGTGTGCACGAGCGGGCCGATCGGGCAGCGCGGGTGGTAGCGGCACCCGGCGGGCGGGTGGTGCGGGTCGGCGGGTTCGGTGTCGGCGAGCGGGTCGTCGGTGTCGGCGAGCAGGTCGCGGTGCGTGGACGGCGCCGAGGCGAGCAGGTCCCGTGTGTACGGGTGCTGCGGGTCGGTGAGCACCTGCTCGGCCGGCCCGGCCTCGACGATCCGCCCGAGGTACATCACGGCGACGATGTCGCTGACGTACCGCACCACGGCGAGGTTGTGCGAGATGAACAGCATCGACAGCGCCAGCCGCCGCTGGACGTCGCGGACGAGGTTGAGCACCGCGCCCTGCACCGAGACGTCGAGCGCCGAGGTGATCTCGTCGGCGATCAGCACCTTCGGCTGCCCGGCCAGCGCCCTGGCGAGCGCGACGCGCTGGCGTTGCCCGCCCGACAGCTGCCCGGGCAGCATCCCGGCGCGTTCCGGGTCGAGGTGCACCAGCTCCAGCAGCCGGGCCACCTCGGCGCGGCGGGCCCCGCGGGCCGTGCCGCGGGGCATGGCCTCGGTGATCGACTCGCCGATCGCCATCCGCGGGTCCAGCGACGAATACGGGTCCTGGAACACCATCTGCAGCGGGCGGCGCCGGGGCAGCCGCCGCACGTCGGTGCCGTCGAGCAGCACCCGGCCCGCGCTCACCGGCGCGAGCCCGACCGCGGCCTTGGCGAGCGTGGACTTGCCCGAGCCGGACTCGCCGACCAGGCCGACGACCTGTCCGGAAGGGACGGTCAGGCTCACGCCGTCGACGGCGGTCAGCCTGCCGTACCGGACGCTCACCCCGGCGAACTCCAGTGCGCTCATGCCGCCCCCTCCTCGTGCGACTGTCCGGAAAGGACACTCACCTGCGGGTGCCAGCAGGCGACCCGGTGGCCTTCCGCGGCCGGTTCCAGCACCGGGTCCTCGGTCCGGCACCGGTCCGACGCCAGCGGGCACCGGGCGGCGAACGCGCAGCCCTCCGGTACCTGGTCCGGCTCCGGCGGGCGGCCGGGGATCACGGCCAGTGGCTCGTCGCGGTCGGTGTCGAGGTCGACCGTCGTGGCCAGCAGCGCCCGCGTGTACGGGTGCTGGGCCGGGCTCCCGGTCGGCAGGTCCTCGACCACGCGCCCGGCGTACATCACCAGCATCCGTTCGCACGTCTGGGAAACGACGGCGATGTCGTGGCTGATGAGCAGGATCGCCGCGCCTTCGGCTTCGCGGGTGCGGGCGAGCAGGCGCAGGACCTGCCGCTGCACGGTGACGTCGAGCGCGGTCGTCGGCTCGTCGGCGATGACGAGCTTCGGCTGTCCCATCAGGCCCATTCCGATCATCGCCCGCTGCCGCATGCCGCCGGAGAACTCGTGCGGGTACTGCCGGGCGCGCCGGGCCGCGGCCGGGACGCGCACGGCGGCCAGCCGGTCGACCGCGCGGGCGAACGCCGCCCGCCGCGACAGGCCGTGGTGCTGCTCGGACACCTCGGCGAGCTGCCGCCCGACCCGGCGGGCCGGGTTGAACGACGTCATCGGGTCCTGGAACACCATGGCGAGGGCCGTGCCGAGCTCCCGGTCCGGGGCCTTGTCCACGGGCTTGCCGTCGAACTCCAGCCGGTCCGCGGTGACCACGCCGGGTGCCTCGATCAGGCGCGACACCGCCAGCGCGGTCAGGCTCTTGCCCGAGCCGGACTCGCCGACGACGCCGATCGCCTCGCCCGGGCGGACGCTGAAGCTCACCCCGCGCACCGGCACGGTCCAGCCGCCCGGGCCCGGGAACGCGACCCGCAGGTTCTCGACGACCAGCACGGCGTCCCCGGCGGGTGCGGCCGCGACCGCCGGGGGGACGGACGGCAGCGGGCCCGCTCCGCGCCGCGACGTGCGGGTTCGGACCCCGACCACGCCGGCGACGGTCTCGCCCACCAGGTTGAACGCCAGCCCGGCCAGTACGACGGCACAGCAGGGCGCGAGCGCGGCCACCGGGTTGACGTAGATGCCGTCGAGGCCCTCGCGCAGCAGCCGGCCCCAGTCGAAGTCCGGGGCCTGCACGCCGATCCCGAGGAACGACAGCCCGGCGAAGGCGAGCAGCGCCGAGCCCGCCCCGATCGTCGCGTTGACCACCAGCGGTTCGCCGATGTTGGGCAGCACGTGCCGGGCCAGCAAGCGGACCCGACCGACGCCGGAAATCCTGGCCGCGGCGACGAAGTCGCGGCCGCTGACCGACGCGGACAGCGTCTGCACCAGCCGCGCGAACGCCGGCGCCACCGCGAACGCGATCGCCAGCACCGCGCCCTGGGTGCCGACGCCGAAGATCACCGCGAAGAACAGCGCCAGCAGCAGGCCGGGGAACGCCACCGCGATGTCGACCACCGCGGTGAGCAGCCGGCCCGCCCACCGCGGCAGCACCGACGGCAGCGTCCCGAGGACGACCCCGATGCCGACGCCGATCGCGGTGGCCAGCACGGCGAGCCCGACCGAGAGCCGGGTCGCCACCAGGGTGCGGAAGAACAGGTCGCGGCCGAGGGCGTCGGTGCCGAACCAGTGCGCCCCGGAGGGGCTCTGGCCGATCGCGTCGGTGTCGATCGCCGCGGCGGCGTCGCTCCACAGCAGCGGGGCCAGCACCGCCAGCACGACGACGCCCGCCAGCAGCACCGCCGAGCACGCGCCCACCGGCGTGCGCACCGCCGCCGCCCAGGCCGATCCGCGTCGCGCCATCTCACGCCTCCCGAATGGCCGAGCGCGGGTCCAGCAGCCCGAGCACGACGTCGACCAGCAGGTTCACCAGCAGCACGCCGACGCCGTAGACCAGCACGATCCCCTGCACCAGCGGGTAGTCCTTCTGCAGGATCGACTGCACGATCGTCGAGCCGAGGCCGGGCCAGGCGAACACGTTCTCCACGAGCACGGTGCCCGCCACCATCCCGGTCAGCATCAGCCCGCCGAGGGTGAGCGTCGCGGTCAGCGCGTTCGGCAGCGCGTGCCGGACGTACACCAGCCGCGCGGGCAGCCGTTTCGCCCGCGCGGTGCGGACGAAGTCGGCGCCCAGCACGGAAAGCAGCTCCACCCGGATCATCCGGGACAGCACCGCCGCCGGCCCGATCGCCAGCGCCGCCACGGGCAGGACGTACGCGCTCGGGTCGTCGCTGCCCGCCACCGGGAACCAGCCGAGGCCGACGGCGAGCAGCGCCACCAGCCCGACCGCGATCAGGAACTCCGGGACGGCGGCCAGGAACACGCTCACCGAGGTGAAGCCCAGCTCCGCGCCCCGCCGGCGGCCGCCGCGCGTGAGCACCGCGAAGCCGACGCCCACCGGGACCGCGACGACGACCACGACCGCGAAGGCCAGCACCGCCAGCTGCAGCGTCGAGGGCAGCCGGTCGCCGATCACCTGCGCCACCGGCTGCCCGCTCGCCATCGACGTCCCGAAATCCCCGGACAGCAGGTTGCGCACGTAGTGCCCGTACTGCACCCACAGCGGGTCGTCCAGGCCGAGCTCGGCCCGCTTCGCCGCCACCAGCTCCGCGGGCGCGGTCATGCCGAGCGCGGCGCGCACCGGGTCGCCGGGAACCAGGTGGATCATCAGGAACGCCGCGGTGAGCACCGCCCACACCGAGACGGCGAACCGGGCCAGCCGCCGCGCGGCGAACGCCGGCCAGGGGCTGCCCCGCACGCCGGCGGGCGCCGCCGCCGTGGTCATTTCGCGTACATCCGGATCGAGGACGGCGTCAGGCTGCCCTGGCTGAGGGTGAACTTCGCGCCGCTGGCGTAGAACGGGACGACGGAGTCGAAGTACGGCACCGCGTCCACCCGCTTGATGAGCGCGGTTTCCGCCGCGTTCCAGTCCGCGCAGCTGGCGTCGCCGGGCTTCGCCGCGGCCTGCTGCACCGCCTGGTCGTACGCCGGGTTGGCGACGTGGGCGAAGTTCGTGCCGTCGGGCGCGGCCGGGCCGGAGACGAACGGCACCAGCTGGCTCGGCAGCGAGAACCCGACCGGCCCGAGGGAGACCTCCCACTCACCGGTGCCGAACAGGACCTGGCTGAGGCCGGGGCTGTCGACGGCCTTGAGCGTCACGTCGGCGCCGAGGGACTTCCACTGCTGCTGGACCAGTTCCGCGGTCGGCGCCATCGTCGGGCCGAGCTGGGTGCCGTAGAGGACGGTGAGGGAAAGCTTCTTGCCGCCCTTGGCGCGGACGCCGTCCGCACCCTTCGTCCAGCCCGCGGCGTCCAGCGCGGACGCCGCCGCGGCCGGGTCGTGGGCCGGCAGGTTCCCGGTGACGGTGTCGCCGGGGCACACCTCCGGCTCGTTCGTGATCATGCCCTTCGACGGCTTGCCGGCGTCACTGGTCAGCACCTTGCCGAGCTGCGGCAGGTCGAGGGCCTGGGTGAGCGCGCGGCGGACGGCTTCGTCCTGGCCGGGCCGCCCGGTGGCCTGGTTGTAGAAGATTTCCCCCATCGGGGCCGTGAAGTCGGTGTGGAAGAGCTTGCGCGCCTCCAGCCGCTGGCGGTCCGGGCCGTTGATCTGGGCCGCGTTCAGCTCGCCGGACAGCAGCAGGTTCGTGGCCGTCGTGGTGTTCGGGATGACGCGCACGACGACCTTGTCCGGCAGGCCGGTTTCGGCCTTCCAGTCACCGGGGCCCCACGCGTAGTCCTTGCGGCGGGTGAACGTGTAGTGGTCGTTGGGCACGGACTCGGTGACGGTGAACATCCCGGTGCCCGCCTCGCCCTTGGCGAGCAGCTTGCGGTCCGCGAGCCCCTTGGCGCAGGCGATCGGCACGCCGCCGACGTTGCGGGCCAGGAACGCGTCCGGCTTCCCGCTGGTGACCTTGATCGTGCCGGCCGCGTCCGCGGTCGCCTTGGTGCCCGGCGCGATGTAGAGGCCGGCGATGGGCGACTTGTTCGCCGGGTCGCCGATGAAGTTGATGTTGGCCGCGACGTCGGCGGCGGTCAGCGGGGTGCCGTCCGCGCACGTGAGGCCCTGGCGGAGGGTGAAGGACGCCGTCGTCGTCGACGCCTCCCACTTCGCGGCGAGCCCGGCGACGGGCTTGCCGGCGTCGTCGAGGTTCAGCAGCGTGTCGTAGAGGAACCGGTCGACCTGGATGGCCACCGACAGCACGGTCATGTGGGGATCGAGGCTGCCCGGGTCGGAGCCGACGCCGAGGCTGAACGTCTTGCCGTCGACCGGCGTGCCGCCCCCGCTGCCGGCGCTGCCCGAGCCCCCGCAGGCGGTCGCAGTGAGGGCGAGCACCCCGAGCACGACCCCCGCCGTCCGAGTCCTGGTCATGGTGTTTCCTTCCGGAGGTGGTCCACGGCGAGGCGGGCGGCCTTGCCGATCGCGGCGTCGACGGCGGGCTGCCGCTCGGCGAGGGAGTCCGCGCGGGTGAAGACGGCGACGGCGAACCGGCGGCCGTCCGGGTAGGACACGACGCCGGCTTCGTTGCGGACCGCCGGGAGCGTCCCGGTCTTGGCCGCGATCGCGACGTCGGAGCCGAAGCCGGAGGAGATCCGGTGCGGCCAGATCTGCTGCGCCATGATCGTGCGCACCCGCTCGCACGCGGCCGGGTCCCCGGCGCGGTCGGTCCAGATCGCGTCGAGCAGGGTGGTGATCTCGCGGGGCGTCGACGCCGTCGTCCGCTCCGGGTCGAGCACCGCGAGCTTCCACGTCCGCTCGGGTGTCGCCCCGGCGAAGACGGCGTCGAGATCGGCGTCCTCGGCCGCGCCGAGGTCCGCCAGGACGGAGGCGAAGAGGTCTTCGCAGCAGCCGATCAGCCGGGTGCGGTGCAGGCCCAGGTCGGTGAGGACGCGGTCGACGGCTTCCTGGCCGACGCGGTGGTAGATGACGTCGGTGGCCGCGTTGTCGCTCATGGTCAGCATGAACAGCGCGAGGTCGCGCCAGCTCATCTCGACGTCGTCCGCGCAGCCCGCGGTGCCGATCCCGCCGATCCGGTAACGCTTTCCGACGCGGGTGCGCTCGGTCTCGTCCAGCCGGCCCGCGACGACCTCGCGGGCGTAGGCGACGGCGACCGGGATCTTGAACACCGACGCGAGCACCACCGGGTCGTCGGCGCCGACCGCCACCTCGCCTCCGCCGCCGATCTCCCGCGCGTGCACGAAACCCCGCGCGCCGGCCGCCAGGAAGGCGTCCGCGATCCGCCGTTCGACCTTGCTCACGCGCTCACCCGCCGGTCGGCGCGGCCGGTGTGGAGGTACAGCGCGCGGCCGGTGCCGTCGTCGCCGACGAAGGCGTGCGGCAGGTACATGCCCTGCATCGGCTCGGCCAGGATCAGCGTGTCGCCGTTCATCGCGACCAGCTCCGTCTTCTCCGGCTTGGCCAGCTCGGCGAAGATTCCCTTCGGCACGCGCTCGACCCAGATGCGGCCGTCGTCGTCCTGGCTGACCGTGATGTCCGCGACGGACGAGGAGTACTCGCCGACGTACCGGGTGGCGTCGATCCGCGGCGCGGCCGGGTCCGGCACCGGCGGCACCTTGAGCTCGATGCCGGTCAGCTCCTTCAGCAGGTGGCCGACGACTTCGGTGTAGACGGCGATCGGGTTGCCGCCGTTGGTCAGCAGCGCCACGGCGACGTCGTGCCCGGGCGCCAGCCGCAGGAAGGCCGACTGGCCGATCGTGCCGCCGTCGTGGCCGACGACCTCGCCGCCCTCCGACAGCGACCAGCCGAGCCCCCACGCCTCGCCCATCAGGCCGAGGTCGGGCAGCTCCACGACGCGTTCGCGCATGGCGCGGGCGCTTTCCGCGCTGAGCACGCGGGTGCCGTCCGGGCCTTCGCCGTCACGCAGGTGCATGCCGGCGAACGTCACCAGGTCGCGCGGGCGCATCGCGAGCATCGAGCCGGCCGGGGCGTTGGACGCCGCCAGCGCCCAGACGCCGGCGGGCTGCGGGTCGGCACCGGGCTCGGGCGTGAGGTGACCGAGCGCGGCCCGGAAGCGGATCGCCTCGTACGGGCTGGCCGCGGCGTGCGTCAGTCCCAAGGGGACGAACAGGTGGTCGGCCAGGCAGTCGTTGTAGGACTTGCCGCGCAGCACCTCCACGACCCGGCCGAGCACGCAGAACGCGGCGTTGTTGTAGGAGAACATCTCGCCGGGCGCGAACAGCTGCGGGACGTCGCCGAGGGTGGCGACGTACTTCTCGACGCAGTCGGCACCCCGGCCGGTGTCGGTGAAGATGTCGCCTTCGAAACCCGAGGTGTGGCACATCAGCTGCCGGACGGTGATCTTCGCGGCAGCTTCCTCGTCGGCGATCGTGAACTCGGGCAGGTACTTGCGCACCGGCTGGTCGAGGTCGAGCAGGCCCTCGTCGGCGAGCTGCAGGGCCAGCGTGGTCGTCCAGATCTTGGTGATCGACCCGATCTGGAACAGCGAGTCGGTGTCGGCCTCGACACCGGTGCCCTTGTTGAGCACCCCGGCCGCGTGGTCGATGATCTCGCCGCCGGCGTACACGGCCACGGCCGCGCCGGGCACGTCGTGCTCGGCCAGGACGGCGGGGAGCCGGCTTTCGAGCCAGGCGGCGAGTTCGGTCAGTTTCGACATGGTTGCCTCTCGTGGCGACGGTGGGGAACCGGCGTTGCGGGGATGCTAGGACTGCGACCGGGGCGGCCGATTCGTCGAAACCGACGAGACCCGGCGGAACTTTCATCGTGGGGGACGAATCACCGCGGGTCGCGCGGCCGGAACCGCCGCGGCGGCGCGGCGCGCACCGCCGCGCACGCCACCGCGACCCGGACCCGCACCTTCGACGTGGCGACCGCCGCCTTGAGCGCGTACTCCCGGACCCGCGCGGCCACCGCGTCCACTGTGGTCACGACGCCAGCCAGGACTTGGCCGTGGTCACCTCGGCGAGCCGCTCCGGGATCGGCGTGACACCGAGGCCCGGACCGGACGGCACCGGTAGCCGGCCGCCCTCGAGGACGAACGGCTCGGTGATGTCCCTGGTGTAGAAGCGGTCCGACGCCGAGGTGTCGCCCGGCAGGGTGAACCCGGGCAGCGACGCCAGGGCGACGTTGGCCGCCCGGCCGAGCCCGGTCTCGATCATCCCACCGCACCACACCGGGACGCCGTGCGCGGCGCAGACGTCGTGCACGCGCCGCGCTTCGAGGTACCCGCCGACGCGGCTCGGCTTGATGTTGACGATCCGGCAGGCGCCGAGCCTGATCGCGTCGGCGGCCGAGCGCGCGGAGACGACGGACTCGTCCAGGCAGATCGGCGTCCGGATGTGCTTCGCGAGCTCGGCGTGGCCGAGCACGTCCTCCTCTTCGAGGGGCTGCTCGATCAGCAGCAGCTCGAAGGGGTCGAGCCGCTGCAGCTGCGGCACGTCCGAGAGCGTGTACGCGGTGTTCGCGTCGACCTGCAGCAGGACGTCGTCGCCGAAGCGTTCGCGGACCGCGCGCACCGGCTCGACGTCCCAGCCCGGCTCGATCTTCAGCTTGATCCGCACGTACCCGGCGTCCAGGTAGCCGCCGACGACGTCCAGCAGGCGCGGGATCGTGTCCATGATGCCGACCGACACCCCGCACGGTACCGAGTCCTTTGTGGACCCCAGCGCCGTCGCGAAGGACACGCCGTGCGCGCGGAGTTCGGCGTCGAGGACCGCCATCTCCAGCGCGCCCTTGGCCATCCGGTGGCCCTTGAACTTCGCCAGCAGCGGCGCGACCTTGTTCGCCGTGAGGTCGTCGGCGGCGAGCAGCGCGGGCACGAGGAAGGTGCGCAGGACGTGCTCGACGCCGTCGACGTACTCCGACGAGTACAGCGGGTCGACCATCGCCCCGCACTCGCCCCAGCCCTCGCCCTCGGACGTCACCGCCCGCAGGAGCAGGAGTTCGCGTTCGGCCTGCGTGCCGAACGACGTCCGGAACGGTGCCACGAGGGGCATCCGGACGCGCAGGAGTTCCACCCCGGTGAGTTTCACGACGACTGCTCCTTCGCGACGACGTACCAGCCGGCCCGATCGAATCCGATGACCGAGGCGCCGCCGGCGAGCAGGCCGCCGAGCACCTCCCGCAGTGCCACCCGCCACGCCCGGCCCCGCCCGGGGTCGGCGCGCCGGAGCGCCTCGATGTCCGCCGGCACGGCGACGAGCACGACCGGCGCGTCGGCGGGCCCGGTGACCGGGCCGCCGCCGGCGTCCGCCGCCAGCGCGACGGCGGCGCCCTGCCGCCGCAACGCGGCCGCGTCGAAGGGCGCCGGCGAGCCCTCGGCCGCCGACCGCACGGCCGGGCTCGCCAGGTCCCAGACGGCCATGATCCGGTCGGTGTCGCCGGCGCCGTTGATGCCGTCGTGCATCGGGCCGTAGAAGTCGGGCAGGTACTGCTCCGGGCGGGCGGCGAGCTTGGTCAGGTTGAAGTGGGCGTTGCGGCGCACCAGCGGGTCGAACGTCCAGGAGATCACCGGGACGTCCTGGCGCAGCGCCCATGCGCGCTGGTGCAGCTTGAGCGCGAAGCCGATGCCGCGGCCGTGCCCGGCGGTGGCGACGCCGGCGATGTGGCTGTGCAGTCCCCCCTTCGCGGGTCCGCCGAAGAACCCGAAGCAGGCGCCGAGCAGTTCGGGGCCGTCGAAGGCGCCGGCGACGTAGTTGCCCGCCGAGACCATGGCCCGCAGCAGCTCCGACGTCACCGGCTGGTTGCCCGGCGCCGGGCGCCAGATCGACTCGAAGAGCCGGGTCACGGCGGTCAGGTCGGCGACCTCGGCCAGGGTCCGGACTTCGACCCCCGAGGCCGTGGCGGCGGCGGTCGCCGCGGCGGCCGCCTCGTCCCGCAGCGGCGGGGCTGTGTTCGTCACGACTTCTGTCACCCCCCGATCCTGTCCGGTGCGCATCGGCGGGTCACCGTTGTCCCGCACCGGTTTCGCCCCGCGCGTTGGTCGGCGCGGACGAACTCCGTTGCGACAGCACGGTTTCGGCGAGCGCGGCGAGCAGCGCGGTGCGGCGGGGCAGCTCGGCGACGACGACGTGCTCGTCGTCGGCGTGGGCACCGCCGCCGACCGCGCCGAGGCCGTCGAGCGTCGGAATGCCCAGTCCCGCGGTGAAGTTGCCGTCCGACGCGCCGCCGACCGCGGCTTCGACGAGGGTCCCGCCCGCGAGTTCGTTCGCCAGCGCGAAGAGGTCTTTCGACGCGGGCGCGTCGAGCGGTGGCCGGTTGATGCCCCCATCGATGTGGATCCGCGCCCCTTCGTGCACCGGCGTCAGGTTTCCGATGGCCCGGTCGACGCGTTCCTGTTCGGCCGCGTCCCACACCCGCACGTCGACGGCGACGCTCGCCTTGGCGGGCACGGTGTTCGTCGTGGTCCCGGCGGTGAGTGCGGTCGGGACGACGGTGGTGCCCTTCGCCGGGTCGGCGAGCGCGGCGATCGCGAGGATCTGGTGGGCGACCTCGATGCCCGCGTTGACGCCCTTCTCCGGTTCGAGCCCGGCGTGCGCGGCGCGGCCTTCGACCTCGACGCGGTACAGGGAAACACCTTTGCGGCGCGTCTTCAGCGCGCCGCCGTCGGCCGAGGCTTCGAGCACGAAGACCGCGTCGCAGCTCTTGGCTTCCTCCTCGATGAGGGGCCGCGACAACGGCGAGCCGATTTCCTCGTCGCCGGTGACGAGGATCGAGAGGCCGTCGCGGTCGGGCAGCGCCGCGGCGGCGTGCAAGGCCATCACGACCCCGGCCTTCATGTCGAAGCAGCCAGGCCCGCGCAAGATCCCGTCGCGGACTTCGCAGGGGTGCGTGCGCAGGGATCCCAGTGGCCACACGGTGTCGTGGTGGCCGAGCAGCAGCACCCGCGGGTCGCCGTCGCCGAACCGCCAGCGCAGGTGCGTGCAGCCGTCGGTGACGATCCGTTCGGGCTCGACGCCGAGCAGGCGCCGGCCGATCGCGGCGACGACCTCGGCGCTGCGGGCGACCGCCTCGTGGTCCTTGGACGGCGATTCGCAGCGGACGAGCGTCTCGATGTCGTCGATCACCGCGGCTCACCTCGCAACGGCTGTCCGGGCAGCGCGTCGGTGTTCAGGTTTCCTTCGCTGACCACGGGAACGCCGGCGACGTAGAGGTGCCGGACGCCCACCGACGGGCGGGTCGGGTCGGTGTAGGTGGCGGTGTCGGTGATCGCGGCGGGGTCGAGGACGACGAGGTCGGCGTCGGCGCCGGCACCGAGGTGGCCCTTGCCGCGCGCGGCGGGCGCGACGTCGTCGAGGAGCCGCGAGGGCAGGTACGAGCAGCGGCGGAACGCTTCGAGCCAGCTCCACTCCCCGGTTTCGCGGACCATCAGGCGCAGGGTCTTCGCGAACGTGCCCGCGGTCCGCGGGTGCGTCGTGCCGCCCGGGGGCAGCGGCCACTCGGTGCTCTCGGTGCGGCCGTCCTTCCAGTACACGGGCATCGCATCGCTGGCGACGACGGCGTCGGGGAAGGCGAGGGCCTGGTGCAGCAGCCCGCGATCGCGGGGGTCGGTCTCGTCGAGGAACTCGAGGAGGCAGGGCGCACCCGGGTCTTGTTTTCGCAGCTGCCGCAGGCGGGCTTCGTCGCGCACCCGCTCCCCCGTCTCGAGGATGACGACGCTCGACGGCTTCAACCCCTTGAGCCGCAAGCGGTCCGGCTCGATGAAGGCGGCACCGACGGCCGTGCTGCCCGCGCCGTAGGGATAGGCCTCGACGGTGACGCGCGAGCCTTCGCTCCGGGCGGTTTCGAGCGTGGCGAGCACGCGGTCGATGTGGTGGCCGGAGGTGCTGTTGACGTGGCAGTGGTGCATCGCGGCCCCGGTC
The DNA here is from genome assembly GCF_040675005.1 of Amycolatopsis sp. NPDC049691. Taxonomy (NCBI): domain Bacteria; kingdom Bacillati; phylum Actinomycetota; class Actinomycetes; order Pseudonocardiales; family Pseudonocardiaceae; genus Amycolatopsis; species Amycolatopsis sp. NPDC049691. The sequence goes on from NZ_JBFANX010000008.1 coordinate 40,728, forward strand.
TCGCCCGCGGCGGCGACGATCTCCACGGAGCCGTCGACCGGGATCGCCGGGTCGACCTCGACCAGCTCGCGGACGTGGGTGTAGGTCGGCACGCCGGCCTTCGCGGCGAGGTGCGCGACGGCCAGGAACTCGCCGGGGTCGGTGGCGGGTGCGTAGCCCATGAGGATGCCGATGCCGAGAGCGCCTTGCGCCAGCTCGCCTTCGAGCAGCGCGAGCCACGCGGCGAGTTCCTTCTTCGACGAACTCCGTTGCCACTGCGGGTTTCCGAGGATCGCGAGCCCGCTGTCGATGCCGGCGTCGGGGGCGATGTTCGCGAGCACCTGGGCCCGGGCGGCGCCCCAGGAGGCGGAGAAGCCGTAGTGCAGCGGCCGTCCGGCTCGCGCGGCTTCGGCGTAGGCCCGCTCGATGGGCATGAGCCCGGCTTCGAGGTCGAGGGCGGTGGTGACGCCGTCCATGGCCTGCAGCCGCTGCCCGGCGACGGAGTGCACGTGGCTGTGCAGGTCGACGAACCCGGGCCCGACGACGAGCCCTTCGACGTCCACCTCGGTGGCCCCGGGGGCGTGGAGGCCGGGTCCGACGGCTTCGACGCGGTCGCCGTTCAGCAGGACGTCGGCGACGCCGTCGAACCCGCTCCCGGGGTCCACGACCCGGCCGCCCCGCAGAAGTGTGTGCACCCGTCCGCCTCCTCGTCGTCGCTTCCGGGCGACGTTAGGAGGATTTCGGGCCAGGCCGTTCGTCCGCGGCGACGAACCGGAGCGGCGCGGTTCAGCCGGGCGGACGAACCGGGGTCACCGGGGCCAGGAGCAGGCCGGTGATCGCGTCGATCAGTCCCGTCCCCGCGTCGTCCCACGTCGCCCTGGGGGTCGCCGTCCCCTCCGCCAACGCGCGCTCGCGCTCGGCCACCATGTGGATCATCAGCTGGCGGGCCATGTCGCTGCGCTCCGCGCGGACGTCCGGGGGCAGGTCGCCGAGACAGCGGTTCAGCCCCTCGACCGCGCGGGCCAGCGCCGGCGAAGCCAGTGACTCCTCCGCGATGATCTTCCGCAGCGCCGGGTCGGTCATCACCTGGGCGCTGAACCGGGCGAACCACGTCGGGGCGCCCAGCTCGCGCAGGTACCTCGTGCTCGGGAGGACCAGGCAGGCCACCCAGCCGCGCAGGTCACCGTCGCCGTCGATCGACTCGACGAGCTGCGCGCGCAGCCGTTCCATGGGCTCGGCGTGCCGGCGGACGATCGCCCGCACCAGGTCGACCTTCGTGCCGAAGTGGTAGTTGACGGCGGCGTTGTTGCCCTGCCCGGCGGCCTCGCTGATGTGCCGGTTGGACACCACCTGCACCCCGTGCTCGGCGAACAGCCGCTCCGCCGTCACGAGGATGCTTTCCCGCGTCGCACTCGCGCGGGCGGCCTTCACGTTCATTTTCGAACCCACCTGATCATCCACTGGCCCCCCACTTTACGGAGCCGCCGCGATGGCGAGAAACCGGCGGATCCTGGCCGGACGGCCACTGGCCGGCCCGAGCGGTCCTTCCTAGCGTGGTGGATCATGATCGCAGTGCTCGCGCCGATCCTGATCGGCCTCCTCTACGTCGTGCTCAACTCCCTCATCGCCGAGCCGCACCGGCGGAAGTTCAACGCCGTCATGGTCGGCGGCGCCGGCGCGGCCTACCTCTCCGGCGGCGCGCTCGGGCCGTGGGAAGTCCTGTTCTGCGCGGTCATGACCTACGTCGCCTTCCGCGGGCTCGACTCGTGGACGTTCATCGGCATCGGCTGGCTGCTGCACACCGGCTGGGACGTCGTCCACCACCTCAAGGGCCAGCCGATCCTGCCGTTCGCGCACGACTCGTCGTTCGGCTGCGCCTTCTGCGACCCGGTGATCGCGATCTGGTGCTTCACCGGCGGCCGCTCGGTGTGGTCCCGGCTCCGGCGGGTTGGCGCGCCGGAGCCGCGGGTACCCGAAGGAGCATGAGCACCGACGTCGAACGCGCCGCGCACGCCTTCTGCCCGCGGTGCCACCCGGACCCGCGACCGGGCGAAGTGCTCACCGCGCTGTGCGGTGCCCGGCACCCGTACCACGGGCGCCGGGACCGGCCGGTGAACACCTGCCCGGCGTGCGTCCGGCTGGCGTCGGCGTCGGTCTACGCGTGCGGTCACCCCGGCGGCTGAGGGGCGGTTGTGTGAGCGCGAACAACCGGCTAACGTGAGAATCCTTCACGATCCTGCCGGCTGTTCCCGCTCCCCCGCCACGGAAGGAACACCGCCTTGCGCAGAGTGTTCACCGCCTTCGCGACGGCCCTGCTGGCCGCCTCCGGGCTCGCCGCGACCACCCTCCCCGCGGCCGCCGGCGGTACGTTCGGCGTGCTGACCTACAACGTCGCCGGGCTGCCCGAGGGCATCTCCAGCGCCCCCACCCCGCGGGCGCCGAGCACGACCGCGATCGGGCAGCGCCTCGGCCCGTACGACGTGGTGCACGTCCAGGAGGACTTCAACTACCACGCCAACCTGTACGCGGCCGACGCCCATCCCTACCGGACGCCGACCAGCGGCGGGGCCGGGATCGGGAGCGGTCTCAACAGCCTGTCGTCCGTGCCGTTCGACGAGCTGGAGCGCGTCCGCTGGGACTCATGCCAGTTCGACTCCGGCGACTGCCTGACGCCGAAGGGCTTCACGTTCACGCGGCTGCGGCTCGCCGAGGGCGTCTACGTCGACGCGTACAACATCCACACGAACGCGGGCACGAACGACGGCGACCTCGCGTCGCGCGCGGCGAACCTGCGCCAGCTCACGGCGTACATCGCCACGCATTCGGCGGGCAACGCCGTCATCGTCATGGGTGACACCAACACGCGGTACACGCGGGCCGCCGACACGATCCGGGCGTTCGCCGCGGACAACGGCCTGACGGACGCGTGGGTCCGGCTCGAACGCGGCGGCGTCCCGCCCGCGGCGGGCAGCGATCCCCTGGTGTGCGACGAAAGCGCGGTTACGAACGCCTGCGAAGTCGTCGACAAGGTGCTCTACCGCGGCAACAAGCAGATCTCCCTGGACGCGACGTACTACAACAACGAGCACAACGCGTTCCTCGACGCCTCGGGGGCGATGCTGTCGGACCACGATCCGGTGACCGTCCGGTTCGGCTGGTCCGCCGACCCCGCGTACCGGCTGAGCGACCGCTTCGGCGGCCCGCACGGAACGCCGTTCACCGACCTGGACGGCGTCCCGCCCGCCGCGCGCGCCACGACGCTGACCTTGAGCGCGGGCAGCCGGGTCGACCGGATCGGCTTGACGCTGGCCGGCGGCACGACGTTCAGCCACGGCGGAACCGGCGGTACCGCACGGAGTTACCAGCTGGCCGACGGCGAGTACGCGGTGTCCGCCGAGTTGTGCCGCGGCACCTACAACGGGCACACGCGGATCTTCTCCGCCCGCATCACGACCAACCGGGGCGGCGTGCTGGCGGGCGGCACCACGACATCGGACTGCACCACGGCCACCGCCCCGGACGGGTGGCAGATCGCGGGCTTCCACGGCCGGGCGGGTGACGAGGTCGACCAGCTGGGCCTGATCTACACGCGCCGCTGACCGGCGTACGTCCACAAGGGACCGCGCAGCGACCGGACCAGGACGGGCAGCACCGCCAGCAGGGCGATCCCGCGCACGGCCGCCGCCACGAGGTACGGCGCCCGCAGCCCCAGCTCGTGGGCCACCAGCCCGCCGGCCAGCGTGCCCACCGGGATCAAACCCCAGGCGAGGAGGCGGTACGCGCTCGTGACCCGGCCCAGCAGCTCGGCCGGCACGAGCTGCTGGCGCAGGCCGACGGTGACGATGTTCCACAGCGTCGTCACGAAGCCGGTCACGGCGAGGAACCCGCCGAGCACCACGGGATCGCTGCTCAGACCGGCGCCCGCGAACGCGCCGACGTTGGCGGCCAGCGCGACGAGGAGCGCGGCCCGGGCCCCGATCCTGACCAGGATCCGGGCGTTGACCAGGCCACCGAGCACGCTGCCGAGCGCCGCCCCGGCGAGCAGCAGCCCGTAGCCGCCGGCGTCGAGGTGCACGACCTGGGTGGCGAGCAGCACCAGCGTCGCGCCGGCGAGCTGCCCGCAGAAGGTGTTGACGCCCACCAGGATCGCCAGCGTGCGCAGCAGCCGGTGCCGCCAGAGCCACCCCAATCCCTCCCGGACGGCGGAGCGCGTCCGGACGACGTGGGCTCGCCGGGGCAGCGTCGCCACCAGCACCGCGGAGAACGCGAAGGAAACGGCGTCGAGCGCGAACGGCAGCGCCGCCGCGACGCCGAACAGCAGGCTGCCCAGCGGCGGGCCGGCGAACTGCTCGGTGACCGTCATGACCGCCTGTTGCCGGCCGTTGGCGCGGGGCAGCAGCGCCGGCGCGACCAGGTCCGGCAGGATCGCCTGGGCCGCCATGGTGAAGACGACCTCGCCCGCGCCGAGCCCGAACGCCGTGACGACGAGGACTCCGACCCCGGCCGCGCCGCAGGCGGCGAGGACCGCGGTCACGGCGACCAGCGCCGCCTGCACGGCCTGCGCGCGCCACATCAGGCCGGCCCGGTCGTGCCGGTCGGCCAGCGCCCCGGCCGGCAGGGACAGCAGCAGCCACGGCAGGTAGGCGGCGGCCGAGACGAGGGACACGAGCCTCGGGTCGCGGGTCACCGTCACGGTCAGGAGCGGCACCGCGGCGGTGAACGCGCCGGTGCCGAGGTTGTCGATGCCGGTGGCCCACCACAGCCGCCGAAACGCTTTCGGCAAGGTCATGATCTCCGACCCTGCCGACCCACGCCGGACCCGGACACCGTTTAGCGGAGTGCTACATACTCGGGACCATGGCCCTGACGATCGAACTCGGCGTCGCGGAGCTGGCGGCGACGCGCGTCGCGATCTCCCCGCTGTCGGAGACGGTCGCGTGCCTCCGGCAGCTGGGCGGGTACGAGCGGCAGGCGACCACGCTGCCGTGGCTGCGCTGGGCGGCGGAAGAGCTCGCCCGCGTGCCGCTGGACCTGCCGTGGACGTGGCCGCTGATCGTCAACGACCGGCCGAACTGGCCGGAGTTCCTGGTTCCCGCGCCCCGCGGTTCCGGTCCGTCCATAGAGGACGATCTGGCCGCGCTCCGGCGGACCACCGCACGGCAGGTCCGGCGCAGTCTCGGCCGGGTCTTCGGCACGGAACTGTCCGGAACGACCGCCGACCTCGCCGAGCGGCCGGCGGCGGGGTTGAAGGCGATCGCCGCGGAGCTGCGCGAGGCGCACGACCGGCTGGTCGCCCCGCACTGGCCGCGGATCCGGGCCGTCCTCGACGCCGACGTCGCCCACCGCGCCCGGGTGCTCGCCACGGGCGGCGCCGCGAAGCTGTTCGACGGCCTGCACCCGGACCTGCGCTGGTGCGACGGCGGGCTGCTGCTGTCCGGCGACCGCCCGGTGCACCGGGGTCCCGGCGGGCTCGTCCTCATCCCCGTCGTGCTCGGCTGCTCCCACGTCCTGGTCAAGCGGAACACGTCCACGCAGACGACGGTCCGCTACCCGGCGCGCGGCCGCGGCGCCCTGTGGACGGCGGGGACGCGGCCACCCGCCGGCGGCACGGTCCGGCTGCTCGGCCGGGCGCGGGCCGGGCTCCTCGAAGCCCTGCGCTCCCCCGCCACGACGACCGAGCTGGCCCGCGCGCTCGGGGTGACGCCCAGCGCGGTGGCGCAGCACCTGACGGTCCTGCGCGAAAACGGCCTGGTCGAACGGGAACGTTCCGGGCGCCGGGTGCTGTACCTGACCACGGCGCTCGGAACGTCCCTGCTCGACGGCTAGCCCAGCGAGCTCAGCGGCACCGCGAACACCGCCCGGCCGCAGACCTGGTCCTTCGCCGCGCAGTCCGCGGTCGACCACTCCGACTGCGACCACACCAGCCCGGTCGACCAGTCGTACGTCAGCGCCTCCGGGTGGATCGCCCAGCAGGCCGTCGTGGCACCGCAGGTCGCGGACGTGCTCGCCGCCGTCGTCTGGGCCCAGAGCTGGCCGTTGATCGTCGCGGAGCTGTGGGCCACGTACCACTTGCCGTCGTGGGACAGCACGCCCTGCATGTTGCCCACGGAGCTGCGGAACGCCTCGGACGCGGTGCCGGTCAGCAGGTAGTCCGTGCCCGTCGGGAAGCGGTAGAGGCGGCCGTGGAGGCTCTGGTCGGAGAAGTACTCCGTCGTCACGATCGACGCCGGGCTCGTGCTGCGGTCCAGCGACAGCGACGAGAAGCACGGCACCCCGGTGTCGGACGCCATGCTGCACGTGCCGCCGGCGTAGGTGTAGTAGCCGATCTGCATCATCGCGTACTTGTACGTGTACGCCGCATACCCGCCCGAGGTCTTGCCGATCGCGTTGGACGTCGTGTCGGTCAGCTGCAGGATGTGCTTGGTGCTGAACACCCGGATCGCGGTCGAGGTGTTGCCTTCGGCCGTGACGTAGATCTTGTCGCCGTACCAGGCCATCCCGCCCATGTGGGCCTGCGCGGCGGAGAAGCTGCTGCCGGTGCTGTTCGGCACGGCCAGGTACATCATCCGGTGCGCGGCCGACGCGGGGTCGTCGTAGTTGATCGCCTGGATCCGCGCGTCGTTGTAGCGGCCGAGCGCGTCGGTGCCGTGCCAGCCGGACAGGATGATCTTGTCGGCGCCCCACATGCCGTCGTCGTCCGCGTCGCCGGAGGTCGTGATGCCCTGCGGGACCCAGGTGGTGCTGCCCGCGCGGTCGGCGTCCCAGCACAGCGACTTCGTGGCCACCGGCGCCTTGGGCAGCGCGGCCTTCTCGGCGGTCGTGCAGCCGGTCATCGCGTAGCTGGGGTCGTTGACGACGGTGTTGAGACTGACGTTCGGCAGGGCGTTGTCCAGCGCCGTCAGCGCGGCGGCCGGCGTGGCGTGCCAGACGAGGTTCTGCTTGGTCGTCGTGGTGAGGGGGTCGCTGTAGGCGGCGCTCGCCGCCCCGGGCAGCGCCAGCGCGCCGGCCGCCACGGCCAGCGCGAGGAGGAGGACTCTACGGATTCGCATGGGTGACAGTGCGCCACACGCGGATCCAAAATTCGTACAACGCTCGTACTAGTGGGTGGTGGTCAGGGAACCAGCACCACTTTTCCTTCGACTTCGCGGTTTTCCAGACGGCGGTGGGCTTCCGCGGCTTGCTCCAGTGGCAGCGTGACGACCTCGGGCTCGATGGCGCCGGTGGCCAGTTGCCCGACCAGCGCCGCGATGTCGGCCCGGAATCCGGCCGGATCCTTGTCCACCGCGCTTGCCACGGTGTGCACGGCCACCCGGGGACCCGGCGTGAGCTTTGCCCGCAGGAGGGCGCCGACGGTGCGCGCCATGGCGCCGGCCTTCGAGTAGCCGGCTCCGGTGGCGAAGCTGAACCCGTACGACACGACCACACCCGACGGTTTCGTGACACGCCGGGAGCGCGCCAGCGAAGGGCCGCCCACCGGGTCGAACGCGGCCGCGACCGGCACGGGCACCGCGGCCTGGTCCGCGACCCAGGTGGCGCCGCCCGCCTGAACCCGGCCGCGCCGGCCCGGGCTGGAGGTGCCGTAGACCTCGACCCCCGCCGACCTGGCGATCTGGGACAACGCCGACCCGACTCCTCCGGCGGCCCCGAGCACCAGCACGGCCTCGCCGGGCACCGGCCTGGCCACCCGGTGGAACATCTGCCAGGCCGTGAGGTAGTTGAGCATCAGCGCGTCGAGGTGTCCGGCGGGAGGTCCCTCGGGCAGTGGGGCGCTCCGCAGCGCCGGCGCCAGCACGTGCGTCGCGTACCCGCCGGCACCGGTCAGCGCACCGACGCGCTGGCCGACGGTGAATTCCGCGACGCCCGCGCCGACCCGTGCGACGTGCCCGACGACATCGAACCCTGGGACCTCCGGGAGGGCACCGGGGGTGAGACCCCGGCGGGTCGAGATGTCGTGGAACGCCACTCCCGCGGCCTCCGTGGTGATCAGGATCTGTCCGGGGCCCGGTTCGGGCACCGGCATGGCCTCCACCCGGAGCACCTCGGGACCTCCCGTGGAGGTCAGTCGTACCCGTCTCGCACCTGCCGTAGTGGTCATGCTCTCAAGATACATGAGAATCTCAAGGAACTGCTCAACTAGTCTTGCCTACCGGTCGGCGAGTGCCTTGGCCAGCAGGGACTGCAGGAGCAACTGTTCCTCTTCGCCGAGGTGAGCGAAGGGCGAGTGCCGGGCGACGACGGCGAGGAGCCGCTCGCGCACCTTCCGGCCTTCGGCGGTCGGCACCAGCGTCCGGACGCGCCCGTCCCGGGGATGCGGGCGCCGCTCGGCGAGCCCGCGTTCCTCCAGTTGCGCGCTGAGCAGGCTGATGTTGGAGGGGTCGCATCGCATGAGGGTGGCCAGCTTGCGCAGCGGCTGCGGCTCGGCATCCGGGTCGAGGATCCACAGCAGGTTCGCCGTCGGCCCGGTGAGCTCCAGCCGCTCGAGGCCGTCGTGCATCCGGCCGGCGACCTCTCCGGCCAGGGCCATCACCTGGTACAGCAACGAAGCCGCGAGCTCATCGACCGCCATGCACCGAGCTTAGCTTGAGATACTCCTGGAGTTGCTTCACCACTAGTCGGCCAGCGACAGCACCGTCCGCGCCTGCTCCACCATGGCGACGTCGAGGAAGGTCCCGTCCGGCAACGCGATCGCGCCGACCCCGGCGGCCGTCGCGCCGGCGACGCGCGCGATCACCTCCCGCGCCCGCGAAACCTCTTGCGGCGTCGGCAGGAACGCCGTCCGGATCGTGTCGAGCTGGACCGGGTGGATCGCCGTGCGGCCGCGGAACCCGAGCGCGCGGCCGGCCCGGCAGGACGCCGCGAGCCCGTCGAGGTCGCGGACGTTCGCGTAGGCGGACATCGCGGGCGGCGCGAGCCGGGCCGCCCGCGCCGCGACGATCACGCGGCTGCGCGCCCACGTCAGCCCGGCGTCGTCGGCCACGCCGAGGTCCGAGCGCAGGTCCGCCTCGCCGAGCCCGATCGACGCGATCGCCGGGGACGCCGTCGCGATCGCCAGTGCTCGTTCGACACCCAGCGCCGACTCGATCAGCGGGTGCAGCGCCCGGCCGGGCAGCACGGCCTCGACGGCCAGGATCTCTTCCGGTGTCTCGACCTTTGGCAGCCGCACGCCGACCGCGAGCGGCAGGCGCGCGACCGCCGCCAGGTCGGCGTCGTGCCACGGCGTGCTGGGGTGGTTGACGCGCACCTGCACCGGCCTCGCCACGTCGGCGAGCAGTTGCACGGCGTTGTCCCGTGCTTCGCCCTTGCGGGCCGGGGCGACCGCGTCCTCGAGGTCCACGAGCACGACGTCGGCGGCCGAGTCCAGGGCCTTGGCCACCCGGTCGGGGCGGTCGGCCGGCGTGTAGAGGAAGGTCAGCGGCGGGCTCACACCGCACCCCGCTCGCGCAGTTCGGCGACCCGCTCGGGCGAGAACCCCAGCTCGTCCAGCACGGCGTCGGTGTCCGCGCCGTGCGGGCGGCCGGTGAAGCCTATGACGCCGTCGTGCCCGGACAGCCGGAACAGCGGGCCCTGCATCAGCATCGGGCCGAGTTCGGCGTCGTCGATCTCGTGGATCGTGCCGAGCGCGCGGAACTGCGGGTCGGCGACGATGTCGGCGGCGTCGTAGATCGGCGCGACCGCCGCCTGCGCCCGCTCGAACGCGGCCACGACCTCGTCGCGGGTGCGCTGCCCGATCCACTTGCCGACGGCCTCGTCGAGTTCGTCGGCGTGCCGGGCCCGCTCGGCGCCGGTGGCGAACCACGGTTCGTCGACCAGGTCGGGCCGGCCGACCATGCGGACCACGCGTTCGGCGATCGACTGGGCCGAAGTGGACACCGCGACCCACTGGCCGTCGGCGGTCCGGTAGGTGTTGCGCGGCGCGTTGTTGGTCGACCGGTTGCCGGTGCGCGGCTGGACGGTGCGCAGCTGGTCCCAGCGCGTGATCTGCGGGCCGAGCATGGCCAGCATCGGCTCGATGATCGCGGTGTCGACGACCTGGCCGCGCCCGGTGTTCGCGCGGGCGGCCAGCGCGACCATGATCGCGTACGCGGTGGCCAGCGACGCGACGCCGTCGGCGAGCCCGAACGGCGGCAGCGTCGGCGGTCCGTCCGGTTCGCCGGTCGTCGCCGCGAAGCCGCTCATCGCCTCGGCGAGCGTGCCGAAGCCGGGCCGGGACCGGTACGGACCGAGCTGCCCGAAGCCGGTGACGCGGGCGAGCACGAGCTTCGGGTTCCAGCTCGCCAGCTCGTCGTAACCGAGGCCCCAGCGTTCGAGGGTGCCCGGGCGGAAGTTCTCGATCACCACGTCGGCCGTGGCGGCCAGCGCGAGGAACACCTCACGGCCGCCTTCGCTGCCGAGGTCGGCGGTCACCGTGCGCTTGTTGCGGCCCAGGGTCTTCCACCACAGGTTGACGCCGTCCTTCGCGGCGCCGTGCGTACGCGACGGGTCCGGCTTGCGGGGGTGCTCGACCTTGATGACGTCGGCGCCCATGTCGCCCAGGTGCATCGCGGCCATCGGGCCGGCGAAGAGCGTGGACGCGTCGACGACGCGCAGCCCGGCCAGCGCCCCGGCCGAGGGGTCACGGGAAACGGTCACGCCGGCACCTCCCACGCGCAGCGGAAGCCGACCGTCGCGCTCCGCGCCAGCCCCAGACCGGGCAGGAGGAGCTTCACGGTGTAGTCCGGGGCTTTCCGCCCGCCTTCGACGTACCACTCGGAGCCTTCGGCCACGTAGTCGCTGCCGCCCTTGAGCATCACGAAGCGCGTGCGGCCGTCGGAGTGTTCGCTCTCGGTCCAGTTCCACACGGCGGGGGTGCCGCGGCGGAGCTTGTCCCCCGCCAGCTGCCATTCGTCCTCGGTGGGCAGACGGCCGCCGCGCCACGCGCAGTACGCACGGGCGTCGTCGAGGTCGACGTGGGTGACGGGCTCGTCCGGGGCGCCCGTCGGGGTCCAGTCGTGGCCGGTGGCGGCCGCGAACTCCGCGTACTGCGCGTTGGTCACTTCGGTGGCGGCGACCGCCACCGCGGTGGTCAGTTCTCCTTCGCGTTGCAGGGTTCGGGCGTCGTGCAGGCGCGGCGGGAGAGGCTTCCATTCGTCCACATAGGGCGCTCCCTGGTACATGCCGGTCTCGCGGGCGCGGTACCGCACGGTCAGCACGTACGGCCCGGCCGGGACGACGACGGCGTCCGCGTCGGGCTCACCCTTTGTCCGCTGTGGACTCACTCTTTTCGCGATCCGGTGCGGGAACCGGGCATCCGGGTCGTGGGGCAACGGCGGGAGGTCCGGCAGCCACCCCTCGACGGCGGCGCCGATGCCGTGCGCCGGTACCCCGCCGAAGAGGTCCGTGCCGGGCAGCGGGCCGTGGTAGTCGGTGTCGCCGCGGTTGACGAGTGTCCACAGTGTCCGGCCGTCGCGCTGCCAGCTCGACGCGTACACGCCGGCCGCCTCCGCCTCGGGCGGCAGTTCGGCCAGCGGTGTCCACTCCCCGTCGAGGAGCAGGTCCTTGGCCGCGCGCTGGAGCGTGACCATGCGGCGGACGGTGGCGGCGTCGCGGGGTGACCAGCCGACCCACACGCCGAAGACGACCTCCCAGACCATCACGCCGACGCCGTTGAGCCACGCGGACTGGAGTTCCTCGCTGTGGTCGCGGTGCCAGCGGCGGACGTGGTGCTGCATGTGCCGGCGCTCGTACCAGTGGGCGCGCAGGACGCCGGGCACGGGCGAGTCGGCGAAGAACTGGGCCCACGACGCCGCGTGGTCCTCGATCCGCTCGACCGGCAGCTTGGACTCGCCTTCGAGGACGATGCCGGGCCGGGCGGCTTCGAGGCGGTCGACGAAGTCGGGTTCCGCTTTCTTGAGCGTGTCGAGGAAGACGCCGTCCGCCTTCAGGTCTTTCACGAGCGCGGCCAGCTCGGTGAGATCGTCCTCGCCGCGGCGAGTGCCGACGTCCCAGGGGTTGTAGTCGACGAAGACATGGAGTCCTTCGGCGTGCAGGGTCTCGACGAGGTCGGTGAGCCCGGGGACGTCGCGGTAGAAGTCCCACTGGTTGCGGTCGTCGAGGCCGATCACCGGGTAGGCGTGCCAGAGCACGACGGCGTCGAGCCCGCCGAAACGCTCGCGGGCGTCGGCGAGGAAGCGGTGCGGGGTGAACGCGCGGTCCTCGAAGGAGTAGAGGAGTTCGTCCCAGAGCCAGACCTGGGTGACCGCGTAGCACGTCGCCGCCCAAGTCGATTGTGGACGGTCGTACGCCGCGCCGGTGTAGCCGTGGCGGCGCCGGGCGTCCGCACGCCACTCGTGGAGTTTCGCGCGCCACGCCGGGCGGTCCGCGGGATCGGCCGGCGCGGCGAAGATCTTGGCGTCGTCGAGGTCGGCGAGCGGGCCGCGGACCTCGGTGGGCCGGTCGATCGGCCGCGGGACGAGCGGGTCGAACTGGTAGGTCATGACGTCTTTCCTGCGACCTCGGCTGCGGTGGGGACGGCGGCTTGGGCGCCGGGTTTCGTGACGGCGAGCGCACCGGCGGTTCCGGCGCGCCGAGCGGCCTCGGGAAGGCTGTGCCCCTGGGCCAGCGCGGCCGCGAGCACGCCGCAGAAGGTGTCTCCGGCGCCGGTGGTGTCGACCACGTCGACACGGATGCCGGGGACCCGCACGGGTTCGCGGTTCTTCTGCAGGACAACGCATCCTTCGCCGCCGAGGGTGACGACCACGGCGGGCACGCGCTCGAGCAGTTTCTCGGGTTCCCCGGCGAGGTCGGCGGCTTCGTGCTCGTTGACGACGAGCAGGTCGACGGCGTCCCACAGCGAATCCGGGAGTTCCCGCGACGGCGCGGCGTTGAGGATCATCAGGGCTTGCGGTTTCCTGGCCGCGGCGGCCGCCGCCACCACGTCGAGCGGGATTTCCAGCTGGGCGAGCACGACGTCGGCTTCGGCGATGCGGTCGGCCTGGGCCGCCCCGATCTTGACGTGGTCGTTCGCGCCGGGAGCGACGACGATGGCGTTCTCGCCGTCGGGGGCGACGGTGATGAAGGCGGTGCCGGTGGGAGCATCGGCCCGCTCGACGAGGTCGGTCCGGACGCCGGCACCACCGAGGGAGACGAGGAGGAGGTCGGCGCCTTCGTCTTCGCCGAGCGCGCCGACGAAGGTGGTGTCGGCACCCCCGGCCAGCGCGGCGGCGACGGCCTGGTTCGCGCCTTTGCCGCCGGGACTGCGGCGCAGTCGGTCGCCGAGGACGGTTTCCCCGGCCTTGGGTGGCCTGGGGACATCGACGGCGAGGTCGACGTTGGCCGACCCGACGACCACAACGCGGCCGGCGGCCGAGGTCACGTGGTCGGAAGCAAATTCTCCGCCCTCCCGGACGCTGGGCACCGCTCGGCCAGCTGCCGGGCCATCGGGCACCGCCCAGCTGGTGGCCTGGGCCACATCCGTGCGGCCCGAACCGGAGCCGCTGGCCACCGCACCACCCTCCGGCTCGCCGGGCGCAGCCCGGCCGTCGGGCACTGGGCGGCCGGTCATCGCTCCACCCCCGCCAGCGCCGCCGTGCGGGCCGCCAGGTCCGCGATCCGCCTCTCCCCACCCGGCAACGATGTCGCGATCCGCCCGTCCAGCGGCTTGCTCCAGTACTCGTCCACCCCGCTCACCGCGCCGACCACTCCCCCGACCGTCGCGGCCGCGGAGTCCGTGTCCCAGCCCGCCGTAACCGCGATCGAAACGCTCCGCCCGAAGTCTCCGCCACCCGCCGCGAGCGCGTACGCGATCACCGCCGCGTTGTTCAGCACGTGCACCCAATGCAGGTGCCCGTAGGCCTCGTGCAGCCGGTCGAGTCCACTTGCGACAGTCCCCGAGGCAGCCGCCGATCGTCCGAAGTGGACCGCCGTTGCCAGGTCGCAGCCGGCCGGGAGCACCGTCGATGCCGCGTCGAGCACCTCGTCCACCGTGTCGCACACCATCGCCGCCGACGCCAGGGCCGCCGCCCACATCGCGCCGTACACGCCGTTGCGCGTGTGGCTCAGCCGCGCGTCCGTCCACGCCAGGCGCGCCGCCGAAACCACGTCGCCCGGGGACACCCAGCCGAACACGTCCGCGCGGATCAGCGCGCCGATCCACTCGCGGAACGGGTTCCGGAACGTCGCCGTGTCGGAACGCGCGTCCAGCAGGTTCCGGTACGCCGCCCGCTCCGCCGTGAACACCCGCCCGGCCGGCAGGTTGTCCAGCCACAGCTGCGCGACGTCGTCCGTCGTGAACGACCGGCCGTGCGCCTCCAGCAACGACAACGCCAGCATCGGGTAGTTGAGGTCGTCGTCCTCCGGCATCCCGTCGATGTTCTCCTCGAGGGACGTCGGCGCCGACCGGCGGTTCCACGGCCACCGCGCGGCGACGTCGGCCGGCAGACCCACCGCGGTGAACCAGCCGGTCAACGGCCAGCGCCCGGTCGCCCGCAAAATCTCCTCGATGCCCTCCCGCGGGATCTTCTCCACGGGCTTGCCGAGCAGGCACCCCGCGGCCCGGCCGGTCCACGCGGCCGGCTCACGCCCGCGCGATCCGCGCGGCAGCGAAGCCACCGCAGGCAACTCCAGTTCGTCCCACGACGGATCGGCGGGCGGCGCACCCAGCGAGTCCAGCAGTTCCCGCGCCAAGGGCCGCAACCCGGAAGCCGCCGGGCCCGCGCCGCTCACGGCCGGCGTCGGCGAACCACCTGCGGCGATCCACCGCTCCCGCACCGCCGTCACGTCCTTGCCTTCGGCGGCGGACTGCACCAGTTCGTGCGGGAGCAGGTCCTCGGGCTGGGCCCAGGTGAGCCTCACGCCGTCGCCTCCAGGAACTCGGCCCGGGCCGCGGCGCGCTCGCGGTCGGCCTTCAGGATGTCCGCGGCCGCCGAGGCGAGCAGCTGCCCGGTCTCCCGCAGGTCCATCCGGCTCGCCTCACCGATCTCGTCGACCCACTCGGCGGGCACGACCGCCGTCCCGCCGAGGCCGGCGCACACCGCACCCGCCATCACGGCGATCGAGTCGGCGTCCCGGCCGTAGTTGACCGCGGCGAGCACCGCGCCCCGGAAGTCGCCCCGGTGCGCGAGCACGAACGCCAGGGCCGCCGGCAGCTCCTCGATGGACTTGGTCCGCGACGGGCGCCGCGCGTCCATCGACATCTCCCGGTAGTGCGGCCCGACCGAGTCGAACGGCGCGACGGTCTCGCGGACGAGCGCCGCCAGCGCGCGTTCTTCCCCGTCGGTGGCCGGGGGAACGGACCGGCCACCGAACGTCTCCACCACCGCGCGCAACGCCGCCGCGGTCCCGTCGTGGGCCACGCCCAGCGCGGCCTTGACGACGTCGTCGAGCGACGCGCCCGGGGCGACCGCGGCCGCCACCATCGCGGCCAGCACGCCCGCCGCCTCCCGGCCGTAGCTCGACTGGTGCGCGCCGGTGAGGTCGATCGCCTCGGCGTAGGCCGCCCGCGGGTCACCCGCGTTCACGACGCCCACCGGGGCGACGTACATCGCCGCGCCGCAGTTGACCACGTTGCCCACACCCGCTTCGCGCGGATCGACGTGTCCGTAGTGGAGTCTCGCGACGATCCACTTCTCCGCCAGGAAGACCCGCTGCAGCAGCAACGCGGTCGACTCCAGCTCCGGCACCCAGCGCGGCTCGCCGATCATCAGCGGCACCAGGTCCTCGGCCATCGCGTACGCGTCGAGGTGCGCGCGGCGCTTGGCGTACACCTCGACGAGCGCCCGCGTCATGAGGGTGTCGTCGGTGATGTGCCCGTCGCCCTTGTGGTACGGCGCGATCGGCCGCGCGGTCCGCCAGTCGGGGTACCACGGCCCGACGACGCCGGTCACCCGGCCGCCGTGCCGCTCTTCGATCTGCTCCGGGGTCCACCCTTCGGTGGCGCCGCCGAGGGCGTCCCCGACGGCCGCACCGGTGATCACCGCGACGGCCCGGTCTTCCAGCCAGGTCACCAATCCGCTCCTGTCACTTGCTGACGCTCTTCCAGCCGTCCTCGAGCTGCTTGGCGAGGCCGGCGGCGTCGATCTTCTGCCCGAGGAACTGCTGGTACGCCGGGGTCGCAACGGTGTCCTTCCACTGCGCGTACTTGCCGGCGAACAGGTAGGGGGCCGAGGTCAGGTACTCCCCCGAAGCGAGGATTTCCTTCCAGCCGTTCTTCGCGCCGAGCTTGGTGGTCAGCGCCTGCCGCGCGGACGTCGTCGGCGGGATCAGCGCGTCGGCCTCGTTGATCGCGGCGAGGTTTTCGGTGCTGGTGAAGAAGTCGACGAACTCGGCGGCCTCCTTGACGTGGCCGGAGTCCTTGTTGACCGACAGCGTCTGCGGGTTGGCCGCCTGCTCGGGGCCGGCCGAACCGGCCAGCGGCGGCAGCACGACCCAGTCGAAGCCCTTCGGCGCGTCCTTCGCGATGTTGGCGGCCTGGTAGGACCCCTGCACGGTCATCGCGATCTGGCCGGCGTAGAACGGCGCGAGCGCCTTGGTGCCGGACTGCGTCAGCGTGACCGGGAGGATCGAGTGGTCCTGGTGCGCCATCGCGTCGACGAGCTGCGGCAGCGCCTGCTCGCCCTGGCCGACGCTCAGCTGCGCCTTGTCGCCGGTGCCCTCGAAGTACTTCCCGCCGAAGCCGGGGGCCAGCGCGACGAACGCCGCCGTCGGGCTCGACAGGCCCCAGCCCAGGCCGAACTTCCCGTCCTTTGTGGTCGCCTTGGCGATGTCGCGCAGCTGGTCCCAGGACATCGTGGCGCCGGTCGGGATCGTGACGCCCGCCTGCTGCAGCAGGGTCTTGTTCGCGAAGACCACATAGGACTGCAGCTCGGTCGGGACGGCGATCACCTTGCCGTCGACGGTCACCGAGTCCAGCACGCCCTTCGGGATGTCGGCGCGCTTCTGCTCCGGCAGGTACTGCGAGAGGTCCGCGAGGTAGCCGTCGGTGGCGAAGGGTGCGATGCCGGCGGCTTCGTAGTGCACGATGTCCGGCGCGGTGCCCGCGTTGAACTGGGTGATCAGCTTGTCGTAGACGCCGTCCCAGCCCGCCTGGACGATCTTGACCTGGACGTCGGGGTGGGCCTTGTTCCAGTCGCCGACGATCTTCTGCGTCGCGGCGATGGCGGCGGGCTGGTCCGACAGGGACTGGAAGGTGAGGGTGACGGGCCCGTTCCCGCCGTCCCCGCTTCCGCTGCTCCCGCACGCGGTGAGCAGCAGGCCGGCGACCGTCAGTGCGGTGGCGGCGATCATGCGTCGTGTCTTCATCGACCGACCTTTCGAGTGTTCCTTGGTGGGGTTCATCCCTTCACCGCCCCGGCCATCAGGCCGCTGGTGAGCTTCCGGCGCAGGATGCCGAAGAAGACGATGCTGGGGATGGCGGCGAGCACGGCGCCCGCGGCGAGCGGGCCGAGGGCGACCTTGCCCTCGCCGCCGACGAACATGTTGAGCGTGATGGGCAGGGTGTAGTTCTCCGGCGACTGCAGCAGCACCAGCGCGAAGAAGAATTCGTTCCACGACGAGACGAAGCTGAACATCGCGGTCGCGACGACGCCCGGAGCGAGCAACGGGAAGACGATGGTGCGCAGCACCGTCAGCCGGCTCGCGCCGTCCATCGCCCCCGCTTCCTCGAGTTCCACCGGGATCGCGGCGACGTAGCCCTGCAGCATCCAGAGCGCGAACGGCAGCATGTACGTCGTGTGCACCAGCGTCAGGCCGGCGAGGTTGTCGGCCAGCCCGAGCGCCCGCAGGATGAGGAACAGCGGCAGGATGATCAGCACCACCGGGAACACCTGGCTGACCAGGATCCAGCCGACGCCGGCCGCCCGTACCTTTCCCTTGAGCCGCGCGAGCACGTAGGCCGCGGGCACGGCGATCACGACCGACAGCGCGGTCGAGGTGAGCGCGACGATCAGGCTGTTGGCCGCGGAGCGCACCAGGCCCTGCTTGTTCAGCGCCTCGGTGTAGTTGTCCCAGTGCCACTCGCTCGGCAGCAGGCCGACCGTCAGCGAGTTCAGCTCACCCGACGACTTGACCGACGCGGAAATCAGCCACAGCAACGGAAAACCGAGGAACAGGATGTAGAGCGCGAGGGCCGCGTACTGGGCCGGGCGCACGAGGACCCGCATCAGCGCACCTTCCCGGCAGCGCGGTCGTCGCGGAACTGCGACCGCAGGTAGACGGCGAGGATGAGCACGACCACGACGACGAGCACCAGGCCCATCGCGGCGGCGTAGCCGATCTCGCGGTTCTTGAAGGCCTCCAGGTAGATGAACAGCACCGGGACCATCGTCTTGCCGCCCGGCCCACCCGCGGTGAGGACGTAGACCAGCGAGAACGAGTTGAAGTTCCAGATGAAGTTCAGCGACGTGATCGACGTGACGATCGGGCGCAGGCTCGGCCAGGTGACCGCGGTGAACCGCCGCCACGCGCCCGCGCCGTCCACCGACGCGGCTTCGTGCAGCTCGGCCGGGATCTGCTGCAGGCCGGCCAGGAGCGTCACCGTCGTCTGCGGCATGCCGACCCAGACGCCGACGACGATCACCGCGGGCAGCGCGACCGAGAAGTCGCCGAGCCAGTTGATGTCGTCGGGCAGGCCGACGCTGCCGAGGAAGGCGTTGAGCGGGCCGCCGTTGGCCGAGTAGATCATCTGCCACATGATCGCGACGACGACCGGCGGCATCGCCCACGGCACGAGCGCCAGCACCCGCGTCAGGCCCTGCAGCCGCAGGCCGGAGTTGAGCAGCAGGGCGAGACCCATCGCGGCGGCCAGCTGCAGCAGCGTCACGCCGACGGTCCAGATCATGCCGATCCGCAGCGAGTCCCAGAAGAGGTTGTTGCCGGCCAGCTTCGTGAAGTTGTCGATGCCGGCGAAGCCGTAGTCCGGGTGGCGGACGAGCCGCGCGTCGGTGAAGGCGAGGAAGATCCCGACGACGAGCGGGGCCACGCTGAGCACGAGGATCGGGATCAGCGACGGCAGCACCAGCGCGATCGCCTCGCGCCGTCGCGTGCGGGCCAGCGCGGGCTTCTTCTTCCCGGTCGCCGGCGCCGGACGGGTCAGGGTCGCGGTCACTGCGCACCTCCGGTCGACTCGCGCACGCGCAGCTCCGGGCCGACGGCCACCTGCTGCGCGGCGTGGTCCGGGTCGTCGGCGAGCCGGAGCATGATCCGCGCGGCCGCGCGGCCGCGCTCGGTCGAGCCGAGGGACACGCTGGTCAGGCTGGGCTGGAAGACCTGGCCGAGCTCGGTGTCGTCCATGCCGGTGATCGCGACGTCCCCGGGCACCGACAGGCCCGTTTCCCGCACGGCCCGGATCGCCCCGATGGCGAGCAGGTCGTTCGCGGCGACGAGGGCGTCGAGGCGCCCGCGGGCGAGCAGCCTCCGCGCGGCTTCGAGCCCGGCGGTGACGGTGAAGTCGGCGGCGACCTCCTGGTCGGTCCGGTCGAAGACGGTGGTTTCGGTGGCGGCGTCGAACCCGCGCTGCCGGGCGGCGCCGGGCGTGGTGTCGAGCGGGCCGTTGAGGAACCCGACCCGCCGGCGGCCGAGGGAGTGCAGGTGGCGCACAGCCGCGCCGATCCCGCCGGCGGAGTCGGTGGAGACGGAGCTGATGCCACGGTCGTCCAGGGCCCGCCCGATCACCACGACCGGGACGGGGGCCTGCTGGATCTCCTCGATCAGCCGGTCGTCGGTGCGCAGCGGGCTGACGATCATGCCGTCGACGAACCCGCTGTTGAGGCTGCGCACGAGTTCGGTGGTCGAGCGCGCGGTGTCCCCGGTGGACATGACGACGACCCGGTACCCGTGCGGCGCGAGGACTTCGTGGATGGCCCGCATCATTTCGACGTAGACGGGGTTCCCGATGTCGGCGACGGCGAAGGCGACCTGAAAGGTCTTCTTCAGCCGCAGCGACCGCCCGATGGCATCGGCGCTGTAGCCGAGCTCGGCGGCAGCGGCCCGGACACGCTCGACCATGGCCGGGCTGGCACCGGTCCCGTGCAGGGCGCGCGAGGTCGAGGCCAGGGAAACCCCGGCCCGCTCGGCGACCTGGAGCAGCGTGGCCCGTGTTGACGTCATCGGCTACCTCGGTGTGCGGGTTTGGAAACGTTTCCAAGTGCGGATCTTGGGGTGGAAACGTTTCCAATCGGATTAATCCTGATACTGACACTCGCTTGGCGGGCGTGTCAACATGGCACGGAGAGCACTCGGCCGGTCACCGCGGCGCGGGTCGGCGGGGCACTTGCGGGCGCGGCCTGCGGTCGACAGGTTGGGCACCGGGGCGGCGAGCATGCCGCCGGCGGTCGGCAGGGGGCAGCGGGCTCGCACCCGGCGGTCGGGCACAGGGCGGAGCCAGGGGCGCACGAGGGCGGCGGGGGCCGGAACTCCCGATTCGCGGCGCGCAACCGGCAGCCGAACAGAGCGGCGGGCCCAGCGCTCGCAACTGACCGCGCGCAGCCAGCGGTCGCACAAGAACGGCGCACGCTCGGCACTCACGAATCGCAACCGGCGGGCGGGCGCGGTCCGCTGGGTCCGCCACCCCGCGGCCGAGCCGGAACTCGACGCCGGCCGCGTCGCGGCGAGGGGCATTCGGCAGGCGGCTATCTCGCGGCCAAGCCGGCAGTGACCGCGGACGGCCGGCCTTCGAACGCGACCGGCGGCGCGCGATCGCGTGGTGTGCGCCGGCGAACTGCACACAATTCCGGCGGATTCGGTGTTGCACAACAGCAGTCACGACACGCGACTGGCTCCACGGGCCGACAGCGAGCCCCCGACCGTCCCCTCGCCGTCGGCGGTGACTTCCGCGGCTGCCCAGAACAAGCCGGTGCTCCTGAGCGGTGCTCAGCCGACGATGTCGATGTCGAACTCCTCCGCGGCGCTGTACTCGAGGTCGGCCCACACCGCGCCCGGCAGGGCGAAACGGCGGTGGGACGTCAGCCGGTCGTCGTAGTTGGGGTCGGACTTCGGGTTGTGGCCGACGCCCGTCTTGTCGGAGCCCCACGCGAAGATGTTGCCTACCCACATCGGCTTCGACACGCCGTCGCGGTTGATGCGGGGGCGGACGACGATGGCGGCGCCGGCGCTGCCGGACAGGTTGAGCCGCACGGTGTTCTGCCCGGCGTTGGGCGGGGTGACGGTGATGCGTTCCATGAGCTCCACTTCCGGTTCGGTGGTCAGCGACGCCGACGTGTCCACGCCGGGCCAGTAGTCCGCGACGACGGAGATGTCGATGCCGGGCTCGACGTCGAGCAGGTACTGCGCGGCGATCGCGCCGGCGGGGATTTCGGGTTTGCCGGTGGCCGTGGCGATCCAGTACAACGGCGGCTCGACGCCCTGGTCCGCGAATGCGGCCCGCACCTTCGGCCAGGTCGACCGGTTGCAGTAGATGACCGGGTGCGCGAACCCCGACTGGCGCCGCATCCGGGCCCAGCCCGGCGCTTCGGCGGGCGTGGCGTCGCCCGGCTCGACGTCGAGAACGTGCCCGTCGTTGGTCGACGCCTTCTTGACGATCCGCACCTTCAGCGCGTCGGGGAAGAGGTCCCAGTCCGCGGCGCTCCACGGCGCCAGCCTGATCCGGTCGATGTACCCGGCCACGAGCGCCGGCCGCCGGTCCTTCTTCAAGATGTTTCGCGCGGTGACCGCGTCGTACATGATACGCATCGGATCGCCTCGGAATCGTGGAACGGCGAATATCGGCGTATTCAGGATCGCCCAAAACGGAAAACGGCACCAGGGCGAATGGGGCGCCTTTTCGGGCAGGATCTGCTTGCCCGAAAAGGCTTTCCGCGTGACGGCCGGTCCCGGAAACAACCGGACCGACCGCCTTGCCCGCTCATTCCTCCCGCAGATTCTCCAGGCTCGTCGTCCGCCACAATGCGGGCAGTGTCAGCGCGGTGACGAGCAGTACCGCCGCGATCGCCGTCGCCGTCAGAACCGCGATGGCCGGACCGTCGACCAGCATCGGCCGGTGCACCACGAGGGTCAGCACCAGCCAGTCGAGGGCGAGCCCGGCCGGCACCGCGACGGCCACCGCGACCGCCACCGGGATCGCCAGCTGCCAGATCAGCGACCGGGCGAGCACTCCGCGTCCGACGCCGTTCGCCATCAGCGCGGCGAGGCTGCGCCGCCGTTCCCGCAGCTGCTCCCACGCGGCGACCAGCAGGCTGCCGGCGACGAACAGCAGCACCAGCACGGAGCCGACCGACAGCGCGCGGGTGATGAGCGCGTACGTGCCGTCGCTTTCCGTGCCCAGCGAGTACACGGTTCCTTGCCACCCCACCGTGTTCCGGACGCGCTCCACCAGATCCGCGTCGGCGGTGGGGACATCCGCGTTGACGGTCAGCGCGACGCCGGCCGCCGTCGCCAGCGCGGCCGGGGTGACGAGCAGCGCCGCCGTCTCGCCTCGGGCGCCGGCCACGCGGTGGACCGCCGGGACCGTCCACTGTGGAAGGGCGGGCGGGCCGGTGCGGCCGGCTTGGGAGAACCACACGTGCTCGCCGGGCGCGGGCAGGTAGCTCCCGGCCCCGGTGGCGTAGACGTCGCCGTCGCGGCAGTCGGCGAGCCCCGCCCGGGTACGCAGGTCGGCGCACGTCCCGACGGTGATCGAGGCCCGCTCCCCCGCCGCGTTCTCGATCAGTCCGTGGTTCCGCAACGGCGCGTCGCGCTGGCCGGGCAGCGCACGGAAGGCGGCGGCGAACGCCAGGGCGTCGGCGTAGCCGGTGGCGGAGTAGCTCGCGAGCACCTTGACCTCCTGCGGGGCGGGCCGGTCGCTCTCGGTGCGCGAGTAAACGCCTTGCAGCGCAATGGATCCGGCCAGCACGACGGCGACCCCGCTGACCAGGCGCGCGGCGGTCGCGCTGTCCAGCTGGAGGCGGCGGACGGCCAGCAACCAGGCGGGCGACCCGCCGCGCAGCAGGCCGGCGACCCGCTCGACGACCCATGGCAGCACGAGGGGCACGGCGGAGAGGATGAGGACGATGCCGGCGATCACGCCGGGGCTTTCGGCGCCGTCGGTACCGGTGAACAGCAGGGCCCAGCCGGCGGCCGCGGGCAGGAGGCGCCACCACAGCCGGCGCCGGATCCGCGTTCCCCGCCGCACGACGCCCAGCGGCTCGATGACGACGGTCCGCAGCGCGAACACCGCCGCCGCGCACGCGAGCACGGGCAGCACCAGCAGGGCCGGGACGCCGAGCCGCCAGTCGGGGACGACGTCGGTGCCGAAGAGGCCGCCGCGGAAGGCGCTGACGGTGATCCGCGGGACGAGCACCCGGACGAGCTGGAACAGCGCCAGCCCGGCGAGCAGGCCGGCGAACGAGCCGAGCAGGGCCTCGCCGGCCGCGATCCGGCGGACCTGCCCGCGGTCGGCGCCGATGAGGCGCAGTGCGGCGAGCCGCCGGTCCCGGGCCGCCGCCGCGAGCCGGGTGCTGGTGACGACGAAGACGAACACCGGGACGAGGCAGGTCGTCGCGCCGACCACGACGAGCAGCAGCTCGAGCGAGGTGAGGGCGCGCCGGTGGGTGTCGGCGCCGAACCGGCTCACCGGCGCGGCGTCAGGAAGCTGCGCGACGGTGGCGGAGCCGACGTAGAAGTAGAGCTCGTGCGGCCCGGTCAGCCCGGCGTCGCCGATGGTGCCGACGACGCGTTGGGGGAACCGCGGGCGCAGCAGTTCGCCTTCCGGCGATCGCAAGAGGTCCACGAGCGCCGGGGACAGGACGGCCTCCCCCGGCCCGGGCAGCCGATCGACGCCGGGCGCGGCGGGCGGGTGCGGCCCGGTGTGCTGCACGAGGTAGCCGCCGAGGCCGCGGCCGCGGTATTCGTCGGCGCGGGCGAGGAGGTACACGGGATCGACACCCGGAGCGGTGGCTTCCAGGTCGAACACGCGGGCAGCGGCCCGGTCGTCCCGCGCGCCGATGAGGTTCGGAATGGAGGTCGCGGTGAGCAGGACGACCACGCCGAACCCGACCCCGACGGCGGTGAGGGCGAGCCGCACGAGTGCGGTGCGCGCACCACCGCCGCCGAGGGCGAGGCGCATGCCGAGGAGGAGATCGGAAGTCCAGCGGCGGATCACCGGACCACCGCCGAGGTGAGGGCGCTGCTATCGCACGGGGCGATGCCGGGATGCGCGGCCGCGCGAGGTTCGCGCGAGGCCGCGGCGGCTGCTGGGCCTGGTATCTGGGCCGGCCCGCCTTCGCCGGGCTCGTGCGGAACCACCGCCGCACCCCGCGACCGCCGCCAGCCATCGCCACCGGACCCCCGCGAACCCGCCGCCGCACCCCGCGAGCGCGGCCAGCCACCACCGCCGGACTCCCGCGGAACCACCGCCGCACCCCGCGAGCGCGGCCAGCCACCACCGCCGGACTCCCGCGGAACCACCGCCGCACCCCGCGACCGCGGCCAGCCACCACCGCCGGACTCCCGCGGAACCACCGCCGCACCCCGCGACCGCGGCCAGCCACCACCGCCGGACTCCCGCGAAACCGCCACCGCACCTCGCGACCGTCGCCAAGCACCGCCGCCGGACTCCCACGAGCCCGCCACCGCACCTCGCGGCCGCCACCAGCCACCGCCGCTGGACTCCTGCCGAGCCGCCGCTACCCGCTCCCGGCTCCGGCCGCCGCGCCGCACGGCTCGCGGCCCCCTCACCGGGTCACCTCCAGCTCGCGGGTCCGCCCGTCCCGGACCACGACCTCGCGGTCCGAGTACGCCGCCACCCGGGGTTCGTGCGTTACCAGGACCACTGCCGCCTCGCGGTCGCGGGCCGCTGTGGTCAGCAGCTGCATCACCTGCTCGCCGTTCAGGGAGTCCAGTGCTCCCGTCGGCTCGTCGGCGAACACCACCCTCGGGTCCGTCACCAAGGCCCGCGCCACCGCCACGCGCTGGCCCTGACCGCCCGACACCTCGCCGGGGCGGCGGCCGGCGATGTCGGCCAGTCCCAGCTCGGCCAGCACCTCCCGCGCCCGGCGGGCCGACGCCCGGCCGCGCTCGCCGTTCAAGCGCAGCGGCAGGGCCACGTTCTCCAGGCACGTCAGCTCGGGGACCAGCTGGCCGAACTGGAACACGAACCCGAAGTCGGTGCGGCGCAACGCCGACCGGGCGCGGTCCGTCAGCGCCGCGAGGTCCTGGCCCTGGTAGCGGACCGTGCCGTCGTCCGGCCGGACGATCCCGGCCAGGCAGTGCAGCAGCGTCGACTTGCCCGCCCCGGACGGCCCCATCAGCGCCAGGACCTCGCCCGCGCACACCCGCAGGCTCGCCGCCGTCAACGCGTCCGTGTGGCCGTACGCCTTCCGGACGCCGACGGCTTCCAGCAGCACGGTGCTCACGCGATCTCCTTCGCCAGCTGGTCGAGCCGGGCCGCGGTCAGCTCCAGCCAGCGGAGGTCGGCCTCCAGGTGGAACAGCGCGTGGTCGCAGACCAGCTGGTCGACCAGGTCGCCCCCGGTCTTGCGGCGGGTCAGCTCGCGCATCGCGTCGAGGTGGGCCGTGCGCTGGACGTCGAGGACGTCGGCGGCCGGGCGGCCGGACAGCAGCGCGAGCACCACCTTCGTGTAGAGCGTGTTCTGCAGGTACGCCTCGGGTTTCTCCGGGGTCGCCAGCCACGCGCCGACGTCGGCGACCCCGGCCTCGGTGATCGCGTACCGCTTCCGATCCGGCCCGCCGCCCGCCTCGGTGCCGTCGGCCTCGACGAGCCCCTGCTTGAGCAGCCGGGCCAGGGTCGAATAGACCTGGCCGTAGTGGACGCGCCGGTCGTGCCCGAACCGGTCGTCGTAGGCGCGCTTCAGGTCGTAGCCGTGGCGCGGCCCGTTCTCCAGCAACCCGAGCAGGGTGTGTCCGATCGACATGCGGCCGACTGTACACGAGGTGTATAGCCGGAGTGCATAGTGATCACCCGATCAGGGAGCGCAGCGAGGTCGCGGGCCGGCCGAGCAGCTCTTCCAGCTCGGGACCGGTGGCGGCGAACTCGCCCCGGCGGGCCGCGCGGAACATGCCGAGCAGCAGCGTGGCCCGGTCTTCCGGAACCCCGTGCCCGACCAGGCCGGCCACCCATTCGTCGTCGTCGGCGACCACCCGGCGGATCGTCCGCCCGGTGAGATCGCTCAGCATGTCCGCGACGTCGGCGAGGTCGTGCGCGACCGGGGCGGTCAACGGCGGCGTCGCACCGTCGAACCGGCCCTCGTCGGCCAGGATGACCGCCGCGGCTTCGGCGAGATCGGCGTGCGCGGTCCACGAAACCGGCCCGTCCGCGGGCGCGACCAGCTCACCGGTTTCCCGGGCCCGGCCGAGCAGCAGCGGAACGGTGCTCGCGTAGAAACCGTTGCGCAGCGCGGTGAACACCCCGGCCGCGAGGTGCCGCTCGGTCGCCGCGTGGTCGGGCATCGGCGCGAAGAGCGAGTCCTCGGCCGCGGCCTGGTGACTGGTGTAGAGAACGCGCTTGGCACCCGCCTCCCGCGCGGCGTCGATCGCCGCGACATGACGGCGAACTGCCGTCTCCCCCGTTTCGTCCGTCGAGACGACGAGCACCTGAGAAGCACCCTCGAACGCGTGGGCAAGCGACTCCGGATCGGCGAAGTCGCCACGCCGGACGCGCACCCCCCGGTCGGCGAGGCCGGCAGCCCGGCCGGGCTCCCGCACGCTGACGCCGATCCGCTCGGCCGGCACGCGCCGGAGCAGCTCCTCGACGATCCCCGACCCCAGCTTGCCGGTTCCCCCGGTGATCACGATCATGGTCGATCCCTTCACGTTGGTTACCGACGATAATAACCACGTTAGTACCAGAGATAGCAAGTATGCGTTACCATTGGAACCATGTCAAAGGACCGGAGCGAAACGCGGGCGCACATCCTGGAAACCGCCGCGCGGCTCCTGCACGACGACGGCGCGGCCGCGCTCACCATCCGCGCGGTCGCCCAGGCCGCCGGCCTGCAGGCCCCCGCGCTCTACCGGTTCTTCGAGGACAAGGACGCGCTGCTCGACGCGGTCGCCGAGCACGTCTTCGCCGCCTACGTCAGCGAAAAAGCCCCCGACGAGGACCGGGACCCGGTCGACGACCTCCGTGCCGGCTGGGCCGCGCACATCGGCTTCGGCCTGGCCAACCCGGCCCTGTTCGGCCTGCTGGTGACGCCGGGCCGGACGTCGCCGGCGGCCGAAGCCGGGCTCGCCGTCCTGCGCGCGCGGGTGCGCCGCGTCGCGGAGGCCGGCCGGCTCCGCGTCCCCGAACCCTTGGCCGTCGAGCTGGTCCACGCGGCCGGCACCGGTGCGGTGCTCGCCCTGCTGACCCGGCCCACCGAAGGCCTCGCCGACGCCATGTACGACGCCGTGGCCGCCCGGATCCTGACCGGCGCACCGGCGCCGCCGGCCGTCCCGCCGGACCTGCCGATGCTCACCGGTGCCGAGCGCGCCCTCCTGCGGGAGTGGCTCGACCGCGGCTGAGCGGTTCGTGTGCATTTTCCGTCGCGTTGTAACAACTATCGGACTTCCGGCGCCATAGGGGACGGTCCGGTCCCCGCGCACCAGGAGTTCGCATGCTGCCTTTCCCGTTCCCCCGAAGATCGCGCCGCGCCTTGGCCGCGGCCGTCGTGGTCCCGGTCGCCGCCGCACTGGCGGTGGCCGTCGCGGCACCCGCCGCCGCGGTGCCCACCGGCTTCGCCGACACCGTCGCGATCGGCGGCCTGACCTCGCCGACCGCCGCCGCGTTCGCGCCCGACGGGCGCGTGTTCGTCGCCGAGAAGAGCGGCCTGGTCAAGGTCTTCGACTCCCTCGCCGACCCGACGGCGACGGTGTTCGCCGACCTGCGGACGCAGACCCAGGACTTCTGGGACCGCGGCCTGCTCGGGCTCGCCGTCGACCCGGCGTTCCCGGCCCGGCCGTACGTCTACGTCTCCTACACACTCGACGCCGTGCCCGGCGGGACCGCGCCGCGGTGGGGCGACACGTGCCCGACGCCGCCGGGCGCGACCGACCAGGGGTGCGTGGTCACCGGCCGCGTCTCCCGGCTCACCATGGGCCAGGACGGCACCGCCGTCAGCGAGAAACCCCTCGTCACCGGCTGGTGCCAGCAGTTCCCCAGCCACTCGGTGGGCGCTCTCGCCTTCGGCCCCGACGGCGCCCTGTACGCGGGCGGCGGCGACGGCGCCAGCTTCAACTACGCCGACTACGGCCAGACCGGCAACCCCTGCGCCGACCCGCCGTCCCCGGCCGGGACCAACCTCGCCCCGCCGAACGCCGAAGGCGGCGCGCTGCGGTCGCAGTCCCCGCGCCGCGCGGCCGGGCAGCCCGTGCTGCTCAACGGCACGCTGCTGCGCATCGACCCCGACACCGGCGACGGCTTGCCCGGCAACCCCTTCGCGAGCAGCACCGACGCCAACGCCCGCCGTGTGATCGCCTACGGCGCGCGCAACCAGTTCCGGTTCGGGTTCCGGCCGGGGACCGGCGAGCTGTGGGCCGGTGACGTCGGCTGGAACACCTGGGAGGAGATCAACCGCGTGGCGAACGCCGGCGACGCGGTGGCGGAGAACTTCGGCTGGCCGTGCTTCGAAGGTACCGCCCGCCAGGCCGGCTACGACGGCGCCAACCTCGACCGCTGCGAATCCCTGTACAGCTCCGGCGGGCAGACCGCGCCGTACTACGCCTACAACCACAACGCCAAGGTCGTCGCGAGCGACCCGTGCCCGACGGGCGGCTCGTCGATCAGCGGGATCGCCTTCGAGTCGGGCAGCAACTACCCCGCCGCGTACGCCGGCGCGCTGTTCTTCGCCGACTCGTCGCGCGGGTGCATCTGGGCGATGCAGACGGCCAACGGCCAGCCCAGCCCGAGCCTCCTGGTGCCGTTCGTGACCGGGGCGAACACGCCGGTGCAGGTCCTCACCGGCCCCGGCGGCGACCTCTTCTACGTCGCGCTGGGCAGCGGCGAGCTGCGTCGCGTGAGCTACCCGGGCGGCACCAACCGGCCGCCGGTCGCGGCGGCCACGGCGACGCCGTCGAGCGGACCGGCCCCGCTGACCGTCCAGTTCGACGGCACCGGTTCGACCGACCCGGACGCCGGGGACGTGCTCGCCTACGCCTGGGACCTCGATGCCGACGGCGCCTACGACGACTCGGCGGCCGCCAAGCCCACGTGGACCTACACCACGGCGGCCGCGGTCGACGCCGGGCTGCGGGTGACCGACTCCCACGGCGCGACGGCCACGACGACGGTCCGCGTGACGGTCGGGACCCCGGCCGGGCTCGACCCGGTCCCGGTCATCGACGCGCCCGCCGCGTCGCTGACCTGGTCGGTGGGCCAGACCGTCGCGTTCTCCGGCCGCGCGATCGACGCACAGGACGGCGAGCTGCCGCCCGCGGCGCTGTCGTGGCGGCTCGCGATCCGGCACTGCGCGGCCAACGGCACCTGCCACACGCACAACGTCCAGGACTTCCCGGGCGTCGCGGCGGGCACGTTCGTCGCGCCGGACCACGAATACCCGTCCTACCTGCAGCTCACGCTCACGGCGACGGACTCGACGGGCCGCACCGGCTCGAAGACGATCGACCTGCAGCCGAAGACGGTGACGCTGAACTTCACGTCGAGCCCCGACCAGGCACTGCTGACGGTCGGCGGGACGCAGCAGCGGACCCCGTTCTCCCGGACGGTGATCGCCGGTTCGACGAACTCGATCAGCGCGGACAGCCCGCAGAACCTGCCGCCGCTCAACCTCAAGTACGCCTTCTCGAGCTGGGCGCACGGCGGGGCGCGGACGCAGAACATCGTCGCTCCGGCGACTTCCGCGACCTACCAGGCGAAGTACCGGCTCTGCTGGCTGCTGCAGCCCTGCTGAGCGGGTGACCCGGCCCCGGTGCGGGGCCGGGTCAGCCCTCGGGGTTCTTCGTCTTGTCCGCCTTCTTCGACGCCTTGGCGGACTCCTTCGCGGCCTTGGTGGATTCCTTCGCCGCTTGCTTCGACTCCTTGGCGGCCTGCCTCGACTCCTGGGCCGCTTCCTTGTCCTTCGTGGCGTTTTCGTTCGCCTGCCCGGCGGGTCCGTTCCCCTGCGCGGCTCCGGACCCCTCGGCGGGCTCGTCGCCGGCGGCCGGTTCGCCGGACGCGGCGGCCGGAACGGAGGTGAGCTGCGGGTCGGCGGCCGCGGTCCCCCCGTCGCCCCCGGTCGTCCCGGGCCTCGCGGGCCGCGTGCCCACCGGCTGCGTGGTCGAGCCGTCCGCGCCGGTCGCCGGGGGCGAGGGCGCGACGTCGGACGTGCTCGCGCCGATGGTCACCGTCGTCACCAGAGCCGCGCTCGCCGCGGCCACCTTCGCCGCGGTCGCCCACGAGAGCGCGGAGGCCCCGGTGCTCGCGGCCGCCCCCGAGGAAGCGACGGTGCCGCCGGTCGTCAGCCAGTGCGTCACGACCGGGATGCCGAGGATGAGCGGGGCGACGGTGGCCGGCAGCTCCGCGTTCAGCTCCTTCAGCCCGACGGCCAGTTTCCGGCAGTCCGCGCAGCGGTCCAGGTGGGTCGTGATCCGGTGGCTCTTGTGGTCACCGACGCCGTCGCGCACCCACCGGGCGAGCTGGCCGGAGACGATCCGGCAGGTGCGGCGCCGGGCCTCCGGGACGTGCTGGTCCAGGTAGGCCTGCCGCAGCCCTTCCCGGGCGCGGTAGGCCAGCGCGGCGACGCTGTTCGGCGTCATGCCGAGGTCCTGGGCGATCCGGGCGGGCGACTCGCCCTCGATCTCGGTGCGCCACAGCACGGTCCGCCACCGCTCCGGCAGGCTCGCGAACGCGTCCGCGGCGACGGTGGCGTGCAGCCGGCTGCCGACCGGTTCGTCGCTGCCCTCGCCCGGCAGGACGTCCGGGACCTCCGCGACCAGCGAGACCGCCGAGTCGCGCCGGCGCCAGCTGATCATCGTGTTCCGGATCGTCGTCAGGAGGTAGGGCCGGAATTCTTCGTCCGGGCCCTCCCCGGCACGCAGGATCCGCAGTACGCGGGTGAACCCTTCGGCGATGAGGTCGTCCCGCTCCGCTTCGCCGGACGCGATCGCGGCCGCCACCCGGCGGGCCGCGACCAGGTGCCGGTCGTAGAGCCGGCCGTACGCGGCGAGGTCCCCACCACGCACCGCCTGGATCAAGACCGCGTCGCTCGGGACGTCCGCCGTCCCGGCCACCG
Organism: Amycolatopsis sp. NPDC049691; assembly: GCF_040675005.1. NCBI lineage: Bacteria > Bacillati > Actinomycetota > Actinomycetes > Pseudonocardiales > Pseudonocardiaceae > Amycolatopsis > Amycolatopsis sp. NPDC049691. Next base: position 71,836 of record NZ_JBFANX010000008.1, read on the forward strand.
CCGGTGCCACCTCGGTCACCCACACCCCCTCGCCCGTGCGCTTGCACGTGCAGAACGTCCCGCGATATTCGTCCACCGAGAGGCCCGGCGCAAGGTTTCGGCGCCGAAAGCCCATTTTCTTCCGCGGTGAGTGTCCCGCACCCCCGTCTTGTCAGGTGACTGAGCACTCCGGCGCCGTTTCGTTGCGGGCCGCCGGCCGGTCGTTGCCCCGGTGCCGCCGCCCCGGTAGAGACGAAAGGCGGTGGCCACCGCATCCTTGTCCATTGTGGACGGTCGCCGTCCACCGCCAGGAGGGTCTCCGAAATGCGCAGAGCAGCCTGCCTGCTGCTGACCTTGCTCCTCCCCGCCGTCGTGGCCACCGGCGTGGCCGCGGCCGCCCCCGCGCCCACCGTGACGCCGGTGCCCGCGAACGCCGGCCGGGGCTGGCCGGTCAGCGGCGCCGAAGGCGTCCTCGACCTCGCCTCCCGCGGGTACGTCGAACAGGAGTACCTGCTGTCCGGACAGGCCGACACCTACGCGCAGGACGGCCTCTGGACCGACGACGGCCGCTGGGCCACGCACGTCGCCACCACCGGAAACCCGTACACCACGCGGATGGTCGTGGTGCGGCCGGACGATCCGGCGCGCTTCAACGGCACGGTCGTCGTCGAATGGCTCAACGTCAGCTTCGGCGTCGACATCCCGGTCGACTTCTCCCAGTCGTACGAGCACTTCCTCCGCGAGGGCTACGCCTACGTCGGCGTGACGACGCAGAAAGCCGGTGCGGACAAGCTGAAGAGCCTCGACCCGGCGCGGTACGGCGCGGTGAACTTCAGCTCCGACGCGCTGTCCTACGACGTGTTTTCGCAGGCCGCACAGGCGGTCCGGACGCACCCGGAGCTGCTCGGCGGCCGGGCGCCGGCGGTCGTCCTCGGCACCGGGCACTCGCAGTCCGCGTTGCGGCTCACGACGTATGCGAACGCTGTTCAACCGGTACGCGGGGTCTACGACGGCCTGATGATCCACGGCCGGGCGGCCCTCGCGGCCCCGATCGGCGAGGGCGTCCTCGGCGCGCTGTCCGCGCACATCCGCACCGACCTGGCCGCGCCGGTGTTCGTGCTGCAGTCGGAAACCGACGTCATCGCCTCGAACTCGGTGCGGCAGGACACCGCGCGGGTCCGCACCTGGGAGGTCGCCGGGACGGCGCACGCCGACCAGTACGGGCTCGACCTGTACAACGCGGCCAACGCCCGGGACCGGTCGATCAACGACGGCGCGCCCACGACCTGCGACAAGCCCGTGAACAGCATGACGTTCCGGTACGCGGAGAACGCGGCGTTCGCCCACCTCGACCGCTGGGCCCGCGGCGGCGCGGCACCCCCGACGGCCACGCCGATCTCCCTGCTGCTGGGCCTGTTCATCCGCCGCGACGCCGACCAGAACGCGCTGGGCGGCATCCGCCTGCCCGACTTCGACACCCCGGTGGCCGCCTACTCCCCCAACAACAGCGGCGGCAACGTGGCGGGCGCCTGCCTGCTGCTGGGCACGACGACACCGTTGACCGCGGCGCGGATCCGGCAGCTGTACCCGGACCACGCCACGTACGTCGCGAAGTTCACCGCCGCGGCGGATCGGGCGGTTCGCGACGGGTACCTCCTGCCGGCCGACCGCGACGAAGCCGTCGCCCGCGCCCAGACCGCGCCGGTTCCGTGACCTGCCCCGTCGGTGAAACCTGTTCCCCTTCCCCGCCGCCGGGCACCAGCCCTTGCGTCAAGCCGGTTCAGCGCATAGAACTATAACGTGTTCTAGTCAGACGGCGGGGAAGGGACTCCGATGGGCGAATCGGCGATGCGGTATCCGAACCACCTCGGGCATCTGGTCGTCTCCGCCCTCAAGCGCCACCGGGACGCGCCGGTGATGGTGCTGGGCGAGACGACGATGACCGGGGCCGGGACCGCCGCGCAGGTCAGCCAGTACGCCCAGGCCTTCGAGGAGCTCGGGGCGGGCACGGGCGCGGCGGTGGCCCTGCTGTCGCTGAACCGCCCCGAGGTCCTGCTGATCATCGCGGCCGGCCAGCTGCAGGGGTCGCGGCGGACGGCACTGCACCCGCTGGGCTCGCTCGACGACCACGCCTACATCCTCGGCGACGCCGGCATCACGACGCTGATCATCGATCCGGTGCCGATGTTCGTCGAGCGGGCGCTCGGCCTGCTCGAGAAGGTCCCCGGCCTGCGGCAGGTGCTCACCATCGGGCCGGTGCCCGAGCCGCTGGCCCACGTCGGGCACGACCTGACCGCGACCGCCGCGAAGTTCGAGCCGGGCCCGCTCGAGCCCGCCGCCCTGCCGCCGGACCAGGTCGTCTCCATCACCTACACCGGCGGGACGACCGGCAAGCCCAAGGGCGTCATGGGCACCGCGCAGGCGATGGCGACGATGACCCAGATCCAGCTCGCCGAGTGGGAGTGGCCGGAGGCGCCGAAGTTCCTCATCTGCACCCCGCTTTCCCACGCGGGCGCGGCGTTCTTCGCGCCGACGCTGCTGAAGGGCGGCTCCCTGGTCGTCGTGCCGAAGTTCGACCCCGCCGACGTCCTGCGGATCATCGAGGAGGAGCGCATCACGGCCACCATGCTGGTGCCCACGATGCTCTACGCCCTGCTGGACCACCCCGACTCGCGCACGCGCGACCTGTCGTCGCTGCAGACGGTGTACTACGGCGCCGCGTCGATCAACCCGGTGCGCCTGCGCGAGGCGATCGACCGCTTCGGGCCGATCTTCGCGCAGTACTACGGCCAGTCCGAGGCACCGATGGCGATCAGCTACCTCGCCAAGGGCGACCACGACGACGCGCGGCTGTCCTCGTGCGGGCGCCCGTCGGCGTTCCTGCGCACGGCGTTGCTCGACTCCGACGGCAACCCCGTGGCCCCCGGCGAACCCGGCGAGATCTGCGTCGCCGGCCCGCTGCTGGCGGCCGGGTACTGGAACCTGCCGGAGGTGACGGCGGAGACGTTCCGCGACGGCTGGCTGCACACCGGCGACGTCGCCCGCGAGGACGAGGACGGCTTCTGGTTCATCGTCGACCGCGTCAAGGACATGATCGTGACCGGCGGGTTCAACGTGTTCCCCCGCGAGGTGGAGGACGTCGTCGCCGAGCACCCGGCGATCGCGCAGGTGGGCGTGATCGGCACCCCGGACGAGAAGTGGGGCGAAGCGGTGACGGCCGTCGTCGTGCTGCGCCCGGACGCGGCCGCCGACGACGCCGCGGTCGAGAAGCTGACGAGCGAGATCCAGGCGTCGGTGCGGGAGCGCAAGGGACCGGTGCACGTGCCGAAGCAAGTGATCATCGCCGAGTCGCTGCCGATGACCGGGCTCGGGAAGCCGGACAAGAAGGCGCTGCGGGCGAAGTACCAGCCCCGGCGCGCGAGCGTGTAGCGCGCCGGTATCGACAAGTCGCCCACCCCGCATCGGCGGAACCGGCCTGATCGGCACGAACGTGGTCACCCGGCTGGCCGAGCACGGCCACGAGGCGGTCGCCGCCGCCCCCAGCACCGGCGTGGACACGGTGACCGGCGACGGGCTGAAGGAGGTGCTGCAGGGCGCGGACACCGTGATCGACGTGTCGAACTCGCCGTCGTTCGCCGACGACGACGTGCTGCGCTTCTTCCGCACCTCGACCGGGAACCTGGTCGCCGCGGCGAAGGAAGCGGGTGTGACGCACTACGTCGCGCTGTCGGTGGTGGGCACCGACCGCCAGCCGGACGTCGGCTACTTCCGTGCCAAGGTCGCGCAGGAGCGGCTGATCGCGGAGTCGGGCCTGCCGTATTCGATCGTGCGCGCGACGCAGTTCTTCGAGTTCGCGGGCGGGATCGCGGACACGTCGACGACGGACGGCGTGGTGCGCCTGCCGGGCGCGGGCGTCCAGCCGATCGCGGCGGCCGAGGTGTCCGCGGCGGTCGCCCGGACCGCGGCCGGGCAGCCGGTCGGCGGCCTCACCGAGATCGCCGGCCCGGAGGTCTTCGGCCTCGACGAGTGGGTCCGGCGGGTGCTGACGGCGCGCCAGGACCCGCGCGAGGTCGTCACCGACCCGGCGGCGCCGTACTTCGGCGCGGTACCGGGCGCGGCGGACCTGCTGCCCGGACCGGGCGCGCGGCTCGCGGAGACGAAGCTGGCCGACTGGCTCGCCAAGTCGTGACGCCGGCCGCACGGGTGGCCGTCGTGCCACCCGCGCGGCCCTGCGCGCTAGACGCCGTCATGGTCCGGGTCGGCGTTGAGCACGATGCAGCCGACGTACCCGTCGCGCGCTTTGGTGACCTTGAGCAGCATGCTCGGCTGGTAGATGGAGTCGTTGTCGTTGAACGTGTCCCGGCCGGTGCGCTGCGCGTACGGCTGGGTTGCCAGCACCTCGGAGTTCAGCGCCTCGTCGAACATCAGCTGCGTGGTGAGCGTCTTTTCGTTGCCCACGTGCACCATCACGTGGACGTGGACGGTGCGGCCGCGGTACCAGCCCGGCCAGATGGTGGTGAACTCGACGATTCCGCGCTGGTCGGTGACCTGGGCCCCGCGCAAGAAACGCTTGTCGTCGGTGGGCTCGAGGTCGGCGTCACCGCCGGGCGGCGGGGTGCGCGTGGGCGGGGTCCCGGTCGGCGGTGGGCCGGTGGGCGGCGTGCCACCGCCACCGGACGCCGCCTCCGCGCCCGAGTACAGTCCGCCCGCGTCACAGTGCCAGATCTCGACGACCGCGTGCGGGATCGGCTTGCACGTCTCGCTGTCCTGCACTTGCAGGGCGAGCCGCAGCTTCGCGCCCTGCTTGTCCTCGCGGACGTCGCTGCGAATCTTGTCCGCGTCGAAGTAGTACGGGCCCTGTGTGGTGGCGGCGGTGAGGGTGCACGTCCGCGCGCCCGTGAACAACGCGGTGAGGTCCGCGTCGGTGACCGCCTGCAGGGCGACGGTCTCACCGGTGGACGTGGTGACCGGGCTCTTGCCCGCGCACGCCGTGACGAGCGCGGCCAAGCCGACCGAGCTCACACCGGTGAGCAGCCTTCGCCTGCTGACGCGTTGTCCCTCGTGGTCGTGATCCATGTGTGTCCTTCCGGGTAAAGACCGGTTGACGGTCGTCTGATCCGGCCTTGACTCAAGGTGACGCCCGGCCCTGTGCTGCGGCTGTGGTGAGGCTGTGGGTCGCCGAGCGGTCACGGACGGGGTACGCTGCTACTAAACTTTTTGACTAGGTGAGGTGAGGCATGACCAGCTTCCGGAAGGCCGTCGAGGCCCGTGACCCCGAGGCCATGGCCGCGACGCTGGCGGAGAACGTCGTGTTCCGCAGCCCGGTGGCGTTCAAGCCCTACCCAGGCAAGGCGATCACCGCCGCGATCCTGCGGGGCGTGCTGCGGGTCTTCGAAGACTTCCGGTACGTGCGCGAACTCAGCGGCGGCGAAGGCCGGGACCACGCGCTCGTCTTCGAGGCCCGGATCGGGGACACCCGCGTCGAAGGCTGCGACTTCCTGCACTTCGACGCCGACGGGCTGATCGACGAGTTCACGGTGATGGTCCGGCCGCTGTCGGCCGCGCAGGCGTTGTCCGAGGCGATGGCCGCGCAGTTCGACCGGATCCAGCGCGAGGCAATCAACTAAGTGAGTAGGTCGCTGCGGCACGCGCTGATGGCGGCGCTGCTGGAGGGCGAGGCGTCGGGCTACGACCTTGCGAAGGTGTTCGACGCGTCGGTGGCGAACTTCTGGCCCGCGACCCCCCAGCAGCTCTACCGCGAACTGGACGCGATGGCGGCGGACGGCCTGGTCCGCGCCCGCGTGGTCCACCAGGAGAAGCGCCCGGACAAACGCCTGTACGCGCTGACGGAGGCGGGCCGCCAAGCGCTGCGCGAGTTCACCGCGCGCGCCCCGCGCCCGGGCGTGATCCGCGACGAGCTGCTGGTCCAGGTTCAGGCGGTCGACGACGGCGACGGGGCAGCGGTCCGCCGGGCCCTGGACGAGCGGATGGCCCGCGCGGAGGCGAAGATCGCCCGCTACGAGCGGCTGCGGGCGGGCCTGCTGGACGGCCGCTTCGAGGACGACTACCTGGCCGAGGCCGAGCGGGTCGGCCCGTACCTGACGCTGATGCGGGGACTGGCGTTCGAGCGGGAGAACCTCCGCTGGTGCGAACAGTCCCTCAAGATCCTCGAACGCCGGGCGGCGCGCTAGCCCAGACCGGCGTCGTGGACCAGCAGCGCCACCTGGGTCCGGTTGGCGGCCTCCAGCTTGGCCATGATGTGTCCGATGTGGACTTTCACGGTCGACTCGCTCACCACCAGCGAGCGGGCGATCTCGGCGTTGCTCAGCCCGCGTCCGATGTGGACGGCCACGTCGTGCTCCCGTGGCGTCAGCACGGCCAGCCGTGCCCGGGCCCGGGCCCTTCCACCGCCGGAAGCGAAATCCGTCAACAGCCGCTTCGTGATCTTCGGCGACAGCATCGCCTCGCCCCGCGCCGCGACGCGCACCGCGTTGACCAGCTCACGGGGTGGCGTGTCCTTCAGCAGGAAGCCGGCCGCGCCATGGCGCAGGGCCGCGTAGACGTACTCGTCCACGTCGAACGTCGTCAGCACCACCACCGCCGGCGCCGCCGGGTGCGCCGCGAGCCGGCGCACCACCTCGATGCCGTCCACCTTCGGCATCTGGACGTCGGTCAGCACGACGTCCGGCCGGTGGAGGTCGGTCAGCTCGACCGCCCGCGCGCCGTTCGTGTCCTCGGCGACCACCTCGACGTCTTCGGCCGACTCGAGGATCATCCGGATGCCGCTGCGGACCAGCTCCTCGTCCTCCAGCAGCACGACCTTGACCGTCACTCGCCCTCCCCGACCGGGAACCGCGCCGACACCCGGAAGCGGCCGTCGCCCGTCGGGCCGGTGCGCAGCTCGCCGCCGGCCAGCTCGACGCGTTCGCGCATGCCCACCAGCCCGTACCCCGCCCCCGGGACGGCGCTGCCGTGCGGGGTCAGCCGGTTGGTCACCTCGACCGCCAGCCACTCCCCGGTGACGGCGAGCCGGACGTCGACGGCCGTGTGCGGCGCGTGCTTCCCCGCGTTGGTCAGCGACTCCTGCACCACCCGGTAGACGGCCCGGCCGACCTGGCCGGGCACCGCGGGCAGCGGGTCCGGCAGCGTCAGCTCGACCCGCGCGCCGGTCGCGACGACCTCCGCCACCAAGTCCTCCAACGACGCGAGAACGCCCGGCCCCGCGTCCGAGGACGGGGCGTCGTCGCGCAGCACGCGCAGGATGCCGCGCAGCTCGTCGAGCGCGGTCGCGCTGGTGGCCCGGATCGTCTCGGCGGCCTGCTCGGTCTCCTCGTCGGGCGCCCGCAGCGACAGCGCGCCCGCCTGCAGCGCGACCGCGGTCACGCGGTGGGCGACGACGTCGTGCATCTCCCGCGCGATCCGCCGCCGCTCGGCGAAGACGGCCTGGTCGGCGAGCAGCGTCCGGGTCCGCTCGGCCTCTTCGGCGCGCTCGCGCAGCACGGCCAGCAGCGCCGCGCGCTGGTGCATCCACAGCCCGGCCAGCACCGGGCCGAACACGAAGAACCCCAGCACGAGCACGACCTGGGTGACGCTCTCCGGCGCGCTCAGCGCCGGCACCACTTTCCCGGCGAGCACCGCGACGACGACCCCGAGCCCGGTCACCCAGTGGACGCCGTGCCGGGCCGCGACCGAGTACTGCGCCACCGTCAGCGGCAGCAGCGTCACCCCGGCCGGCAGGCACGCCACGGCGACCAGCAGCACCAGGAACGGCCACCGCCGCCGCGCCAGCAGCGCGAGCCCGGAGACGAACACCGCGGGCACGTAGAACGCCGGGTGCGGGTCACGCGGGTCGCCGCCGGTCAGCGTCACCACGATCACCGCCGCGGCCACCGCGACGTCGAGCGCGAGCAGGACGACGCGGCCGTCCCACCAGCTCAGCCACCGCTTCACCGTGCCCAGGTTAGGGTGCGCCGGATCAGCCGTCACGGCGAGCCAGGGTGAAGGTCGCCGCGCCCAGGGCGAGGACGACGAGAACGGCGAACACCGCGGTCCCCGGCAGCGCGGACGAGGCCGTGCCGCTGACGGGCAGCGCGGTCACCGGCACGCGGCCGAGCGCGGCCAGCGTCGTCTCCCCGACGAACGTCCACACCGCGAACGCGCCGACGGCGAGCCCGGTGTGCCGCAGCAGCCCGCCGAGGGCGACCCCGGCGAGTCCGGAAAGGACGGTCAGCGGCAGCACCGGGGCCACCGCCCTGCCTGCCGCCCCCGCGCCGGCAGGCAGGGCACCCCCGCCGGTCAGCACCCCGGCGGCGGTCAGCACCACCATCAGCACCCCGCCCAGCACCGCGAGCCCGGCGGTGACCAGGGCCCGCGCGGCGACGATCCGGAACGGCGAGCGCAGCACCAGCCGGGTCGTCGCGAGGGTGCCGTGCTGGTGGTCGAGCCCGAACGCGGCGATCCCGATCGCCGCGACCAGCACCGCGCCCAGCCGGTCGGCCGGCCCGAACGCCGAGGTGAACGCGTCGAGCGTGCCCAGGTCGCGCTTGCGGCCCCAGTACAGGCCGGACGCGAACTGCAGGACTCCCGCGCAAGCGAGCAGCAGCCACGTCGACCGCAGCGAGCGGGCCCGCACCCATTCGTAGGCCAGCGCGTGCTTCACGGCAGCTCCGCCCGGTGCCGGACGGCGGCCGCGGTCGCGGCGAGGAAGGCGTCCTCCAGCCCGCTGCGCCGCACGAACAGCTCCCGCACCGCGACCCCCGCCCGGACGGCGACCGCCGCCACCCTCTCGGTGTCGGCGGTCTCGACGACCAGGTCGGCGGCTTCCTGCCGCACGCGCACCCGGCGCGGGCCAGCGCGACCAGGAGCGCGCTGGGCCGGTCGGCGCGCACCACGACGTCGGCGTGCGCGTGCCGCCGGACGAACTCGCCGAGGGGACCGGCCGAGACGAGCCTGCCGTCGCCGATGACGATGAGGTCGTCGGCGAGCAGCGACATCTCGGCCAGCAGGTGCGACGACGCGAAGATCGTGCGGCCCTCCCCCGCCAGCCGCCGCAGCAGGTCGCGGATCCACCGCACGCCTTCGGGATCGAGCCCGGTGGCCGGCTCGTCGAGGACCAGGTACTCCGGGTCGCCGAGCAGCGCCGCGGCCAGGCCGAGCCGCTGCTTCATGCCGAGGCTGAACCGGCCGGCGGGCCGGCTCGCGACGGATTCGAGGCCGACGGCCGCCAGGACCTCCCGCACCCGCCGGGCGCCCACGCCGCCGCCCGCGGCGACCATCCGCAGGTGCGCGGCGGCCGGCCGGGCGGGGTGCACCGCGGCGGCGTCGGTGAGCACGCCGACCGTCCGAAGTGGACCGGGGACGTCCGCGTAGACCCGGCCGCCGAAGGTGGTGCGACCTCGGCCGCGGGTCAGGCCGAGCATCAGCCGGATGGTCGTCGACTTGCCGGCGCCGTTGGGCCCGAGGAAGCCGGTCACCACGCCGGGCCGGACGGTGAAGGACAGTTCCTCGACGCCGGCACCGCCGCGGTAGGTCTTCGCGAGCCCGTCCGCGACGATCACCGGCACGCCGGGAGGTGGGCGTCGCGGCGGCCGACCGCGAACCACAGCAGGCTGCCCAGGAACGGCGCGCAGAAGGCGAAGATCACCCAGACGAGCTTCATGCCGCCGGTGAGCCGCGAGCCGAGGATGCTGACCAGCGCGGCCACGAACAGCACGGCGAAGGCCAGCAGGACGGCGCCGGTCAGGCCGAGCACGAGCCAGGACCAGGTCTGTTCGTGGCCTTCGATCAGGGCGGCCGGATGCATGTTCCCTCTCCTCACGTCGGTGGTGCCACCCAAGATCGCCGATCGCGCGCGCCCGCACATCGGATCTTCGGCGAGTCCGGGATAGGCGGAAAGTACTAGGCCGGCCTGCCGCTTGTACGGCTCTTGTACGGCCGCCGCCCACGATCGCACCGGACATCCCGATGGAGGAAACGTGAGAACCACACTGAAGGCGGCGGTGGCCACGATCGGCCTCGGCGTCGCGCTGACCGGGTTGGCCGCGCCCGCGGCCCACGCCGCGTCGGCCTACCCCGTGACGACCACAGTGGACGGTCGGACCGTCAAGGACCCCGACGTCGCGGTGGGCGGGCAGCGCATCGCGAACATGTACCCGGCGGGCACTTCGGTGACGCTGGCGTGCCAGGACACCGGCCCGGCGTACGGCGGCAGCAGCATCTGGGACCTGACCACCGACGGCCTGTGGGTGCCGGACGCCTACGTCAAGACCGGCTCGACGGCGATGGTCGCCCCGCAGTGCACCACCCCGCACGCGTACCCGGCCAAGGCCGACCTCAACGGCCGCGCGCACAAGGGCGACGCGGCGGACGCGGCGGGCAGCGTGGCGGACAAGTACCCGGCCGGCGCCTCGGTGCCGGTGGTCTGCCAGGCCACGGCGTCGGACGAGATCTGGGACTTCACCGGCGACAACCTGTGGGTGCCGGACGAGTTCGTCAAGACCGGGACCGAGGGCTTCGTCGGCGGCGTCCCGCACTGCGACACCGACGGCCTCAAGCCGGGCGGCACGGCCTACCCGGCGGACCCGCGCGCCGACAGCGCGATCGCGTTCGCCAAGGCGCGCCTGGGCCACACGGACTGGAACAACCAGTGCGAGCTGTTCGTGGAACGCGCCTTCGGCACCAGCGGCCGGTTCGCTTCGGCCACCACGCACTACCAGTGGCAGAAGAACAACGGCCGCATCCACAGCGGCTCGGTCGCCCCGGCCGGCGCGGCCGTGTTCTTCACCAGCACGACCAGCAACGGGCACATCATGCTCGCGCTCGGCGGCGGTGTCGCGATCAGCACCGGCCCGTCGGTGTACCAGACGAGCACGTACGCGCAGCGCTCCGACTACCTCGGCTGGGCTTACGTGCCGTCGAGCTGGTAACGCCGTCGTCCTCGAAGTCGATCTGCCAGCCGGCGGGCACCAGGGCGCGCTCGAAGCACACGCGGTGCTCGCCGGGTCCGGGTTCGGGTTCGGGCTCCATGGCCGCGATCACAGCACGTCACCCGGGCCCCGCAGGTCTCAATGTGAGACGTCGCGAAAAGATCTTGCCCTTTTCACCGAGAAGCTGTTGCCCATTCACCCAGCCCGGTTCTACCGTGTTCCGGGCATTGATCGGACTACTGGGGGTCTCATGTCATTGCGCCACCGATTGCTGAACGCCGCCGTCGGCGCCGGCGTCCTCGCGGGCCTGGTCGCCGCGCCGCCGGCGGCCGTCGCCGCGGCCGGGCCGACCACCCTGCCCGCCTCGCAGTACACCCTGGCCGCGAACTACAACCAGTTCGACGCCGTCAACTCGGCGCTCGTCTCGACGCTGGGCACCGCGGCCGTGCACACGGTCATGGACAACGCGAACCACGACCGCACGGCGCTGCCGTCGTCGTTCTCCGTCGCCGGGCTCTCGACCGGGTTCCGGTTCGACAGCGGGGACAACTCCGACTGCACGAACTACCCGCAGGGCATCACCACCAGCCGGGACGCGGTCGGCACGGCCAACAGCGGCAACTACGACGGCCACCAGCTCGTCGTGGTCAGCTGGTACACCAAGGACGGCTGCGACGGCGGCCAGACCCGCAGCCGGATCACCCTGGTCGACTGGGACGCCACCTACCCGAACAAGTACCGCAAGGTCCTGCTGGTCGAGCCGACCGGCACCGCGGCGGCCCCGGACTTCAAGGACATCCCGATCCACGCCGGCGGCGTCTCCTGGTACGGCGACTACCTCTACGTCGCCGACACCGGCAAGGGCATGCGGGTCTTCGACATGCGGAAGATCCTCAAGACCGACACCGGCGGCACGGCCGACCAGATCGGGCACCAGAGCGGCAGCACCTACTACGCCCACAACTACGCCTACGTCCTGCCGCAGGTCGGCTCGATCACGTCGAAGACGACGTCCGGCACGAACCTCGCCTGGTCGTCGATCTCCCTCGACCGGGTGAGCAAGTCGATCGTGATGACGGAGTACACGTGCTCGTCCGGGTGCACGGACTACCCGAACCGCGCGCCGCGGGCGATCCGCTACCCGTTCGCGTCGACCGGCACGTTCGCGGCGACGACGACGGCGAGCCAGGCGTTGCAGCTGCCGTGGTACAAGCTGAACGGCGTGGCGTCGCACAACGGGCGCTGGTGGTTCAACTCGTCCGGCTCGAAGCAGCTCTACTACTGGACGCCGACGGCCGGGTCGTCGACGTTCGCGTGGGTGGGCAGCGGCGAGAGCCTGTCCTACTGGGAGGACGACACCGCGGCCGACCTGCTGTGGTCCCTGCAGGAGGGCGCGGGCAACCGCAACGTCTTCGCGGTCACCCAGGCCACCTACGGCGGTGGCTGAGGTAGCCTGACCACATCGGACGATTCGGACAGCGCAGCAACCCGGGGCGGTACCGCCGCCTCGGGTTGCTGCTTGCCGTCCTGCTGTTCTTCGGCGGGGCCCCCGTGGTCCAGCCGTGGTCGTCGTCGTCCGACGGCCCGGCGGTGGCGACCGCACCGTCACACGACCTCGTCTCGGTCCGCCCGGCTGCCCCACGCGGCCCGGCCACCACCCCCGTGCCGTGGGCGCTCACCCCGGCCTCGTCCACCGCCGCGCCGGTCCCGGCGTGGTGGCGCGCCGAATCCCCCGGCCCGGCACTCCGGGCCGTCGCACTTCCGGCTTCGCGGTCCACCCGCGCTCCGCCTGCCTTCGCGAGCTGAACCCGTTTCCACGGCGCCGTGCCCGGCGTCGTGCCCACTGCTGCGCGCGAAGGATTTTCGATGGTGTCTGTTGTCGTGTTGGCTCTGCTCCTCGCCGCTGTCGCGGTCTCCGTCGGGTTGATGGTGAAGATGTACCGGGACGACGAGCCGTTGCTCGGCGGGCTGGGGATCTGCCTGCTCGTCGGGCCGGGTTCGGTGCTGGCGTTCCTGTACGTGGGCTTCGCCGGCTAGCCCGGCCGTCCGGCGGGGCGGACAGCGGCGGGTCCGGTAGCCTGTGTTCACGAAGTGAACAGCCGTACCCACTCCCGGCGGAGGCTCCCGTGACCAAATCGACGCGGTCCCCGGATGCCCGCGCCGACCAGGCGGACATCCAGGCGGTGAGCCGCGTCAGCCAGATCCTGTCGCTGTTCGACCCCGCGACTCCCGAGGTCACCGCCACCCAGGTCGCCGAGCGGCTCGGCCTCAACCGCACGACGGCGTACCGGTACTGCACGTCCCTGGTCGCGGCCGGGCTGCTCGAGCGCAGCAACGAAGGCGGGTACGTGCCCGGCGGGCTGCTGCTGCAGCTCGGCGCGTTCGCCATCGGCCACCGCCGCGTCGTCAACCTCGCGCCGCGGCACATGCAGGCGCTCTCGCGCGCGACGCAGACGAGCGTCGTGCTCAGCCTGTGGGGCCTCACCGGCCCGGTGGTCTCGCGGGTCGAAGAGAACGCCTCGACGATCGTCATCGTGTCCGTGCGGGTGGGCAGCCACCTGCCGCTGGACACCGCGCAGAGCAAGGTCTTCCTCGCCTACCACGCCGACCAGCTGTCGATGGAACGGCTGATCGGCAACCTGTCCGGCACCGCGCGCGACGAGCTGCGCGCCGACGTCGACCGGGTCCGCGCGGTCGGGCACTGCTCGGCGATGAGCACGCCGGGGATAGTGGCCGTGGCTGCGCCGGTGTTCGACGAGTACGGCATCTGCGCGACGATCGCGATCGTGGGCCCGGACAACACGTTGTCGATGGGCGACGACACGCCCGAACTGCGGGTTGTCGTCGACACCGCGCGCGAGTTGACCCTGGAGCTGGGCGGGCACTACCGGCCCGACGACCTCCAGCGCGCGGTGTAGGGCAGCCACGCCGGCGACGGCAGCGGCGGGATGTCCGCGTACTCCCGCGTGTCGGGCAGCGCACTGCCGACGAAGTCGTCGGTGACCCCGGAAACGCCGTCGACCAGCTCCCGGAGCACGGCGGGGCCGCCGATCCACAACGCCGTCACCACTTCCACGGCCCGGGCACCCGCGGCGAGGAACCGCCGGACGTCGGCGGCCGTGCGAGCGCCGTTCGTCCCGATCAAGGGCACGTCGAGCCGCTGAAAAGCCTTGCCCACCCAGTAAAGGCTCATCGGCAGGCACCCGGGTGAGCTCCACGCGCCCCACGAGCCGAGCACCGAACCGCCTTCGAGGTCGGGCAGGAAACCCGGGTAGCGGCCGACCAGGCCGACCGCGTCCGCACCGGCCGAGCGGGCCGCACCGGCCAGCGCGACGACGTCCGACGCCTGGCCCGGCAGCTTCACGAACAAGGGGACGTCGACGGCGGCCCGCACGGTCCGCACCGCGTCGGCCACACCGTCCACTTCGGTCAGTTGCCGCACCGCGCGGGCCTCGCGGCCGTGCGGGGCGCCGATGTTCAGCTCGACCGCCGGGACGACCGAGGCCAGCGCACGTCCGATCCGCGCGGCCGCGGCCGGGTCGCCCAGGGTGATGCTGCCGAGCACCGGGCAACCTCGTACGGCGCCGTGGGAAACGGCGGAGGCCAGCATCGCCAGCCAGTCGTCGAGGTCCACGGCCGCGAGCCCGGACCGGTTGAGCAGGCCGTCGCCCGGCCGGCCCGTGCCCGGCGGCCGTACCTCTCCGCCGGCGGAAACGAAGGCGTAGTCCGCGATGGCCAGCTGCTCCCGGGCCGCCGCGCTTTCGTTCACCGACTTGGCCACCACCGCCCCGGCGCCCGCGTCGACGCACGCGGTGATCCCCTCCAGGGTCATGGTCAGCTCGGACGAGCCGACCCACACCGGGTTGGCGGTGGCCAGTCCCCCGACCTCCACACCGTCCATTCAGGACAGCTTCGGGATCGTGCTGTCGTCGGCCATGTCGACGTCCTTGGTCTCCGGGCCGAGGAAGCCGCCCAGGCTGATCAGCAGACCGGCGAGCACGATCAGGACCCCCGGGGCGAGGTGCGCCGGCATGAAGCCGTCGAACTGCTGCAGGTAGAACTGGTAGAACGCCGGGGCGATCAGCGCGAGGCTGTAGCCGACGCCGTAGCCGGTCGACCGGATGCTCGCCGGGAACCGCTCGGTCAGGTAGGCCGCGATCGGGCCGAACGTGCCGACGGTGAACACGCCGATGAGCACGCCGAAGCCGAGCGCCGCGCCGAAGCCGCCGTCCGAGGCCATCAGCAGCGTGTAGGAACCCGCGCCGAGCACGACCATCGCCAGGCCGTAGCCGATGTAGAACCGCCGTCGCCCGATGCGCTGGGACAGCATGCCGAACAGCGGGTACGACAGCGCCGCGGACGCGTTGATCACCAGCATCGTCAGCGTGACCTCTTTGCTGGACAGCTCCAGGTGCGCCTTCAGCTGCGCGGGTGTCACGGCCGCTTCCATGTTGGTCGCGAGCCAGGTGCCGGTCATCAGGATGAACACCTGACCCAGCGCCCGCGGGTACTTCTTCAGCAGCCGGACGAAGGGGAGCTTGTGTTTCTCGCCGGTCAGCTGGGCCGGGGGCTCGTGGACCTGCTTGAGGTAGTAGCGGAACAGCACCGCGGCCAGCAGCGCGCCGACGAAGAACGGGATCCGCCAGCCCCACTGCACGTACGCGCTGTGCAGGCCGGCGGCGGGCAGCAGCTGCAGCATGAGCAGCGTGATCGCGGCGATCACCGCGTACGCGGCCGGCGAGGTCGAGGTGATGATCGAAGCGTAGAGGCCGCGCTTGTGCTTCGGGCTCCACTCCATCGCCAGCGGCACCGCCGTCGTGTACTCGCCGCCGAGGAAGATCCCGTCGACGAACCGCAACGCGATGAGGGTGCCGACCGACCACATCCCGATCGTCTCGTGCCCGGGCAGGCACGCGGTCAGCAGCGTGATGGTGCCGAAGCCGCCCACCGCGACGAGCGTCGTGCGCTTGCGGCCGACCGTGTCGGCGAAGTGGCCGAAGATGATCGCGCCGAGCGGGCGGCCGATCAGCGTCGAGGCGAACACCAGGGACGCCAGCAGCGCCGTCGTGCTCGCGCTGAGGTTCGCGGCCTGGAAGTACGCGGTCGCCGGGGCCAGCACGACGATCGGCAGGTAGATGTCGAACTGGTCGACGAAGTACGCGAGCGTCCCGCCGCGGACCGCGGCGCGCACCTTCGCGGGGTCCGGGCCGTGCGGGGTACCGGGGCGAACGGCCGCCTCCGCGGCGTCGGGCGGTGTGGACATCGGTGTCCTCCGTTTTCGAACCTGGTGTTCACGAAGCGAACGTCAGACACTCTAAATACCGCCAACGGTGAACACAAGAGCGGTCACAGGGTTGACAGCCGGTCTTATAGTGAACTTTGACTTCATAATGCGAACGAGAGGCACGCTGATGAGCCCCGCCATCGCCGCCGTCCTGGACGGCCTGGTCGACATGCACGTCCACTCCGGCCCGAGCCCGTTCCCCCGGCGCTTCGACCACGTGGAGGCCGCTCAGGACGGCGCCCGCATCGGGATGCGCGCCATGGTCGCGAAGTCCCACCACCACAACACCCAGATGGACCTCCTCGCGATGAAGGGCCGCCTGGCCGACGTCAAGGCGCAGGCCTTCGGCGGGATCGCGCTGAACAGCACCGTCGGCGGGCTCAACGTCCACGCCGTCCGGATGACCCTGCGGATGGGCGGCAAGGTCGTCTGGTTCCCGACCATCTCCTCCGGCCGGCACATCGACTGCCACCCCGAGGACGGCGCCTTCCCGACCACGACCGTCCCGCTGACGCTGGAGCGCATCGACATCGTCGACGGCGAAGGCGCGCTCAAGCCCGAGGCGCTCGAGATCCTCGACGAGATCAAGGAGCAGCAGGCCGTCCTCAACGGCGGGCACATGTACCCCGAGTACATCAAGACGCTGTTCCAGGAGGCGCACGAGCGCGGCATGAAGCGGATGGTCGTCAGCCACCCCGACTTCGTCATCGGCGCCGACCCGGCCCTGTGCCGCGAGCTGATCGAGCTCGGCGCGTTCATCGAGCACGAGGTCGGCATGTACGACCCCGAGGGCACGCAGAAGTGGGACCCGAAGAACCTGCTGACCTGGATCGAGGCGCTCGGCCCGGAGCACACCGTGCTGGCTTCGGACTTCGGCCAGAAGGCCAACCCGAAGCCGGTCGACGCGTGGCTGCGCGTCGGCGAAGCCCTGCTCGACCTCGGCCTGCCGGAGAAGGACCTGCGGCGGATGGTCCGCGACAACCCGACGTACCTGCTGAACCTCGACGCCTGAAAGGACCCGCTCGTGTACGAAAAGGACGATCCCCGCTCCGGCCTGGCCACCGCGGCCCGGCCCGACAGCGGCGACGCCATCGCGGCCGCGCAGTACCTCGACCTGCGGGATACGCCGGTGGTGCGGGCGCAGAACGTCATCCTCATCCACACCGAGGCCCGCGACGGCGACGACCTCGACAACGGGACCCTCGAAGGGGAGCTGGCGATCGTCGTCACCGGCGCTTCGCCCGCGTTCACCGTGCTCACCGCCGATGGTGCGACCAAAGTGGACTCGCCAGGGCTCGTGGTGGTCCCACCCGGCGCGTCCCGGATCGGCGTCCACGGCGACGGGCCGCTGGTCCGGCTGGTCGAAGCGAGCGAACCCGCGTGGCGGGACCGCGTCGCCAATGCGGACGCGTATGCCCAGGACCACCCGCGCGTCGCGCTGCTGGAGCGCTGGCCGGCGCCCGCCGAAGAGCGCGTCCGCTTCTACCCGCTGTCGGACGTGCCGGACGACCCGAAGCGGTTCGGGCGGATCTTCCGCACGCGGTCGTTCATGGTGAACTTCCTGCCCCTGCAGAACGGGCCGCGCGACCCGCGCAAGCTCTCGCCGCACCACCACGACGACTTCGAGCAGCTTTCCCTGGCCGTGCAGGGGGAATACGTCCACCACATCCGCACGCCGTGGCTGCCCGACAGCACGACGTGGCGCGAAGACGAGCACGTGCGGATCGGGAGCCCGTCGGTGACGATCATCCCGCCGCCGACGGTGCACACCTCCGCGGCGAGCGACCCGGGCGTGAACCAGCTGATCGACATCTTCAGCCCGCCGCGGGTGGACTTCTCGGAGAAACCGGGCTGGGTCCTGAACGCCGACGACTACCCGATGCCGTGAGCGGGCGCACCGGGGGTGGGCTGTTCACCCGCCCGCGCACCCCCGTCGGGACGTGGCTGAAGATCGCGTCGACCGAGCCCGCCGAGATCATGGCGTTCGCCGGGTTCGACTTCGTCGTCATCGACCTGGAGCACTCGCCCCTGGACCTGGTGACGGCGTACCGGCTGATCAACACCGCCGCGGCGCTGGGCCTGACGCCGCTGGTGCGGGTGCCGGACAAGACGCCGTCGACGATCCAGAAGATCCTCGACGCGGGCGCCATGGGCATTCTCGTCCCGCACGTCGACACCGTCGAGGAGGCGGCCGCCGTCGGACGGGCGTGCCGGTTCCCGCCGCACGGCGTCCGCGGCGCCGGCGGAACCAGCCGGGCCGGGGCGTGGGGCCTGCGCCCGAACGCGGAGTACCTCGCGGCGGGCAACGACGACGTGCTGTGCATCCCGCAGCTGGAAAGCGTCGAAGCGGTCAAGGCCGCGCCGGAGATGCTCGCACTGGACACAGTGGACGCGGTGTTCGTCGGGGCCGCGGACCTGTCGATGTCGATGGGGTCGACGCCCGCGTCGCCGGACGTGCTCGACCTGATCGCCTCGGCGATTTCGGCCGCGCACGACGCCGGGAAGAAGTGCGGGCTCGCGTTCGGCGGGGTGCCGGAGAAGGCCGCGCGGGCGGTCCGGGACGGCTGCGACTTCGTGCTGCTCAGCAACGACACGACGATGCTGGCCGAAGTCGCCCGCGGGCTGGTCCGGGCGTTCCGGGACGCGACCGCATGACGCTCTCGCTGCCGCGCACCGCGTTGTCGATCGCCGAGCTGGACGACCTCGACCACGACGGGGTCGTCCGGTTCGTGCGGGCGCTCGAGGAGTTCGGCCACCGGATGGTCTGGATCCCCGAGGTCAACGGGCGGGAGGCCTTCACGACGGCGGCACTGGTCCTGTCCGCCACCGAACGGCTGGTCGTCGGCAACGGCGTCGCCCGGGCCCTCGAGCGGGTGCCGAAGTCGGCGGGCTCGGCGGCGCGGGACCTCGCCGACGGCTACCCCGGGCGGTACGTGCTGGGGCTCGGAGTGAGCGGGGCGGTCCGCGAACGCGGGGTCGGACCGCTGCCGTTCCTGCGGGAGTACCTCGACGGCGTCGACAAGGTGGCGTCCGGGGTGCCGAAGGTGCTCGGGGCGTACTCGGCGGGGATCACGCGGCTGGCCGCCGAGCGCGCCGACGGGCTGATCACGTTCCTCGTCACGCCGGAGCACACCCGCTGGGCGCGCGAGACGGTCGGGGACCTCTTCCTGTCGGTCGTCCAGTGGGCGGTGGTGGGCCGGTCGCGCGCGGCCGCCCGCGAGGTCGCCCGGGACCGGCTCGCCTACTACCTGACGCTCCCCCACCAGCTCGCGAAGCTGAAACGGCTCGGCTTCACCGACGCCGACCTCGCGCCGCCGGGGTCCGACCGGCTCGTCGACGCGCTCGTCGCCTGCGGCACGCCGGCCCAGGTGCGCGAAGCGGTGCAGGCGCAGTTCGACGCCGGCGCCACCCAGGTCGCGTTGACGCTGGCCGGCCCGCTCGACGACGCGAAGCTCGACGCCTACCGCGCACTCGCCTTGGAGGAGAACTGATGCGCCCGGCCGAAAAAGTCATCATCACCACCGCGATCACCGGCTCGGTGAACATCCCGTCGCAGAGCCCGTACCTGCCGCTGTCCGCCGACGAGGTCGCCGACGCCGCGCTGGAGGCGATCGAGGCGGGCTCGGCGATCGTCCACCTGCACGCCCGCGAGCCGGACGGCCGGCCGACCCCCGATCCGGACGTCTTCGAGAAGATCGTCGGGCGGATCACCGCGGAATCCGATGCCGTCGTCAACATCACCACGGGCGGCGCGTCCTCGATGACGATGGACGACCGGCTCGCGGCCGCCTACCGGCTGCGGCCCGAGCTCGCGTCGATGAACATGGGATCGATGAACTTCGTCTACTCCGGCATCGCCGACAAGGTGACGGAGTGGAAGCACGGCTGGGAAAAGCCGTACGTGCTCAACACGTACTCGAAGCCGTTCGTGAACACGTTCGACAAGATCGAGCACACGCTGCGGACGCTCGGCGAGTCCGGGACGCGGTTCGAGTACGAGTGCTACGACATCGGGCACCTGTATTCGCTGGCGTACTTCGCCGAGCTGGGCCTGGCGAAGCCGCCGTTGCTGATCCAGGGCGTGTTCGGCGTCCTCGGCGGGATCGGCGCCGATCACGCGAACCTGGAGCACATGGTGCGGATCGCGGACAAGCTCTTCGGCGACGACTACTGCTTTTCGGCGTTCGCCGCCGGCCGCGACCAGCTGAGCTTCGGCACGCACAGCGCGTGGCTCGGCGGGCACGTGCGGGTCGGCCTGGAGGACAGCCTGTGGATCGGCAAGGGGCGCCTCGCGGAGAGCAACGCCCAGCAGGTCCGGAAGATCCGGGCGGTGGTGGAGGATCTGGGCAAACCGATCGCCACGCCGGCCGACGCGCGCACGATGCTGGCACTGCGAGGAGGAGCGGCATGAGCTTGCTGACGGGCAAGGTGGTTCTGGTGGTCGGCGCCAGTTCGGGGATCGGCGCGGACGCCGCGCGGGTGTTCGCTTCGGACGGTGCTTCGGTGATGCTGGTGGCCCGGCACGAAGAGCCACTGTCCAAACTGGCGGCGGAGCTTTCCGACCACGACGTCGCGTACACGACGGGCGACGTATCTTCGGCGTCCGATGTGGACGCGTTCGTCTCGGCGACGGTGTCCCGCTTCGGCCGGCTCGACGGCGCGTTCAACAACGCGGCGATGGGCGGCGGCGGGCGGCTCGACCAGGTGTCCGAAGCGGACTTCGACCGGATCATGGCGGTGAACGTCAAGGGCACGTGGCTGTGCCTGCGGGCGGAGGTCGCGGTGATGGAGCGCCAGGGCGCGGGCTCGATCGTGAACGTGAGCAGCATCGGCGGGCTGCGCGGCAGCCCGGGCATGGGCGCGTACCAGGCGACGAAGCACGCGGTGATCGGCCTGACCCGCACGGCCGCCCACGACTTCGGGCCGCTGGGCATCCGGGTCAACGTACTGGCCCCGGGCCCGACGGAGACGCCGATGCTGGACGAGCTGCGCCGCACGATCCCGGGCGGCGTGGAGGCCCGGATAGCGGCAACGCCGTTGCGGAAGGCGGGCACCGGAACGGAAGTGGGCTCGACGGCGGCGTTCCTGTTGAGCGACCGGGCAAGCCACTTGAGCGGAGTGGTGGTCCCGGTGGACGGCGGCTTCACGGCGTGAGCGGTGGGGCGGCCCGGTGCCGCCCCACCCGGGAGTCATGCCAGGTCGGGGATCAGCTCGCCGACCAGCCGGATGCTCTTCAGCACCTTCTCGTGCGGGATGCCGCCGATCTGCTGGAGGCACATCATCCGGTCGATGCCCAGCTCCGCGTACGCACGCAGCTTCTTGCGGCACGTCTCCGGGCTGCCCACGATCAGCGAGTCCTGCGCGCTCAGCACCTCGAACACCTCGTCGTCCGGGACCTGCTCGCCCTGCAGGATCCGGGCGATCAGGAGGTTCGCCTCCGACGGCGCGTTCGCCGCCTCGCCGCGCAGGAAGTCGCCCGTCAGGCCCGGGGACTTCACCAGCTCCTCGTTGCGTGCGTTGGCTCGCACGAACTCCGTCGCCGCTTCGAAGAACGTCAGCGCCGTCACCGTGTACCAAGCCGCGGCCGCCGCCGCGCCGTTGCGCATGGCCTCCTCGTCGGTGTCCGCGCAGTGCACGAACGTGAAGAAGCCGACCTGGTCGTTGACGAACGCCCCGACCGGCTCGGTGCACTCCGCGGCCGCCGCGCGGTACAGGCCGACCAGGCGGCCCGCACGTTCCAGGGACTCCCACATCGTCGTGCCCAGCACGCCCACCCCGCGCCGGCCCGCCTCCTCGAACGACGCCGGGCTCGCGGCCGCCTGCCACAGCGGCGGGTGCGGCCGCTGCAGCGGCTTCGGCCCGATCCCGACGCCGTCGACGCGGTAGGCGTCGCTCTCGTAGGAGAACCGTTCGGAGGTCCACATCTTCGGCACCATCTCGAACGCCTGCTGCGTCTGGGCGCGCGCGTCGTCCGGTTCGATGCCGAACAGGCGCCACTCGGGGATCGTCGAGCGGGTCAGGCCCAGCTCCACGCGCCCGCCGCTGAGGTGGTCGAGTGTCGCCGCCCGCTCGGCGACGCGGATCGGGTGGTTGAACTTCCCCGGCGCGAGCACCGCGGAGTGCCCGAGCCGGATCCGGCTGGTGCGTTGCGAAAGCGCGGCGAGCATCAGCTCGGGCGCGGACGAGAGGCTGAACTCCCCCGCGCCGTGGTGCTCGACCTGCCACCAGCACCCGTAGCCGAGTTCGTCGGCGAGGACGGCCTGTTCGATGGCCTGCCGGAACCGCAGCTGTTCGTGCCCTTCGGGCCAGGGCCGCGGGTTCTGGATCTCGTTGAACAGGTCGATCTTCATCCACGGCTCCTCTTCATCGGGGTCACCGGAAGGTCAGTCTCCGAGAGCTACCGGGTCGTTACGGATGGTCACCCGGACGGAGCAGCTTGGTTCACGCGCCACCCCGGTGGCACGCTTTCCCGGACGAAGGGCGGTGCCCATGGCGATGCAGCCGAACGGGCCGCGGCGGGCCGAGGTGCTCGCCGCTCTTTCGCTCGCCATCGATCTCGGGCTCGGGCAGCCCATGGAGCACATGCTGCGCTCCGCACTCATCGCCACGAGGCTCGCCGACCGGCTCCGGCTCGACGACCACCAGCGCGGCACCACCTTCTACGCCACCCTCGTCGCCTGGATCGGCTGCCACGCCGACTCCCACGAACTCGCCGCGTGGTTCGGCGACGACATCGCCTTCCGCTCCGCGACCTACCGCGTCGACTGGGCCGGCCTGCCGTTCCTGCGGCTGCTCGCCACCCACGCCGGCCGGGACCGGACGCCGGTCGCGCGGGGTGTCGTCGCGGCCGCCTTCCTCCTGCGGGCCCGCGGCCGGCTCGCCGAGCTGATCCACTCCCACTGCTCGTCCGCCGGGCGGCTCGCCGGCCGGCTGGGGCTGGACGAGACCGTCGGCCGCGCGCTCGCCGGCACCTTCGAACGCTGGGACGGCAGCGGCCTGCCCACCGGCGCCCGCGGCGACCGCCTCCCGATCGAGGTGCGCGTCGTGCACCTCGCCGAGGTCGCCGAGGTGTACCTGCGGCGCGGTGGTGTCGCCGCCGCGCGAGCCATGGCCGCGGCCCGCAGCGGCAGCCAGTTCGACCCCGCCGTCGTCGCCGCGTTCACCGGCGCCGCAAGCGAAATCCTCGACGGCCTGCTCGACGCCGACGTCTGGACGGCCGCCCTCGAGCAGGCCCCCGACCGCGACCGGACGCTCACCGACGA
Source organism: Amycolatopsis sp. NPDC049691 (assembly GCF_040675005.1). Lineage (NCBI taxonomy): Bacteria > Bacillati > Actinomycetota > Actinomycetes > Pseudonocardiales > Pseudonocardiaceae > Amycolatopsis > Amycolatopsis sp. NPDC049691. The sequence goes on from NZ_JBFANX010000008.1 coordinate 95,286, forward strand.
CGAGCTCGACGACCTCCTCACCGCGATCGGCGACTTCGCCGACCTCAAGTGCCCCTTCGCCATCGGGCACTCACGCGGGGTCGCCGACCTCGCCGCCGAAGCCGCCCGCCACAGTGGACTGTCCGAACCGGACGTCCGGCTCGTCCGGCGGGCCGGGCTGGTGCACGACCTCGGCCGGATGGGCGTGCCCAACAGCATCTGGGAGAAGCCCGGGCCGCTGTCGGAGGCCGAGCGGGAACGCGTCCGGCTGCACCCCTACCTGACCGGCCGGATCCTGTGCCGGGTGACGGGACTGGAGCAGGTCGCCGCCATCGCGGCGGCGCACCACGAGCGGCTCGACGGCTCCGGCTACCCCCTCGGCGCGCCCGGCGCGGCGCTGACCCCGCACGCCCGGCTGCTCGCCGCCGCCGACGTCTACCACGCGCTGCGCGAACCGCGGCCGCACCGCCCGGCGCGCGACGCCGTGGACGCGGCCGAGATCCTGCGGCAGCAGGCGCGGGAGTCCCGGTTGGACGCGCACGCCGTCGACGCCGTGCTGCTCGCCGCCGGGCACGCGCGCCGCCGGCCGGCGCACCCCGCGGGGCTGACCGGGCGCGAGGTCGAGGTGCTGCGGCTGCTCGCCGGCGGTGGCTCGAACCGGGAGATCGCGCGGGCGCTGTCGATCAGCGAGAAGACGGTCCGCAACCACGTCGAGCACATCTACGCCAAGGCCGGCGTGTCCAACCGGACCGGCGCCGGGCTGTTCGCGCTCGAACACGGCATCGCCGGCCTGCCCGGAAGATGAGGCATCCGCCCCATGCGCGGACGGCCGGGCGGGCCCGAGGCTGAGGCACACCGAAAGGAGCCCCCCATGCCCACCCGTGCCGTCGTCAGCCTCACCACCGGACTCGAAGACCCCGAAAAGGTCACCGTCGCGTTCCTCGTCGCGGTCGGTGCCGCCGAACAGCACCGACCGACCCTGATGTTCCTGACCAAGGAGGCGGTCCGGCTCGCCCTCGACGGGTTCGCGCGGGCGACGGCCTGCGAGGGCTGCCCGCCGCTGGCCGACCTGGTCAAGCGCTACGAAGCCGCCGGCGGCCGGTTCCTGGTCTGCCCGATCTGCTTCACCGCCCGCCACCTCGCCGACGAAGGCCTGGTCGCCAACGCGTCCCTCGGCGGCACCGTGCCGATGTGGGAGTGGATCGGCGACGAGCCCGTCACGACGTTCAGCTACTGACGCCATGACCACCGCAGGCGAGAAGTTCGCCCACGCCCTGGCGGCCCGTGACTCCGCCGGGCTGCGCGCGGTACTGGCCGGCGAAGTCGACTTCGCCGCGCTCACCCCGGGCCGGCACTGGAGCGCCACCGACCCGGCGGAGATCGTCGACGACGTGCTCCTCGGCCGCTGGTTCGGTCCCGGCCGCACGATCCACGAGCTGTGCTCGGTGACCACCGGCCGCGTCGCCGACTGCGAACACGTCACCTACCGGCTGCGGGTCGAGCGCGACGGCGTCGACCACCTCGTCGAACAGCAGGCGTACTACACGGCGCACAACGGCGAAATCGGCTGGCTGCGCGTCCTCTGCTCCGGCTACCGGCCACTCGCCGGCTGAGAATCCGATCACGTCGGCGTGGCTCACCGCGCCGCGGGGCCGTCCGCCTGCCATCCTCTTGCGATCAGGAAGACAGGCGGACGGAGGCACCCGTGGGCGTCATCAGCTGGATCGTGCTCGGGCTCATCGCGGGACTGATCGCGAAGGCCCTCATGCCGGGCAAGGACCCGGGCGGCTGCATCATCACGATCCTGCTCGGCATCGGCGGCGCGTTCGTCGGCGGCTGGGTCGGCAAGACCCTGTTCCACACGGATCTCGGCACGTTCTTCGATCTCCGCACGTGGGGCCTGGCCGTCCTCGGCGCGCTGATCATCCTGGTCATCTACCGGATGGTCTTCGGGCGAAGCCGCCGCGACTAGCCCCGCACTTGGTCGCCGCGGCCCGGGCGGCAGGTGATAATCCACGCCCATGAGCGCGGAACTGGACATCCTGCTGGTCGAGTACCAAGCCCTGCGCGAGGACGACCGCGGGACCTCCGGCAGCCAGAGCGCACTGGCCAGCGTGTTCGTGGCCCTGCTGGCGGGGCTGTTCGCGATCTTGGTCGGCGACTGCCGGTTCCGTGGCACGGCGATGACCGCGGCCAAGACCGCCGGAAGCTGTTACGACCTTCCGGAGCCCGTTTACGTAGCGGCTCCGGCCTTACCGTTCGCCGTGCTGTGCTACATCATCATGCTCGGCACGCAGGTGACCATCAAAAGCTTCTACATGCGCGCCATCGAGAACGAACTGCGGCGCCACCACATCGAGCTGCGCGCCATCCCGGGGATCCTGGCCGGCTCGGCGACCGAACTCGTCCTGGCGATCACGAGCCCGAGGCGCGGCAGGCGCTCCTACTTCGTCATGCTGCTCGTCCTCACCTTGAGCTTCGCCGTCGCCCTCGGTGGGTGGGTCGTGTTCGTGGCCCTCAGCCTGTCCGTCCCGGCCATGATCGCGATGTTCGCGCTCTACGGTCCGCTGCTGGCGCTCCTGCTACAGCAAGGAATCCTCACCAACACGGGTGGCCGGAAACTCCTGCACGGCGCGGCGGAACACCTGCGGAACAGCCGGGACTACCCCCTGACCCCTCTGGCACCGGAAGCCGGGCGGATCCGCCGGCCCGGCGAGCGATCACTGCTTTCCTACCTGGTGCTCCCCCGCCCGCTCGATACGGTCAAATGGACCTTCATCCCGATCGCCTACGCCGTGGGAGCGGTCACCGCCGGCCAGGGGCCAGGCGGGTCCGGCCTGGCGGCGGCGGCCGTCGGCTGGCTGGTCTTCGAGTACCTGATCTACCAGGGCCGCTACCAGTGGAACGACATCCGCGGCCTCGCCGACGACCAGAACCACCCGGCCCGCCGCGAACGCGGGCGGCTACCGGTGACCCGTCGGGGACCACTCCACTCCGTGGCGCTGAGCACCATCGTCATCGTGACCCGTGCCGTGCTGGCCGTGGTCATCGCGGTCACGGTCGTTCCGGCACCGGTCTCGGCCGTCGTCCTGGTGTCGTTCGTGGGCGTCTGGGTTCCCGCCTGGCTCTACGAGTTCCTCCGGGCCGGGACCTCGCGCCCCGGCAGCCGGGCCGCGGCGATCTGGCTGGTGGTGGGCGCCGGGTACGCCGTGCGAGCTGCGGCCGGGTTGGCGCTGGCCGGCGTTGTCCCCCATGGGCGAACCGTGGGCACGTTCTTCTTGTTCGGCGCGGCTGCCTGGGCGTTCGGGATCGTCTTCGTGACGATGACGTGGGTGTTGGAGGCCACCGGCCATTGCGGCCAGGCTGCCGACGGGACGCTCGAGAAGCCGGCCGGCCTGGTGGCGAAGCCGCATCTGGAGCGTCTGTTGCCCTTCACACCGTTCCCGTCGCGGCCGGTGCCGAATGCGGACGGTTCGGCGGCGTCGCTGCGCGCTCTGGCCGGGAAAACCGCGGTCGTGACGCCGTGGAACGCGGGACTCGTCGTCGCCACGGTGTGCGGGATCGCCGCGTGCGCGCACGGCGGGCAGCTGCTCCTCGCGGTGGTGGGTGGTCTGTCCGCGGGGTTCGTCGTCTTGACGCCATCGGTCCCGGCACGCTGGGTCGTCGCCGCGGTGACGGTCGCGGCGCTCGGCCTCACCGCTGCCTCGGTCGGCGACGGGCGCGGAACGGCCGGCGCGACCGCGGTGGCAGGGCTTTTCTTCGCCGTGTACTGCTTCTTTCGCCAGTCGGCGTACCAGGACCTCCGGGACGCTCTCAAGAAAGCGGGCGCAGCAGTCGCTTCGCTGAAGAACGGGGCGGCGAAGGCCGCGACCTGGCTGGTGATGCGGTTGATCGGCCGCCGGACGTGGGCGCTCGTGACCGGCTCGACCCCACCCGCGGAGTGACCCATGGCCGAGTGTCCGGCGGCCGACCTGACCGCGGTCAGTTCAGGCTGACGCCGTAGGCGCTCATCGCCTCGCCGACCGGCTGGAAGAACGACGTTCCCGAGCCCTTGCCGGACGTGATGCCGAGGCCGACGCTGCCGGCGAACAGGCAGCCGCCCGAGTCGCCCGGGTTGACCAGCGCGTTGGTCTGGATCAGCTGGGACACCGAGCCCTCGGCGTAGTTCACCGTCACGTTCGTCCGCGTGACCGAGCCCGACGTCAGGTGCGTGGTGCTGCCGCTCTTGCTGATCCGCTGGCCGACCGTCGCGGTACCGGCCGAGCTGATCCGCTGCGTCGAGCCGTTCCACAGGGTGACCGCGCCGGGCGCGCTGCCGGTGGTGTTGCGGATCAAGCCGTAGTCGTTGCCCGGGAAGCTCGAGCCCTGCGACGGGCCGACGTTCCACTGCGACACCGCGCGGGTGCAGTGGCCGGCGTCGAGGATGTAGTTCTGGCCGCCGCGGTTGGTGTTGAAGCCAACCGAGCAGCGCGTGCCGCCTCCGGTGATGGCCTCGCCGTTGTAGATCGCCGTGTGCATCTCGCCGGCGACCCGTTCCACCCGGACGCGGTCGCCGAGCGCCGCCGCGGCCGCCAGCAGGGCCTCGGTGCCCTTGGCCGCGTCCGCGACCGTCAGCACGACCTGGTTGGTCTTCGGGTCGAGCCCGACCGACGTGTGCGCGACCGCGGGCAGCGCCTGCAGGGCGTTCTGCGCGCTCGCGAGCGCGGCGCTCGAGTGCTTGACGAGCCGGGCCTGCGCGCCGGCCGCGGTGACCCGGTCGGCGGCCGCCTGGTCGAGGACGTTCACCACGGGTTTCGCGGCGGCGTCGAGGTAGCCGTCGGCCGCGCGGGCGCCGAGCGCGGCGGTGACCTGGTGCAGGGTTTCGACGCTCGCCGCCTGCGTCCGCAGCAGCGCGACCGCGGCGGACTCGCTGATCCCCGCCTCCGCGGCGAGGGACGCGACGGCGTCGCGCTGGACGTCGGGTGAGTAGCCGTCGACGGTGACCGCGCCGGCCGGGCTCGTCAGGAAGCCGGCGACCGCGGCGGTGGCCACCAGCGCGGTGGCGGTGCGGGCGAGCAGGTGTCTTGTGCGCATGCCGGTACTCGCTTTCACGGGGGAACCGGCACGAGGGATGGCCGCGCCGGTCGGGGTGGGGGTCCGGTGATCCGGTGGGCCCGAGGGTGATCCCGCGGCGTGGACCCGCGGTACCGACTTTCGTCGTACAGGACAAAAGATAGGTACCGGGCATTCCGGACACCGCACAGTAACCCCTGCGAACCACTCCCCGGCCGCGGTCCACTCGACCGTCCACATGCGACAGGCCGGCACGGCCCGGCGTGGTACCCACTTTCGACCATCTTCAAACAACGCACGGCTCGCGCCACGCCGTCGCCGCGCGGGTGGCAGGATGTGACCGGTGAGCATGCGGACCAGGAACAACGTCGTCGAGACCGGGCGCGAAGACGGGCCGGTCGTGCTGCTCGCCCACGGCTTCGGCTGCGACCAGAACCTGTGGCGCCTCGTCGTTCCCGCGCTCGCCGAGCACTACCGCGTCGTGCTGTTCGACCACACCGGCGCCGGGCGCTCCGACCTGTCCGCCTGGACCCCGGAGCGCTACGGCACCCTCGACGGCTACGCCGACGACGTCCTCGCCCTGTGCCGCGAACTCGACCTCACCGACGTCGTGCTCGTCGGGCACTCGGTCAGCGCGATGATCGCCGTCCTCGCCGCCAACCGCGAGCCGGACCGGTTCGCGAAGCTGGTGCTGCTCACGCCGTCGCCGTGCTACCTCGACGACGACGGCTACCGCGGTGGCTTCAGCCGCGAGGACATCGACGAACTGCTCGAAGCGCTGGAGTCCAACTACCTCGGCTGGTCGGCGACGATGGCGCCGGTGATCATGGGCAATCCGGACCGCCCGGAGCTGGGCGAGGAGCTGACCAACAGCTTCTGCCGCACCGATCCCGCGATCGCACGGGTCTTCGCGCGCGCCACCTTCCTTTCCGACAACCGCGCCGACCTGGCGGAGGTCTCGGTGCCGACGCTGATCGTCCAGTGCGCGCAGGACGCCATCGCACCGCCCGAGGTCGGGCAGTTCACCCACGACCGGATCGCCGGCAGCCGCCTGGTGACGCTCGACGCCACCGGGCACTGCCCGCAGCTCAGCGCGCCCGAAGCCACCGCGGCCGCGATCACCGCGTTCGTGAGCGGCCCATGATGTGCGCCGCCGGCGGCCGGGAGGACGCGGACCCGGCGTTTTCCGCGCTGCTGGAGGACAGCGCGGAGGACCTCTACGAGAACGCGCCCTGCGGCTACCTCTCGACGCTGCTGGACGGCACCATCGCGAAGATCAACGCGACCCTGCTGGGCTGGCTCGGCCACGAGCGCGAGGAGCTCGTCGGGCGGCGGCGGTTCTCCGACCTGCTGACCGTCGGCGGCCGGCTCTACCACGAAACGCACTTCGCGCCGCTGCTGCGCATGCAGGGCGAGCTCGGCGGCGTCGCCTTCGAGCTGAAGACGGCGAGCGGCGGCCGGCTGCCGGTGCTGGTGACCTCGACGGTCAAGACCGGCTCGGACGGCACGGCCCAGCTCATCCGCACCACGGTGTTCGACGCGCGCGACCGGCGCGCCTACGAGCAGGAACTGCTGCGGGCGCGCGACGAAGCCGAGCGGGAACGCGACCGCGTGCAACGGCTGGCGCGGACGCTGCAGCAGACGCTGCTGCCGCCGTCGCCCGCCGAGGTGCCCGGCATGCAGGTGGCGGCGTACTACCACCCGGCGTCGGCCGACCAGGTCGGCGGCGACTTCTACGACCTGTTCCCGGTCACCGGCGACACGTGGGGGTTCTTCCTCGGCGACGTCTCGGGCAAGGGCGCGCCGGCCGCGGTGGTGACGTCGCTGGCGCGCTACACGCTCCGGGCGGCCGCGGTCCACGCCCCGGACCCCGCCGTCGCGCTCGGCACCCTCGACACGTTGCTGCAGCAGGAGTTCCACAGCACCGACCCGCGCTACTGCACGGTGATCAACGGCCGCATCCGGCCGGACGGCGACCGCGCGACGGTCACCTTGGCCGGCGGCGGCCACCCGCCGGCGTTGCTGATCCCCGCCGACGGCGCCGCGCGGTTCGTGCCGCTGCGGGGCGGCCAGCTCGTCGGCGCCCTGCCCGGCGCGCGGTTCGTGTCGGCCGAGGTGCGCCTGGGGCCCGGCGACACGCTGCTGCTCTACACCGACGGCCTGACCGAAGCCCGCGTGAACGGCCGCACCCGCTACAGCGAAGAACAGCTTCGCGAGGACCTGGCCGGCCTGGCCCCGACGACGGCCCCGGCGGTGGTCGAAGCGGTCACCGCCCTGCTGGCCGGCTTCGGCGACGGCGTCGAGGACGACACCGCCCTGCTGGCGTTCAGCATTCCCCTGCCCGGAGGCGATCAGCGATGACGAGTCCGTTCTCGACCTCGACCGAGCCCGCCGACACGGGCCCGATCCTGACCGTCCGGGGCGAACTCGACGTCGCGACCGCGCCCCAGCTGCGCACCCGGATCGCGGAGCTGGTGCTGGCGGCCGGGCAGCTGCTGGTGGTCGACCTGGCCGGCGTGACGTTCTGCGACTCCAGCGGGATCTCGGCGTTGATCGCGGCGCGCAACGCCGCCGAGGCGGCCGAGGCCTCGATCGCGCTCGTCGCCGTGCCGGCCCGGCTCACCAGGACGTTCGCGCTGACGGGCCTGTCGGACTTCTTCCCGACCTACGCGACGGCCGAGGAGGCCGTCCGTCAGAGGCAGGGCGGCCGGTAGCCGTCCACGCGCAAGCCGCGGAACTCGAGCCGGTTCGGCGTCTTGCCGACGAAGACCAGGCCGCGCGCCTCGGTCAGCGCCGACGCGAACGAGTACGCCGGCGTCCCCAGCTCCGGCAGTGAAGTCCAAGCCCGGGGCCGGAAGCCGAAGAACTTCGTGACGAGCTTCCCGTGCGTCGACGGCACCGGGGTGAGCCACTTGTCGCCGCCGCTCCAGTGCGACGCCGGGCGCAGCTGGACGTAGAGGTCGTCGGTGGCGCGGTAGGTCAGCCAGAAGCCCGCCGACCGGGAGAGGTCGGCCTGCGCCTCGAACCGGTTCCCGAGCCAGACGACGGCCACGTGCCACTCGTCGTTCACGAAGTCGATCTTCGCCGTGTACCGGTGCCCTTCGCGCACGAGAAGACTCCCGGTGGCCGGGACGGTGGTGCCCTCACCGCTGGCGAGCCACTGCTGCAGCCGGTCGATCGACGGCGTCGCGCACTCGCACGGCGCCGCCGGCGACGCGTCAGCGGCCGGGGTGACCAGCGAAAACAGGAGGAGGGATGCGATGACCGCGAGCGTCCGGGCGAAGGCGAGGCGCATGCCGGGAAGCTAGCACACCGGATGTGCGCCGCGTCACGGAATGCGCGTCGATCTTGGGCGCTACACAGGGGTAGGAACCGATCGAACCCCAAGGAGGGCCATGTCCGCCACCAGCACGCCGGCCGAAGCGCCGACCACCCCGGTGGTCCCGGTGCTCGACGACTTCGACTTCGACCTCACCGACGGTGCGGCCTGCCGCATCGACGACCCGGACTGCGAAGCCTGCCAGTGAGCCGGCGTCCCCGGTGCGGTCCACTCCGCGCCGGGGACCGCGTCACCGCGGGTGGCCCGTAGCGGCCACCTGGACGAAGCCGCGGACCAGCGGGCTGCGGCCCGTCTTCGGCCAGGCCACCACGAGGTCGCTCGGCGGCCGGTCCGCCAGCGGCACGACGACGAGGCCGGCCGGCAGCGGCTGGTCGACCGGGGCGAGCGCCGCGGTTCCGTTCCACAGCACCGCCTGCAGGCATTCCTGGACCGTCCGCAGCACCGGCGCTTCCGCGTCCGGCGCACCGCCGGTCCAGTAGGCGGTCCACAGTGGATCGGTCCCGTCGGGCAGGCGGACCCACCGGCGGCCGGCCAGTCCGTCCGTCGCGATCGAGGACCGGCGGGCGAGCGGGTCGTCGTCGCGCACCACCACCCCGACCGGCACCGAGCGCAGGACGTGCGTGCCGATTCCCGTGGTGTCGAAGGGGGTCCGTGTCAGCGCGACGTCGACGAGGCCGGTGCGCAGGCCCGCCGTCGGGTCGCCGAGGCCGGCTTCGTGCACGCGGACGTCGACGTGCGGGTGGCGCTCCCGGAACAGCGGGACCAGCCGGGTGCCGACGTGCTCGGCCGCGTCGGCCAGGGTGCCGACGGTCAGGCTCGCCGCGCCCGCCGCGGCGGTGACCCGGCCGCGGATCCGGTCGGCCTGCTCGAGGAGCGCTTCGGCCTCGGCGTAGAGCGCCGTGCCGGCGGGAGTGAGGGCGACGCCCTTGGGGGTGCGCTCGAAGAGGGCGACGCCCAGCTCGTCCTCCAGGTGCCGGATCGCCCGGCTGAGCGGCGGCTGCGTCATGTGCAACCGGCTCGCGGCCCGGCCGACGTGCCGCTCGTCGGCGACCGCGACGAAGTACCGGAGCGCACGCAGGTCCACCACGACACGATACCCGTGCGGTATCGAGTGGACCGAGCCGGACTTGGACGCCCGGGGCCCGGGTGGCGAACGATTCGGGTATGGCTTTCACGATCGGGTGCTACCGGTACGACACGACGCGGGCGCTGTTCGACCGCACCGACGTCACGGTGAAGACGGCCGCCACGCTGCCGGAGATCTTCGAGCGGACGGTCCGCGACCACGAGTTCGACGTGGCCGAGCTGGGCTTGACGTTCTACCTGCGGTTGCTGGAGTCCGGGCTGCCGTACGTCGCGCTGCCGATCTTCCCCAACCGCGTGTTCCGGCATTCGTGCGTCTTCGTGAACAAGCGCTCCGGGATCACCGGGCCGGGCGATCTCGTGGACCGGACGATCGGCGAGTTCGGCACGTACGGGCAGGACTCCGGCGTGTGGGCCAAGGGGATCCTCATGGACGAGCACGGCTTCGCGCCCGCGCGCAACCGGTGGGTGATCGGCGGGCTGGACCGGCCGGCCGCGCCGTTCGGGTTCGTCCCCCACCCGCACCCGGACGACGTCCCGGTGACGACGTCCGACCGGGCGCTCGGCGACCTGCTGGTCACGGGCGAGATCGACGCGCTGTTCTCGGCGAACGTCCCGCAGTGCGTACTGGACGGCGCTCCGGAGGTGGGCCGTCTGTTCCCTGACTTCGAGCCGCTCGAGCGCGACTACCACCGGCGTACGGGGATCTTCCCGATCATGCACGCCATGGTGATCCGCCGTGAGCTGCTGGACGCCGCGGACGAGGTCTACCGGCTGTTCACCGCGGCCTTGTCGTCGGCCGCGGACGGCTACCGCCGTGACCGGCGGCTGTACCAGGTGCCGACGATGGTGCCGTGGATGAACGCGCTGGTCGAGCGCAACGAGGCCCAGTTCGGCGCGGATTGGTGGCCGTACGGGGTTTCGGCCAATCGTGCGACCTTGGAGACGTATCTGCGCTACCACTACGAGCAGGGGCTTTCCTCGCGTTTGTGGGCGGTCGAGGAAGTCTTCGCGCTACCCGACACGTGATTTTTTGTCGGTGGGGGCCGGTAGCGTCGGGCGCATGGCTCTTTCGACGGAGGAACGCGAACAGTTTCTGGCCGAACCCCACATCGGCGCACTGTCGGTGGTGGAGCGCCCGGACCGGGCCCCGCTGACGATACCGCTGTGGTACCAGTACACCCCGGGCGGCGAGCTGTGGGTGCGGACGCTGCCGGAGTCCCGCAAGATGAAGGCGATCTCGGCCGCCGGGCGGTTCAGTTTGATGGCGCAGCGGACTTCCCCGACGGTCCGGTACGTGTCGGTGGAAGGGCCGGTGGTCCGGACGGAGGAGGACACCCCTTCACGCGCGTGGGAGATGGCGGCCCGGTATTTGCCGGAGGAGAAGGTGGCGGGATATCTGGAGTTCGAGCGGAGCCGGATCGGGGAACACATCGTCGTGTTCTTGCGGCCCGAGCACTGGTTGTCGTTGGATATGGGGGCGGTTTGAGGGGTCCACTTCGGACTGATTCGGGGGCCGGGGTGCGCGGCTGCGCCCGGGAACAGGGGAAGCCGGGCAGCACGCAGTGACATGCCCGACAGCGGCGGCCGCCGCGCCTCTGGGCTTACATCGGCGGCGCCGGCCCTGGCGCTGGGCTGACAACGGCCGCGGCGGCCCTGCATCCCGGTCGCGTCGGCGGACGCCGCTCAGCGGTAAGGCGCTCCGCCCGGCGCCTGTCGTGCCCGTGGCGCCTGCGGCCGTGGCAGCTGTCCACGCGGGGGCACCTGCCCTCGTGGCGCCTGCCCTCGTGGCGCCTGGGCTCTCGGTGCCTGGGCTCGCGGTGCCTGGGCTCTCGGTGCCTGGGCTCGCGCCGCCTGCGTCCGCTGCGCCGCCGGTGGGGCCGTCCGCCGCACCGGTCGGCGCTCCGGCTCCGGGCGGGCCGATCCGGTCTCCTCCGGTGCCCGGGATGGCCGGTTCGCCCACGAATCGAACAGCAGGATCAAGCCCGCGAACGCCGCGCAGCCCAGGCCCAGTGCCACGTTGACCAGCGACCCGATGATGCCGGCCACCAGCAGCACCGGCAGTACCGCCATCAGGCAGTACGGGTCGATCCTGCCGAACTTCGGGCGGGACGGCCCCTCCCGGGGACTCACCGCGCGACCTCCGCTTTCCCTCGCGCCATGGTCGCAGTATGCAACTCCGGGCGCGGTGCGGCCACCTTCCCACGGCAAAAAACCGGACAAAGCGACCGATCACGCACGATCCCGCAGTGCGATCCCGGCCTCAGTGCCCGTCCGGCGGCCAGGGCGGACAAGAACGGACAGAATCCCCACTCCGCCGGGGACAAATCCGCCTTCCGTGGTGCACTGTCAGCGGTCCCCCGGCGCCGGAAGAGGTACGCGCAATGAGGAAACGGGTCCGTTCGGCACTCTTCGCGACGGTGATCGCGTGCGGCTCGATCGCCACCCCGGCGTCCGCCGCCGCGGCGCCGCCGGGCCTCGAGTTCGCGAACCCCGCCAGCCAGGCCCTGTTCGGCATCGCCTACCAGGAAGCGCTGGACAACCTGCTGCGCACCAACACCATCGGCTACGACGCGAAGTACGACAAGAGCGGCCTGCTCGACCCGGCCACCGGCATCGTCCGCGCGGGCGGCGGCTACCACCAGCCGTGGACGCGCGACGCGTCGGTCAACAGCTGGAACGCCACGAGCCTGCTCTCCCCCGCGCTCGCCCGGAACACGCTGTGGGCGGTCGTCGACAAGGACGCCGGCGGCGCCCTGCGCGTGCAGCAGGACGACCAGCAGTGGGACCAGGTCGTCTGGGCGACGGCGGCGTGGCACCACTACCTGGTCACCGGCGACACCGCGTTCCTCGCCGACGCCTACCGCACGACCGCGAACACGCTGGCCATCCGCGAACACGCGACCACGGCCGGTTACAACGCGAAGTACGGGCTGTTCACCGGCGCGTCGTTCTTCAACGACGGCATCGCCGGCTACCCCGCGCCGCCCGCCGACGCCACGGAGTCGGTCAGCACCGGCAGCATGCCGTGGCCGGGCGTCGCGAGCGGGATGTACCTCAGCACCAACGAGGTCTACTACGCCGCCTACGTCGACGCCGCGAACATGGCGGAGAAGCTGGGCCGGCCGGGCGCGGAGGTCGCCGGCTACCGGACCAGGGCGAACGCGCTGAAGACCGCGATCAACGCCCACTTCTGGAACGCGAAGACCGGCCTCTACGACTACCAGCTGCTCGCCGACGGCTCCCGCGGCGCCTACCAGGAAGGCACCGGGCTGGCCTTCGCCCTGCTCTTCGGCATCGCGAACCCGGCGCAGGCCCGGTCGATCGTCGCCAACGCCAGGGAGATGACCTGGGGCATGCCCGACACTTTCCCGAACTGGGCCCGCTATTCGGACGCACAGCCGGGACGGCACAACGCGATCGTCTGGCCGCTGGTCCAGGGCCTGTGGGCGAAAGCGCTGGCCGGGCAAGGCAACCAGAGCGCCTTCGCCGCGGAGGTGGCGCGGCTGGCCAAGCTGGCCGGCGGCAACAGCGGGTACTGGGAGATCTACAACGGCGGCACCGGTGTCGTCGACGGCGGTTACCAGCGGCTCGGCGACACCGTGAAGTTCCACTGGGGTTCCGAGCCGGACCAGACCTGGTCGGCCACGGCGTTCCTCGACATGATCCACACCGGCCTGTTCGGCCTGACGTTCACCGACCGCGGCCTGGTGTTCGCGCCCGATCTGCCGGCGGGCTGGGGCGACGTCACGCTCCGGAACCTCCGCTACCGCGATGCCACCCTGACGATCGCGCTGCACGGCGCGGGCACCGAGGTCGGCTCGTTCACCATCGACGGCCGGCCCGCGCCCGGCAACGCCGTCCCGGCCACGCTGACCGGCGACCACACCGTCGCGATCACGCTCACCGGCGCCGCCGCCGGCGACCGCGACGGCGACGGCGTGCCCGACGCCGCCGACCGCTGCGCCGACACCGCGGGCACCGTGAGCGGCTGCCCCGCCCCGAGCCACCTCGAAGCGGAGGACGCGCTCAACACCGGCGGCGTGAAGACGAACGTGAACCACACGGGCTACTCGGGCCGCGCGTTCCTCGACGGGCTGTGGGCGCAGGGCGCGGCTTCGTCGTTCACCCTGCACCGCGCGACGAGCGACCCGGCGACGACCGCGCTCACCGTGCGCTACGCCAACGCCAACAGCGACACCCGCACGATGACGCTGTCGGTCGACGGGCACCGGCTGCGGCAGGTGAGCTTCCCGAAGGTCTCCGACAGCTGGGACGCCTGGGGCACGGTGACCTTCGCCGACGTCCCGCTCACCGGCCGGGACCCGGTGGTCACGCTGTCCTACGCACCCGGCGACACCGGCGCGATCAACCTCGACTGGCTGGCCGCCGGCTGACGCCTCACCCGAACCAGTGAACTCCCGGCCCGGCCGTCACAGCCGGGTCCAGGTGCCCCTCTCGTTGTTCGTCGCGGTGGCCGGGCGGCACGCCCCCCGACCGGCCGGCCACCGCGCACACGCTCTGCGTGCGGCCGGCGCCGCGCCGACCGGTTAGGTCCGGGCCGGCCGGGTACTTCGCCGGGATGACGGAGAACCGAGACGCCGGCGCGTCGGTCCGGCAGTTCACCGCCGAGCTCGTCGAGGCGGCGACGGCAGGCGCGTACGACGACGTCGCCGACGCACTGGGCGTGCTCGCCGGGGCCCGCTCCTCCCGGGTCGCCGGCGAGGTACTCGCCGAGCTGGCCGGCCGCTGCGCTTCGGTGGTCCGCGCCCGCCACCCGGCCGATCCCGGGTCGGTCTTCACCGTGGCCGTGACCGACGACGAAGCCCGGCCGGTCGAGGTGGACCGGCTGCCGCCCGGGCCGCTCGCCGCCCTGCGAGCTCTGCTCGCCGACCTCGGCGAGGACCACGAGAGCCGCGACATCCAGCTGGAGCTGGCGGCCCGCGGCGAACCGGACGACGTCGTCGGCGTCGTGATCCACCTGCTCGTGTGGCTCGTGGAACTGTCCGGCAGCGAGGCGGCCACCCTGCCCCCGCTGAGCTGCTTCGCCCGATGAGCCCGGCCGGAGACGGCGCGGTCGAGGTCAGCGGCCCGGTGGACGGGACGGTGACCGTGCGCGCGCAGGGCGCCCCCGAGGCGACGGACCTCGCGGCCGCGCTGGCCGGCGCGACCTGCGGCGCGGCGACGGTGCTGCTGGACCTGGCCGGGGTCGACCACTTCACCACCGAAGCCGTCGCGGCGCTCATCCCGCACCTGCAGGACGCCGGCTGCCGGGTGATCGTCACCGCGTCGGCCGCGGTGGAGACCAAGCTCTCGCGGCTCGGCCTGGCCGGGATCGTCGCGCCCGCGACGGATTCCCGGCTCTGAGCCCGCCCGCGGATTGAGCCGCGGCGCAGCGGGTAACCGTCCTTTATGGGACCGGATGCCCTGCTCCAGAGCCTGACGCGCGTGGTGACCGCCCTGGACGGGACCGGTCTCCGGTTCGCCGTCGCGGGCGGCCTGGCCGTGTATGCCCGCGGCGGGCCGCCGTCGGACCACGACGTGGACCTCTTCCTCAAGCCCGGCGACACCGAGCTGGCCGCCGAGGTCCTCACCGCGGCCGGGCTGCGGCGGGAGCACCCGCCCGAGGACTGGCTCACGAAGGTCTACGACGGCGACGTCCTCGTCGACCTGATCCACCGGCCCAACCACCGGCCGGTGACCGACGAGCTGCTCGACCGCGCCGCGCTGATGCGGGTCGGCCCGACCGCGGCACCGGTCCTGTCCGGCACCGACCTGCTCGTGGACAAGCTGCTCGTGCTCGACGCGCACCGCTGCGACTTCGAGCCGCTGCTGCGGATCGCGCGCGATCTGCGCGAGCAGGTGAACTGGACCGAGGTCGCCGTCCAGGTGTCGGCTTCGCCGTACGCGCGGGCGTTCCTCGGCCTGCTCGGCGACCTGTCCGTGATCGACCCGAAGGAGGCTCTCGTGCCCGAACCGCCGCAGTACCTCGTCGCCCGCCTGAGCCGGGCACTGGCCGAAGACACCCGCACCGCCGAACTCGGCGTGCACGTGACCGTGCGCGGCGAGCACGTCCACCTGACCGGGGAGGTCACCTGCCCGGCCCGGAAGGCGGAGGTGGACGCGGTCGTCGCCGAGTACCTGACCGGGGAGCTGGTGCACAACGACGTCCGGGTCGCCGACGTCCGGGAACCGGCGAGCGCGGAGGAGATCAGCCGATGAGGATCGCCGCCGTCGGAGACGTGCACCTCGGCGAAGATTCGCGGGGCCTGCTGCGCCCCGCGCTGGAGCACCTGGCCGGCACCGCGGACGTGCTGCTGCTGGCCGGCGACCTGACCCGGCACGGCACGTGCGCGGAGGCCCGCGTGGTGGCCGACGAGCTCGCCGGGCTGGGCGTGCCGATCGCCGCGGTGCTCGGCAACCACGACCACCACAGCGACGAGGCCGAGGGGATCGCGGAGCTGCTCGGCGAGGCCGGCGTGGTGATGCTGGAGGGCACCGCCGCGCGGTTCGGCCTGCCGGACGGATCGCTGGGCGTCGCCGGCGTGAAGGGGTTCGGCGGCGGGTTCGCCGGCAAGTGCGCCAGCCGGTTCGGCGAGCGCGAGATGAAGGCGTTCGTCGAGACGACGATCGCGTCGGCGGATTCGCTGCGGTCGGCGCTGGCGTCGCTGGAGACGGACGTGGTCGTGGCGTTGACGCACTACGCGCCGATCCCCGGGACGTTGCACGGCGAACCGCCGGAGATCCACCCGTTCCTGGGGTCGTACCTGCTGTGCGAGCCGATCGACGAGGCCGGCGCGGACCTGGCGCTGCACGGGCACGCCCACTTCGGCTGCGAGCAAGGGGTGACACCGGGCGGGGTGCGCGTGCGGAACGTGGCCCAGCCGGTGATCCGGAAGGCCTACGCGCTGTACGAGCTGACCCCCGCGAAGCAGCCGGCTCGCCGCTGACCCCGGCTCACTTCCCGCGCCGGGCCCGGTCCGTGCGCCGCCGGTTCTCCTTCTCCAGCGCTGTCACCAAGTCCTCTTTGGACATCCGCGACCGGCCGGGGATGCCGAGCTGCTTGGCCCGTTCGTACAGGTGCTGCCGGCTCGCCGTCGCGTTCACTCCCCCGCGCGTCGGCTTGGCCGGCTGCCCCGCGCCGCGGGCGGCCTGCTCGTCCGAGGGGCCGCGTTCGGGCTTGGGCTCCCAGTGGTCACCGACCTTTTCGAAGGAGTGCTTCAACGCCGAGTACGCCGTCTGCTGCGCGCGGCGGCCGGGGCCGTAGGTCTCCAGCGCCGAGTCGTGCGCCGCCACCCACGTGTCCTGGGCCTTGCGTGGCGAACGCAGGAGCGTGCTGGGCAGGTCTTCGCGTCCGGGCATGCCGGCTCGGCTACCCGCGGGCGCGGGGCGCCAAACCGGCGATCTCCTCGTCGATCAACGGATCCGTGTCGAACAGCATCCCGGCGAAGTGCCCGGCCAGCTCGAGGGAGAGCACGCCGTGCAGGCGCGTCCAGAACGCCAGCGCGCGGTGCAGCACCGCGGCCGGCGCGGGGTGCCCGCGCGCCCATTCGCGGTGGTCTCCGAGGTGCGCGTCGAACGGCGTCTCCGGCCCCTCGCTCCCCAGCGCCCCGCACGCCTCGATGAGCACGGCCATCACCTCGAACGAGATCGCGGTCGTGTCGTCCGGAGCGTGGTAGCCGGGCACGGGCGTGCCGTAGATCAGGAAGTACCGCTGCGGGTCGCTGCGGGCCCAGTCGCGGATGACGCGCGCGAGCCCGGCCAGGTCGGCGCCGTCGTCGTAAGCCGCGCGGACCGTGTCGGCGATGCTCCGGTACGCGTCCCGGATGAGCGCGGTGATCAGCTCGTCCCGGCTCGCGAAGTACCGGTAGAGCGCCGGGCCGCTCATACCCAGCTGCTTGGCGATCGCGTTCAGCGACAACGCCGGCACGCCCGCCGTCGCGATCTGCTCCCACGCGTGCTGCTTGATCTCCGCGCGCACCTGCGCCCGGTACCGCTCGCGCGAAGTCGGTCCTGCGTCCGTCATGGCGGCCCCTTCCTGGCGAGTTAGAGACTATCACTTTTCTTATTGACACTAAGCGAGCCTTGGTTATAGCTTCTAACTACAGCGAGAAGCACTAACCAACCGAAAGGGAAACGCCATGTCCACCGTCAAATCCGCCCTGCTCGCCGTCCCGCTGGCCGCCGCGGCGCTCTTCGCCGCCGCGCCGGCGGACGCCGCCACGACGAGCCCGCTGACCTGCCGCGGCCAGGGCATCGACCCGGCGGCGCAGCTGCACTACGGCGCCGAAACGTTCGTCAAGGCGCCGGCGAGCACCGTCTGGAAGGTGCAGACGGGCGTCGCGGGGTGGCCGGCCTGGCAGTCCGCGGTCACCAGCGCGAAGCGGCTCGATCCGGGCCCCCTGCACCCCGGCTCGCGGTTCCGCTGGACGACGCCCGCGCCCGCGACGCCGTCCTCCCCCGCCACCACGCTCGTCATCACGTCCACGGTGCACCAGGTCCAGCGCGACCGCTGCGTCCGCTGGAGCGGCCCCGCGATCGGCGAGGGCCTGCGCATCGACCGGGGAGTCCACGTCTGGACGTTCACGCCGGTCCGGGGCGGGGTCGTCGTCCGCACCGAAGAGAGCTGGACCGGCGCGCAGATCGAAGCCGATCCCGCGACGGCCGTCCAGTACCTCGCGCCGGGCCTCGACCGCTGGCTGGCCGACCTCAAGACCGCGGCCGAAGCCGCGTGCTGACCCCCATCACCGAGGAGAAGAAGATGATCGCACCCACTCGCCCGTCGCGCGGCGTTCTCGTTGCCGCGTGGGCGTTTCCCGTCATGGTGCTCGGCCAGTTCGCGTTGCTCGCCGGCATCCCGGCGGCGATCGTGGTGGCGCGCGCGCCGCGCTCGGCGCCGGCGCGCTGGTGGACCGCGCTCGTGGCGACGGCCTACGTCGTCCCGCTGGCCGTCTGGCTGCTCGGCCCGGGCACGGCACCGAGCCTGTCGAAGTCCTTGAGCCCGGCGGCGACCGGCATCGTCGCCGCGGCCGGAGCCGCGGCGGCCGTCGGGCTGCACTTCGCCCGGCGGCGCGCCGCGGCGCCGTTGCCTACTTCGTGAACGTGAGGCAGTTGGCGGAGTGACCGCCTTCGCCCGGGCCGACGCGCACGCTCGACGCCGTGCACTCCAGCGCCGAGTTGTGCCGGCAGTCGGCCCGGGAGCAGGCGCCCACCTGGGCCACCACGCGGTCGAGCCCGCCCTTCGTGTTCAGCGGGACGAACGTGCCGCAGTCGGCCGACCCGTTGTCGCCGCCGACGGTGATCGCGAAGGCGTGGCAGCCGTCGTGGTTGTAGGAACAGCCGCTGACCGTGCATTCGTGCACGGCGGGCATCTCGGTGGTGGTCATGCGCGACTCCTGGATCCGTGGCGGGAAAGCAGTTCGGTCTCCCGACGCTGCCACCGGGTCCGGGGTCGCGCAATCCGCGGCAACTCGGCCGGGTGATCCACTCCGCACGCCCGGGTGAGGCGTCAGCGCAACGGCTCGAGCGCCTTCGCCAGCGGCTCCAGCACGGCCGGGGTGTGCGGCGGCGGGAGGTACACGATCGCGAGGTCGAGACCGGCTTCGCCGAGTGCCTCCGCTTCGGCGGCGACGTTGGCGTAGTCCCCGTCCGGGCTCAGCCGGACGTGCGAGGACAGCGTGATCTCGGCCGGGTCGCGGCCGATGTCCGCGCAGTGGCGGTGCAGGACGTCGCGCTTGTGGGCGAACTCCTCCGGCGTGCCGCCGACGAAGTTCCAGTGCTGGGCGTACTTCGCGGCCGTGCGCAGGGTGCGCTTCTCACCGCTGCCGCCGATGCAGATCGGCGGGTGCGGCGTCTGCACGGCCTTCGGTTCGCAGCGGGCGTCGGTGAGCTGGTAGTGCTCGCCCTGGAAGGTCGTCGTCTCCTGGGTCAGCAGGCCGACGAGCACCTCGCAGGCTTCCTCGAAGCGGTCGCTGCGCTCCTTGACCGAGCCGAGCCGCATGCCGTACGCGCCGGACTCCTCCTCGTTCCAGCCGGCGCCGATGCCGATCTCCAGCCGGCCGCCGGAGACGATGTCGAGGGTCGCGGCCATGTTCGCGAGCAGCGCCGGGTGGCGGTAGTGGATCCCGCTGACCAGCGTGCCCACGCGCAGCCGCTTGGTGGCCTGCGCGAGCGCGGTGAGGGTGACCCAGCCTTCGAGGCACGGACCGGTCGGGTCGGAGAAGATCGGGTAGAAGTGGTCGAAGGTCCAGCCGGACTCGAACAGCTCGATCTCGTCGGCGGCCTGCCACACGGCGAGCATGTCCGCCCAGGCGGTGTCCTGGGGCGAGGTCTTGATGGCGAATCGCATGATCGTGATCGTAGACCCGGAGTTCCTCCAGGTAGCGGCCCGAACGCCGGTCGCTCGATCCGGTGAAGCTCCTCATCGCGCCGCCCGCCCCGGGTACCCCGTCGTAAAGGAGGAGGAGACGATGCCCGACAACGAACTCCCGGGGTTCCTGATCATCGGCCTGATCTTCGTGGTGGCCGACGGCCAGATCCTCTACCGCGGCGGCCGCCGCTACCTGAGCGGCCCGGAAGGCGGCGAAGGCACCGGGTCGATGGCCTGGATGGTGGTGACGGTCTTCCACCTCGTCGCGTTCGGCGTGCTGGCGCTGCTGTCGGTGGTGGGCCCGGGCTGGTCGGGCACGACGGCGGCGCTGGTCGGCCGGCTGGGCGTGTTCCTCCTGCTGCTCGCGGTGGCCCACGCGCTGACCTTGGCGGTGCTCGGCCGCCGCCGGCAGGACACCATCGTGGAGACGCACTTCCAGGAATCCGAGCGGCCGTCCGAGGTGTACGTCCAGCCGGTGGGCGAGCGGCCGTCCGAGGTCTACGTCCAGCCGGTGCCGGAGCCGGCGCTCGAGCAGACGACCGTCACGCCGGTTCCCGGACAGAGCGGGCCGGCCCCGCGCGTGAGCCCGGACATCGCCAACCGCGGGCCCTACCGCGCCTGAAACCGCCGTGGTGGTCACATGACGCTGCGTGTTCGCCGCCGCCCGTCCAGGTAATCACTCTTCCGTGTGCGATCGGGCGCCGGCCCGCCTCGAATGCCGCAACGCGGGCTACTCCCCGGCCGGACGCGGGATCGCCGGTCCGAGCGTGACCGCTTCGGGTTGCCCACGGCGCCGGTGATCACTTTTCGCGATCCACGGGGATCGACGGCGCCGCAACGGATCCTTGCCCCGCGTAGCGATTTTGATAGCGTGGCCGGGCTTTCCCCGCCGCCGGGGCACGACCCCGCCCGCGGCTTCTCCCCGTTTTCCGTTCCGGCGAAAGGACTTTCCCCATGCGCACGACCCTGCTCCGAGCCGGGAGCCTGGCCGGGGTGACCGTCGCCGTGCTGGCCGGCTCCGCCGGTGTCGCCACCGCGGACGACACCGTCACCGGGTCCGCCTACGGCGCCTCGGCGAGCGTCTCCCTGCTCCCCGGCGTGCTCACCGGCGGCAAGGGCCTCACCGTCGACACCGGACGGCTGGCCGAGTCGAGCAGCGGCGGCCCCACCGAAGCGAGTGTCGCCGACGTGCCGCTCGAGGGCCTCGTCACCGCCAAGGCCGTCAGCAGCTCCGTCGTCGGCGGCGCCGGTTCCCTGGCCGCCAAGGCGAGCGTCGCCGAGGCGACCCTGCCGCTGCTCGCCGCGGCCGCCGGGCGCGTGCCGTCGATCCGGCTGATCAGCGCCCGCTGCGGGTCCGCCGACGGGCACGTCACCGGCAGCAGCGACCTCGCCGGCGTCTCCCTCGGCCGGCTCGGCACGCTCCCCGCCGCGACGTCGCCGAACCAGAAGCTGGGCATCCCCGGCGTCGCCGAAGTGACCGTCAACGAACAGCTCCAGCGCTACGACGGCGCTCTCGAAGTGACGGCCCTGCACATCAAGCTGCTGGGCGGCAAGACGGCCGGCGCGCTCGGCAGCGGTGACGTCAAGCTCGCGTCAGTCACCTGCGGCCCGTCGAAGGAACGTGCGCCCGAAGCGCCGCCGCGCGGGCCCGCCCAGGTCGTCGTCATCCCCGCCGGCGCGCCGCAGACCGGCGACGGCAGCCTGGCCGAGGGCTGAGCCGATGCCGCGTCGCGCACTCCTCGTCGCCCTCTCCGCGCTGCTGCTCGCCGGCTGCGGTGCGACGACTACCCCGGCCGCCGCACCGCCGCCGGCGCCGGCCGCGGCGGGCCTGACGCGGTCCCTGCCGACCGCGCTGGACGTCCCGGCGATCGACGCGAAGTCGACGCTCGTGTCACTCGGCCTGAACCCCGACCGCACGGTCGAGGTTCCGCCGGTCGACCAGCCGCTGCAGGCCGGGTGGTACGAGTACGGCCCGACGCCGGGCGAGGTCGGGCCGGCGGTGATCCTCGGCCACATCGACGGCGACCACCGCAAGGGCATCTTCTGGCGGCTGCACGAGCTGAAGCCCGGCGACCCGGTGCACGTCGCCCGCGCCGACGGCGGCGAGCTGACCTTCGAGGTGACCAAGGTCGACCAGATCGCGAAGAAGGAGTTCCCGACGGAAGCCGTCTACGGCAACACGAGCGAACCCGAGCTGCGCCTGATCACCTGTGGTGGCAAGTACGACGCGGCGAACCGGAACTACCTCGACAACGTCATCGTGTACGCCAAGCTGAAGCGCTAACGGCGGCCTGAGCGGCTCGCCTTCCGGAACTCCCGGTTGAGACTCGCGATGCTCGCGAAGGGAATCCCCTTCGGGCAGGCCGCGACGCACTCGCCGGTGTTGGTGCAGCCGCCGAAGCCCTCGGCGTCCATCGTGTCGACCATGTCCAGCACGCGTTGCGCCCGCTCGGGTTGTCCTTGCGGGAGCAGCGAAAGGTGCGTCACCTTCGCGGCGGTGAACAACGTCGCCGAGCCGTTCGGGCACGCCGCCACGCAGGCGCCGCAGCCGATGCAGGTGGCGTTGTCGAAGGCCAGGTCCGCGTCCGGCTTCGGGACGGGGGTCGCGTGGGCGTCCGGGGCGCTGCCCGTCGGGGCGCTGACGTAGCCGCCGGCCTGGACGATCCGGTCCAGCGCCGAACGGTCCACGACCAGGTCCTTGATCACCGGGAAACCCTTGGCGCGCCACGGTTCGACGTCGATGACCTCGCCGTCGCGGAACGAGCGCAGGTGCAGCTGGCACGACGTCGTGCGCTCCGGCCCGTGCGCCTGCCCGTTGATCACGACGCCGCAGGAACCGCAGATGCCTTCGCGGCAGTCGTGGTCGAACGCGACCGGCTCCTCGCCGTTCTCGATCAGCTCCTGGTTGAGCACGTCGAGCAGTTCGAGGAAGGACATGTCGGGGCTGACGCCGTCGACCGGGTAGGACACCAGCCTGCCCTCGGCCGCCGGGCCCGCCTGCCGCCAGATGCGGACGGTGAGGTTCATGTGTAGCTCCGCTGGGTGGGGTGGACGTGTTCGAAGGTGAGGTCCTCGCGGTGCAGCACCGGCAGGCCGTCCGGCCCGCCGTACTCCCACGCCGCGACGTAGGAGAACCGCTCGTCGTCGCGCCGGGCCTCGCCTTCGGGGGTCTGGTGTTCCTCGCGGAAGTGGCCGCCGCAGGACTCTTCCCGCGCGAGCGCGTCGACCAGCAGCAGCTCGGCCAGCTCCAGGAAGTCCGCCACCCGGTTGGCCTTCTCCAGCTCCTGGTTCAGCTCCGCGGCACCGCCGGGGATGCGGACGTCCCGCCAGAACTCCGCGCGCAGCTCGGGGACGCGGTCCAGGGCCTTCCGCAGGCCTTCGCGGCTGCGGGACATGCCGCAGTGGTCCCACATCAGCAGGCCCAGCTCGCGGTGGAACGAGTCGACCGACCGCGTCCCCTTGACCGCCATCAGCCGCGCGATCCGGTCGCGCACCTCGGTTTCCACCCGCGCGACCGCGTCCGGCGGCACCTCGCCGAACCGGTTCCCGCCGAGGTAGTCGTTCAAGGTGGCCGGGAGCACGAAGTAGCCGTCGGCGAGCCCCTGCATCAGCGCCGACGCGCCGAGCCGGTTGGCGCCGTGGTCGGAGAAGTTGGCCTCGCCGATGACGAACAGCCCGGGGATCGTGCTCTGCAGGTCGTAGTCCACCCACAGGCCGCCCATCGTGTAGTGGATGGCCGGGTAGATCCGAATCGGCACCCGGTACGGGTCTTCCGCGGTGATGCGCTGGTACATGTCGAAGAGGTTGCCGTAGCGGGCTTCGATCGCCGGGCGGCCCATGCGCTCGATCGCGTCGGCGAAGTCGAGGTAGACGCCCAGCCCGCCGGGCCCGACGCCGAGCCCGGCGTCGCAGACGTTCTTCGCCGCCCGCGACGCGATGTCCCGCGGCACCAGGTTGCCGAAGCTCGGGTACAGCCGTTCGAGGTAGTAGTCGCGCTCGTCCTCGGGGATCTCGGCGGGCGGCCGGGTGTCCCCTTTCCGCTTCGGCACCCAGATCCGGCCGTCGTTGCGCAGCGACTCGCTCATCAGCGTCAGCTTCGACTGGTGCTCCCCCGACCGCGGGATGCAGGTCGGGTGGATCTGGGTGAAGCACGGGTTCGCGAAGTAGGCACCGCGCTTGTGCGCCCGCCAGATCGCGGTCGCGTTGGAGCCCTTCGCGTTGGTGGACAGGTAGAAGACGTTGCCGTAGCCGCCGGTGGCGAGGACGACGGCGTCGGCCAGGTGCGTCTCGATCTCGCCGGTGACCAGGTCGCGGGCCACGATGCCGCGGGCCCGGCCGTCGACGACGACCAGGTCGAGCATCTCCGTCCGCGGGTGGAGTTCCACGTTCCCGGCGTCGATCTGCCGGGACAACGCCTGGTACGCGCCGATCAGCAGCTGCTGGCCCGTCTGGCCGCGCGCGTAGAACGTCCGCTGCACCTGCACCCCGCCGAACGAGCGGGTGTCGAGCAGGCCGCCGTACTCGCGGGCGAACGGGACGCCCTGCGCGACGGCCTGGTCGATGATCTGCGCCGACACCTGGGCCAATCGGTACACATTGGACTCCCGGGACCGGAAGTCGCCGCCCTTCACCGTGTCGTAGAACAGGCGGTAGACGGAGTCGCCGTCGTTGCGGTAGTTCTTCGCCGCGTTGATCCCACCCTGCGCCGCGACGGAGTGCGCCCGCCGGGGCGAGTCCTGGAAGCAGAACTGGACCACGTGGTAGCCCTGTTCGGCCAGGGTCGCGCCGGCCGACCCGCCGGCGAGACCGGTGCCCACGACGATCACGCGGTGCTTGCGCCGGTTGGCGGGGTTCACCAGTTTCGCGGCGAACTTCCGTTCGTCCCAGCGGTTTTCCAGCGGGACGGCCGGGGTCTTCGTGTCGGCGATCGGGTCGCCGGTCAGGTAGCGGTCCATCAGTCCACCAGTCCTGTCATGATCGCGACCGGGACGAGCGCGTAGCCGCCCGCGATCACGACCGCCGTCGCGTTGCCGAGGATCTTGATCGCCCGTTCCCGCCGCGCGCTGGTGACACCCAGCGTGCGTGCGGCGCCGGCGAAGCCGTGCTGGATGTGCAGGCCGACCATGACCAGTGCCGCCAGGTAGATCAGGTTGACCCACCAGACCTGGAAGTCCGCCACGAGGTTGTGGTACGGGTCGCCGGGGACGAAGTCGCGGTTCACCGTGCCGACGGTGAAGTCGAGGATGTGCCACACCACGAACAAGGCCAGCGTCGCCCCGCCCCAGCGCATCGTGCGCACGGCGAAGGTGGCGCGCACCGGCCGCCGGTGCACGTACGGGACCGGCCGGGCCCGGCGGTCGCGCCGCACCAGCTGGACGGCCGCCGTGACGTGCAGGACGAGCGCGACGAGCAGGACCACCCGCTGGATCCAGAGGAACCACGCGTAGTGCAGGACCGGCTCGCCGATCGTCCGCAGCCAGTGCGCGTAGTGGTTGAGGTCGTCGGCACCGAGGAACGTCTTCAGGTTGCCGACCATGTGCGCGAAGACGAAGGCGAGCAGCAGCGCGCCGGTCACCGCCATGACGATCTTCTTGCCGATCGTCGAGGCCCAGAACTGCCGGACGGGGCGCCGGGTCGCGAGGTCGTTCACCACCCGATCGACGTTAGGAGCGCGTCCACCAGAGGTCAAAGACATGATAACTCTAATGTCGATAGGCTGTGGCTATGCAGTTCCAGCAGCTCGCCTACTTCGTCGCCGTTGCCGAGCACCGGCACTTCACCCGCGCGGCCGAGGAGATGCGGGTCGCGCAGCCTTCGCTGTCCCAGCAGATCCGGGCGCTGGAGCACGACCTCGGCGCGCCGCTGTTCCACCGGATCCGCGGCAACGTCTCCCTCACCGAGGCCGGCGAAGTGCTGCTGCCGATCGCGCGGCGGATCCTGGCCGAGACCGAAGGCGCCCGGCTCGCGATCCGGGAGCTGGACGAGCTCGACCGCGGCCGCGTCCGGCTGGGCGCGCCGCCCAGCCTGTGCACCGGTCTGCTGCCCGCGATGCTCTCGGCGTTCCGCCGCCGGTACCCGGGTATCCAGCTGGAACTGCAGGAAAGCGGCTCGCGCGACCTCCGCCAGCGGCTGTCCGAAGGCGCGCTCGACCTGGCCCTGCTGGCCGGCGCGCCGGCCGACCCGAACCTGGCGGCGACGCCGTTGCTGCTGGAAGAACTGGTCGTGATCTCCCCGGCGGACGCGCCGGTGCGGCAGGGCAGGCTCGACGTCCGCGAGCTGGCCGACGTCCCGCTGGTGATGTTCCGCCGCGGCTACGACGTGCGGGAGGCGACGGTCAACGCCTGCCGCGCGGCCGGGTTCGAGCCGTCGTTCGCCATCGAGGGCGGCGAGATGGACGCCGTGCTGGAGCTGGTGCGCGCCGGCGTCGGGTCCGCGGTGGTGCCCAGCACCGTGGCGGGCGACCGGTTCCGGCGGACCCGGTTCTCCCCGGATGCGGGCATGACGCGGATCGTGCAGCTGGCCCACCGCAAGGAAGTCGAGCCGACGCGGGCGGTCCGCGCGCTGCGCACCGCGCTCGTCGGCTTCGTGGCCGACCGGGCGAGCCTGCCGCCCGGCATCGAGTCCCTTGTGGACAGAGGCGGCCCCCGACCATCGGGGGGTTGACCGGGGCGTGGTTCCGGAGTGGCATGGACGCCGTGAATCGTCTGCGCTCGGCCGCCGTGCTCGCCGCCCTCGCCGGTTCCCTCCTGGTCCCGGCCACCGCCACCGCCGCGCCCGCACTGGGGTTCGACCTCGACGCGGCCACCATCCCCGAACTGCAGCAGCGGATGGACCACGGCGGCCTCACCGCCGTGCGGCTGACCGCCGCCTACCTCCGCCGCATCGAAACGCTCGACCGGAAGATCCACTCGGTGGTCGCCGTCGACCCGGGTGCGCTGCGCGCGGCCGCCGCCAGCGACGCCCGCCGCCGCGCGGGCCGCACGCTCGGGCAGCTGGACGGGATTCCGGTGCTGCTGAAGGACAACATCGACACGCGCGCGCAACCGGCGACCGCGGGGTCGCGGGCGCTGCCGCGCAGCCGCCCGGCCGCCGACGCGGCGCTGGTGGACCGGCTGCGGCGGGGCGGCGCCGTGATCCTCGGCAAGACGAACCTGTCGGAGTGGGCCAACTTCCGGTCGACGCATTCGACGTCGGGCTGGTCCGGGATCGGCGGGCAGACGAACAACCCGTACGTCCTCGACCGCAACCCGTGCGGCTCGTCGTCGGGCTCCGGCGCCGCCGTCGCGGCCACGCTGGCCCAGGTCGCGATCGGCACCGAGACCGACGGCTCGATCGTCTGCCCGGCCGGCGCCAACGACGTCGTCGGCGAGAAGCCGACGCTCGGGCTGGTGAGCCGGACCGGCGTGGTGCCGATCTCCGCGGAGCAGGACACCGCCGGGCCGATGGCGCGCCACGTCGTCGACGCGGCCGTCACGCTGTCGGTGCTGCAGGGCCGCGACCCGGCCGACCCCGCGACGGCCGCGATCCCCGCGGGCCGGCCGCGGGACTACGCGGCGCTCCTGCGTCCGGACGCCTTGCGCGGCGCGCGAATCGGCGTCTGGCGGCTGGCGGGGTTGGACGCCGACGTCGACCGGGTCACCGGCGACGCCGTGCGGACGCTGACCGCCCACGGCGCCACGGTCGTCGACGTCGATCTGCCGTACCAGGACCGGATCGGGGCCGCGGAGACGCCGGCCCTGCTGACCGAGTTCAAGCGCGACCTGAACGCCTACCTCGAGCACCGGCCGGGGCACCCCGCGACGCTCGACGAGCTGATCGCGTTCAACCGCCGGGACCCGGTGGAGCTGTCGAAGTTCGGGCAGGAGCTGTTCGAGCAGGCCGCGGCCGCGCCGGCCCCGAGCGACCCGACGTACCGGCAACAGCGGGCGACGGCCACTTCGCTGGCGCAGCGGTCGATCGACGAAACCCTGGCCCGGCTGCACCTGGACGCGATCATGGCGCCCACGAACAGCCCGGCGTGGAAGACCGACTACGCGGCGGGCGACGCGTTCGTCCTCGGCTCGTCGACCCCGGCGGCCGTCGCGGGCTACCCGAACGTGTCGGTCCCGGCCGGGTTCGCGGGCCCGCTGCCGATCGGCGTGTCGTTCTTCGCCGGCCGTTGGGCCGACGCCCGGGTGCTCGCGTTCGCCGCGGCGTTCGAGCGGGCCGCCCCGGCGCGCCGGGCTCCCGCCTTCCTGCCCAGCGTTGGTTGAGGGCCGGCCGCGCTCACAGCCGCGGGGCGAGCCACTCGACCACTTGCCGCCAGCTCTCGTGCACCGGGTCGATCACCTGGAAGTGGTCCGTGCCCGGCACTTCCCGGTACTCCCCCTCCGCCACGCGGGAGGCGTACGTCCGGCTGAACACCGGCGGCACCACGTCGTCGGCATCCCCGTGCAACGCCAGCACCGGCACGCCTGCTCGGCCCATTTCGCTCGGCGAGGTCGTCGCGTACCGGTCGGGCAAGTCGGCCGCCCGACCGCCCAGCAGCAGGTTCACCACGCCCTCCCCGACCCCCTCCGCGACCGACGGCCAGAACTCCGGGTACGCCGGTTTCGGCGCCCCCGCCGGCCGCGACGCACCGAGGTCGGCCAGCACCGTGCCGAAGCCCGTCCGGTCGGCCGCCACCAGGTCCAGCACCCCCGCCAGCGAAACCGCCGCCACCGGCACCACCTTCGGGTCCGCGCCGACCGCGCCGGCGGGCAGGGCCGGCCGGTGCGCGGACCACGCCGCGAGGTGGCCGCCCGCCGAGTGGCCGATCACCGCCACCCGCCCGGGGTCGAGGGCCGGGCCCAGGTCCGCGACCGCGTCGACCGCCGTCGCGATGTCCTCGAACGTCGACGGCCAGCCGCCGCCGTCGCCGAGGCGGCGGTAGTCGGCGTTCCACACCGCGTACCCGCGGGCGAGGAGGTCGTCGGCCAGCGGGGTCGCCGTGCGGCGGTCGAACATCGCCGTCCAGTACCCGCCGTGCAGCAGCACGACCACCGGGAACGGCCCTTCGCCCGCGGGCACGTACAGCTCCCCCACCTGCGCCGGGTGCGGGCCGTACGCGACGGTGCGCACCGGACCCGGCGGGTCGTCGTAGCGGACGCCCCGGCGGGAGCTCACCAGCGCGTCGATCGTGGCGAAGAACTCCGCGATCCGCGGGTCGTCGCCGCCCTTGGCCTTCGACTCGTCCCACGCCGTGTCGTCGATCCACTCGACGACGTCCAGCCACGTCTCCGCGTCCAGGCGCACGAGCTTCGCCGAAACGAACCCGCGCCGCCCCTCGCGGAACGCGGCCAGCATCCCGGGCCGCGCGGCGAGCATCGCCGGGGTCCGCTCGGGCCGGACGGTGAAGGTGGTCAGCTCGATGACGGCCATGCCCTGCCCTTCGGTCGGTGCACAGTCACGACTGCGATTTTGGACTACTTGTCACCCGGACGTGCGCCCGCTCGCCCTGCCGCCCGACGAGGCTGAGGAACTCGACCGGCCCGGCGCTCGTCGCCCCGAACCAGTGCGGCGTACGCGTGTCGAACTCCGCCGCCTCCCCCGGCCCGAGTACCAGGTCGTGCTCGCCGAGCACCAGGCGGAGCGTCCCGTTCAGCACGTAGACCCAGTCGTGGCCCTCGTGCGTGCGCGGCTCGGGTTCGCGCTCCCCGGCCGGCAGCACGAACTTGTACGCCTGGATCCCGCCCGGCCGCCGGGTCAGCGGGATGATCGTCGAGCCGTCGCCGCACGCCAAAGGCCGCAACGTGACGCGCGGGTCGCCCGTCGGCGGCGCGTCGACCAGCTCGTCCAGCGTCACGCCGTACGCCCGCGCGAGCGGCAGGAGCTGCTCCAGCGTGGGCCGGCGCAGTCCGGCCTCGAGCCGGGACAGCGTGCTGGCCGAAACACCCGTCTGCTCGGCCAGGGCGGTGAGCGTGGTTTCCCGCTGCTGGCGCAGGCGCTTGAGCCGCGGCCCGACGGCGTCGAGGGCCCGGTCGATCGAGTCGTCCATGCCCGCCATTTTGCCGATCGGCAAGATACTTTGCCAGACCGTCGACGACACCGGCACCGTGGTCGGCGTGAACGACTTCGACCGGCCCTACTGGGACCAGCACTGGCGGCACGCCCGCCACCACGGCACCGCACCGAACCCGCACCTCGTCCGGGAGGCCGCCGGCCTCACCCCGGGCACCGCACTGGACGCCGGCTGCGGCCGGGGCGCCGAAGCCGGCTGGCTCGCCGCCCGCGGTTGGGCCGTGACGGCGGTGGACATCTCCGCCGAAGCCCTCGCCCACGCGGCCGCGAACACCGTGGCCTGGGTCCGGGCGGACCTGACGACCTGGACGCCCAGTACGCGGTTCGACCTGGTCACCACCCACTACGCCCACCCGGCGATGCCGCAGCTCGCCTTCTACGAGCGCATCGCGGGCTGGGTCGCGCCCGGTGGCACGCTGCTCGTCGTCGGCCACGCGCGAGGACACCACGTCGCCGAAGCGTCGGCCACGGCGGCGGACATCACCGCGCTCCTCGACGGGTGGGAGATCGTCACGGCCGGCGACCACGGCCACGACGTCGTCGTGCGGGCCAGGAGGACGGCATGAGCACCGTCGTCGACGACCCGCGCCGGCGCCGCGCGATCCTGCTCGGGGTCTGCCTCGCCCTGATGGCGGTGGTCGCGTCCGTCTCCGGGCTGAACGTCGCCCAGCCGCAGCTCGCGGTCGAGCTCGGCGCGTCGCAGACCGTGGTCCTCTGGATCGTCAACGGCTACGCCGTCACCCTGGTCGCGCTGCTCCTGCCGCTCGGCGCGGCCGGCGACCGGCTCGGCCGCAGACCCGTGCTCCTCACCGGGTTGGCGCTCTTCGGGATCGCCAACCTCGTGGCGGCCCTGGCACCGTCCGCCGGAACCCTGCTGGCGGCCCGGTTCCTGGCCGGGGCGAGCGCGGCGATGATCATGCCGGTCACGCTCGCGGTCATCACCTCGACCTTCCCGGCCGCGGAGCGGTCCCGCGCGATCGGCGTCTGGACCGGCGTCGCCGGCGGGGGCGGGATCCTCGGCATGTTCCTGTCGGCGGTCCTCGTCGACCTGGCCACCTGGCGGTGGCTGTTCGCGCTGCCGATCGCGCTGGCCGCGGCGGCCGCCGTCGTGACCCTGCGGTCGGTGCCGGACTCCCGCTCGGAAGACCGGCGCCGGTTCGACGCCGTCGGCGCGGGACTGTCGTCGGTCGCCGTCGTGGGGCTGGTCTTCGTCCTCCACGAAGGCCCGGACCGCGGGTGGACCGCGCCGGCGACCCTGCTGAGCCTCGCCGCCGGGGTCCTCGGCGTCGCCGGGTTCGCCGCGTGGGAACTGCGCCACCCGGCACCGCTGCTCGACGTCCGGCTCTTCCGGGGCCGCGGTCTGGCCGGCGGGTCCGGGACCCTGCTGGCGGTCTTCGGCGTGCAGGCGGGGATCTTCGTGGTCCTCTTCCCGTACCTGCAGGCGGTGCTCGGCTGGTCCGGCTTCCGCGCCACGTGCGCGCTGATGCCGACGGCGCTGCTGATGATGGCCGCGTCCGGCCTCGCCCCGAAGGTTGCCGCCCGGATCGGCGGCCGCCCGACCATGGCGGCCGGGCTCGTCGTGAGCGTGACGGGCCTGGGACTGATGGCCGCGTTCGTGTCCGTCGACGGCGGCTACGTCTCGATCCTGCCCGGGATGCTGCTCATGGGACTGGGCATGGGCCTGACGATGACCCCGGCGACCGAGGCCATCACCGGCTCGCTGCCCCGCGGACAGCAGGGGGTGGCGTCCGCGCTCAACGACGTCACGCGGGAGCTGGGCACGGCACTCGGGGTCGCGTTGCTGGGCACGATCCTGACCGCCGGCTACCGCGGCGGCGTCGAGTCCCGGCTGAGCGGAGCGGCGGCCGAGGTCGCGGGCCGGGGCGTCGCGACCGCCGTCGCGGCCGGTCCGGCGGTGGCCGACGCCGCCCGGGAGTCCTTTGTGGACGGCTGGCGGCAGTCGATGTGGGTCGGCGCGGGCGTTCTCGCGCTGATCCTCCTGCTCGTCAGCTGGCCCTTATCGATTCAGAAATCCTCTGCTAGCCTGCCTCGCGGGACGGCTCCGGCCGGCACCCTGGGGACCGACTCCGAGGAGATGGAATGACGGCAATCGCCCGTGTCCGTGGCCGTGAGGTGCTCGACAGCCGGGGCAACCCGACCGTCGAGGTCGACGTCGTGCTGGAGGACGGCTCGGTGGGCCGCGCCGCGGTTCCCTCGGGCGCCTCGACCGGCACGCGGGAGGCCGTCGAGCTGCGTGACGGCGACAAGGCGCGCTACCACGGCAAGGGCGTCCGCAAGGCCGTCACCGCGGTCAACACCGAGCTGGCCGAGGCGGTCGTCGGGCTGAGCGCCGAAGCCCAGTCCGAGGTCGACGCCGCGCTGATCGCCGCGGACGGGACGCCGAACAAGGCCCGCGTCGGCGCGAACGCGACGCTCGGGATCTCGCTGGCCGTCGCGAAGGCCGCCGCGGCGGCGAACACGCTGCCGCTGTACCGGTACGTCGGCGGGGTCTTCGCCCACCAGCTGCCGATGCCGATGATGAACATCGTCAACGGCGGCGCGCACGCCGACAACCCGATCGACTTCCAGGAGTTCATGATCGGCCCGGTCGGCGCGGAGACCTTCGCCGAAGCCGTGCGGATGGGCTCGGAGGTCTTCCACACGCTGCGCGCGTCGCTGAAGAAGGCCGGGCACGGCACCAACGTCGGCGACGAAGGCGGCTTCGCGCCCAACCTCGCCTCGGCCGACGAAGCGCTGGAGTTCGTCGTCCGCGCGATCGAGGAGAGCGGCTACACCCCCGGCGAGGACATCGCGCTGCTGCTCGACCCGGCCGCGTCGGAGTTCTACGACAACGGCGTCTACGACTACCGCGGCGAGGGCATCAAGCGCAGCGTCGAGGAGCACGTCGCCTACCTCGACGAGCTGACCAGGCGGTTCCCGATCGTCTCGATCGAGGACGGCCTCGCCCAGGACGACTTCGCCGGCTGGAAGCAGCTGACCGACCGGATCGGCGACCGGGTGCAGCTCGTCGGCGACGACGTCTTCTGCACCAACGTCAAGCTGCTGCAGGACGGGATCGACCGCGGGATCGGGAACTCGATCCTGATCAAGGTCAACCAGATCGGCACGCTGACCGAAACGCTGCTCACCGTCGACACCGCGCACAAGGCCGGCTACTCCGCGGTGATGTCGCACCGCTCCGGCGAAACCGAGGACACCACGATCGCCGACCTCGCCGTCGCCACCGGCTGCGGCCAGATCAAGACGGGTTCGCTGTCCCGGTCCGACCGCACGGCCAAGTACAACCAGCTCATCCGCATCGAGGAGGAGCTGGGCGCCGAGGCGCGCTACGCCGGCCGGGCGACCCTGCGCGGCGCCCGCTGATCGGCGAACCGGGCCGATCTGTAGTCACATAGGACGGGTGAGCTCTTTTCACTCTTTCGTGGACAAGGTGGACGACCGGCTCGGCGACGGGCTCGAGCACGTCCTGTGCGCCCACCACCGGCGGCGGCTGCGCCGGCTCGGGTGGCGGGACGTGCTCGAACCGGGTGGCGCGGAGGACCGCCTCGGCGGGCGGGCCGCGGTCCGCGACGGCAACCGCGTCGAGGTGCTGATCGACGGCGAGGAGACGCTGCCGTCGGTCGAGGCCGCGATCCGGCGGGCGAAGTCCCACGTGCACATCGCGAACTGGCACGCGAGCGCGGACTTCCGGCTGACGCGGGAGCCCGGCTCCCTCAGCCTGCGGGAGCTGCTCGCCGAGACCGCCGACCGCGGCGTCGAGGTGCGGGTGCTGCTGTGGGCCGGGCCGCCGTTCCCCGCGTTCCAGCCGTCGCGGAAACTGGCCCGCGGCGAGCAGCGGAAGTTCACCGACGGCACCGCCGTGCGCTGCGTGCTGGACGCCCGGGAACGGACCATGCACTGCCACCACGAGAAGGTCGTGGTGGTCGACGACGAGGTCGCGTTCGTCGGCGGTGTGGACTTCACCGCGCTGGAGGGCGACCGCCACGACAGCCCGGACCACCCGCCGCGGCCGATCGGCTGGCACGACCTCGCGTCCCGGCTCGAAGGGCCGGTCGTCGCCGACGTCGCGGACCACTTCCGGCGCCGCTGGACGGAGGTCGCGGGCGAGGACCTGCCGGCGCCGAAGGTGCCGGGGCCGGCCGGCGAAAGCCGGGTCCAGCTGCTGCGCACGATCCCGAACTCGACCTACGGCTTCGCGCCGAAGGGCGAGTTCACGCTCCTCGACGGCTACCTGCGCGCGCTGCGATCCGCGCGGCGGCTGGTCTACCTCGAGAACCAGTTCCTGTGGTCGCCCGAGATCGCCGAGGTGCTGCTCGACAAGCTGCGGAACCCGCCGGACGACCGCTTCCGCGTGGTCCTGCTGCTGCCGCGCAAGCCGAGCAACGGCTCCGACACCACCCGCGGCCAGCTGGGCCGGCTCCTCGACGCCGACGACGGGAACCGCCGGCTGCTCGCGACCACGATCAGCGCGCACGACGGGGAATCCGCCGCGCCGGTCTACGTCCACGCGAAGCTGGGCATCGTCGACGACGAGTGGCTGACCGTCGGGTCCGCGAACCTCAACGAGCACTCGCTGTTCAACGACACCGAGGTCAACATCGCGACCGACGACCCCGGCGTCGTCCGGGCGACGCGGCTGCGCCTGTGGGCCGAGCACCTCGGCCGGGACGTGGCGGAAGTGGACGGCGACCCCGCGGACGTCGTCGACCACCTCTGGCGGCCGCTCGCGCAGGAGCAGGCGGAGCGGGAACGGCGGGGCGAGCACCGCACGCACCGGCTGGTGCTGCTCCCCGGCGTCTCGCGGCGGGCCGGCCGGCTGCAGGGACCACTGCGTGGACTCCTCGTCGACGGCTGAAGCGAAGATCGCCCGCCCGCTCTAGATTGGGCGGCATGACTTCCACCGCCGACAAGGCCACCCGGCTGCAGGAGCTGCACGCCGCGCCCGAGCTGCTGCTCGTCGTCAACGTCTGGGACGCCATCACCGCCAAGGTGGTCGCCGAGACGCCCGGCACGCAGGCCCTCGCGACCCCGAGCCACGGCATCGCCGCCTCGCGCGGCTACCCGGACGGCGAGAAGATCCCGCGCGACGAGATGATCGCCGAGGTCGCGCTGATCGTGCGGACGGCGGGCGACCTGCCGGTCACCGCCGACCTCGAAGCCGGCTACGGCGACCCCGGCGGCACCATCGCCCGGGCCATCGACGTCGGCGCGGTCGGCGCCAACCTCGAAGACCAGATGAAGCCGCTGGGCGAAGCCGTGAAGGCGGTCGAAGCCGCCGTGGCGGCCGCGCAGAAGGCGGGCGTCGACTTCGTGCTCAACGCCCGCACGGACGCGTTCCTCAAGACCGACCCCGAAACCGCGCTGGAAGAGGCGATCACCCGCGGCCGCGCGTACCTCGACGCGGGCGCGTCCAACTTCTTCGTGCCCGGCAAGCTCGACGAGGACCAGGTCGCGCGGCTCGTCGGGGAACTGGGCGAGCGCAAGGTCAACCTCATCGGCATTCCCGGCTCGATCCCGCTGAAGCGCGCGCAGGAGCTCGGCGTCTCGCGCGTGTCCTACGGGCCGTGGAGCCAGAACGTGGCGCTGACCGCGCTGGCCAAGCTCGCCGAAGACGTCTACGCCGGCGGCGGCCTGCCCGCCGACACCCGCAAGCTCAACTGAGCTAGCGGATCCGCAGCTTCCGCATGAGCTTGAGCCCGGACAGCATGCTTTCGACGTACCTGTCGTAGCCCTGTCCGGGCCGCGGGCCCATCACCTGCTTCTTCAGCACGGCCAGGTTCTGGCCGTCGGTGTACTTGAGCAGGCCCTGGTCGCCGTGGCGGGCGCCGACCCCGGAGCTCTTGACGCCGCCGGACGGCGTCCCCTTGGCGGCGAAGGCCGTCGCGAGGATGTCGTTGATGTTGACGTTGCCGGATTCCAGGCGGGCGGCCACGGCCCGCGCGGCGCCGACGTCCCGGCTCCAGACCGAGGCGTTGAGGCCGTAGTCGGTGTCGTTGGCCAGCTCGACGGCTTCGTCGACCGTGCGGTACTTGTGCAGCGCGATCACGGGCCCGAAGGTTTCCGTGACGCCGCAGAGCATGTCCTTCGTGACGCCTTCGAGGATCGTCGGCTCGAAGAACGCCGGGCCGAGGTCGGGGCGCGGCTTGCCGCCGCACAGCACGGTCGCGCCCTTCGCGACGGCGTCGTCGACGTGCTCCTTGACCCGGCGCAGGTGGTCGGGCGAGACGAGCGAACCCATGTCGGGCCCGAAGTCGTAGGCCGCGCGGACGTCCAAGGCGGTCGTGGCCTTCACGAAGGCGTCCTTGAACTCGTCGTAGCGGGACTCCGGCAGGTAGATCCGCTCGATGTGCATGCAGATCTGCCCGGTGTTGCCGAACGCGCCGAAGATCGCGCCCCGCACGGCTTCGGCGATGTCGGCGTCGTCGAGGACGATCATCGGGTTCTTGCCGCCGAGCTCCAGGCAGCAGCCGATGAGGTTGCGGCCGGCCCGTTCGCCGATCACCCGGCCGGTGGCCGTGGAGCCGGTGAACATCACGTAGTCGGCCTGGTCGATCAGCGTCGGGCCGACGTCCGGGCCTTCGCCGCAGACGACCTGGAACAACCCCTCGGGCAGGCCGGCTTCCTCCAGCATCCGGATGCCGTACAGCGGCGAGAGCGCGGTCTTGTTGTCCGGCTTCAGGACGACCGCGTTGCCGGCCATCAGCGCCGGGATCGCGTCGGAAATGCCGGTGGCGAACGGGAAGTTCCACGGCGCGATGATCCCGACGACGCCCTTGGGCTGCCGGACCTCGGTCGAGCTCGTCAGCAGCGGCACCGGGCCGCCGCGCTTGACCGGCGCCAGCAGCTTGGCCGCCCGGCGCAGGTAGTGGCTCATCACCATCGCGGGGTCGCAGGTCTCTTCGATCGCCATCCGGCGGTTCTTGCCGCTCTCGACCTGGATGAGGTCGGCGACGTCCCGCGCGTGGTCGACGAACAGCGCGTGCGCCCGCTTGAACACCGCCAGCCGCTGCTTGAGCGGGGTGGCGGCCCACTTCCGCTGTGCCGCGCGGGCGGTGGCGAAGGCCTGCTCGATGTCGGCCGGCGTCGACTGCGGCAGGTCGACGAGCGCCTCGCCGGTGTAGACCTCGGTGAGCTGCCAGGTTTCGCCTGCCGAGCCGGGCACCCTGGCGACCAGTTGCTTCAGGAAGTCGTCGGTCACCGACGCCGGGCGGGTGAGCTGCAGCGGAGTCACGGTCACGATGCGCTCCCGAGGACGAGCCGCGCGCCCATCTCACCGATCATGATGGCGGGCGCGTTGGTGTTGCCGCCGGTGATGGACGGCATGATCGAGGCGTCGCAGACCCGCAGGCCCTCGACGCCGCGCACCTTCAGGTCGGGACCGACGACCGCGAGCTCGTCGACGCCCATCCGGCAGGTGCCGACGCCGTGGTAGACCGACGTCGCGCGGTTGAGGATCGCGTCCCGCAGTTCCTGGCCGCGCAGGTCCTTGCCCGGGTGGATCTCTTCCTTCACCGCGCCCTTGAACGCCTTCGACGCGAAGATCTCGCGGACCATTTCCGAGCCTTCGGCGAGCACTTCGAGGTCGGCCGGGTCGGAGAGGTACTGGAAGTCGATCAGCGGCGCGGCTGTCGGATCGGCCGAGGCGAGCCGCAGTGTTCCGCGGCTCTTCGGGTAGATGAGCGTCGACAGCACCGTGAGCGCCGGGCGCTTGTCGACGTCGTGGCGGATCGGTGCGTCCTGGTTGGGCGAGACGTACGCCCACGGCAGGAGGTGCAGCTGGAGGTCGGGGACGGCGCCGGCCTGTGACGTCCTGAGGAACGCGACGGCCTCGAAGACCGAGTTGGCCAGGAACGTGCTGCCGGGCTTCAGCAGCTCGCGGGCGAGGCCGCGGGCGAAGTACGGCGCCGAGCCCTTGTTCTTGCTGGAGGACACGTGGAACGTCAGCGCGTGGAACATGTGGTCGTGCATGTTGTCGCCGACGGGCAGGTCGGCGAGGACGTCGATGCCGTGCTCCCTGAGGTGCTCGGCGTGGCCGATCCCGGACAGCATGAGCAGCTGCGCGGAGCCGGCGAACCCGGCGGAGAGGATGACCTCCTTGCCGGCGCGGACGACCCGGCTCCCCCGGCCGTCGGCGACCTCGACGCCGACCGCGCGGCCGTTGTCGAAGAGGACCTTCTTGACGAGCACCCCGGACTGCAGCTGCAGCGTCGGCGGGGCGAGGTGGTGGATGTAGCCGCGGGAGGCGCTGTAGCGCAGGCCGTCGGCAGCGTTCTGCTGCATCCGGCTGACGCCTTCCTGCGATTCGGCGTTGTAGTCGTCGAGGATCTTGCAGCCGAGCGCGTCGGCGGTGGCGTCGACGAACTGCAGCGAGCCCTCCTGGGGGTTCTTGGCGCGGGTGACCCGGATGGGGCCGCCGGCGCCGCGGAACGCGTTCTCGCCGTCTTCGAAGTCCTCCATCCGCTTGTAGGCGGCGTTGACGCTGTCGGCGTCCCAGCCGGTGTTGCCCTCGGCGGCCCAGGAGTCGAAGTTGGCGCGGTTGCCGCGGACGTAGACCATGCCGTTGATGGAGCTGGAGCCGCCGACGACCTTGCCGCGCGGCACCGGCATCCGGCGATCGAGAACGTGTTTCTGCGGGATGCCGTAGAAGCCCCAGTCGAAGGGCTTCTTGAGCTGCGGCACGGCGTGCATCGGGCCGACCAGTCCGGGCTTCTTGATCAGCAGCCGCTCGTCGGTCTTCCCGGCTTCGAGCACGATCACGCTGGCCCCGGACTGGGCCAAGCGGCCCGCGATCGCCGCCCCCGAGCTTCCCGACCCGACGACGACGTAGTCGGCTTCGTCGCCGCGCGGCGCCCTGTTCGCCATGTCCGCTCCTCGGTCCCGCCCGCCACAAACTATAACCTGTTCTAGTTTGCTCACGGTATAGCGTCGCCGCCTCGGAGCGCAACGGGTACTCCTAGGACCCCTCCATGGCCTTCTTGATCTCCGCGACCAGCTTGCGGACCCGGCCGGTGTCCAGGCTGCCGTAGCAGAACGTGTTCATGTCGACCCGGTCGCCGCCGCTCGCGGGGTTCTCGACGACATCGGTGGACGCGCCTTCGACGGTGAAGGTCAGCCGTCCGGGGCGCGAGAACCCGGGTTCGGAGTTGCTGATGTTCTTGATCTTCGTGACGCTGAAGGTGTGCTTGCGGTCGTTGCCGAACAGACCGTCCTTGACCGCCGCGCTGATCGTGACTTCCGTGCCGCTGAACCGGATGGACCGCCGTCTGGCGCGCATGCTTCCTCCCCGCGGAAACCGGAGGAAAACTGTAAGCAGTCACCCCATCGAGCGACAAGCGGCCGGGTGTGACACCAGGTCACGATCCGCCACTATGCTCAGGCCGGGCGTCCATCCGGCGGCGTCCGGACGAGGGGGGCCGATGTCCGAGCAGCACCCGCTGAACCCACCGCAGTGGATGGTCGTGGCACCAGGGCCGCCCAAGCCACAGGGGCGCAACACGTTCGCGGTCGTGTCGCTGGTCATGGGGATCCTCGGCATCTGCGGGTTTTCGCTGGTGCTCGGGTTGATCTTCGGCATCGTCGCGCTGGTGCAGATCAGCCGCACCGACCAGCGTGGCCGCGGGATGGCGATCGCCGGGATCGTGCTGAGCCTGCTGTGGGTGGGCGGGCTGACGATCGGGGTGATCGCGGTGGTCAAGCGCGCGGAGCTGCTGGGCTCGACACCGACGCTCGTGGCGTTGAAGCCGGGCGAGTGTTACACGACCCCACCGGCGTACAGCCTGGACGCGACCAAGGTGCCGTGCACCGCGGCGCACGACGGGGAAGCGTTCGCGACGGTGCCGTTGAAGGGGTATTTGGAGGGCGAGTACCCGGGCGAGGACACGTTGGAGGCGCAGGCCAAGGCAGGGTGCGAGGCCAAGCGGGCGGCGGTGTTCGGGCCGGGGTACGCGCCACCGGTCGAGGCATCGGTGGGGGTGTTCTACCCGGACAGCAAGGCGTGGGCGGCGGGTACGAGGGCCGCGGTGTGCACCTGGCAGGCCACTTCGGAGCAGCAGTTCACGGGACCGCTGCGCCACTGACCGCGGGTGGCTTCCGGCGGCAAGCCAGTTACCGCAGGGTGCTCACCGACCGCCTGCCGGCGTCCTCGCCGACCGCGGCTGGAAGTGGTCAGGAGGCCGGCGAGCGGTGCCGGGCGACGTAGTCGTTGACGAGCCCGGCAGCCGTCTGCGCCCCGTCGACGGTCACGACGAACGCGCTTCCGGAACGCAGGCGCAGCACCAGGCCGTCACCGGCCCGGACCACGACCGCGGACCGGCCGGGACGCCGCCGCCAGCCCCAGCCGCCGTAGGCCAGCGGCACGATCCGATCGGCGCGCGCTTCGGCGATCTCGTCGTACGTCAGCGAACGGCGCGGCCACCCGAGCACCCCGATCCGCACGCGGACGCCGGACGGCCCGACGAGCACCCGCACCGACGAGAACACCAGCGCCACCAGCGAAACCAGCAGCCCGGCGAGCCACACGTGCGTACTCCCCAGCGCCGCGGCGAGGGCGGTCACGAGCGGCGCGATGGCGATCAGAGCGAGGTTGTGCGCGGTTCCCGACCAGACCGCTTGTTCGCTCGCCCCGAGACCGGCCGACGGCGCCGGACCCGTCGCCGCCGCCTCGGCCGGTTT
Source organism: Amycolatopsis sp. NPDC049691 (assembly GCF_040675005.1). Classification (NCBI taxonomy): domain Bacteria; kingdom Bacillati; phylum Actinomycetota; class Actinomycetes; order Pseudonocardiales; family Pseudonocardiaceae; genus Amycolatopsis; species Amycolatopsis sp. NPDC049691. The sequence goes on from NZ_JBFANX010000008.1 coordinate 135,839, forward strand.
CGCGGGTGCCAGGACCCAGCCAGCCGCGACGCCGGCCAAGCCCACCGCGACGATGCCGAGCGCCAGGGCCCAGCCGACGTGCCGGGCCCGCTCCCACGACGGCGCGTCGAGGTTGGCCCACAACCCCACCGAATGCGCGGTCAGGAGGACGCCGCCGAGGCCGTAGACCCCGCTCGCCGCCGACGCGGTCCGCGCCACGGCCGTCCACGCCACGCACCAGAACACCGCCGCGCCCGTGGTGACGAGCCACCACGGCGCATGGCCGTTGGGCACGCCACCCCACGCCCAGTGCACGGCGATCGGGTCGGGCAGCCGCGGCGCGAGGACGAGCGCCGGCACGACGATGGCGAGCAGCACCACGGCCGGAATCCCGTACCGCAGAACGGCGGACTTCATCGGGCCTCCCTGATCATGGCGACCAACTCCTCCCGCTCGATGCCGAGCCGTCGCGCCTCGTCGAGCAGCGCGCGGATCCGGTGGTGCAGCTCCGCCCGCTCCGGTCCCGCGGCCAGCACGGTCACCCCGCGCCCGCGCCGCATGGCGACCAGGCCTTCGTCCGCGAGCTGGGCGTAGGCGCGCAGCACGGTGTGCATGTTGACGCCGAGGGAGGCGCCCAGCTCCCGAGCGGCGGGCAGCCGCTCACCGACGGCGACCTCCCCCGCCGCGAGCGCACGCCGCAACCCCGCGGCGATCTTCTCGTGCAGCGGCGCGGTGTCCCGGTCGTCCAGTCGCAACAGCATTGTTCTACAGATACTAGAACAAGCCTGCACTCATCGCCAGGGTGGGTGGCCGGGCACCAGCGTCCAGGCCGCCCGTCGGCCGAGTCGGCCGCGGGGTTCCCGAGTCCGCGCACGAGCGCTCGCGCGGTGATTAACCTCCACCACGAAGAATCGGCAAACTTCGCTCAATTTGTCACATCCCGGATTTTCGGAACGATAGAAGTGTGACCCGATCGACGCCACCGAGGATGTGTTCATGACCGACCCGGAAAATGCGAAGAAGCCGACATCCGGCGGATTCGTCAAACGGTGGGCGGCCGCGCTGGTGCCGTCGACCACGGCTGCGACATTTCTGGGCGTCGTCTCCGCACTCGACCAGCTCTTCCAGCACCCGGCCACCGGAAGTTACCTGACCCTGTGGCTGGCTTCCGCCGCAACTCTCCTGCTCGCGCTCGGTTTCTCGGTCGTGCGGGCGGTGCGCCGGAAACGTCAAGGCAGGCCGATCCGCGTCAAGCACGTCGTTTTGTTCACTTTCGTGGTCGCGATCTCGCTCGGAGCCGGATTCGCGGGCGGAAGGTTCTTCTTCCCGCCGGCCGCCGACGCAAGCGACAGAACGGTGCCGCCGGCGCCCACGGCCGCGCCGACCTCGCCGATTTCCCTCACTTCCCCGCCGTCCTCGACGTCGGCTCCGACGACTCTGCCGTCCCCGCCCACGACGCTGCCGGGCCCGACCTTCGAACCGCCGACCACGAGGACGTCGAAGCCGGCTCCGCCCGCGCCGCCCGGCCGCGCGCACATCGCGGTCAGCGGCGACCACCCCGGCGGGTGCAACACGGAGTACGAGCTGTCCGGTGGCACGGACGGCGACCCGGCCACCGCGGGAAGCACACTCTGGCTGGTCACCCTGCTGCTGGCCGACGACGCGAACGGGAACAAGGACCACTTCTACGCCAAGGCACCGGTCGGCGACTCCTTCGCCGTCCGCATCGCGGCCAACACCGAGCCCGGCGCACGGAACAGCCGGTTCCTGCTGGTGGCCGCCGACGCCACCGCGGATGCCGAGCTGCGCGCCAACTACGAATCCGACCGGTACCACACAAACACCTACTCGGACGCCCAACGCGAAACACTGCCGCCGGGCAGCCGGGTCGTCGCGGAGACGCCGACGATCGGGCAGCGCTGCTGACCGCTACTCCGCTACCGGGTCCGGCTCCGCCCCGAGCACGTCGTCGGTCAGGCCGGCCGCGAGGGCGCGCAACGCCGCGTCCAGGTACACCACCAAGTCCGCGTCCGCGCGAGCCGACCAGCGGTCGTACGCCGCCCGGCAGGCCGCCAGGACCGCGCGCCCCACCACCAGCGGGTACAGCGATTCCTCCGGTTGACCCGAGCGGCGGGCGACGAACGCGCTGATCGCCCGCTCCCACGCGTCGTAGTGGACCGCCGCGCTCGCGGCCAGCTCCGGGACCGTGCTCAGCAGCGTCATCCGGCGGCGCAGCTCCGGGACGTCGGCCGCGCTGTAGTGGTTGGCCGCGAGGACCGCCCGGCGCACCGCTTCCAGCACCGGCAGGTCCGCCGGCGTCTCGGCGAGCAGTGACCGGATCGTCTCGACCTCGGTGTCGAACTCGTTCCAGAGGACGTCGGCCTTCGCGTCGTAGTAGCGGAAGAACGTGCGCCTGCTGACGCCGGCCGCCGCGGCGATCTGGTCGACGGTCGTCTCGTGGAAGCCCTGTTCGCCGAACAACCGCAGCGCGGCGACCTCGAGTTCGCGGGCACTCGTGCCCGGTGGACGGCCGCGGCGGTTCGCGGGGCGGGCGAGCACGTCATCGGTCATTCGGGTGCCGTTCCCTCGGGAGCCTTGATTATCGACACGCGGTGACATTACTCTCCCTGCCATTCGTCACTGAGTGCCGAAAATCATCTCTGCCGAAGGAGCCAGGATGAGCGAGAACCAGACCACGCCCGAAGCCGACGAACCCCTCACCGAGGAACTGCTGGTCGAAGAGGTCTCCATCGACGGCATGTGCGGTGTCTACTGAGGACGCGCCGGCGGGTTTCGACCTCGACGCCGCATGGCGCCTGGACGACCGGGTGTCGATCCGGCCCGAGCGGTTCGGCGCCCTGCTGTACCACTTCGGCACCCGCCGGCTTTCCTTCCTGAAGAGCCCGACGCTCCTGGCCGTCGTCCGCGGCCTCGCCGCGCAGCCGGACGCCAGGGCCGCGTGCACCGATGCCGGCGTCGGCCCCGGCGAGCTGCCGCGGTACCGCGCGGCACTGGCCGCCCTCGCCGACTCGCGCATGATCCAGCCGAGGAGTGCCTGATGTCCCTTGTGGACGAATTCCAGTACGGGCTCGACGCCCCCATCTGCCTCACCTGGGAACTGACCTACGCCTGCAACCTTTCCTGCGTGCACTGCCTTTCCTCCTCCGGGCGGCGGGACCCGCGCGAACTGTCCACGGCGGAGTGCAAGGCGCTGATCGACGAGTTCGAGCGCATGCAGGTCTTCTACGTCAACATCGGCGGCGGCGAACCGACCGTCCGCCCGGACTTCTGGGAACTCGTCGACTACGCCACCGAGCACCACGTCGGCGTCAAGTTCTCCACCAACGGCGTCAAGATCACCCCGGAGGTGGCGCGCCGGCTGGCCGGCAGCGACTACGTCGACGTCCAGATCTCCCTGGACGGCGCCACCGCCGAGGTCAACGACCACGTCCGCGGCCCCGGCTCCTACGCCACCGCGATCCGCGCCATGGAACACCTTTCCGCCGCCGGCTTCGAGAACTTCAAGATCTCCGTGGTGATGACCCGCCACAACGTCGGCCAGCTCGACGCGTTCAAGGCCATCGCCGACCGCTACCGCGCCCAGTTGCGGATCACCCGGCTGCGCCCGTCCGGCCGCGGCGCCGACACCTGGGACGAGCTGCACCCGACCGCCGCCCAGCAGCGGGAACTGTACGACTGGCTGGTGGCCCACGGCGAGAACGTCCTCACCGGCGACTCGTTCTTCCATCTCGCCGGCTACGGCGACGGCGGCCTGCCCGGGCTCAACCTCTGCGGCGCCGGACGCGTCGTGTGCCTGGTCGACCCGGTCGGCGACGTCTACGCCTGCCCGTTCGCCATCCACGACACCTTCCTGGCCGGCAACGTCCGCGGTGACGGCGGCTTCACGTCGGTCTGGCGCGAATCGGAGCTGTTCACGTCGCTGCGTTCGCCCCAGAGCGGTGGCGCCTGCACGTCGTGCTCGGCGTTCGACGCCTGCCGCGGCGGGTGCATGGCCGCCAAGTTCTTCACCGGGCTGCCGTTGGACGGCCCCGACCCGGAGTGCGTGCGCGGCCACGGCGAACTCGCTCTCGCCGGCGTCACGAGCGTTCCTAAGCCCTCGCTGGACCACTCGCACCGGCGGGGCCCGGTCCCGGTCACCATCGGGCTGCGCCGTCCGCCGGAACGCGCGTGCGACGAGAACCCGCTCGCCGGCTTCAGGCGCTGACCGTGCGGCTCGCGGATCTGTCCTGGCCGGACGTCGCCGCACGCGCGGCGATCCTGGCGGTGCCGGTGGGCGCGACCGAGCAGCATGGCCCGCACCTGCCGCTGTCGACCGACACGGACATCGCGCTCGCGTTGTGCGATCGGCTGGCGGCGGCGCGCACAGACGTGCTGGTGGCGCCGCCGGTGGCCTACGGCTCCAGCGGTGAGCACGCCGGGTTCGCCGGCACGCTGTCGATCGGCCAGGAGGCGACCGAGCTGCTCTTGCTGGAACTGGGCCGGTCGGCGGCGGAGACGTTCCCGCGGATGCTGTTCGTCTCCGCGCACGGCGGCAACGCGGCACCGGTCGCCCGGGCCGTCGCGCGGCTGCGGGCGGAGTCGCGGGACGTCGGGGTGTTCCAGCCCCGCTGGGACGGCGACCCGCACGCCGGGCGCCCGGAAACCGCGCTGCAACTGACGTTGCGGCCCGCCGGCGTCCGGATGGACCGGGCGGTCGCGGGCGATCGGCGTCCCCTCGCCGAGGTTCTGCCGCTGTTGCGGGAAGGCGGGGTCCGCGCGGTGAGCCCGACCGGCGTGCTCGGCGACCCGACCACGGCGACGGCGGCGGACGGCCGGGCGCTGCTGGCCGGCCTGACCGCACAGCTGCTGTCCTATGTGGACGGCTGGACATGAGGACCGCGCTCGTCACCGGTGCGGCGCGCGGAATCGGGGCGGCGACCGTGCTGCGGCTGGCGGAGCAGGGTTACGCCGTGCTCGCGGTCGACGTCGCCGCCGATGATCCTGCGCTGCCGTACGCGTTGGGGAGCGAGGCGGAGCTGAGGGCGGTCGCGTCGAAGTCGGGGGCGGAGCCGTTCGTGGCCGACGTGCGGGATCCCGAGGCACTGGCCGCGGCGGTGGCCTGGGCGGAGGACCGGTGGGGTGGCCTCGACGTCGCGATCGCGGCCGCGGGGGTGATCGCCGGGGGCGTGCCGCAGTGGGAGGTGCCGCCGGAGCAGGAGGACGCGGTACTGGACGTGGACCTGCGCGGGGTGCTCAACCTGGCGCGGGCGGCGATCCCGGCGTTGCTGCGCCGTCCGGCGCCGAGGTCGGGCCGGTTCCTCGCGGTCGCCTCCGCCGCCGCCACGCGGGGGTTGCCGATGCTGGCGGCCTACTGCGCCGCGAAGGCGGGGGTGGCGGGACTGGTGCGCGCGCTGGGTGCGGAACTGGGCGGGACGGGGGTCACGGCCAACGCGGTCAGCCCCGGCTCGACCGATACGCCGATCCTCGCCGAGAGCGCCCGCTTGTACGGACTGCCGGGTGCGGCGGATTTCGCCGCGCAGCAGCCGGTCGCGCGGTTGCTGGAGCCGGCCGAGATCGCGCGCGTGCTGGCGTTCCTGGCCGCCCCGGAGAGCGGCGCGACGACCGGTGCGGTGGTGCCGGTGGACGGAGGGTTGGCCCTGTGACCGCACCGCCGACTCCCGGCTTCCGAGTCGCCGAGGTCGCCCGCCAACCGAGGCCTGGCCGGGTCACCGCGCTGCCGACCAAGGCCGCCGCTTCCCCGCACGGAGGGCCGGCTCGATGACCACCGCTCCCCTGCCCACCGGCTTCCGGATCGTCCTCGATCCCGACACCAAGCAGCTGCGCGACGACCTCTGGTTCGGTGGCTCGCCCGCCCGCGTCCTCCGGCTCACCCCGACCGGCCGGAAAGCCTGGCAGGAACTCGCGGCCGGGCCCGTCACCTCCCCCACCGCCGGGGCGCTCGCGCGGCGGCTCACCGATGCCGGCTTCGCCCACCCCGTCCCGCCCGCGCCCAGCGGCCCCGCCGATCTCACCTTCGTCGTCCCCGTCCTCGACCGGCCCGGCTCCCTCGCCCGCTGCCTGGCCTCGCTCGGCAACCGCCACCCCGTGCTCGTCGTCGACGACGGCTCGCGAGACCCCGAAGCGATCGCGAAAACAGCCGCCGCGCACGGAGCCACCCTCGTGCGCCGGAACGAAAACGGCGGTCCCGGCGCCGCCCGGAACACCGCGCTGGACCACCTCCACACCGAACTGGTGGCCTTTGTGGACAGTGACTGCACCGCCCCCGGTGACTGGGCCGACCGGCTCGCGGCCCACTTCGCCGATCCCCTGCTCGCCGCGATCGCCCCCCGCGTCCGCGCGCTGGCGCGGGACACCACGGCCGGCCGGTACACGAAAGCCGCCGGCAGTCTCGACCTCGGGGACCGGCCGGCGCGCGTCGCCCCGCGGACCCGGACCTCGTACGTCCCCACCGCCGCGCTGGTCGCCCGCCGGGCCACCCTGCACGAGATCGGCGGGTTCGATCCCGGACTCCGCGTCGGCGAGGACGTCGACCTCGGCTGGCGGCTGCACGCCGCCGGGCACCGCGTCCGGTACGCCCCGGACGTCCACGTCGGCCACCACGAACCCGGGACCTGGCGCGAACTCCTCGGCCGCCGCGCGCGGTACGGCACGTCCGCCGCCCCGCTCGCGCGGCGCCATCCCGGGAACCTCGCGCCGCTCGTGCTGCACCCGTGGCCGGCCCTGACCGTCGGCGCGCTGCTCGCCCGGCGGCCCCTGCTCGCGGCCGGCGGCTTCGGCGGCGCCGTCCTGAGCATGCTCAAAACGCTGCAGGACAACGACATCCCGACCGAGGGCGTGGTCCGCGCGATGGGCGCCGCCGTCCACCAGACCTGGCTCGGCGCCGGCCGCTACGGGACGCAGTTCGCCGCGCCCGTCCTCGCCGCGCTGCTGGTCCCCCGCGGGTGGGGACGGCGGGCCGCGGTCGCGTCGCTGCTGCTCGGGCCGCCGCTGACCGCGTGGGCGCAGCGCAGACCCGCCCTCGATCCCGTCCGCTACACCGCCGGCGCCGTCGCCGACGACATCGCCTATGGCGCCGGCGTCTGGGCCGGCTGCCTGACCCACCGCACCGCCGCGCCGGTGCGGCCCGAGATCGCCTGGCGCCCGTTGCGCGTCGACAGCAAGGAAAAGCGAGGCCCCGCATGAGCAACGCCTGGTTCGAATCGATCGCCGAAGCGCAGCGGCGCGCGAAGAAACGCCTGCCCCCGTCCGTCTACTCGGCACTGATCGCCGGCTCCGAAAAGGGCCTGACGCTCAAGGACAACCTCGACGCGTTCGACGAGCTGACTTTCGCCCCGCGCACCGCGGGGCAGTCGGGCGAACGCGCGCTCGCCACCACCGTCCTCGGCCGCGAAATCGCGCTGCCGGTCGTCATCTCCCCCACCGGCGTGCAGGCCGTCCACCCGGACGGCGAAGTCGCCGTCGCCCGCGCGGCCGCCGCCCGCGGCACCGCCATCGGCCTGAGCTCCTTCGCCAGCAAGCCGATCGAAGACGTCGTCGCCGCCAACCCGGCCACGTTCTTCCAGGTCTACTGGACCGGCGGCCGTGACGACATCCTCGGCCGGCTCGACCGCGCCCGCCGCGCCGGTGCCGCCGGGCTCATCCTCACCCTCGACTGGTCGTTCTCGCACAGCCGTGACTGGGGTAGCCCGCACATCCCCGAGAAACTCACTTTCCGCGAGCTGCTGCGCTTCGCACCCGAAGGCCTGAGCCGCCCGCGCTGGCTGCTGGACTACGCGCGCACCCGGCGGCTGCCCGACCTCGGCGTCCCGAACATGGCCGAACCCGGCACCCCGGTCCCCACGTTCTTCGGCGCGTACGGCCAGTGGATGCAGACGCCGCCGCCCTCGTGGGACGACGTGGCCTGGCTGCGCTCGCAGTGGGACGGGCCGTTCCTGCTCAAGGGCGTCATCCGCGTCGACGAGGCCCGGCGCGCGGTCGACGCCGGCGTCAGCGCGATCTCGGTGTCCAACCACGGCGGCAACAACCTCGACGGCACCCCGGCCACGATCCGCGCGCTCCCGGCGGTCGCCGACGCCGTCGGCGACCAGGTGGAAGTCCTGCTGGACGGCGGGATCCGCCGCGGCAGCGACGTCGTCAAGGCGCTCGCCCTCGGCGCGCGGGCGGTCCTCATCGGCCGCGCCTACCTGTGGGGCCTGGCGGCGAACGGCCAGGCCGGTGTCGAAAACGTCCTCGACGTCCTCCGCAACGGCATCGACTCGACGCTGCTCGCGCTCGGCCACCGCAGTGTGCACGACCTGAGCCGCGACGACGTCCGGATCCCGGAGACGTTCGTCCGCGCATTGGGCGCCGGCACACGAAGTTCAGTGTGAGTGGGCTTCTTCCAGCGTCGCCCCGGCGAGGCGGGCCGCGACGCCGCGGCGGAAGTTCGGGCAGTCGTGGACGTCCTCGTGCGGGCAGTCCAGGCCGTGCGCGATCGCCGTGCGGGCGGCCTGGGCGCGGGCGATCCGGGCGTCCAGTTCGGCGAGCTTGCGCCGCTGCAGTTCGCGCCAAGCCGGCGCGGCCGAGGTGCGCACGGCGAGCAGCGTCTTGAGTTCGCGCACGGTGAACCCGACGTCGCGCAGGATCAGGATCTCGCCCACCTGGTCGACGGCCGAAGGCGGGTAACGCCGCTGGCCGGCGACCCGCTCGGGCGCGGCGAGCAGGCCCTGATCCTCCCAGTAGCGCAGCGCCGAAGTGGCCACGCCGGTGCGGCGGGCCAGCTCGCCGATCGTCAGCAGCTCCTCGGGCATTTGACTTCGAGCGTACTTGAAGCCGTTCACTCGCGGCATGGCGAAGACAGGTCTCAAGCACCGGATGATCGGGCAGTTCCACCACCCGCGCGGGCTCGGCGGGCGGGTGGCCGGCTGGGTGATGGCACACCGCGGATCCAACCGGCGGCGCAACATCTGGGCGGTCTCCCTGCTGGACGTCCGGCCGGACGAGCGGGTGCTCGAAGTCGGCTTCGGCCCCGGGATCGCGCTCGGCGAGCTGGCCGCCCGCGCGACCCGCGGCCGCGTCTACGGCGTCGACCACTCCGCGGTCATGGTGGCGCGGGCGGCGCGGCGCAACCGGGCCGCGGCCGACCGGATCGAGCTGGTGCACGCCTCGGTGGAGCACCTGCCGTCGTTCGGCGAACCGCTCGACGCGGTCCTCGCCGTCAACAACGCGGGCTTCTGGCCCGACCCGCCGGAGCGGCTGCGCGAACTGCGCGGCGTGCTGAGGCCGGGCGGGCGCATCGCGCTCGCGTCCCAGCCGCGGTGTCCCGGCGCCGACCGGGGCACCACGGCCCGGGCCGCCCGCGAGCTGCAGGACCTGCTCACCGAAGCCGGGTTCACCGAGGTGCGGGTCGAGACGCTCGACCTCGACCCGCCGGTCGCCTGCGTCCTCGGCGTCAACCCGCGCTGACCAGACACTCCGCGGCGGTCACCCCACGGTGAAGCTCGCCGTGAGCGTGGCCGCCGAGCTGGTGCCGACGTAGATCTCGATCTTGCCCGGCTCGACCCGGAACTGCGCGGCGTTGTCGTAGAAGCCGACGTCGTCCGGGGTGAGCGTGAACGACACCGTCCGCGACGCGCCCGCGGCCAGGGTCACCCGCTCGAACCCGCGCAGCCGCCGGACCGGCTGCACGATGCTCGCGACCGGGTCGCGCAGGTAGAGCTGGACCACCTCGTCACCCGCGCGGGAACCGGTGTTGGTGACGGTCGCGCTCACCTGGACCCGGCCGCCGCGCGGGGACATGCGGGTGCTCGACAAGCGCAGGCCGTCGACGCGGAACGTCGTGTACGACAGGCCGAAGCCGAACTCGTAGAGCGGGCCGGTCTCCAGGTCGAGGTACTTCGACGTGTACTTGTTGTCCGGATCGGCCGGGCGGCCGGTGTTCTCGTGGTTGTAGTAGATCGGGATCTGCCCGACCGCGCGCGGGAAGCTCACCGGCAGCTTGCCGCCCGGGTTGACCGTGCCGAACAGGACGTCCGCGACCGCGTGCCCGCCCTGCACGCCCGGCGCCCACGCCTCGAGGATCGCGGGCGCGTTGTCGTGCAGGTACGGGATCGTCAGCGGGCGGCCGTTGACCAGCACCACGACGAACGGCTTGCCGGTCTCCTTGATCGCGGCCACGAGCTGCTGCTGCACGCCGGGCAGGTCGATGCTGCTGCGTGCGGCCGCTTCGCCGCTCATCGCCGCGGTTTCGCCGACCACGACGACGGTCACGTCGGCCGCGCGGGCGGCCTGCTGCGCGGCGGCGAACCCGCTGGTGTCGGTGCCCTCGACCGGGCACCCGGCGGTGTAGGTGACCTTGGCTCGGGGTGCCGCGGCCCTGATCCCGTCCACCACGGTCACCGGCGGGGTCGTGCCGGCACCGGTACCCAGGCCGGCCCAGGTGCCGTTGAGGTCGTAGGTCGCCGCGCCGAGCGGGCCGACGACGGCCACCGAGCCCACGGACCGGGCCAGCGGCAGCACCGGCCCGTCGTTCTTGAGCAGCACCATGCACCGCCCGGCGGCCTGCCGCGACGCGGCCAGCGCGGCCGGCGAAGGCGCTTTCACCTCGCCCGCTTCGTCGACGTACGGCCGTTCGAAGAGCCCCAGCTCGACCTTGACCAGCAGGATCCGGCGGACGGCGTCGTCGAGCTGGTCGAGGGTGATCCGGCGCCGGTCCAGCAGCTGCCGGCCGTAGGTGACGTAGTTGGTGCTGACCATTTCCATGTCGACCCCGGCGGGCAGCGCCGCCGCCGCGGCGTCCGCGCCGTCGCCCGCGAGGCCGTGGTTGATCAGCTCTTCGACGCCGGTGTAATCGCTGACGACGAACCCGCGGAACCCGTAGGCGCCCTTGAGGACGTCGTGCAGGACGTAGCCGTTGCCGTGCGCGGGAACCCCGCTGATCGTGTTGAAACTGGCCATCACGGTGGCCACGCCGGCTTCGACGCTCGCCTTGAACGGCGGCAGGTAGAGGTTGTGCAGCCGCTGGAGCGAGACGTCGACGGTGTTGTAGTCGCGGCCGCCTTCCGCGCCGCCGTAGGCGACGAAGTGCTTGGCGCAGGCGGCGAGGCGGTCCGGGGACGAGTAGTCGCCGCCCTGGTAGCCGCGGACCTTCGCCACGGCCATTTGCGAGGCCAGGTAAGGGTCTTCGCCCGATCCTTCGGCGATGCGCCCCCAGCGCGGCTCGTGGGTGACGTCCATCATCGGCGCGTACGTCCAGTGGATGCCGCTGCGGCGGGCCTCCTTCGCCGCGACCGTCGCGTCGGCGGCGGGCACGCCGGGGTCGAAGCTCGCGCCCTGGGCCAGCGGGATCGGGAAGTTCGTGGTGTAGCCGTGGATCACGTCCAGGCCGAAGATCAGCGGGATGCGCAGCCGCGTCCGCTCGACGGCGATCTTCTGCAGCGCGTTGAGCTTCGCGGCACCCACGACGGAGAAGACCCCGCCCAGCTGCCCGGTCGCCAGAGCCGTCCGCGCGAGGTCTTCGGTGCCGACCAGCTGCAGCTGCCCGAGCTTCTCGGCGACGGTCATCTTCCCGAGCAGGTCCTCCACCCGCGGGTTCCGTTCGGGCCGGGCGGCGGGGTCCGCGGCGGCGGGCGGGGCGAGCGCCGAAGCGACTCCCCCGGCGGCGAGGAGACCGCCGACACCGGCGAGCAGGCTGCGCCGGTTGACGCCGTCGGCGGTCGAAGTGGCTGCGTGGCTCTCGGGCTGTTCCATGGCGGGGACCCTTTCGCGAGAGAACGAAGGCCGCCAGCATAAGCACGATCGACGGGGCCGGCCGGGTGGTTTTTCCTTCCCACGAAGGGTTGTGGTCCGGACCCGGGCGTCCTACGGTCGGATCCGGACCGACACGTGGAGGGGGCGCCGTGCGGGCGTTCGGAGCTGTCCTGGCAAGCGCTTTCCTGCTGACCGGGGCGACCCCGGCCCTCGCGGACGCGGCCTGGTCGCCGTCCCCGATCGCCTGGACGACCTGTCCGGACGACCCGGACAACCCCGGCGCGCCCGACGGCGAATGCGGGACGCTGCGGGTGCCGCTCGACTGGGACCGGCCGTGGGGGCCGTCGATCGGCCTCGCGGTGGCCCGGCACCGCGCCACCGATTCCGCCCACCGCCTCGGCGTCCTGTTCGCCGACGCCGGCGGCCCCGGCTCGTCCGGTGCGGAGATCCCGCTGTCCCCCGGCTACTTCGGCGCGGAGATCCGGGCCCGGTTCGACGTCGTGGGCTTCGACCTGCGCGGCACCGGCAACAGCGGGCACATCGACTGCGATTTCCCGGCGCCCCCGCCCGACAACGAACCCGCCGACCGGACGAGGTTCGCCGAGCTGCGGGCGATCAACCGCCAGGTGGTGGCCGGCTGCCGCGCCCGGAACCTGCCCGTCTTCGACCACGCCGACACCGCCACCAACGCCCGCGACCTGGACGCCGTCCGCCGCGCGCTGGGCGAGGAGCAGCTCAGCTTCCACGGCGCCTCCTACGGCACGCTGCTGGGCCAGCAGTACGCCGAACGGTACGGCGACCACGTCCGCGCGATGGCGCTGGACGGGATCATCGACCACAGCGTTGATCTCGTGCACTTCGTGGGTGACCGGGCCGCCGCCGTCGACGAGCTGTTCGGGCAGTTCACCGCCTGGTGCGACCGGACGACGACCTGCGCGTTGCACGGCCGGGACGTCCTCGCGACCTGGCGGCGGGCCCGGACCGCCGCCGACGGGATGCCGTTGCCGCACAACTGGTTGCGTGACCAGGTGTACGAGGACATGCGCATCCCGGACTGGGACGACGTGGCGAGGGTGATCGCCGAGACCACCGGCGGCGATCCGCCGGTGCGGGCGCGGTTCGTGCCCAACTACGAGTCGGTGCGGCCGGCCGTCGTCTGCCAGGACTTCGACCTGCGGATGCCGGACTTCGCGCGGTATTCGGCGATGTACGCCGAAGAGCTGCGCCGCTCGCCGATCATGCGCGGCAGCACGATCGGCCACGACGAAGCCACCGCCTGCCTCGGCGTCACCGGTCCGCCCGCCAATCCGCCGCACCGGCTGGACAGCGCGCGGGCGCCGCGGATCCTGCTGCTCAGCAGCCGCTACGACCCGGCGACGCCGTACGCCTGGGCCGTGAACGTCCACCGCCAGGCGCCGGCCAACACGACGCTGCTGACCTACGAAGGCGCGGGACACGGGGCCTACCGGCGCACCGGGTGCACCCGGGCGGCGGTGGACCAGTACCTGCTGACGCTGAAGACACCCCACCACGACTTCAGCTGCCCGGCCTGAGCCACCGCCGGCCGGTCCGGCTCAGCCGAGGTGCGAGCTGATGACCGAGTAGTCGTTGCCGACGTTGGTGTACACCCCCGGGAAGTCCCTGCGGGCACAGCCTTCGCCCCACGAGACGATCCCGGCGAGCTTGCCGTCGACGTAGGCCGGGCCGCCCGAATCGCCCTGGCAGGAGTCCTTGCCGCCTTCGGGGACGCCCGCGCAGAACATCGAGGCCTTGTCGTACTTCGCCCCGCCGGTACGGTACTTCTCGGCGCAGGTGTCGTTGTCCACCACCGGCACCGACACCTTGAGCAGCGTGTCGGAGACGGCGCCGCCCTCCGACGTCGTGCCCCAGCCGACCACCGTGACGTCCTTGCCGGCCTGGTAGGCCGCGTCCCCGGCCGACTGGACCAGCATGGCCGGCTCGTACGGCAGGTCCTTGTCCAGCGTCAGCACGGCGTTGTCGTGCTGCATCCCGCTCATGTCGAAGTCCGGGTTCTGCCAGACGTCGCTGACGCCCGCCTTCGTTCCGGAGGTGTCGCTGAACTTCGTCTGCCCGCCGATGATCTCCATCTGCGCCGCCTCGACCCGTCGGTGCAGTGCGCGGCGGTCAGCACCTTGTTCTTCGCGACCAGGGTGCCGGCGCAGTGCTGCGCGCCGTTGACGTTGAAGATCACGGTGGCCGGGAACTCCTCGATCGTGGTCGGCGTGCCGCCCACGATCCGCGGGTCACCGGCCGACGCACCGGGGGCGGCGACCACGACGACGGCGGCGGCCACGGCGAGGGCCGTCGCGGCCCGCCGGACCACGGAACGTCCGTCTACCTGCATGAACATCTCCCTTCGGGGACCTGGAAGTGGTACCCGGGAGCAGACCAGACCGGCCGTGACCGCGGTTAGCTACGAAAGTCGCTTTCTGACGTCTTGACGATGATGGTTGGTTTTTGTCCGACCTGAGTGGCGAATAATCACCGGGCACGGTAGCTCGCGGGTCAATCCTTGACATGACGCCAACAGGGTTCTACCGTTTGCTCACCGCCGCCGGGTTGTCCAGACCAGTTATGTTCTGCGAGAGGACACCTCGATGCGCGTGCGTTCCCTGCTCGTCCTGCTGGCGGTGCCGGCCCTCGTGGCCACCGCGGCCCCCGCGCGGGCGGCCGACCCCTCCGTGGCGCCCGGCGGCAACTTCGACCTCGGGATCTGGCAGCTGCAGGAGCCGGTCGGCTCCCCCGGTTCGCCGACCACCATCTCCTCGTCCCGGCTGCAGGGCCCGAACGGCTTCCAGGACAGCTACTTCTACACCGACACCCGCGACGGCGCGATGACGTTCTGGGCACCGGAAAAGGGCGTCACCACCCCGAACTCGAACTACGCGCGGTCCGAACTGCGCGAGATGAACCGCGACGGCTCGGCGGCGAACTGGTCGTTGAGCGGGTCGCACAAGCTGAGCGCGACCCTGCGGGTGGTGTCGGTGACGAAGAACGTGTGCGTCGGCCAGGTCCACCTCGGCACCGGCGGCTCGTCGACGAAACCGTTGCTGGAGCTGTACTACCACTCGAACGGCGACATCGTCCTCGGCACGGAGAACTCCCCCGACGGCGGCCAGACGGCGCACACGGTGGGGCACGTGTCGATCGGCAAGACGTGGACCTACACGATCGGGATCTCCGGCGGGAACACGATCGACCTGACCGTCAACGGCAGTACGACGCACTACTCGATCCCGTCGTCGTTCAAGGCGTACAAGCAGTACTTCAAGGCGGGCTCGTACAACCAGTCCTCTTCGGACAGCACGACCAAGGGCGCGCGGGTGGCGTTCTACGGCCTGACCGTCTCGCACGGCTGACGCCGTCCGGCCCGGTGGCCGCCACCACCGGACCGGCTCGCCGTCAGCGCCAGCCCAGCTCCGGGGCCACGTGGGTGAGGATGCTCTCCAGCACGTGCGCGTTGTAGTCGACGCCCAGCTGGTTCGGGATGGTCAGCAGCAGGGTGTCCGCGGCCTGGATCGCCTCATCCTCCTTCAGCTCCCGCACCAGCTCCTCCGGCTCGGCGGCGTACGACCGGCCGAAGATCGCCCGGGTGTTCTCGTCGATCATGCCGACCTGGTCGCGCGAGTTCCGGTCGCGGCCGAAGTACGCGCGGTCGGTGTCGTTGGTCAGCGCGAAGATGCTGCGGCTGACCGACACGCGCGGTTCGCGCTCGTGGCCGGCCTCCTTCCACGCCTCGCGGTAGGCCTCGATCTGCTTGCGCTGCTGGACGTGCAGCGGCTCGCCCGTCTCGTCGTCCTTGAGCGTGGAGCTCTGCAGGTTCATGCCCAGCTTGGCGGCCCAGACGCTCGTCGCGTTGGAGCTCGACCCCCACCAGATGCGGTCGCGCAGGCCCTCGGAGTGCGGCTCGAGCCGCAGCAGACCCGGCGGGTTGGCGAACATCGGCCGCGGGTTCGGCTGCGCGAAGCCCTCGCCCTCGAGCAGCTTGAGGAAGACCTCGGTGTGCTGCCGGGCCATGTCGGCGTCGGTCTCCCCCTCGGCCGGGGCGTACCCGAAGTAGCGCCAGCCCTCGATCACCTGCTCGGGGGATCCCCGGCTGATGCCGAGCTGGAGCCTGCCCCCGGAGATCAGGTCGGCCGCGCCCGCGTCCTCGACCATGTACAGCGGGTTCTCGTAGCGCATGTCGATCACGCCGGTGCCGATCTCGATCTTCGACGTGCGCGCGCCGATCGCCGACAGCAGCGGGAACGGGCTCGCCGCCTGCCGCGCGAAGTGGTGCACGCGGAAGTACGCGCCGTCGACGCCGAGCTCCTCGGCCGCGACCGCCAGGTCGATCGACTGGTGCAGGAAGTCGGCGGCGGAGCGCGTCTCGGAGTGCGGGCTCGGCGACCAGTGGCCGAACGAGAGGAAGCCGATCTTTTTCACGCCCGGTTCAGCGTCCGGCGGCCGGGTTTGATTCCCCGGTGTGAGCGGGCCGACCGCCGCCGCACCCCGCGCGCGGCGGCGGCCGGGGCACTCAGCCGCAGTGCTCGGCCTTCTCCTGGTCGGTCATCGGCGCGGTGTGCTGCGTGATGTCCCCGGTCGAGCCGGGCACGGGGCCGTCCGCGTCGAAGTCCTGGTACCAGATGTAGTGGTCGTAGAACCTGTCCGGGAAATGCATTTCGTAGGTGCCGTGCACCCGCTGCATCTTCGGCGCGCGTTCCACCCAGCCCTTTTCCCCCGGCCGGACGTCGACGTTGGTCGCCTGCCCTTCGGTGTGCGAAGACTCCCACGTGTGCTGGTAGGACGTTTCGATCGACACCTTGAACACTTCCGAGAAACCGTATTCGGCCGAAAGGGAAACGCCGAAGCTGTTCGACTCCCCCGTCGTGTCGGACCAGTTCACCGTGCTGCGCTGCAGATCACCGGTGCAGTTGTAGGCGGCTTCGCCGACCTGGTGGCCGGGTCCGGTGTGCTCTTCCGGCGGCCCGGCCGGGTGGAACACGCACGAATCGGTACCGTTGTCGCACTTGTCGAGCAGTTCGCGCGCCGTCGGCCCGCCGTCCGCCGAGGCGCCGGGTGCCGTCAGCACGAGGCCGGCGGCCGTCAGCAGGCCGAGGCCCGCCGCCGTCCACGCGTTTCGCTTGCCGGTCATGGTCACTCCTTCGCTCAGCTGAACCCGATGGACTGCGTGCGGTTGTCCATGAAGGACCCGACGTTGCCGGTGTTCTCCTTGAACGGGCCGTCCCGGTCCCCGCCGAGGTTCGGCTCCGGGTAGAGCCAGACCCAGCAGTCGCCCCACGGCTGCACGGACGAGATCTTGTTCTTCCAGTCGTCGCCGAGGTCGAACTGCCAGTTGACCCAGCCGTCCTTCTTGCACAGTTCGGGTCCGGTGATGGTCAGCGAGTTCCCGGTGTAGTCGGGGCCGTCGAAGAACGTGCCCTGCACGACCTGACCGGCCCCTTCCGCGACGAGTGCCGAACGCTCGGCGCCGCATTTCCGAACCCCGGTTTCGGAGTTCAGCACGCAGTGCCGGGTCGTCGTCGCGGCGACCGCCGGAACGGCACCGAGCAGGCTCACGCTCGCCGCCGCGGCGGCCGCCATGGTGGCTGTTCTGGTCCAATTGCGCGCCATTGTTTTCCCCTTTCCAGGGAATCGGGAAAGATCTTCCCTTCCGAACGTACGACGCTCCCGGCGGATAGGCGCGCGTGTTGCCCATCGGGGCATCGGGGTCTGCCCCATTCCCTCGTGGGCCCCGGAGCCGCCGTGCGGACCACCCGGGTTCGCGGTACAGTACGCCGTCCCGGTGACAGCCCCCGTCGATCTCGTCACCCTCGGTGACACGATCATGAAAATTCATCCCGCCATAACTTGACTCATTCCAGAGAAGGCCCCTAGGGTGGCCGACGTGATGACCGACTTCGAGGCGCAGCTGCGAGCGGTCTCGTTGCGGGTGACGCGGCCGAGGCTGGCCGTGCTCACCGCGTTGCGGGACCACCCGCACGTGGACACCGAGACGGTGATCGAGCTGGTGCGGGCCGAGCACCCGACGGTGTCGCACCAGACGATCTACGACGTCCTGCGGGCGCTCACCGACACCGGCCTGGTGCGGCGCATCCAACCCGCGGGCGCGACCGCCCGGTACGAGTCCCGGGTCGGGGACAACCACCACCACGTCGTGTGCCGCACCTGCGGCGCGATCGCGGACGTCGACTGCGCCGTCGGCCACACCCCGTGCCTGACCGCCTCGGACGACCACGGTTTCGTGATCGACCAGGCGGAGGTCGTGTACTGGGGCACCTGCCCCGAGTGCGCGGCCACCCGAACTCCCGAATGATCGCCGGCTCCGGAAGGAAGTAGATGAGCAACACCCAGGACAACACCCCCTCGAGCGCACAGGGTGTGGACCAGAAGGCGGCGGCCGGCTGCCCGGTCGCACACGACTCGGTGACCTCGCGCGGCAGCGAGAGCGAGAACCCGGCGATCGACTCGCCGACGTCGAAGACGGGTGGCCGTCCGCGCTCCAACAAGGACTGGTGGCCCAACCAGCTCGACCTGACGGTGCTGCACGCGCACTCGTCGAAGAGCAACCCGCTCGGCGAGAACTTCTCCTACGCCAAGGAGTTCGCGAAGCTCGACGTCGAGGCCCTCAAGCGGGACATCACCGAGGTGCTGACCACCTCGCAGGACTGGTGGCCGGCGGACTTCGGCCACTACGGCGGCCTGATGATCCGGATGAGCTGGCACGCCGCGGGCACCTACCGCATCTACGACGGCCGCGGCGGCGCCGGTGACGGCGGACAGCGCTTCGCGCCGCTGAACAGCTGGCCGGACAACGCCAACCTCGACAAGGCGCGCCGCCTGCTGTGGCCGGTCAAGCAGAAGTACGGCCAGAAGATCTCGTGGGCCGACCTGCTGGTGCTGGCCGGCAACGTGGCCCTGGAGTCGATGGGCTTCAAGACCTTCGGCTTCGGCTTCGGCCGCGTCGACACCTGGGAGCCCGAGGAGATCTTCTGGGGCCCCGAGGACGACTGGCTGGGCGACGAGCGCTACGCGAGCGACTCCGAGATGGTCCCCGAGCTCGGCGCGACCGAGATGGGCCTCATCTACGTCAACCCCGAGGGTCCCCGCGGCAGCGCGGACTTCGAGGCGGCGGCCCACTTCATCCGCGAGACCTTCGCCCGGATGGCGATGAACGACGAGGAGACCGTCGCCCTCATCGCCGGCGGCCACACCTTCGGCAAGACCCACGGCGCCGGCGTCGCCGACGACCACGTCGGCCCCGAGCCCGAGGGCGCCCCGCTGGAGGCCCAGGGCCTCGGCTGGCTGAGCACGCACGGCTCCGGCAAGGGCCCCGACGCGATCACCAGCGGTCTCGAGGTGACCTGGACGGACAAGCCGACCCAGTGGAGCAACCGCTTCTTCGAGATCCTGTTCGGCTACGAGTGGGAGCTCACCACGAGCCCGGGCGGCGGCAAGCAGTACGTCGCCAAGGACGCGCCGGAGATCATCCCGGACCCGTTCGACCCGAACAAGAAGCACAAGCCGACGATGCTCACGACGGACCTGTCGCTGCGCTTCGACCCGGTGTACGGCCCGATCTCGCGCCGGTTCATGGAGAACCCGGACGAGTTCGCGCTGGCGTTCGCCAAGGCCTGGTACAAGCTGCTGCACCGCGACATGGGCCCGGTCAGCCGCTTCCTGGGCCCGTGGGTGGCCGAGCCGCAGCTGTGGCAGGACCCGGTGCCGGCCGTCGAGGGCGAGCTCGTCGGTGACGCCGACATCACCGCGCTGAAGGCGAAGGTGCTGGAGTCCGGCCTCACGGTCTCGCAGTTGGTTTCGACGGCGTGGGCGTCGGCCGCGAGCTTCCGCGCCACCGACAAGCGCGGTGGCGCGAACGGCGCCCGGATCCGCCTGGAGCCGCAGCGCAACTGGGAGGTCAACCAGCCGGAGCAACTGGCGACGGTGCTCTCGAAGCTCGAGGAGATCCAGCGCGAGTTCAACGGGGCGGGCGGCGCGCAGATCTCGCTGGCCGACCTGATCGTGCTGGCGGGTTCGGCGGCGGTGGAGAAGGCGGCGCGCGACGCCGGCGTCGAGACCACGGTGCCGTTCCACCCGGGCCGCACGGACGCCTCGCAGGAGCAGACGGACGTCGACTCGTTCAAGGTGCTGGAGCCGCGCGCCGACGGGTTCCGCAACTACCTGCGCGCGGGCGAGAAGCTCCAGCCGGAGACGCTCCTGGTCGACCGCGCGTACATGCTGAACCTGACGGCCCCGGAGATGACGGTCCTGGTCGGCGGCATGCGG
The DNA here is from genome assembly GCF_040675005.1 of Amycolatopsis sp. NPDC049691. Lineage (NCBI taxonomy): Bacteria > Bacillati > Actinomycetota > Actinomycetes > Pseudonocardiales > Pseudonocardiaceae > Amycolatopsis > Amycolatopsis sp. NPDC049691. The sequence continues at coordinate 155,873 of NZ_JBFANX010000008.1, forward strand.
GCCCTGGGCGCCAACACGGGCGGCAGCCAGCACGGCGTCCTGACCGACCAGCCGGGCGTGCTGACCAACGACTTCTTCGCCAACCTCCTCGCGCCGGGCACGAAGTGGAAGGCATCGGAGTCCGAGGAGAACGTGTACGAGATCCTGGACGTGAGCACGGAGAAGCTGAAGTGGACGGCCACGGCGGTCGACTTGGTCTTCGGAGCGAACTCCCAGCTGCGGGCGCTGGCCGAGGTGTACGCCAGCGACGACGCGCGCGAGAAGTTCGTGTCGGACTTCGTGGCGGCGTGGACGAAGGTCATGGAACTGGACCGGTTCGACCTGGTCTGATGTTTTTTAGTGACGGGCCCGGCCGATCTTCGGCCGGGCCCGTTCGTTCGTCAAGATCGAGCGGCTTGTACGGCGGCGAAACGGTTCTTGACGTTGTCGGTGAGACGCTTCAAGCCGAGCAGTTCCAGTACCGCCCGCTGCAGAGCCTCCTCACCGACGTTCCCGTCCCTCTCCTCGACGTGGTCGAGCAGCGCCGCCAGCTCGCTCGGAGGAACCTCGTCCAAGGAGCGCGGTCCCAGCATCCTTAGGCGCACCTCCGGTTGGTCGGGAAGCCGATACGTGCGCGGCTTGATCCCGCGCTCACCGAGGGGGTTGTCCTCGACAAGCTGCCCTTCGCGGACGGCCTGAGCGATCGCCTTGTTCAATTCGCTCGCGACCAGCTTGGTGACCCGGACGGCACCGGATGCTCGGACGTAGGCGGTCTGCAGCCGACCGCCCAGTACCGGCCCCTCGGCCTCGACGATGTGCACGAGACCTTCCAGCAACTCCCTGCGTGACGCGGAACCGATTTGGCTCACCGTGCCGTCGAAGTGGCCGTAGGCCGCCAGCAGCGAGCCCGCGGCCGACGACACCGGCTCCTCGACCGTCACGGACCTCGAAGGGTCCTCGTGGGTCACGACTTCCTCGGCCGCCGCCGGTGCCGCCACTACCTGCTGGAGAGCCACCGGCTCCACCGCGATCGGTTCGGACTCCTCCGGTTCCGGCAGGACCTCGAGCCGCGGCGTGAGCACGGGCTCGACGACCGGCACACGTGGCTCGGCGGCCGAAGTGTCAACGGTGTCCGGAATCCATCCGGAGGGATGGATGTCGAGTTCCTGCAACGACTCCCACAACCGGGCCAACGCCGCCGGCCGGTCGGCGTAGAACTCCGACTCGCGGATGCGGAAGAACCGCCAGCCACACCTCTCGAGGTCACGTTGCCGGGCGAGATCGTGCTCGTACACGTCCGGCCCGTGCCACGCATCGCCGTCGCACTCGACCGCCAGCCGCGCCTTCCGGCCGACGACCACCAAGTCGATCCGGTAGCCCTCGACCGGGAACTGCGGAACAACGCTGTACCCGCGGTCCACGAGGCGGTTGAACACCCGTTGCTCGAACAACGAGTCGAAGGGCTCCACCCTCCGGTCTTCGGGCACGGCGGTGTGCCTCGCGTCGTCGATGCCCTCCGCGCGCCCGGACCACGCGTAGCAGTAGTCCAGCAACTGGAAACGCATGTCCTCCGGGTTGCCGAGGTCGGACAGGCGCAGGGAGTGGAACACCCACATCTGGTCCTTGGCGCGCGAAGCAGCGACGTTGAACCGCTGGACGTACATGTCCTGCGTCAGCGAACCGATCCGCTTTCCCGGCTCCGGCGCCTTCACCATGGACAGGAACATGACGTCGCGCTCCGAGCCCTGGAAATCCGCCGAGTCCCCGCACCGCAGCTCGCGCGCCTTCCACTCCTCGGGCGGGATGCGCTCCAGCAAACGCTTCTCGATCCGCTTCGCCTGAGCACGGCCGAGCAACGACACGACACCGAAGGTGAGCCCGTCGTACCGCGGGTCGGTGACGCACTTTTCGATCTGGTCGACGATGGCGTCCGCTTCCACCGGGTTCACCTTGTCGGTCACACCGCGCTCGTAGCCCGCCTCGAGGAACACCGCCTTGATCGGCTCCAGGCGATCCGCGCCGTACTGGCGTACCGGCACCAGCCGGATGCCGTCGGGCTCGTAGGCGATCCGGTTGGAGAAACCGATGATCTCGGGCACGCAGCGCCGGTGCTCGACCAACGTGGTCATGCCCTCGAAGCGCATCTTCGCCTCGTCGAAGAGGCTTCGCTTGGGGTCCTGCCAGGACGCGCGGTACGGGTCGTCCCACAAGTACTGCTCGGCGAGATCACGCAGTTGCTGCTGATCGGTGCCCACCGCTGAGGGTGAGACCTGCTTGTCGTCGCCGATGACCACGATCTTGGGCGCGAGGTACTGGAGGAACGTAGCTTCCAGACCCGCCTGCGACGCCTCGTCGACGATCACGACGTCGAACATGTCCGGTTGCACCCGGAACTGTTCGGCGATCCGGTAGACCGGCATGATCCAGACCGGCACCGCGGGACGGCAGCGGTCCATGGCCGCCTTGATGTCGGCCCGGCGCTTGTCGGCGTACATCCCGGTGCCCTTGCCGAGCAGCTTGACCAGCTGGGCGTACTGCAGAAGGTCGGCACGGGCCTTGCCGGAAAGCCGCTCCGGCGAGACGGCGTGCCCCCAAGCGCGTTCGGCGGCCAGCCTCTCGACGCGGCCGCGCAGCTGTGCCTCGAGCTCCAGCACTTCGGCCTGCAGGGTGTTCACGTCCTCGCCGCCGCGCCCGAGCACCCAGCCCCGCACCTCGGCCCAGACCCATGCCGCGTCCCAGTCCGCCAGCCGGTTGGCCCACACCGGATCGCGGGGATCCGCCGACACGGCCTCGTACAACCCAGGCAGGGACTCGGTCATGGCCGCCGCGATCTCGTCGCGACGGCGTACCAGCCTCGCCACCTCGCTCAGCCGGGCCAGGCGGTGGTGGGCGACCGCGTACCGCTCGTGGGCGCGCTCCTCCACAGCGGCTGCCAGGTCCTTCACGCACGGCGCGGCATCCGCCCACCGCGCCACGTCGCCGACGGTCCGCGCGAGTTCCACGAGCGGCGAACTGGCGGCCGTCCGGGCGTCCGACACGGCCGCGGCGTCGACGAGCCGCGCGTAGGTCTGGACGGCATCGAGGTCGGTCCAGTTCGGGCGTGGGAGTCCCAGTCCGGCGAGGCCGCGCTCCTCGGTCTCGAGGGTCTCCCCCAGTGCCAGGACGCGGCGCAGCTGCGCCAGTTCCGTCACGTGCCACTGCAATCGTTCGCTCAGCGTGTCTTCGGCGGGGATCCGCACCGAGTCCGGCCACGCCCGGTCCAACGCGTCGAGCATCCGAGACGCCTCGGCCCAGGTCAGGAACGAATCGAGCTGGGTCGCAGCGGTCGGCGGCACACCGTTGACCCGCACCGCTTGGAACAAAGGCTGCGCCTGTTTGACGGCCTTGGCGGCGAACGCTCCCGTCTTGGGTGATCCGTCCGGGTTCGTCTTGAGGGTGTTGCCGCCTCCGATGTGGGCGCGCAGCGCCTTGGCCAAGCCGACGAGCGCACCCATGTCGGAGGGAGCGACCCGTACGTCGGTGAGCGGGCCGAGACTGGTCACCAGAGGCCCCGCGTAGCCGATGAGCTGAGCGATCTGGTCCGCCCGCGACCGCCAATGGTTGGCTCGCCCGGCGAGCACGTCGGCGAGCGAATCGTTCATCCACGCTTCACGACGGCGCGAGAGTTCTTCAGCCTCTCGAGCGAACCCGTTGAGCCGCTGACGCAGCACAGTCCGCGTCGAGGGGTCCAGCCGGCGCACGCCCTCGAACGCGGTGTGGTGGGTCAGGGTGCGGTGGCTTTCCTCGACCGAGATGGCCTGCCGTTCCCCGGCCACCAGCGACGAGAACGCCTCCGGCGAGGGCACGTCGGCCAGGGGGATCAGCCGGAGCCGGGACTCGGGCTCGTCGCCCGCGAGCTCGTCGTCCACGACGCTCCGGTGCCACTCGACGAGGTCGCCGGCGGGGACCGGAGAAGGGGCGAAATCACTCGGGGAAACCAGATCGGCCACCCACCCGAACCGGTCCTGCTCCGCTTCGACGCGTTGCGCGATGGCAGCGACCGTGCCGTGGTAGCCACCCACTTCGAACTTCACGACCTCTTCCCCGCGCGCGTCGAGCAGGCGCCGGTACAACGCGGCACGTCGCAGGCGGAGGTCCTCGATCGCCGTGAGTTGGTCGTCGACGACCCGACGGGCGGCTGCCGCGTCGTATTCACCGGCCACGTGGCTGATCCGCTCCACCGCGACCTTGAGGTCTGCCAGGTCGGAACGCGAGGAGCCGACAACCGAGACGGCCAGCGGTGCGATCGCCGGTGGGAGTTTCGCCCGCACCTCCTTGAGGGCACGATCGGTGTGCGCGGTCACCAGCACGCGTTTGCCCTGCGCGAGCAAGTGGGACAGCAGAGCCGCGACGGTGTGGGTCTTGCCGGTTCCCGGTGGGCCTTGGACGAGGGTTTGCGCCTTGGCGTCGACTTGCGTGAGCACGCGCAACTGCCGCTCGTTGACCGGCAATGGCAGGAACGGGTCCGCATCGACCTCCACCAAGGCACCTGCCTCGGGCGAACGTTCCGAGACCGGCCGGTGATCGGGGTCCACCAGCGGGAGCAGGCCGTCCGGGACGACGCCGGACTCGCCGAGCTGGTCGGCGACCGCGTCGAGTATTTCGACGATCCCCTGCGTCGAGCGCCTCCGCAGGATCAACGCCGGAGCGAACGCCGCGACGGCGTGTGCGCCCGGCTTCTGCGGCTCGTCCTCATCGAGGTAGGCGGCGTCACTGTCGAGGGCGTTCACCAAGCGGCGCACCACACCGCCGACGCCTTCGCGGTCCACCACGGAGGCGTCGAATTCGCGAGCTTCGTTCCTGATCTGGACGACGTGCGGCGGATTGGCCACCCGGCCGGGATCGAGCATCTCCAGCTCGACGGTCAAGCCGGCCGCGACCTCGGTCTGGTGGACGGTCAGCCGTCCGGTGCCGTCGTCGAAGTTGATCGTGGCGGGCACCGTGACCAGGTGCCGCCGCACGACGTAGTCGCCGGGCGGCGCCCACGACAGGCAGCCCACCCCGACGACCAGTTCGAGTTCCTCGGCGTGCCCGGTGGCGGTGACGTACGCGGAGAAGAGTTCGTTGTAGACGTTTCGCGCCGGTCGGTCGGTGCGCTCGCGCTCGGCCCAGGCAGACCAAGCAGCTTCCCATTCGGCATGAGCCTCACGGATTCCCGGCGCATCCTCGAGGGCAGTGCTGTGCTCCCCTTCGGCCAGCGAGTCCCGCAGTGCCGGCGGAGTGACCGGGTCGTCCCACTCACCGTCCAGCCAGGGCCGCAGGTGCGCTTCGGGTTCCGGAGGCTCGTGGTGCGCGACCCGCTCGATCGTCAGCAGAGCAGCTGAGTCGTCACCGCCGGCGGAGCGGATTGCGGGATGCTCGGGCAAGCGCCCGAACCACAGCACGGACTCGTAGCTGTCGGTGGTGCGAGGCGGGTGGGACTTGAGCTGCTGGCTCCGGGCGAGGAACCGGAACAACCGCACCGCTCGATCGACCGCAGCACTCTGCTGTGCTGAAGCAGCGCCATCGTTCGCCACTGCCGCCCCCATTTCTTCACCGCCGAACAGACCATCGTGCTCATCGTTTCGGACGCGCCGGGCGATACGGCCGACATCACACCGTTACAAAATGCGCTCCAAAGCCACCCGATAGTGATCGACCCGGACCTCGAGCCCACACCGGTAAATCGGCCGGAGCCGTTCCGTGAAAGCGTGACTCAAACCGCCGTGATCAGCGGCGCGGCCTCGGCCGGCTTCCCCTCGGAGTCACTTCGCGCTGCGGCGAAGCAGGTAGTCGTGGCCAAGCCCGCCCGGCGGCTGTCGATAGGCCGTCCGGTTGAGATAGCACCTCAGCGGTTGTCCAAGTGGGTCATGCTGGGATATCCCCTTAACTCCGGAGGGCGAGGGAGGGGCGGGGTGACGTCGTGGAACGGCTCTGACTACCCCAGTTCCCTGGGGTTCCTCATCGACTGCCTGGAGCAGATCCCGTCACTGCGCGATCCCGGGAGCCGGCGCCTCTGCCTGGAGCTGCTGGCCGACCACCTCGGCATGCCGCTGGTCGTCGAAGAGCTGCCCACCACCCGGGCCAGCCTGATCGGCATCGTGCAGGCCTGCCGGCGGCAGCACCCGCGGGCGCTCGCCGCCTTCGTCGATGCCGTCGAGCAGATGGAGCCCGGTTCCATTCCCGTGCAGCGGGCTCGGTCCGCCGTCGAGGACATGGCCACTCTCGACCTCGTCACCGAATACGACCGCCAGGAACTGCTGCACCTGCTGGGCGAAAACCCGAGCAGCCGGCTGGCCGAGCTCGTGCGGGCGGCCGCCGGGCCCGCGGCCGAGCTGACCTCGGCCGACCACCGGCCGGCGGACGCGCTCGCCACGCTGGAACGGATGAACGCCCAACCCGACGGTGTTCCGCCCCTGCTGCTGTTCGTCGAGTACCTCGCCGCCTCCGCCGATTACGAGCGCGCCGAAGGGCTGCGCAATTGGAACGACCGCCAGGCCGAGCGGCTGGGGGTGACCGAGCAGATCCAGGCCGTCCGGCTGGCGCAGGCCACCGAACCCACCGCCCCCGAAGAGGTCGTCGCCTACCTCGTGATCCGGATCGAGCCGGACCTGCTGGACACGGGCATGTTCGTGGTGGTGCACTGGCGGCACAACGATCCGACCGGGTGGCGGCCGCGTCGGAGCGAGCCGTTCACCGGCGATCTCCAGGACGTCCGCGCGCACGTCGCCGACCTCGTCGCCGAGGCCGAAACCGGCTGGGCCAAGGACGCCGCGGCGATCCGGATCGAGTTCCTGCTCCCTTATTCGCTGCTGAACCTGCCCGTCGACCAATGGGACCTGGAGGCGGGCAGTCCGCTGCCGCGCCCGCTCGGCCTGCACTACCAAGTCGTCGTCCGCAGTCTCGACCGCGCGCGTTCGCCCCGCTGGCACCGCGAATGGCGGCGACGCTGGGACCTGCTCAAGAAAGTGCCTCCCGGGCTGACCACGCCGGAAGAGCACTGGTTGTGGAGCGACGGCGCCCGACGGCGGCACCTGACCGCGCTCGACGCGAAGCTGGCCGAGCAGAAGAAAGTCGTTTCCCTGGTGCTGCGCTCGCCGCCGGAGGGCCCGGACCCCGGCGAACTGCTCGTCGGCGTCCGGACGGGAATCCCGGTGATGATCTGGCACCGCACAGAGGGCGCGCGCGCGGCGTTCGAGGCGGAGATCAAGTCGCTGCAGGAATTCCTGCCCGAACTCGTCGAAAAGCTGCGCCTGCTGCGCAGCCGGGCCCGGCAGGTGGCCCGCCCCGATTCCCACGTGGGCAGCCGGGTTTCCCTCCTGTGGGACGACCCGGACAGGCCCGTCGAGCCGCAGGATCCCCCCGCGGCCCCGATCGAGGAGGTGCCCGCACGATGAGCGGTGCCGAGATCCCGCCCTGGTGCGTCTACCGCGGTCACGGGCTGCCGCCGCCCGCCGGCGAGGACGCCCCCGAGCTGCCGGCACCGCCCAGCTGGCGCACCTTCGACGGTGGACCGGCACTACCGGTCCCGACGGCGTCCGACGCCGAGTTCGTCCGCCGGCTCGGCGTGCCCGCCGTGGCGTCCGCGCGGGACGCGATGCTCGAAGAGGTGCTGACCGTGAACGCGGCGTTGTACCTGCGGCGCCCGCTTCTGATCACCGGCAACCCCGGCACCGGCAAGTCCAGCCTGGCCTACAAGATCGCGCGCGAACTGGGCCTGGGCCCGGTCCTGCGCTGGCCGATCAGCAGCCGCACGATTTCCCGGGACGGGATGTACACCTACGACGCCATCGGCCGGGTCCAGGCCGCCGCGGCCGAGGAGGGCGCCGACATCGGCGGGTTCGTCCGGCTCGGCCCGCTCGGCACCGCGCTGCTTCCCTACGACCGGCCGCGGGTGCTCCTCATCGACGAGCTGGATAAATCGGACATCGACCTGCCCAACGACTTGCTGGCGGTGTTCGAGGACGGCGACTTCGAGATCCAGCCGCTGGCCCGGATCGCCGCCACCCAGCCCGAGGTCACCGTCTTCACGCACGACCGCGGCGGCCGGGCGGTCGTGCGCGACGGGCACGTGCAGTGCCGCGCGTTCCCCGTCGTCGTGGTGACGAGCAACGGCGAACGGGACTTCCCGCCCGCCTTCCTGCGCCGCTGCCTGCGGCTGGACATGCCGCAGCCCGGCTTCGAACAGCTCGTGAGCATGGTCGCGGCGCACTTCCGCGACGTGCCGCCCCGCAGCGACGACCTCATCCACGAATTCCTCGCCAACAGCGGGCAGGAAGGCGGCCTGGCCAACGACCAGCTGCTCAACGCGCTGCACCTGACGACGTCGGGTGCGCACCAGCACGACGCGAACTGGGAGGTGCTGCGCGGCACTTTGTGGCGGCGGCTCAACGTCCTGGGAACGGACTGAGCCGATGGCCGACCCGGTCGACCGCCTCGCCACCGAGGCGCTCAACGCGGACGAGATCGCCGACGCGATCTGGCTCGCCGCCCGTATCGCGGCGAGCGAATCGCCAGCGCGCGCGGCTCCGCGTCCCGTTCCCCCGCCGCCACCGCCCCCGCCCCCGCCGGAACCCGAACCGGAACCGACGCCGCCGGTGGAGTCCCGCGTCGACCACCTCCCGCCGGGTCGCCCGGACCCGGCCCGGCCGGGCGATCACCCGGAACCTGCTCCGCTTCCCCTCGAAGCCATCCCGGTGCGGGCGCGAGCGCGCAAGCCCGCGGCGGCTTGGCCGGTCCGCACCGTGCCGCCGAGCCTGCCCCAAGGTCTGGCGAAAGCGCTGCGGCCGTTGAACCGCCTCGTCCGCCTGAAGCACAAGACCGAATTCGATGAAGAAGAAACGGCGGTCGCCGCGGCGGAGACGAAGGTCTGGCTGCCGGTGCACCGGGCCTCGCGAGGTCACCCGTTCGAGGTCGTGCTGGTCGTCGACCGCGGTTCCTCGATGGTGTTCTGGGAACGCACTTCCCGCGCTTTTCGCGCCATGCTGGAAAGGCAAGGCGCGTTTTCCGACGTCAAGACGGTTTCGGTGGACACCGACGAGCCGGTCGTGCGTTTCGTGGAAACCGCACCGGGCGCCGGCTGCGAACCGGCGCAGCTGGCCGATCCGACCGGGCGGCGCGTCGTCGTCGTGCTCAGCGACGGCGTCGGCCCCGCCTGGCGCAGCGGGTCGATGTTCGAGCTGCTGTCGTTGTGGGCCAAGACGTGCCAGGTCAGCCTGTTCCACCTCCTGCCTGCCGAACGCTGGAGCTGGACGGGTGTACGTGTGGTGTCACGGATTTTGCGCGGTGCCCGCCCCGGCACCGCGAACCCGATCCCGGTGCTGGAACTGGAACCCCGGCACGTGCGCCGCTGGGCCGAACTGATCTCCGGGACGCCCGCCGTGCGGCTCCCGGTGCTGGTTCCCCCGACGGAGGAAGACCTCGCGGACGACGGGGAACAGACCGAAGAACCGCCGTCACCCACCGAGCGGCTCGACCAGTTCCTCGCCACGGGCACCTCGCCCGCCATCCGGCTGGCCGGACTGCTCGCGGCGGCGCCGCTCACCCTGCGCGTCATGCAGGCGGTGCACGGTACCTTGATGCCCCAGGCCCGACCCGCGCACCTGGCCGAAATCCAGCTCGGCCGGTTGCTGCACCGCGTACCGGCGGACGGGGAGAGCCCGGTCGAGTACGACTTCGCGCCGGGACTGCGCCGCCGGCTGCTGGCACTGGTGTCGCGCGCGGACACCGCGCGGGTCCAGCGGGTGGTCCAGGACGTCCTCGGTCCGCAGGAGCCTGCGGTCGCGAATCTGCGTAACGCTCTTGAGGCTCCCGACGACGCCACTCTACCGGTGGTTACGTCGCGCACTGAACCGTTGTTGACTGTCCAACGTGACGTTCTAAGAGCACTGTCGGGGCCTTACACACGTCGAGCTAACCGATTGGGTGATGCCTTGGAACGGTTTAGGGGGTCCCGTAACGATGGCGGCGCGCGCGCGACTAGGACGTCGGAAGGCCTAGGGGCACCTCCAGGCCAACATCCGGTAGGGTCCGACCCGCAAGCTGAACCGATCAATCGAGGGATCTCAGTGACTACCACGAGATCGGAGCCGGGCACCGAGGTCCGCCACTCCGGCCAGCAGACCGCCGTCTGGGGCGGCGTTCCGCTGCGCAATGTCAACTTCATCGGGCGCGGGGACATCCTGCAGGCATTGCACGGTGAACTTTCCAAATCAACCCGTACAGCCGTACTGCCCGGCGCGCTGCACGGGATGGGCGGCATCGGCAAATCGCAGATCGCGGTCGAGTACGTCTACCGCCATGCCGATGAATACGATTTGATCTGGTGGATTCCCTCGGAGAACCAGTCGGAAATCCAGGCCTCGCTCGTGAAACTGGCGCAGCGGCTGGATCTTCCGGTGGAACAGTCCGTCGACACCGCGGTGCCCGCCGTCCTCGAGGCGCTCGGCAGCGGCGAACCGTACCGCCGCTGGCTGCTGGTGTTCGACAACGCCGACCGGCCCGAGGACGTCCGCAAGTTCTGGCCGCGGCGGGGTGAGGGCCACATCCTCGTGACCTCCCGGAACCCGCAGTGGTCCGAGGTCTCCCAGGCGGTCGAGGTCGACGTCTTCCGGCGGTCGGAAAGCCGCGAACTGCTCCAGCGCCGTAACAAGGACCTGGCCGAAGAGGATGCCGACCGGTTGGCCACCGTGCTGGGCGACCTTCCGCTGGCCGTCGAACAGGCTGCGGCATGGCGTGCCGAGACCGGCATGGCCACCGACGAATACCTCGCATTGTTCGAGAGCAAGCGCGCCGAGTTGCTCCGGTCGCGGCCGCCGGCGGACTACGACGTCGCGGTCGAAGCTGCCTGGAACGTCTCGTTGGACCGGCTGCGTGAAGACAACCCGGGTGCTCTGGAACTGCTTGAGGTTTGCGCCTTCTTCTCGCCCGAACCGATCCCGCGGGCCATGTTCAACGTCAGCGGTATTCGTGACGTACCGACCTCCGAGGCGCTGGAGCAGACGCTCGGTGACCCCATTCAGCTGGGCCGCGCGATCCGGGAAATCACGCGCTACAGTCTCGCCAAGATCGACCACCGTACCAACACCCTGCAGTTGCACCGCCTTGTGCAGCTGGTGCTGCGCAACAAGCTCTCGCCGGAGGAGCAGGAGCGGGTGCGCCACACTGCCCATCTCCTGCTCGCGGGCCGAGACCCGAAGCAGCCCGACTCGGTCGAATACTGGTCGCGCTACGCGGAATTGCTGCCGCACATCCGCGCCGTCGACGCCCGAAACTGCACCGATCGCTGGGTGCGCCGCATGGCGATCAACGCGGTCAATTACCTTTTCGCGTTCGGCGACCCGGCCGGCGCTCTCGAGATGGCTCAGGACTACGCGCAGTTCTGGAAGGAAAAGCTCGGCGAAAAGCACGCCGACACGCTTGTCGTTTCGCGCTGGTGGGGTCGCATGTTGCGGGCGCTCGGCCGATTCGAGGAAGGCCGCATCGTCGCCGAGCGGACGCTCGCGCTGATGCAGGAGACTTTGGGCGAGACCCACGAAGAAACGCTGCTCACGATGCATGGTGTGGCTTCGGACCTGCGGGCGAAGGGCGACTTCGAGCGGGCTCGCCAGATGAACGAGTTCGCCTACCTGAGCGCACTGGATCGGTTCGGCGACGAAGACCCGGACACCCTCGCCGCGGCCAACAACTACGCACTGAGCCTGCGGTTGGTCGGCGACTTCGCCGGAGCGCGCGACCTCGACGAACGTACGGCGCAGCGCAAGCAGATCGTCTTGGGACCTGATCATCGGCACACCCTGCTGACGCTGGACAACTGGTCGGTCGATCTGCGGGAAACGGGTGACTACCTGCGGGCGCGGACCGAGCAGGAGGACACCGTCCGCCGCATGCGAGCACAACTCGGCAGCCGGCATCCCATGACGCTCTCGGCCATCAAGAACCTCGCGATCGCGTACCGCAAAGCGGGTCAGCACCGCGACAAGAAGGCGCTCACCCTGGCCATGGAGGCCACCGACGGGCTGGTCACCAAGTACGGGGAATCCCACCCTGACGCGATGTCCGCGGCGATGGACCTGTCGATCGAGCACCGCCAAGACCGCAACCTCGTCGAAGCGCGGCGGCTAGGCGAACACGTCAAGAGCCTCTACGAAGCGAGCTGGGGCGAGAAGCACCCGTTCAGCGTGGCCGCCGCGACCAACCTAGCCGTCACGTTGCGCCTGCTCGATCAGGTCGGGCAGGCGCGGGAACTGAGCGAACGCGCAGTGGCCGACATGACCGAGGCGCTGGGCGAGGATCACCCGTTCACGCTCGTCTGCGCAACCAACTATGCGAGCGACCTGGCCGAATCGGGTGATTACGAAGCCGCGTATGCGCTCGATGTCGCAACGTTGGAACGCTCCGAGCGCGTGCTCGGAGCGGACCATCCTTCGACGCTGGCGCTCCTGGTCAACCAGGCGCTGGACCTGCGCGGGCTCGACCGCAGGGAAGAGGCGGACGCTCTCCAGCTGAACGCCGTCCAGCGCCTGCGCAATGTTCTCGGCTCGGAGCACCCGGCCACGACGGATGCGCAGTTCAACCATCGCGCCAACTGCGACATCGACCCGATGCAGATCTGACCCGCACACCGCAGCACGAAGCCCCTGACGGGGAAACCGTTAGGGGGCTTCGTGCGCCTGTCGGTCAGCCGAGCCAGCGAGCCAGCCGATCCGGATTCGGCGCCGCTCCTCGCTGATGCCGCACTTCGCGGTGCACAGCCGACACCAGTTCCGGACGGCTCACCAGCACTGGGTGCCGCGTGGCCAGCGCGAATCCGGCCCACGCGGCTGCGGAATCGGGCGTGGTCGTGAGCTGATGGCGGTAGCGCTCGGCCGCGGTCGTCGTGTCACCGTCCACGAGTGCCAGATCCGCGTCGGACATCCCGGCGATCTCGGCCATCGCCAGTTCCGGCTCGGCGCGGTAGACGTCGTACAAGTCCGGATCGGTCAGCCATGTCCGGGTGAGTGTCAACCGGGCGTTCCCGGCCGGTCCCGCTGCCGGCACCAGGCTCGGAGGTGTGGTCGGCACGAGCGGGCAGCGCCGGCCTCGCAGCCAGGCCTCGGTCAGCTCGGCCACGACCCCGTCCGCGACCCGCAGGTGCCGAAGGCGCCAGTACAGGCGGTGGTCGAGGTTCGCCCGGCCGGCCGCGTGCGTGATGTCGGCCGGCAGCGGCTCGGTCCCCCATTCGCGCAGCTTCTCCTGTGCCGTGGTGAGGAACCGGCGGCCCAGCGCCGAGGGCACCGCGTCGGCGAGCAATGTGCTGACGGCGTGCGCCGTCTGCTCGCGCCGGTACGCGAACTCGAACTGCGCCGCCCGGGCCGCCAGTCCCTTCGCCACCGGGTAGTGCTCGCGGTAGAACGCGGTCACGCCGAGGAACGAGTAGGCGCCGTGCAAGAGCCCGAGAGCCGGGCGCGGGTCGTCGCGCCAGGGGGCGTACAGCCGCGCGGAATCGTTGTCCCCGGCCGGATCGAGCAGATCGACCAGCACCAGCAGCACGCCGAGCTTGCTGTGCTGGAACTCGTGGACGAGGGTGGCGGCGAACGTCGTCGCGTCCGGCGGCCGGGACAGCACCAGGGAGCCGAAGACGTCGTTGTGCGACGCGCTGTAGGGGGTGAAGCGGTCGACCGCAGCCCTCGGCACCAGGGTGGTGAGCCCCGCGGCGAGCTCCGCCGCGATCGCCGGGTGGTGCTCGGTCAGCAGCCGCCAGGTGGCGTTCAGGATTTCCGCCCACCGCGCCACTTCCGCGGCTTCGAGCCGCCGCGGCGGAAGCGGTCCGTCGAACTCGCGGTACGGATCGATGTCGTCGAGGAACACCTCGCCGTCGCCGAAGGGCAGTGAGCGCAGGGGAAGCCAGCCGGGGCCTTCGGCCGAACTGTCGTCGGGCAGCTGCACGCTGCCGAAGGGACCCCGCACGAGGACGTGTCCCCGTTCGGCGTGCACCTGGGCGAAATCCCAGTCCCGGCGGCTGCGGACGTCGGCGAGACCGAGGGTCGGCAACATCAGCCGGCCGCGCCACACCGGGACGCGGAACCGGAAGTCGTGTCCGGCGCGGATCGCCGCGGCGGTCACCAGCCGGTGGAGACCGCCGAGGTCCGCCCACAGCGGCGGGTCGCCGGCCCCGCCTTTCCCCAGTCGCTGCAGGACGTTCGCCGCCCAGAGGCCCGTGTGCGGGTGCGCGAGGACGCGATCAGTCGCGGCCGGATCGCGTTGCTGCGCCTCGATCAGCAACGTCCACGCCTCGTCGAGCGGCGGCAACGGGGACATGGGGGGGTTCAGTTCCCCCGCGGCGTCGAGGACCGCCCGCAGCAGCGTCAGCCGCCGGCTGCGGTCGGCCTGACCGAGTTGCTTCACGACGGCCGCGTCACTCCGGCCCGCGGCCATCGCGTCGAGGTTGGTCAGTGACACCCGGTGGGTGTCCAGCATCGGGTCGTGGGTTCCCTAACCCCCCGCTCAGCGCGCGTCCGGCGCCTGGTTCTGGAGAACGCCGGTGCGGCTGCACTCGGCCCGCCCGGCGACCAGGCGAAGCGAGCGACGGAGCGCCGGATCGTCGCTCAAGCGCAAATCGGCCAGGGAAACGGTGGACAGATCGACCATCCTGGTGGTGACTTCGCCCCGCGCCTGTCCCATGTCAGGTCCTCCCTCACGACGAGCCCCGCGATCGGGGGGAGTAATCATCATGCAACAACAAACCGGTTTTGTGACCGTCCGCATGGCGGATCAATCCCGCCGGTCCGGATACTGTGCGTTTCCGGAAGGCGGCCGGTTCCGCTTGTCCGTCAGCTTCGAGCGGGGACTGCGGTGTGCTCACCGGCGCGCGGTGGTTCCCACTGCCACCGCGAAAACCGCCAGCACTACCGCCAGTCCGCCCAGGCCGAGACCGAGCGAACCGGCCGCTGCCAAAGCTCCGACGAACAACGGGCCGCCCGCGTCGCCCAGTTCGCGGCCCACCTCGGCCGCTCCCATCGTCTGGCCCAGTCTCTCCTTCGGGGTCGATGCCGCCAGGTGGGCGAACGCTATCGGGGTTGCCAAGCCCGTTCCCGCTCCGATCGTCACCGCCGCCAGCAGCAGTCCGGTGATTCCCGGGACCAGCGTTGCCGCCGCCAGGCCCGCTGCCGCGGCCGTGAGTCCCGCCGCCATGCCGGGTGCCGCGCCGATGCGGCCCGCGTCGTGGGCTCGGCCCGCCCAGGGTTGGACCAGTGCTCCCGTGGCCGCCAGCAGGGACACCACCGCTCCCGTCACGAGCGCGCCGCGGCCCGCGCCCGCCACCGGCAGGAAGCCCACGCCCACCGCCACCGCCGCCGTTGCCGCCGCCAGGGTTGCCGTCGGGCGCAGGAAACCGCCTGCCGTCAGGCGGCGGGCCAGGTCCAGGACCGTCTGGCGGGTGCGGGGCAACGGCGGCGCGACCGGGACCACCGCCGCCGCCCAGCCGGCGACCGCCACTGCGAGCCCGCCGAGCGTCGCGAACAACAACGCGTAGCCGCCGAAAGTGATCAAGACTCCGCCCAGGACCGGGCCCAGCGTGTAGCCGAGGCCCTTCCACGCGCCGTAGCCGCCGAATGCGCGGCCGTGGCCCGTTTTCGGCGTCAGGCGGGCCACCAAGGCTCCCGCCGCCGGGGAGAACGCGGCCGCCGCGGCGCCCTGGCCGAACCGGGTCACGCCGACCAGCGCCGGGTCGCCCGCGAGCACGAACGCCGCCGACGCGACGGCGAACGCCACCAGCCCGCCCAGCAGCACCGGACGCGGGCCGACGCGATCGGCCAGCGCGCCGAACACCGGCTTCAGCACGACTTCGGCGCCGTCGTAGACCGCCAGCAGCAGCCCCAACGTCAGCAGCGACGCGTGTTCGGCCTCGGCGTAGCCCCCGAGCCCGGCGGCGATGCTGTGGGCACCGAACGCCGTGACGAATCCCGCCGCGTACACCGGGGCCAGCTGTCTGGTCATCCGGCGTCACATCTGGTGCAGGGCACGGAAAACCCGGTCCGTGTACTCGGCCAGCCGGCCGGCGCAGTGCGCCAGCCGCTCGTCGGCGTCGGCCGCGGCCGGGGCGCCGAAGACGTCGCGGGCCTTGATGTCGCGGTGCCAGCGCCGCAGGCGCTCCAGGCTCTGCTCCTCCTCTTCGAGCTCGGCCATCGTGAACTTGCCGACGCGGATCTCCTTGTCGATCTCGGCGTCGAACTTGCCGCAGTCGGCCAGGAACTCCGCCCACTCCTCGGCGCGCTCGGCCGTGAACAACGCTTCCAGCCGGGCGCCGTCCGGCTCCGACCGGCCCGCGGCGTCCAGCACCAGCACTTCGCCGTCGCCGCGCCCGGCCAGCTCGATCACGCGCGCGACGCCGTCGGCGAACACCGGCACGTCCGGCACAGCCCAGACGCCCTGCCCCAGCGACAGCGCTCCGGCCCGCCGCAGCTCGCGCCACACGGCGACGCGGTGGCGGCTCGGTTCGGCGGGGACCCGCACCACGAGCACCGACCAGTGAGAAGACGTCACATCGAGAAATGTAGCACGTGTTACTTCGTCCGCAGTGCGT
Source organism: Amycolatopsis sp. NPDC049691 (assembly GCF_040675005.1). Lineage (NCBI taxonomy): Bacteria > Bacillati > Actinomycetota > Actinomycetes > Pseudonocardiales > Pseudonocardiaceae > Amycolatopsis > Amycolatopsis sp. NPDC049691. Next base: position 172,431 of record NZ_JBFANX010000008.1, read on the forward strand.
CGACGATCAGGTCGAGCAGCCGGCCGACCCGGGCCGCGTCCTGGTCGGCCGACGTCGACAAGAACACGCCGAGCAGCATCAGCGTGACGTCTTCCGGATCGGTGCCGGCCCGGAACACTCCGTCCCGCGCCCCCGCGGCGAGGATCGTGCCGATCGCCTCGGTGATGCGCCGCCGCGTCACCGGGGTCGTGATGCGGCCCGATGCCAAGCTCGCGCGGAGGACGTCGGCCATTCCGCGCTTGGTCTCGACGAACGCCGCGTACCGGTCCATCCACGCGCGCAGCGCCGCCTCGGGCGGCAGCTCCGCGAGCAGCGCCGGGGCGCTCGCCGTGACGTCGTCCAGCTCGGCCGCGTAGACGGCTTCGACGAGCGCCTCGCGAGTCGGGAAGTGGCGGTAGAGCGTGCCGATGCCGACGCCGGCCTCGCGGGCGATCGCTTCCAGCGCGACGGTGCCGTCGGCGGCGGCGAACGCGGCCCGCGCGGCCGCGACGAGCTTCTCCCGGTTGCGGCGCGCGTCGGAGCGCACCGGCCGGTCCAGGTCCGGGGAAGGCAAAGCGGAGGCACCTCCGGTTGTGCTACGGTCGGCTTAGCGGAGGTTCCTCCGCTTCACCATCATCGCACAGGACGGGATCACGCATGCCTTCCACGAAAACCGCCCGGCTCGCCGGCCGCACCGTCTCCCGCGTCGGCTACGGGGCGATGCAGCTCGAACGCCTCGACCGCGCCCAGGCCGTCGCGCTCCTGCGCCGCGCGTTCGACCTCGGCGTCGACCACGTCGACACCGCCCAGTTCTACGGCAACGGTTTCGTCAACGAGGTCATCCGCGAGGCCCTCCGGCCCGGGGACGACGTCGTGGTCGTCAGCAAGGTCGGCGCCGACCCCGACCCCGGCGCCCCGATCCCGCTGCGCCTCGCGCAACGCCCCGAGCAGCTGCGCGCGAGCGTCGAGGACAACCTCCGGGCGCTCGGGCTCGACCGCATCCCGCTGGTGAACCTGCGCCGCGCCGACCGGCGGCCCGGCGTGCTCGCCGAGGGCGACCAGGTGGTCGACCTCGACGACCAGCTCGCCGTCATGACGGCCCTGCGCGACGAGGGCAAGATCGGCGCGATCGGGCTCAGCAGCGTCACCCTCGACACCCTGCGCCGGGCGCTCCCGGCCGGCATCGCGTGCGTCCAGAACGCCTACAGCCTGGTCGGCCGCGACGACGAGGACATGGTCGAGCTCTGCGTCGCCGAGGACATCGCGTGGGTGCCGTTCTTCCCGCTCGGCGGCGCCTTCCCCGGCCTGCCGAAGGTGACCGACGAGCCGGCGGTCCAGGCGGCCGCCCGGGACCTCGGCCGCACGCCGGCCCAGATCGGCCTGGCCTGGCTGCTGCACCACGCGCCGAACGTCCACCTCATCCCCGGCACGGCCAGTGCCGAGCACCTGGAGGCCAACATCGCCGCCGGCGACCTCGAGCTGGACGCCGGCACCCTGGCCGCCCTGGACGCCGTCCCGACGCGGTCGATGGACGCCTCGCTCGGCTGACCCCGTCAGCGCCAGGGCAGGACGGCTCCGTCGCGGACGAGCTCGCCGTACTGCGCCGGGTCGACCGGCCGGAACACGAGGTCCAGCAGGGCATCCGCCGCTTCGGCGGGGCTCGGCGCGGTGCTGACGTCCCACCACAGCGCGGACGTCGGCGTGTTCATCATCCCGGGGCAGACGGCGGCGAGCAGGATTCCCCGCGCCAGGTCGTCGTCACGGCGCTGGGCGGCGAGCGCGCGCACGGCCGCGACCTGGCCGATCTTCGACGGGATGTTGACGAAGCCAGGCCAGTCGCCCGCACGGGCGCTGCCGTCCTCGACCGCGTCGCGCCAGGCGGCCACCTGCTTGTCCACCTCGTCCAAAGAGGACAGTTCGGCGAACCGGTCGTGCAGCGCGGGCGCCAGGTGCCGCAGCGTGCCGAACGAGCTGGCGACGACGAGGAGCCGGCCGCCGTCGCGCAGCAGCGGCGCGAAGGCGCGGAGCAGGCGGGTGGTGCCGAAGTTGTTGACCTCGGCGTAGTCGCGGACGATCGCGCGCGGGTCGTCGTCCGGGCCGACGCGCATGACGGCGTTGCCGATGACGACGTCGACGCCGCCGTGCCGCTCGGCCAGCTTCGCGGCGAGGCGGCCGGGCGCCGCGGGTTCGGCGACGTCGAGGACCTCGCCGCGGACCTCGGCCCCGCCGGCGGGCAGGGCTTCGACGGCCTGCGCGACGCGCCCGGCGTCGCGGCCGGTCAGGTAGACGGTGTCCTCAGTGGACAGGCGCTGGGCGAGCCCTTCGGCCAGCGCGAGGCCGAGGCCCTGCGTGGCACCGGTGACGAGGGCGACCTTCGGGGTCATGCGATTCCTTTGGCGAGCAGGGTTTCCGACAGGGTCCAGAGGCGCTCGGCGCCTTCGGGGTCGAGGGCGTAGCGGGCCACGCCCTCCAGCCGCGGTGCTTCGCCGCGGCGGTCGACGGTCATCGTTTCGTTGCAGTTCACGAAGTAGCGGCCGCCGATCCCGTCGAGCAGCGGCGACGTCGCGAGCAGGACCGACGTCGCCGCGCCCTGTTCCGGCGTCTTGATCAGCTCGGGCGGGACCTGACCGCTGCCGCGGCCGCCGGTGTGGCGCTGCAGGTTCGTGTGGATCGCGCCGGGCATCAGCGCGTTCGCGGTGATGCCGTCGCCGGCCCAGCGGCGCGTCGCCTCGACGGCGAAGAGCACGTTGGCGGTCTTGGACTGGCCGTAGGCGAGCCACGGGTCGTACGGCCGGAAGGCGAAGTCGACGTCGTCGAAGACCACCGGGGACAGCTGGTGGCCGCTGGAGCTGACCACGACGATCCGGGCGGCGCCGTCGGCGGCCAGCGCGTCGTGCAACCCGGTCGCGAGGGCGAAGTGCCCGAGGTGGTTGGTGGCGAACTGCAGTTCCCGGCCCTGCGACGTGTGCTGCTCGGGCGTGGCCATGACGCCCGCGTTGGCGACCAGGACGTGCAGCGGGCCGTCCCACGCGGCGGCGAACGCGTCGATCGAGGCGGGGTCGGTCAGGTCCAGCGGCGCGACGCGGACCGCTCCGGCGATGTCCGCGGCGACGCGTTCACCGGCGGCGACATCGCGGACGGCCAGGGTGACTTCGGCACCGGTGGCGGCCAGGGCGCGCGCGGTTTCGACGCCGAGGCCGGAGGACGCTCCGGTCACCACGGCCCGGCGACCGGACAGGTCGGCGCCCGCGACGACCTCGGCCGCGGTGCTGCTGAATCCGAAAGGGGTTTGGAGCAATGTCATAACTCGAAGCTAGGACGACCGGGGTCCATGCGGAAAGCGAAAGAACAGCAGACCTGGTATGCGTAGACGTCATGGCCTTCTCCGACGCCTCCCTCACCGCCCTGCGGGTCTTCCGCGAGGTGGCCGAGCGGGGCACGCTCACCGCCGCGGCCGCCGCGCTCGGGTACACCCAGTCCGCGGTCTCGCGGCAGATCGCGTCACTGGAGCGCGCCGCGGGGACGCCGTTGCTGGAGCGGCGCCACGACGGCGTGCGGCTCACCTCGGCCGGGCAGATCGTCGTGCGCCGGGCCGCCGGGGTGATCGACGCGCTCGACGCCACCGCGCGCGAGCTGGCCGGACTGCCCGGCGAGCAGGGCACGGTCCGGCTGGGCTGGTTCCCGACCGCCGGTGCCGACCTGGTGCCCCGGGCCCTGACCGCGTTGCGGCGGACGCACCCCGCCATCACCGTGCTCAGCCGGGAAGGCGGGACGCCGGCGCTCGTCCGTGCGTTGCGGGCCGGCACCCTCGACCTCGCGCTGGTCGCCTCGGCGCCGCCGTTCCGCCCGCCGGACACCGAAACGCCGGCGCTGGCGGTGCGGGTGCTCACCGAGCGCAGCCTGCGCGTGGCCGTGCCCGCGACGCACCCGCTCGCGCGTCGCGACTACATCGACGTCGCCGACCTGCGGGGGCAGCGCTGGATCGCCGGCTCGGGCGACGACCGCGTGCTGGGCGTGTGGCCCGGCCTCGACGAACGGCCCGAGATCGCCCACACGGCCCGCGACTGGCTGGCCAAGCTTCGGCTCGTCGCGGCCGGCTGCGGGATCACGACCGTGCCGGGCTCGCTCGACGCCGTCGTGCCGCCCGGGGTGCGCGTGCTGGCCGTGCGCGGCGGGCCCGGGGAGCAGCGGCGCGTGCTGCTCGCGCACCTGCCGCGGCCGCTGTCCGACTCGGCGAGCCGCGTCGCCGCCGCGCTGCGCGACGCCGCCGTCAGCGAGTGAGGGCCGGGCTACGGAAGCCCCACCACCACCCGCGGGGTCAACCGGCCCTTCTCCGGGACCCGGGTGATCTCGCCCGCCGTGATCGCGGAACCCAGCGCGCCGATCGCGTCCTCCGGGCGGTAGATCGTCTCCAGCAACGTGAACCGCTGCAGCTCCGCGACCGAACAGCTCCCCCGCCGCCTCAGCTCCGCCGACAACGCCCGGCGCAGCGGCAACAGCTGCGGCGTCAGGGAAATGTCGACCAGTGTCCGCTCCGGGTCGCGCGGGTCGCGGTAGCGGATGCCCGCGAACTCGTCCACCGCCCACAGCTCGCTCTTGAACGTCGCGAGGTGCTTCTCGTCCGGCGTCAGGAACACCAGCAGCCGCGCTTCGCCGTCGTCGGCGACCAGTTCGACCGCGCATCCCGCCGAGACCCGGTGGTCCCCCGCCGGCGCGGTGACCACCACCTCACGCCCCTTGCCGCGGGCCATCGGGGCGACCAGCGGCCACGCTCCGGGACCGTCCAAGTGGGTCAGCACCGGCCCGCTCAGCGCCAGCTCCGCCACCTCGGCGACCGTTCGCACGGAGAGTCCCGGCGGCGCCCCGGACGGCGCGGCCGAACCGACGACCACCAGCTCCAGGTGGTGCCCGTCGAGCCGGTCGGCGAACTCGCCGAACACGCGCAACGCGTCGGCCGCGAAGCCGCCGCACTCGACGTACGTGCCGCCGCGCTGGGACCGCAGTGCCTTCGCCGTCCACGCGTCGAGGTACCGCACCAGCACGTCCCGCTCCACCGCGGCATGCCCGGCCACGTATCCGGTTGTACTCCGGTGGATCGCTCGGCACCAGGGTCGCGGTGGGGGGGTTCAGCCCTCCGGGTAGAACAGGAACAGCGTGCAGCCGGCGGCGCTCGCGGGCACGTGCCACGAGCCGGCCGGCGCGTGCAGGAAAGTGCCCGCCGGGTAGTCGCGTGCGCCGTCGTTGAAGGTGCCCGAAACGACGAACACCTCCTCCGGCCCCGGTTCGTGGACGTCCCGGCGCGGCCACGACGTGCCGGCGTCCATCTCGAGGACCCCCGCGTGCGCGCCGGCCGGGCTGGTCCACAGTGGACGGAAGCGGATGCCGGGGAACAGCTCGCGCACGGGTGCTTCCCGTACGGTGGCGGAGGTGTAGCCCGGCTGGTCGAGGATCTCGGGGTGCATGACCGTCACGATGCCGCCGTCGAGGGAGGCTCGGCCAGTGTCCCGGAAGACACCTTGGGGTACTTTTCTGCCATGCATCGCGTGGTGGCACTGGTGCGGCCGGTGCAGTCGACGTTCGAACTCGGTTGCGCCGCCGAGGTCTTCGGCACGCCGCGCGACGGCGTGCCGCGGCACTACGAGTTCGAGGTCTGCGCGGAGACGCCCGGCCCGGTGCCGACGACCGCCGGGTACGCGATGGCCGTTTCGCGCGGCCTGTCGGCGCTGGACTCGGCGGACACCGTGATCATCCCGGGCTGGGCACCGGTGGAGGCACCGCTGCCGCCGCGCGTCCGCCGGGCGCTGCTGCGGGCCCACGCCCGGGGCGCGCGGCTGGTCACCATCTGCTCCGGGGTGTTCGCGCTGGCCCGCACGGGCCTGCTGGACGGCCGGTCGGCCACGACCCACTGGGGCCGCGCCGAGCAGCTGCGGCGGGAGTTCCCGCGGGTGCGCGTCGAGCCGGACGTGCTGTACGTCGACCACGGCGACGTCGCCACGAGCGCCGGGGCCGGCGCGGGTATCGACCTGTGCCTGCACCTCGTCCGCAAGGACCACGGCGCCGCGCACGCCGCGCTCGTCGCGCGGCACATGGTGATGCCGCCCCACCGCGAGGGCGGTCAGGTGCAGTTCGCCCCGCCGCCCCCGCCGCCGGAGGCCCTCGACGGGCTCCTCGGCTGGGCGGCCGAGCGGCTCGCGACGGTGTCGGTGACCGACCTGGCCGCGCACGCCGGCGTCTCCCCGCGCACGCTCGCCCGTAGGTTTGCCGACCAGCTCGGCACCAGTCCCGGGGCGTGGCTGCTGGGCCGGCGGGTGGCCGAGGCTCGTGCCCTGCTGGAGGACACCGACCTGCCGGTCGAAGCCATCGCGGCCCGGGTCGGCCTCACTTCGGCAGTCAACCTGCGCCGCCGCTTCCGCGCTCAGGTCGGTACGACGCCGGGCGCCTACCGGCGGGCGTTCCGGATGCGCTAACCGGTGGGTCACCTCCGGCTGACCACGGCCGCGGCGGTCAGCGCGACCGCGAACACCGCATACGAAGCGAACAACCCGCCCGCGGAGCTCAGTGCGCCGCCGATCGCACGGCCGAGCAACTGCCCGACGCACTCGGCCGTGATGACGGCGGTGGCCAGCTCCGTCGCGGTGAGCCCGCTCGACCCCGGCGTGCTCGCCCGGATGTACAGCGCGGGATACGCGAGCCCGACGCCGATCCCGGCCACCGTCCACGCCGCCAGCACCACCGGGAACGGGCCGCCGCCGATCGCCAGGACCGCCGTGCCGAGCGCCGTCAGGCCCAGGCCCGTCGCGGGAAAGTGGCGCCGGGCCAGGAGGCTCGTCACCGCCCAGGCGAGCGGGGCCGCGCTCAACACGATCGCCGCCTGGCCGAGGCCGACGTGGAAGCCCTTCGTCAGCAGGACCGTGATCAGGCTGTCCGCGCCGAAGTAGCCGACCGCGAACAGCACCATCGCGGCGAGCGCGGCGGGCGTCCCCCGGCGCAGGCGGGCGGTGCCCGCCGGGAGGATCGCGACCATCCCGGCCACGGCGACGACCGCGCCCGCGAGGGCGGCCGGCCACCAGCCTTCGCTCAGCACGACGCCCGCCGCGCCGAGGGGTACCAGCAGCGTCCGGCCGAGCGGCCGCGGCGACGGCTCCGGCTCGTCGGCGGCGGCGCGCACGACGAGCAACCGTCCGAAGAGGACGAACGGAACGGGCAGCAGCAGCGTCCAGCGCCAGCCGACGAGGTGCGCGAGGCCGAGCGTCACGGCGGGGCCGGCGAGGGCCGGCAGGATCCACATCGCCGACGACGCCGCGACCACCTTGACGCGCAGCCGGTCGTCGAGGTGGCGGATGGCGGAACTGACGCCGAACACCGCGAGCAGACCACTGGCGAGCCCGGTGGCGAGCTGGCCCAGCGCGAACGTCCAGGCGCTCCCCGAAGTGGCCGCCACGACGAGCCCGCCGACGTAGGCGAGCATTCCGGCGGCGAGGGTCGCCCGCGTTCCCAGCTTCGCCAGCACCCGGCTCGCGAGCGGCAGGGCGACGAACAGCCCGAGGGTCGAACCGGCGATGAGGAGGCCGAGCCGGTCCTCGGCCTTCAGGTCGCCGGCGACGAGAGGCAGCAGCGTGGAGGCGACGAAGCTGGTGACGGCGGCGGCGAATTCGAGCGCGACGATCCCGGCGGCGAGGGACCGCGGCCCGGCCCGGGTCACGTGTAGAGGTCGCGGTCGTAGACGTTGATCTGCACGGGCACGCCGTCGGGGTCGGCTACCCGGAGCGACTGGCCGAAGCCTTCGTCGATCACGGGTCCCGGGTGGTATCCGGCTTCCTGCAGGCGTTTCTTGACGTCTTCGAGGGGCTCGTCGGTCTCGAAGGCGAGTTCGCACCGGCCGTCTCCCCTGTGGACGGCCAGGGTGCCGCCGTCCGCCGGGAGCTCCACCCAGCCACCCGGCCGGGAAACGGCTCCGGTTTCCAGACCCAAGGCGGTGTAGAACCGCGTCAGGGCTTCGACGTCCGAGGTGTAGCGGATGGGCAGCACGCGCATCATGGGCGCTCCTCCGTGCGTCGCAGGTGGTCTTCGAGAACGCGTTCGACGTAGGCGGAGAGGGACTCGTCGGCGTCGACGGAGGCGTGTTTCACCCGCCGGATGAGGTCGACCGGCAGGTAGACGCTGAACTGCCGCTTGGCGTCGGCTGACATGCCCACATGCTAGCAAATGAGCAAACCCGCAGGAGGTGCGGCAACGGGCTCAGGCGGCCGCCACCGCCCCGGAGATCAGCAACGTCAGCCCGTGCGCGAGCGCCGGCGCCAGGTCGAGGTGCAGTGCCCGCAACGCCGGGTCCGCCTCGTACGCGGCGAGGGCGCTCGGCGACGGACGGCAGTGCGTCCACAGGCCGCCGGTCAGGATCATCGCCAGCATGCAGATCGACCCCGCCCGGTCGCCGACCTCCGGGACGTACCGGCACATCAGCTCGGCCATCGCGTCGAGTCCGGCGAGGGCGGACCGCTTGAAGCGCACGACCGCGTCGGTCGACACGTTGTGCTCCAGGACACCGGCCTGCGCGCCGATCAGGTCGCACAGCACCGTGCGCCGGGCCAGCGAGTGGGCGACCACGGAGGAGAACCGCTCGCCCCGCTCCCCCACGGACAGCTCCCGGTCGACGCCCTCGGCGAGTTCGTCCACCACTTCGGCCAGCCAGTCGCGCAGGGCCCGGTCGAGCAGTTCGAGCAGGACGGCTTCGCGGGATTCGAAGTAGCGCAACACGTTCGACTTCGCCAACCCGACCCGGCGGCTGAGCTCGTTGAGGCTCACGTCGGCCACCGGCATCTCGTCGAGCATCGCCAGCGCCGTGTCGAGGATCGTGCGGCGCCGCTCCTCCCGCTGCTCGGCACTGCGGGCTCGCTGGAACGTCATGCCACCCAGCGTAACGCCCGCCGCGCGAAATTGAAGACCGGCAGTCTCTTGACAACAGACCGCCGGTTCCTTACCGTCGGGGACATAACAGACCGCCGGTCCGCAAGGGCCGCCACGGAGGGAACCACCATGGGCGAGAACTGGACCGAGCGCGACGTGCCGAGCCAGAAGGGCCGCGTCGCCGTCATCACCGGGGCCAACACCGGGCTCGGGTTCGACACCGCGAAGACGCTGGCCGAGCGGGGCGCGACGGTGGTGCTGGCCGTCCGCGACGTCGAGAAGGGCAAGCAGGCCGCCGCCCGGCTCGGCTCGGCCGCCGACGTCACCGTGCAGGAGCTGGACCTCTCCTCGTTGGAGTCCGTCCGCGCCGCCGCGGCCGACCTGCACGGCTCGCTCCCGAAGATCGACCTGCTGGTCAACAACGCCGGCGTGATGTATCCGCCGCGCCAGACCACGCGCGACGGCTTCGAGCTGCAGTTCGGCACCAACCACCTGGGGCACTTCGCGTTCACCGGCCTGCTGCTGGACCTGCTGCTGCCGGTCGAGGGCTCGCGCGTGGTGACGGTCGCCAGCATCGCCCACCGCATCCGCGCGGCGATCCACTTCGACGACCTGCAGTGGGAGAACTCCTACGACCGCGTCGCGGCCTACGGGCAGGCCAAGCTGGCCAACCTGATGTTCGCCTACGAGCTGCAGCGCCGGCTCGCCCCGCACGGCACGACGGCGTCGCTCGCCGCCCACCCGGGCGTGGCCCGCACGGAGCTGATGCGCAACTCCCCCGCCATCGCCCGCGCGCTGTTCCCGGTGGTGGCCCCGCTGTTCACGCAGAGCTCGGCGGCCGGCGCGCTCCCGATCCTGCGCGCGGCCACGGACCCGGCGGCTCTCGGCGGCCAGTACTACGGCCCGTCGGGTCTCGGCGGCTACCGCGGGCGCCCGCAGGTGGTCGCGTCGACGCCGCAGTCGTACGACGCCGCCATCCAGCGGCGCCTGTGGGCGGTTTCGGAGGAGCTGACCGGTGTCAAGTTCCCGGTCGGCTGACGGCGAAGCGGGTCACCTAAAGCCAGTCGTGTTCGCGGGCGTAGCGGGCCGCTTCGTGGCGGGTGCGGGTCTGGGTCTTCTGCATCGCGTTGGACAGGTAGTTGCGTACCGTGCCCTCGGCCAGGTGCAGCCGGCCCGCGATCTCCGCCACCGAAAACCCTTCCCGCGTCGCGCGCAGGACGTCGATCTCGCGGTCGGTCAGCGGGCAGTCGTCCACGACCGCCAGTGCCGAGACGTCCGGGTCGATCCAGCGCTTGCCCGCGTGCAGCGTCCGGATCACCTCCGTGATGTGCGCCGGTTCCGCCGCCTTGCTCACGAACCCCTGCACGCCCAGCTTCAGCGCCTTCCGCAGCACTCCCGGCCGGGCGTGCCGGGTCAGCATCAGGATCACCTGGTCCGGCCGCGCGCGCCGGATCTCGGCCACGGCGCCGAGACCGTCCACTGTGGGCATTTCGAGGTCGATGACGAGCACGTCCGGGCGGTGGCGCAGCGTCGCCGCCACCGCCTGCTCGCCGTCCTCGGCCTCGGCGAGCACGGAGATCTCGCCCTCGAGCGGCAGCAGCGCCGCCAATGCCTTGCGGAGCAGGGCTTCGTCGTCGGCGAGCACCACGGTGGTCATCGGCCCTCCTCCCACGCCGGGACCGCCGCCGCGGTCAGGAAGCGGCCGTCCGTGCGCGCCACCCGCAGCTCGCCGCCGTGCTGGGCCAGCCGTTCGCGCAACGCCGAGAGCCCGCTCAACGGCGGCTCGCCGTCCTCGGCCGCGCCGTCGTTCACGATCTCGATACCCGACCGCGTCAGGGTGATCCGCACCTGCCGGGCCTGGGCGTGGCGCAGGATGTTGGTCGTCGTCTCGCGCAGGACCTGGCCGAGCAGCTCGCCCGCGCGGGCGTCCACTTCGGACTCCCGCGCGACGCGGACGTGGATGCCCGCCGCTTCGAACAGGTTCTTCGCGTTCTCCAGCTCGGCCGACAGGTTCAGCCGCCGCCGGCCGTGGGCGAGCTCCTTGGTCTGGACGATCGTGTCGCCGACCAGGTTGCGCACCTCCGCCAGCTCCGCGCGCGCCCGGTCGAGGTCGCTGTCCAGCAGCTTCTCGGCCAGCGCCACCTTCAGCTTCACCACGTGCAGCGTGTGGCCTTGGATGTCGTGCAGGTCGCCGGCGAAGCGGACGCGCTCCCGGGTCACCGCCAGTTCCGCCTCCCGCTCGCGCGACTGCTCCAGCTCGGCGATCAGGTCGAAGAACCGCTGGCTGACGAACATGAGCCCGGTCGAGACGAGCACGGCGACCGCGGGGATGGCGGCGTACTAGATCAGCCGGGGTCCGACGCGGTCGTCGTAAACCAGCACGTTCGCCGCGCCCAGGACCGCGACCAGCGCGGTGAACCCGGCCAGTGCCGCGACCCGGCGGCGCGGCAGCGGCGGGATGAGGAACGACCCGACCACGGACACGCCGAAGAACGCGGAGGGGTCGTTGGTCAGCGCCCCGGCCAGCCAAACCACCGCGGCGACGGCGAAGCTCGGCCGCGCGACGCGCAGGTAGTCCCCCGCCGTCCAGCGTTCGGCGGTCGCCAGCGCCGCGACCAGCCCGACGACCTGGACGGCGACGTGCCACCAGGTCCGGGCGGTGAGCAGGAGCAGGAGCAGGCCGATGATGGCCAGCGGCGGGATGGTGGTGATCAGGTTGAGCCGCCGCAGCCGTTCCTGGACCGCACCGCCGGTCCAGGTGCTCCTGCGCGCGATCGCCGGTACCTCCACGGGTCCGAGCGTATCGGGCCCGGCGGGCCGCACCAGTGACACCACGTCATGTTTCGGGGTGACGTCGGCACACTGCCGGGCGCGCGCCGATCCGGCTGGAATCGGGGCATGTCCACGACACCCGTCATCGACGTCGACCGCCTCACCCTCGCCTACGGCGGCTTCCCCGCCGTGAAGGACCTTTCGTTCCAAGTGGAACGCGGGGAGCTGTACGCGCTGCTGGGCACCAACGGCGCCGGCAAGACCTCGACCCTGGAAACCGTCGAAGGCCACCGCGCGCCGACGTCGGGGGCCGTGCGCGTGTTCGGCAAGGACCCGCGCGACCGCGCCGCCGTCCGGCCGCGGATGGGGATCATGCTGCAGGAGAGCGGGTTCTCCCCGGACCTGACCGTGCGGGAGACCGTCCGGCTGATCGGACGGCTCACCGAGCGCACCGACGACGCCGGACGCGTGCTCGGCCTCGTCGGCCTCGGCCCGAAGGCCACCACCAAGGTCGGGCAGCTCTCCGGCGGCGAGAAGCGGCGGCTGGACTTCGCCACCGCGGTGTTCGGCACGCCCGAGCTGGTCTTCCTCGACGAGCCCACCACCGGCCTCGACATCCAGTCGCGCGACGCGCTCTGGGACGCCGTGGACCGGTTGCGCGAGGACGGCGCCACCGTCGTGCTCACCACGCACTACCTCGAAGAGGCCCAGCAGCGCGCCGACCGCATCGGGCTCATGCACCAGGGCGTGTTCCACCGCGAAGGAACCGTCGCCGAGCTGACGCGGACCCTGCCCGCGACCATCCACTTCGGCCTGCCGCCGCGCGCGCCCGCGCCCCCGCTGCACGCCACCCGCCAGGCGGACGGCCAGTTCCTCGTCGAGACCTTCGGCCTGCAGAAGGACCTGCACACCCTGCTCGGCTGGGCGCAGGACCACGCCGTGGAGCTGCACGACCTGCGCGCCGGGCCGACCCGGCTCGACGACGTCTTCCGCGCCATCGACAACTCCTGAGAAGAGGACATTCCCATGTGGACGATCGCTCGCGGCGAGCTGATCCAGCTCTTCCGCAACCGGCTCGTGCTGGTCACCGCGCTCGTGCTGCCGGCCGGGCTCTGCGCGTTCTTCATCGCCAAGCACGACCTGTTCACCGAAGCCGGCAGCCTCGGCTACATCGCGACGCTCGCGCTGTTCTTCGTGGCGGGCATCGGGCTCTACACGACGTCGGTGACGACCTTGGCCTCCCGCCGCCAGAACCTGTTCCTCAAGCGCCTGCGCTCCACCGCGGCGCGGGACGCCGCGATCCTCGGCGGGCTGCTGCTGCCGATCACCGTGCTGTCGGTGCTCCAGATCGCCGTCGTCCTCGGCGCGCTGGCCGCGGTCGCCGGGGCGCCGGCGGACCCGGTGCTGCTGGTGGCGGCCGTCGTGGCGACCGTGGCCATGATGCCGGCGCTCGGCCTGGCGACGGCCGGGCTGACGAACTCCCCCGAGCACGCGCAGGTCACGACGCTGCCGGTCAGCCTCGGCGTCATCGCCGTGGCCGGCTGGGTCGGCGTGACCGGCACCGGCGAGCTGACGCTGCTCAAGCGCCTGCTCCCCGGCGGGTCGGCGACCGAGCTGGTGCTGAACGCCTGGAACGGCGGCAAGCCGCTCGCCGATTCGCTGGTCCTGTTCGCCCCGACGCTGGCCTGGGTCTTCGTCGCGATCGTGCTGGCGGCGCGGCTCTTCCGCTGGGAACCGCGCCGCTGAGCGCGGTGCGAACGAAAGGAATTCCGATGCGCAAAGCCATGCTGGTGGCCGCGATCGCCGTGCTCGGCGCGACGACCGCCGTGCCCGCGGCCTCCGCCGCACCGAACACCTTGACCTGGGGACCGTGCCCGGCGGGGGCGTTCCCGACGCCGGACCTGCAGTGCACGACCCTGAAAGTCCCGCTGGACTACCGCGAGCCGGGCGGGCGGACGATCGACGTCGCCGTGTCGCGCCTGCCGAGCAGGACCCCGGAGCGGCGGCGGGGCGTGCTGCTGACCAACCCGGGCGGCCCCGGCGGCGGTGGCCTGGACTACCCGCAGCTGCTGAAGTACGTGAAGCTGCCCCAAGAAGTGCTCGACTCCTACGACATCATCGGGTTCGACCCGCGCGGGGTCGCGCACAGCACCCCGGTGACGTGCGACCTGACGCCGGAGCAGATCGCGGTCGGCAACCTGCCCTACGCGAACGGCCCGGCCGACGTCGTGAAGCAAGCCGCCATCGCGAAGCGGGAAGCCGAGCAGTGCGCCGGGTCGAAGACCGCATCGATGCTGCCCTACGTCACCACGGCGAACACCGCGCGGGACATGGACCGCATCCGGACGGCGCTCGGCGAGCCGAAGGTGTCGTTCCTGGGCGCGTCCTACGGGACTTACCTGGGCGCGGTCTACACGACGCTGTTCCCCGAGCGCAGCGACCGGATCGTCCTGGACAGCAATCTCGGGCCGGGCGGCTACGACATCGACGCGATGCGCGGCTTCGGGCGGGGCATGGAGGACCGGTTCCCCGACTTCGCGGCCTTCGCGGCGAAGCACCCGGAGTACGGGCTCGGCACGACGCCCGCGCAGGTGACGGCCAAGTTCCACGAGCTGGCCGCGCGGCTGGACCGCACCCCGGTCGGCGGCGTCACGGGCTCGGTCTTCCGCGGCCTGACGTTCGAAGGCCTGTACTCGACGGACCTGACGAAGCTCGCCGAGGACTGGCAGGGGCTCGAGCAGGGCCGGGCCCCGAAGCCGCCGGCGGAACCGGTGACCGGGGTGGAAAACCTGCTGGCGTCCCGGTTCGCGGTGATCTGCGGCGACTCGGCGTGGCCGCGCTCGATCGCGAGCTACCAGCTGGACGTGGCCGTCGACCGGGTCCGCTACCCGCTGCTCGGCGCGGCGAGCGCGAACATCGCGGCGTGCGCGTACTGGGCGCCGCCCGCCGAGCCGCGGGTGCGGATCACCGGCCACGGCCCGGCGAACGTCCTGATGGTGCAGAACCAGCGTGATCCGGGCACGCCGCTGTCCGGGGCCCGCAAGCTGCGGGCGGCGTTCGGCGACCGGGCGCGGATGGTGACGGTCGACCAGGGCGGGCACGGGGTCTACCCGTTCACGCCGAACCGCTGCGCGAACACCGCGGTGACGGAGTTCCTGGTGACCGGGCAGCGCCCGGCGCACGACCTGGCCTGCGCCGCGGAAACCCCCTGACGAGGGGGTGGGGCCGTGCGGTGAGCGAGGGCTCGCCGCACGGCTCGTCAGTCCGCCGCCACCCGGATGATCGTCTTGCCCGGCACGCGACGGCGCCGGGTGAAGGCCTCCGGCGCCTCGGCGAGCGGGAGCACCTCGCCGACGAGGGGCTTCAGCCGGCCGTCCCGCACCCGCTGGGCCAGCTCCCCGAGCCGCACCCGGTCGGGCTCGACCACGAAGAACACCGCGCGCCCGTGCTCCGGCCACACCGTCGGCGGCTCGGCGATCGTCACGAGGGTGCCGCCGGGGCGGACCAGCGCCGCCGAGCGCGCGAGGACGTCGCCGCCGAAGACGTCGAACACCACGTCGGCGGGTTGCTCCCACTCGTCGCCCGCCAGGTCCGCGAACGCGTCGGCACCCAGGCCGAGCACGAGGTCGCGGTCACGGGCCCGGCCGGTGCCGACCACCCGGGCGCCGGCCTCCCGGGCGAGCTGGACGGCGAGCGATCCCACGCCGCCGGCGGCGCCGTGGATCAGCACCGTCTGGCCGGTGGTGAGCCCGGCGTGGTCGAACAACCCCTGCCACGCGGTCAGTCCCGAGATCGGGAGCGCCGCGGCCACGGTGTGGTCGAGGTCGGCGGGCAGCGGCGCGAGGTTGCGCGCCTCCACGGCCGTGTACTCGGCCAAGGAGCCGTCCCGCGCCCAGTCGGCGAACCCGAACACGCGCTGGCCGACGGTCAGGCCGGTCGTCCCGTAGCCGAGCTCGGCCACGACACCGGACAGCTCGTGCCCAGGCACGCTGGGCGCGCGGTCGTGGCCGGCGCGGTCGGTCCAGGTGGCCGGCCAGGACAGCTCGCCGGGCGTGAAGCCGGCGGCGTGGACCTCGACGACGACGTCGTTTTCGGCGGCGTGCGGGTAGGGCAGCTCGGCCGGTGCGAGCCCGCCGACGCCCGCTTCCCGATCACTCGCGGTGATGGCACGCATGTCAGCTCTCCCAAGCGGAACCGAGGATGCGCTCGACGGTCGTCGTGCGCTGGAAATCGGGCAGGAAGTGCGCGAGGACGTCGGCGTTGACGGTGCCGTTGGTGGTCTCCGGGCGGTCCTTCTGCCCCTCGAAGTAGGCGGTCAGGAACTCGTGCTTGAAGTCGCCCCGCGGGTGCGCGGCGACGATCTCCGCCACCCGGCCGGGGTCCAGCTCGCCGAGGCCGAACCCGACGACGTCGGTCAGCACGCCGAAGTGCGTCGCGGCGATCTCCGGGCCCATGCGGCCGGGGATGCCGGGGGTGGTGTGCAGCGCGATCGCCGTCCACACGGTGTCCGCGGCCGCGGCGGGGAAGCCGTGCTCCAGCAGGAACCGGCGCCCGTGGTCGGCGCCGTCGACCTCGAAGCGCTGTTCGACGTCGGAGAACGGCGTCGCCAGGCCGGTGTCGTGGAACAGGGCGGCCAGGTAGAGCAGCTCGGGATCGGGGTCCACGCCGAGCCGCTCGGCGTGGAGCCGGGCGAAGAAGTAGACCCGGCGGGAGTGGTGGTAGACGAGCGGGCTGGTGATGTCCCCGACGAGCCGTGCCGCTTCCGCGACCGCCGCCGTCCCGGGGACGTCCACTCCCGCGATGACCTCCGTCATGACCGTTGCCTTTCCTCCTCGAGAACCGCGACGAAATCGTCGGGACGGACCAGGAACGCTTCGTGATCACCGGGCACGGCGACCGGCTCGACCCCGAGCCGGCCAGGGAACCGCGGGCACCAAGCGTATTCGCCCGGCGGCATGGCCAGGTCGGCTTCGCCGGCCAGGTAGCTGACCGGGACCTCGAGCGCCGGCGCCTTCATCGGCTGCTCGAAGTAGCTCATCGGCTGCGGCACGAGCAGGTCGTACAGCAGCCGCCGCGCGGGTTCCGGGGTCTCCTGGGCGAAGGCGTTCTGCCAGACCTCGTACGGGAGGACGACCGAGTGGTCGCCCGACTCCCGGGCGAGCCGCCGGAACAGGTCGGCGTGCCCGGGCGGGACGTCGTCCACGAGGGCGACGCCGTCTTCCGGCACGAAGGCGCTGTAGAAGACCACTCGGCGCAGCCGTCGCGGGACTCGGTGGGCCGCCCCGAAGACCGGGTAGCCGCCCCAGCTGTGCCCGACGAGGGTGACGCCGGTCAGGTCGTTGCGCTCGAGCACGTCCGCGACGAAGTCGACGGTGTCGGCGAGGTCGAACCGGCGGGGGTCGTCGCCGTCCGCCAGCCCGGGCAGCGTGAGCGCCAAGACCCGGTGCCCGCGGGCCCGCAGCCGGTGCGCGACCGGGCGCCAGGACCAGGCGCCGTGCCAGGCCCCGGGGACGAGCACGTACGTCTCCATCGAGCGAACCACCTTCCCGCGGCACCGTTGCCGCGCAACCTGGGACCGACGCTAAGCCGATGTTTCGTTACAGTCAAGTACTGTAACCTATCTAACGCGGACCGCGGCGCCCGCGCACGGGGTCGCCGCGTGCGGGCGCCGGGCTCACTTGGTGGACGCGATGAAGTACACGACCACGCCGATCAACGCGAGGACCTCGCTCAGCACGAACGTCGAGTACCCGATCGTCTGCAGTTTCCCTCGCATTTCCGGCTGCCGGGCGGTACTATTGATAACGGCGGCGAAAATGAGGCCGACACCGATTCCCGGGCCGATCGCACCCAGCCCGTAGCCGATGGCGGCGAGGCCGGGGTTGAGGTTGACGGTTTGCGCCAGAACAGCATTGTTCATGGACATTCCCCTTCACATCGGTCCACGCGCACGCTCGCGTGGAGCAGCGGCTTCTGGTGTCGCACCGAACAAGCGAAGGCGCCGGAAAACGGCGGCCGGGTCAGGTCGAGGGCACTCGCCGGGCAGAATAATCGACGGGGCGGGAATTCACCGGAACCGATGGTTCGAACACGGCAAGGATATCAGAAAAAGGCATGGTCCGCCCCTGCACGGAATGCGTTACGCCGGTTCGCCGACAGCGAAGAAGCCGCTCAGTCCTCTTCGGCCGTCGCCGACAGGAACGCCGCCAAGTCGTCGGTGAACCGCAGCAGCAAGTCGTAGAACGTCCGGCGATCCTTCGGCGACCACCCCGACAGCGCTTCGCCGAACCAGCCGAGCAGCGTGGTGACGTACCGGTCGGCCAGCTCGGCGCCATCCGGGGTCAGCTCGACCAGGCGGGCGCGACGGTCGTCCGGATCGGCCAGCCCGCGCACCAGGCGACGGCGTTCGAGCACGTGCAGGTGGCGCGTGACGTGCGGCCCGGCGACCTGCATCCGGTCGGCGATCTCGCCGACGCGCATCGCCTTCCCGCCCGTGTGCAGGGCGAGGATGATCGACAACCCGGGGCGGTCGAGGTCGGCGCCGACCCGCTTCATCGCCCGCTCCCCCAGTCCGCTGCGGTTCATCAGGGTGCCCAGCTGCATCAGCCGGGGCAGCACGGAGCGCAGGTCGGACCCGTCGCCGGCGTCGGTGTCGGCCATCACACTCCCTTAGATAGCTAACTTAGGTATATAGTTGCGTCATGCCGCAACGTCCTCGCGGCATTGTCGCACCCACAATATAGATACCTAACTTAGCTATCGGGGGTTTCCATGAACACGGTCCTCATTTCCGGCGCGAGCATCGCCGGTCCCGCACTGGCCCACTGGCTGCGGCAGTCCGGCTATGCGGTCACCGTCGTCGAGAAGGCACCCGTCCTCCGCGACGGCGGCTACCCCATCGACGTCCGCGGGACGGCCCTGGACGCCGCGCGGCGGATGGGGATCCTCCCCCGCCTGCGCGACCTGCACGTCGCCACCCGCCGGCTGGTCTTCCTCGACACCGACGGCAGCGAGATCGCGGCGCTGGACCCCAACGCGGTCGCCGGCGGCACCGACGGCGAAGACGTCGAGGTCCGCCGCGGCGACCTGACCCGCACGTTGTACGACCTGATCCGCGACGACACCGAGATCCGCTTCGGCGACAGCGTCGAGACCCTGGCGCAGCACGCCGGCGGCGTCGACGTCACCTTCCGCAGCGGCCGGCAGGAGACCTACGACCTCGTCTTCGGCGCCGACGGCCTGCACTCGCGGACCCGCGGGCTGGTCTTCGGCGACGAAAAGCAGTTCCACCACTACCTCGGCTACAGCTTCGCCGGGTTCACCATGCCCAACGTCTTCGGCCTCCGCCGCGAGGGTCTCGCGTGGAGCACGCCGGGCAAGGGTGCGGCGCTCTATTCGGTCCTCGACAGCGAAGAAGTCCACGGTTTCCTGGTGTTCGCCCGGCAGGACCCGCCGATCGAGGCGTTCCGCGACCCCGCGGCGCAGCGCGACCTGGTCGCCGAGACGTTCGCGGGCGAGGGCTGGGAGACCGCGCGGATGGTCGCGGCGATGCGCGAGGCCGACGACCTTTTCTTCGACGTCGTCAGCCAGATCCACCTGCCACAGTGGACGGACGGCCGCGTCGCGCTCGTCGGCGACGCCGCCCACGCGCCGTCCTTCCTGACCGGGCAGGGCACCAGCCTCGCGCTCGTCGGCGCGTACGTGCTCGGCCACGCCTTGGCGACGATTCCCGACCACACGGCGGCTTTCGCGGCCTACGAGAGCCGGCTGCGGGACTTCGTCGAACGCAACCAGGCCACGGTGTCGGAAGGCAAGTCGACGCTGTTCCCCGCGACGGCGGCCGACCTCGAACGCCGCAACGCCGCCCTCCGGCAGCTGGCGAAGTCGCCGTCGGGGAGTCCGCGGCCCGAGCATTCGGCGTTGACGCTGCCGGACTTCCCCTGACCGGTCACCGGTGCAGGTGGGCGGCCAGGGTTTCGGCCGCTTCCCGGGGCGGGCACGCGCCGATCAGGACGTGCGCGGCGAGGCCGTCCACCAAGGCCGAAGCCGCCCGTGCTTCGGTGCCCGGCACGGGTCCGGTGGCGACGGCGCGCGTGCGGAGATCCCGGTGGAGCGCGCCGAAGCGTCGGCGCACCGGGTCGGCGAGGTCCGGGCCCGCGGCCGAGCGGACGAGCAGGCCCAGCCACGGCCGGTGCACGGCCAGGTCCGGCACCGGCTGCCCGGCCAGCGCACCGAGAAGGCCGGTCTCGTGCCGGGCGGCGGCGATCCGGCGATCGACGGCGTCGACGGTGTTGGTGAGGGTCAGCCGCAGCAGCAGCTCTTCGGCGGCGGCGTGGCGCACGGCCCACTCCGCGGGGCGCCGGACCTCGGCGGCAACGGCGGACGCGGTCACCGCCGCCAGCCCGTCCCGCGCGATGATCCGCACCACCGCGTCGGCCACTTCGGTCCTGCGCATTTCCCCGGCCCTCCCCGCCCTCGCTGCCTGTCCATGGTGGGTGCGGCGTCGGGGGTGGCGCGACGATTAGGGCAGCACCGAATCGTCGTGCAACAAGCCGGCGCCGCGCGCGGTGCGCTCGTACAGCACCACCCGGCCGCTCCGCCGCGAGCGCACCAAATGGTTCAGCCTCAGCACCGCGAGGTGCTCGCTCACCGTCGCCGGTGTCACTCCCAAGTGCTGCGCGAGTTCCGTCGTCGACCGGGGCAGGTCGAGCAGGGCCAGCAGCGCGGCCCGGCTGCGGCCGACCAGCTCGGCCAGCGGCGCCGGGGCCACCGGCGCCTCTTCCCAGAGCCGGCCGACTCCGCGGGCCGGGTAGCCGATCGAGACCTGGTCGTGGCCGTCGCACACGCTGAGCCGTGGCCAGATGAACGCGCTCGGCTTGAGCAGCACGCCGACGCCGTTCACCGTGTGCCGGACGTCGTGGTGCGGCAGCAGGACGCGCAGCACGTCGCCGGCGTACTCGATCCGCGGGTGGAGGTCCTCGAAGAGCCGGGCGAGGCCGCCGCCGGTCAGGGTGGCCGACCGGTGGGCGAGGTCGGCTTCGTGCAGCGCGCACAGCCGGGGCCAGACCGGCTCGATCGCCGCGCGCCAGTACGCGGCGAGCAGATCGCACAACGGGCCGAGTTCGCGCCCGGGGTCCTCGTACAGCGGGCGCAGGATCGCCGGGATCTCGCCGGGCGCCCAGCCTTCGTCGAAGTAGCACCGGACCCCGGCGTCGTCGGTGGCGCGCACGCGCTCGAGCTGGTCCGCGAAGGTTTCCCCGGGTTCGGTCAGCGGGTTGAGGAAGCCCGGGAAGCCGTGGTCGAGCGACAGCAGCGTGACGAGCACGGTGACGTCGAGGCCGGCCAGCCGGGACCGGGCCATCGTCACCCACGGGCGGTGCAGATCCACGCCGCGGCGGCCCGCCAGGACGTAGACGCTGTTGCGCAGCTCCTCCATCGGCGAGCGCGCGAACCGCACCTTCGCCAGGTCGAGCGTTCCCAGCACCAGCTCGATCACGGCTCGATGTTACGTCAGCGGCGCCGAAATCCGGTCGGGCGCGGACGCCTCCGTCGCGGATCCGCCGCAGTTCACGCCGTGGTCCCGGCCGATCGGGCAGCGCCCCGGCAGCGCACCGATCACGCCGACGTACCGAGCCGCTCGACGAGCATGCGCCGGACCTCGTCCGCGGTCTCCGTGCCCGCGGCCTGCGTCACCGCCTCGGTGACCGCCGGGACCAGCTCGGCGACCAGCTTCCCTTCGAGCGCCGTTGCGAGGCGGTCGGGGTCGACCGGGTGGGCCGGGCTGTCGGTGATCAGCTTCGTCACCGCGTCCAGCGAAGAGCCGAGCGCCGTGATCTTCGCGTCCATGTCCTTGATGAACTGGGCGTAGTTGCGGTTGCCCGCGCTGTCGAACGTGTTGCCCCACATCAAGCGGACGAAGTCGTCGTTGCTGAATGGCATGTCACCCTCCGGGTCGAGGTGGTTTCCGGTGTAGGACTCGTCGAAGTCGACCGCGCCCGCCGAGCCGGGCAGGCTGCCGCTGCTGGTGTACTGGTGGACGTCGTAGCGGCCCGGGTAGCGGCCCGCTCCCGGTGCTTCCGGCCGGGCGCCGTAGCGGGCGATCACGATCACCAGGTCCGGGACGTCCCACAGGTCCGGCCGCAGCGCGGCGGCGAACGACGCACTCAGGTAGACGGCCGGCCGGAAGCCCGCGGCCGCGACGCGGCGGCAGAACGCCGTCCCGAACGCCCGGGCCGCGCCGTCCGGGCGGAACGGCGCCTCGAGGTCCAGCATCGGCGCGACGCCGGTCGCGCCGAGCCGCCGGACCTCGGCCAGCAGCAGGTCGGCCTGGGCCTCCGGGCCGAGGGTCAGCTGGGCGTAGTGGTAGCCGCCGACGGGGATCCCGCGCGACTTCGCCCCCGCCACGTGCGTGTCCGGCCGGTACACCACACCCCCTTCCGCGCGCGTGTAGGGCGCTCCCCCGTCGGAGACCTTGACCCACACGAACGCGAGGTCGCTGACCTGGTCCCAGCGCACGCCGCGCTGGTAGAACGGATGGACGTCGGTTCCTCTTGCCATGGTCGGCACTCCCTTCGCGGACAACACCTTCCTTCACCAGAAGAAGATCCAGCGGCCGTCGAGGCGCACCCCGTGGCCCTGGTAGGTCACCCGGCGCTGGCCGGGCGAGAAGCACTTGGACGCCGAAATCCGGTGCCACAGCTCGGTTTCGGTGAACACCACCGTGCCGGCGCGGTAGGGCACCGTGACCGGCTCGCCGCCGCCCCGCCGGGCGGGCGGGGCGCCGGGCGCGTCGGCCTCCAGGTCCAGGCCGCTGCCGCCGTCCGGCAGGACGATCGGCACGGTGAAGTTGACCACCGCGGTGATCGCGGAGCGCCGGGCCACGAGCGACGGCACCTGCGTCTCGAGGGCGTCGACGTGCCAGCCGCCGCCTTCGTACTCGCCGGGGGCCGGGAAGCCGAACACGTGGAACCCGGGGACGGCCAGCTCCTCGGCGTACACGACCGGCAGTGCGTACCGGTGCTCGAAGAAGGCGGCCACCCGCTCGTGGACGAGGCGGAAGTGCCGGTACAGCACCCGGTTCTCCGCACGGGCGCGGGCCGCGTAGTAGTCCGGGCGGTCGCGGTTGCGGTAGAACGGTTCGCCGATGGTGAGCAGGCCGCCGGGACCGTCCCCGTGCCGCAGCCCGGCCGGCACCGCGTCCACGGCGGCGGCGATCTCCGCCACCTCCGCGGGGGTGAACAATTCGGCGGCGAAGGCCCGCGCGCCCCCGAACCGGACCTCCTCGACGGTGTCCATCGTGGTCATGCCGGACGCTCCTTGCACAACGCCGCCGCGGCGAGCAGCCCGGCGATGGCCGCCGCGATCGGCTGGCCGGTTTTCGATTCGTAGTAGGTGAACCCGGGCGACGGGTTGACCTCGAAGCAGTACCACTCGCCGTCCGGGGTCCGGCGCAGGTCGATGCCGGCCACCGGGAGCCCGAGCCGCTTCGCCAGGTCACGGCAGCGGGCGGCGACGTCGTCCGGCAGGTCGATCCCGGTCAGCACCGGAGGGCGCAGCCCCTGCGCGCGGGCGTAGCGGTAGTCGTCGGCCTCGCTGTCCACCTCGACGGCGAACACGTCGGTGCCCACGACGTGCACCCGCACGTCGGTGCCCGGCACGTGCCGCTGGAACTGGGTCGGGCAGGTCCGCACGTCCGGCAGCCGGACGGTGTCGGCAGGCCCGACACGGCGCACGCGGCTGCGGATCCCGCTGGTGGACTTGACGATGACGTCCCCGTGCTCGCCCAGGAACGCCGCGACCCGGGCCGGGTCGTTGGTGACGACGGTCGGCGGCACGAGGAAGCCCGCGGCCGCGACGATCCGCAGCTGGTAGGGCTTGGAGCCGTTGCTCGCCCCGGCTTCCGGCCGGTTCAGGACGTAGGCCGGGGTGCGGTCGGTCCAGGCGTTGAGCACCTGGTCCACCTCGGCCGCGTGCCGCCATTCCGGGGCGGCAGGCGGCCGCGTGCGCACGGCGGGCAGCCGCGTGCTGTCGTGCGGGCGCACGTAGGCGGCCCGGACGGCGTCGAGGTCGAACTCCTCCCCCGCGACGGTCACCCGGGTGCGCCCGGCCGAGATCCGCACGGTCGTGTCGAGCACGCGCCGCTGGTCGAGGAAGCGGACGGGGGCGTTCAGTTCCCGCAGCCGCGCGTGCACGGCGGCCATCGGGTCGTCGGCGAGCAGGCCCCAGAGCAGGATCGTCATCCGGCCACCGCCATGGCGTCGGGGACCACACCCAGCGCGGCCAGGACGGCGTCGGCCACCCCCGGGTCGGCCAGGTCAGGCCACGCCGAAATGTCCCGCACCCGCGCATGCGCCCCGCGACCGGACACCGTCGCCGTGAGCAACGGCGTGCGTGCCAGACGGCCCAGCTCGCACAGCCGCCGGCCCAGCTCCGGGTGGACGTCGCCGACGCAGACGTCGCCGACCACATGCGCGCGCACCGCGCGGTCCCAGTCCGGAACGGCGGCGGCCGGCGGTGCGGCCGGCAGCCCGACGCGGCGGCCGGCGGCCTCGACGCGCAAGCCTGCCGACGCCGCCACCTCGGCCCACTGCTCGGGGAACCACGGTGGTCCGTTGAGGCTGCGCGGGTCGGGCGGGTTCAGCACCGGGACGGGACACGCGTCGAGCCAGGCCAGCAGGAACGCGGTCAGCTCGGCCCCCGCGTACGCCCGGTCCGCCGAGCGCACCTCCGGCACGTCCGCCGCGGTGACCACGCCGAGCCGGTTCACCACGCCCGTCGCCGGGATCGGCGTTCCGGCGGCGTCCGCCAGCCCGGTGCGGACGCCGCCGTCGCGGTCCACCTCCAGGTGCCACCGGGTCTCGGCCAGTGCGCCGGGGGTGAGCAGGAGCGCCTCGCTCCCCCACCGCCGCGCCAAAGCCCGGGCGGAACCGTCGTGGGCATGGGCGAGGATCAGCAGCATCTCAGCCGTCCTCGCCGGCCAGCGCGTCCCGGCCCACCTCGGGCCGGTCTTCGAGGGAAATGAACGTGCGCTCGTCGCCTTCCGCCTGGTCCGGCGCGGGCGGCGGGGTGCCGGGCGCGGCGGTGCCGGCGAGGTCGACGAACTCCTTGCGCCCGTCCTTGCCGCGCTCCTTGTCGTCCTTGTCCTTGCTCTCCTTGCCCTCCTTCTCCTTGCCGTCCTTGCCTTCCTTCTCCTTGCTCTCCTTGTCGTCCTTCTCCTTTTCCTTTTCCTTCGTCTCCTTGGTCTCCGCCTTGTCCTTGAGGGGGTCGATCCGGCGGTCGATCGCGGTGATCTTCACCTGCAGCTCCTGGACCACCCCGAACAGCTCCAGCCGCAGCTCCTTCATGCAGTTGCTGACCGTCCGCAGGGCGTCGGCGATGCCGGCCAGGTCGTCTTCGATCGCGTGGAACCGGTGGTTGAAGCCGATCTCGGTCGGGGTCTCCCCGGCCTGCACCACGGTCACGCCGTCGATGAAGTCGGGGTGGCTGAACGTCGGTTCGAAGTGCAGCTCGCACTGGGGCGCCTGCTGGGGAACGTTGGTCTGGAACACGAACGGCGGCGTCACCGTCGTCGTGAGGCCCGGGCCCGACTGCCGGGCGATGGCGCGGCCGAGCACCGCGATGACGTCGTCCTCGGCGATCCCCGCGCCGCGCAGGGCGTCGACGATCGTGTGCGCCGGGACGCCGTAGACGAGCTGTTCGTCGTCGCTCATGAGCTTTCTCCCTGTCCTGCCCGCGCCGACGGCGCCAGGCGGTAGTGCCGGTAGGCCCGGGCGGCGGCGATGCCGAGGCCGGTGAACGCGCCGGAGCCGTCCACGTCCACGTGCCGCCGCCGGATTTCGAAGGTGTCGGCCCGCACTCCGACGGGCGTCACCAGCTCGACGATGTTGAGCAGGTGCTCGTACTGCCGCAGCGTCAGGAGCGTTCCGTCGGGCAATGAAGGCCGCCAGGTGTAGGGGTTGGTCCTGCCGGAACGCTGACCGACCACACAGGACACGACGCTGATGCCTTCGTTGACCACCGGGATCGTGACGACGGCGCCCCGCCGCGACGACAGGGTCGCGTGCTGCGGCCCGAGCCCGCGGACCTGCCAGCGGTGGATCAGGGTGTGTTCGCCGGCCAGGTTGCTGCCCGCCAGCGGCAGTCCCGCGACGCCGAACATCAGCGCCAGCGTTCCGCCGCCGGTGACCAGGGCGACGACGCTGCTCGCGCCGGCCGCGGCGGCCGTGGTGAACAACGGGCTCAGCAGCGTGGAGTTCGCGAGCACGGCCGAGGTGCGGGTGGCGCCGAGGTCGAAGAGCACGTAGTCGCGGGGCGAGACCGTGCCCAGCTGACGGCGGAACGCGGCGACGTCGGCCACCTTCGGCACGCTCCGGCCGTCCAGCGCGGCGTCCAGGCCGGGGACCGTGGACGTCGCCCGCGCGGTCGCCAGCACCGCGGCGGGGTCGGCGACCGGGGTCAGCTGCGCACCCGCCAGCGCGGTGATCACGTTCACCACCGGCACGTCGTGGCCGGGGTCGGCAGGCGAGACCAGCCGCGCGGTCAGCGTCAGCGGGACGTCGCCGTCGGAGTCGGGCTCGACGTCCACCACGAGCGGGCCCATCGGCGCGGTGCTGGTGAACACCGTGCCGTCGGCGTCGCGCTCGACCGTCCGCAGCCCGCACGCCTTGAGCAGCCACGCGCCCGCCGGGTCGGCCGAGCGCGGCACGGGCACCAGGTCCGGGTCCTTCAGCTGGGTGGCCGCGGTGACCGCCGCGTCGAGCTGGGCGGCGACGGGCGCGGCGAACAGCGCGCCGAACCCCAGCTCGAACCGCGAGCCGCCCGCGTTGTCCTGTCCTTTGAGGACTCGCGGCCACGGCCGCGCCCCCAGCTGGACGCAGCGCCGGTCGAGCGTGGCCAGCGCTTCGGCCACGGCGGGCGCCACGGGCTGGAAGGGCTGCACCTGCCAGGTGGCGAGCGCCGCGCGCTGGACGTCCACGCGGGCCACCTCGGCCGGGGGCAGCAGGCGGTGCGCGTGCGCGTCGTCACCTTCGGTGCTGCCCGCCGGCCAGATCAGGTGCACCCGCCGGACCGCGTTGAGCAGCTCGGGGATCTTGCCCGGCGCGCCGGGGGCGACCAGCCGCAGCGCGATCAGCTGCGGATCGGTCGCCTCGTCGACGGTCACCTTGCCCGACACGCCGACGTCGGCGAGGAAACCGCCGCCCAGCACGGAATCGATCCACGGCGTGCTGGGCAGCCGCAGCCCGCGCAGGACCCGCAGCCGCGCGCGGTAGGACGCGTCGTCCTCGCGGGTTCCGTCCGGCTGGAGCGGCCGGGTGGCGGGGGTCTGGTCCTCGGCGTCCCAGAACAGCTCGTCGGAGAACCGCGGGCAGGCGAGGTCGGCGCCGATCCGGTCGAGGGCGTTGCCGCTCGCCACGGCCAGGGTCCGCATCGCGCGGATCTGCCGGGCGGTGCGCCGGATCCGGCCCTTCTCGTCGAGCAGCACGGTGAGCAGCCGCCCGAGCGTGCCCTGGACCAGGTCGAACCGCACGGCGGCGAGCAGCTGCGCCGAGCTGAGCCCGGTACCGGTCTCGCCGCCGCGGATCCCGCGCGCCAGCACGGAAAACGGCGCGACGTCGGCGCCCTTGCCCGGCGCGGGGATCGCGGCCACCAGTGCGGTCCCGGCCGCGGTGTGCGGCGCGAACGTCAGCACCGGCAGGGTCTGCGGTGTGCCGTTGCCGGACTTCAGCGCGGGCAGGACGGTCAGTCCCTGGGCGTCCACATCGGACAGTACGGTGCACAGCACCAGGGCCTGCCGGGTGGGGACGTCGACGACGGCCTCGACCTGTCCCGGTGGTCCGGAAGCGTGCGACGGCAACGGTTTCGGGGTGGCGGCCGGGGACAGCGGGCCGATCAGCTCGGCCGCCGCCGCGGCGAGCACGCCAGCGCCGAGGCCGGCCGGGTCGAGCACGGAGGCGGGCACGGGGTTCGTCATGGCTCACCGCACCGTCAGCCGGCCGGGCGAGGAGACGAAAACCGCGATCTGGTCGGCGCCGATGATCAGGTTCTCGTCGACGTCGAGCACGTCGGGCGAGGTGTCGCTCTCCCCGCCGGAGCCCACGGAGTCGACCGAGTACGGGAAGCGCACCAGCTGCAGCCCGGTGACGTCGACGACGCCGGGCTCGGCCATCATCGCCGCCGACAGCGCCGCCGCCCGCACCGGCTCCGCGAGGGACAGCCCGTCGACGACACCGCGCAGCCGGGCCGCCAGCCGCTGCTTGAGCGCGAGCGCGCCCGGGCTGAGGTTGCGGACGGCGACCGAGCCGGACGGCAGCGGCACGCCCGAGGTCACCACGTCGGCGTCGACGGTGAAGAACACCTGCTCGGCCCGCACGACGTCGGGGAAGATCCCGACCGGGCGGACGTCGCGGATCGCCTGCTCTACCGCCGCGTGCAGCCCCGAAGCCCCCTCCCAGACCGCGGCTTCGGTCGGCGCGACGAGCACGGTGACGAAGAACGGCGACGACATGTCCCGGTCCGCCGCGAAGAGCCGCTCCAGGAAGGTGAACTGGCCGAAGATCGACTGGGACAGGTCGAGCCCGCCCCACCCGTCCCGCACCAGGACCTGCCGCACGCCGGGTACCAGCGCCACGGTGGCCGCGATGGCGTCCGCGGTCCACACCGACCGCGGCGCGTTGAGCAGCAGCGCGCGGTAGCGGTCGTCGTCGAACTGCGCGTTGCCGCCGGTCAGCGCCTGCGTGTGCTGCACACGCACCAGGCCCTGGCCGATCGAGGCGGCCGTGTCGAGGAAGCCGGCCGCCACGTCGGCGGCGATCATCGCGGTGAGCTTCGCGTCGGCGATCTCCCACCGGTCGATCCGCTGCGGGTGCCCACCACCGGCGTCGGTGGCGGCCGGGTCGAGGTTGCCGACGGGTCCCGGGTCGAAGCTCGTCACCGGCACGGACGCCGACGTCACGCCGGCGGTGAACTCGACCGCCGCGGCGAGCGCGACGCGGTGCCCGCCCGGCGTCGCCAGCCGGGAACCGCGCGGCAGCACCAGTTTCGGCACGCTCGCGGGCAGCGCCTCCGCCAGCGTCAGCGTGACCGAACCGGTCGCGGTGAGGAACGGCCGCGTGATGCCGAGTTCCGCGCCCAGTTCCGACAGCGCGCGGCCGCGGGCGGTGCTGACGAAGCTGTCGTCGTACTCCGCCGCCAGCGCCGCCCAGGTCCGCGCGTCCTCGAGGGCGGTGACCTCCAGGAGCTTGCGCAGGACACTGCCGCTCGACAGGTCCACGGCCGGGTCGATCAGCTGCTGCGCGAGGGCGATCTTCTCGGCCAGCAGCCGGGTGAACGGCTTGGGCAGGAACCCCGCCGGCGTCACGCCGAAGCTGCCGCTGCCGGTGGACCGCGTGACGGAGTCGTCGACGGCGAGGACGTCGGTCAGGTCGATGCTGCTGTCGGAGCTCATGGCGTCCTCCCGGTGGTCCCGGCCGCCGCGACGCCCGGGGTGTCGAGGGCGCCCCACTCGGCGCCGGTGGCGAGGCCGCCGGTGGCCAGCGTCGCCGGGTCGCCGGTGATCGCCTCGAACGAGACGGTGATGTCGAACGACCGCGAGGCGCGGCCCTCCGTCGGCGTCGGGGTGGTCAGGTCGACCACCCGCCGCACCCGCGGGTCGGCGGCGACCATCTCGATCACCGCGCTGCGCAGCCCTTCCCGCGCGAGCACCGGCGAGGTCTGGCGCACCAGCGGCGTCAGGCCCAGGAAGCCGAACCGCACGTTGAACGGGTCGCTGCCGCGCAGCGTGGTGAGCCCGATCGCGAGGTCCTGGCAGAGCGCGTCCACGCCTTCGACCAGGTCGAGGTCGACGCCGGTCGCCGTGGCGCGCAGCACCAGGTCGCGGGCGGTGTCCCCGGGGTCGGCCAGGTCGGCGCGTGGGCCGAACCCGAGCAGCTGGCGGCGCCGGACGGCGGAGTCGTCGCCCGGGGGCGGCGGGAGTGCGGTGGTCATGGTCGTTCCTTCACGAAGCGGTGAGCTTGTCCTGGCCCGCGGCGACCGTCACGGTGTTCGCGGGGTCCGGCGGTGGGGTGAACGGCGGGTTCTCGGTGGCCGCGTGCAGCGCGTCGAGCAGCACGGGATGGCCGTCGACGGTCAGCTTCCCGGCCGATCCCGGGTTGGGTGCGGCGGCGGGAGAGGTCGTCTTGCACGGCGTGGGAGGGGCGCCCTGCGGGAACGTGCACCCGACGTAGGTGGCGGGTGCGGCGGCGTCGGCGAAGAGCAGTACGGCCTGCTTGCCGACCGTGAGTTTCGCTTCGCCGGTCGCCGGCGTGCGGATCCCCTGGTGGGCACACGTGAACGTGCCGGCGATCGTGACGGGGAAGGCCATCAGCTCACGTCCATCGTTCCGCCGGCGAGCGCGACCCGGACGTCCTTGGCCTTGAGGTCGATCCGCCCGTCCCCGGCGTCGAACGTGATCGACGAGCCGGTCACCGACACGCTCCCGTCGGCGCGGAGCGTGATCCGCGCCGGTGTCCCGGATTCGGGCTTGGTCTCGATCACCACGCTGCCGGCCGGGCCGCCCGCGGCCGGGTCCGGCCGGTCCGGCACGTTCGTCAGGTTGGCCGGGTCGTCGACGACCCGAAGCACGAACCGCGCCGTCTCGATGACCCGGTTGCCCACCGCGTCGATCAGGTCGTGCGCGGCGGGGCCGTCCGGCGGCTGCTGATCCACTTCGGACGGTGGGCCGCCGTCGCGCGGCAGGTGCTCGGTGGCCGCGGCGTTCGCCGGCAGCGCCAGCCAGTAGTCCCCCGGTTCCGCGGCCGGGCCCGCGTTCACCGCCCACAGGGCGCCGACGTCCACGTACTCCCCCGGCCCGCCCGCGCCGTCGACCAGCAGCACCCGGGTGGCCGGGTAGCGCGGCAGCACCAGGCCGAAGTTGCCCCACGCGAACGGGGTCGCATAGGGCACCCGGTGCGCCTCGGCGGGCCGGTCCCGGCCGACCGAGGCCCGCTGCGCGGTGCTGCCCGAACCGTCGCCCGGGTCCCGGGACACCCAGAAGTCGCTGGTGTGCCGGGTTTCGGTGGCGGCGGCGCCCACGTGGTCGTGGACCAGGCCGACGTGCGAGCGCGCCCGCTGGGCGACCCCGGCGGTGAGGCTGGCCGTGGCGCTGCGGAGGCTGACGGCGAAGGCCTGTGCCGGGTCCGCGGCCGGCTCGCCGATCGGCGGCACCGCGCGGGAATCGGGCGCCGGGGTGACGCCGCCGACGTCCCAGCCGTCGTCGCCGTCGGCCAGCACGAAGGCCTTCGCGACGGTGATGAAGCCTTCCTCCCGCGAGATCCGGTGGGTGACCTCGGTGATCCGGCAGCGCACCGGCGTCGGGTCGGGGGCGAGGTCACCGAAGGGCCGCGTGTTCAGCGAGCCGAGCAGGGTCGCGCCGATGCTCGGCGGCTCGACCTGCGGGAAGTCCTCCGGCGGCAGCTCGACGACGAGCGTGTCCCCCGGTTTCAGGTCCGGCCGCCCGAGGGCGGTCACCGACACCGTCAGCCGCGACTGCGGCGCGTCCGGCCGGTCGCCCGCCGCCTGCTCCCGCGGGCGGGCGGACCCGCGCTCGATCGCGAGCAGGCCGCTGTCGTCGTCGAGCCGCCGGTCGACCGGCAGCCGCGGTCCCGCGGCGCCCGCCCACACCCCGACGTGCAGGACGCCGTTGCGGATCAGGGCGAGCGGCTGCCCGTGGAGCCGCAGCAGCTTGCGCGCCTGGTCCTCCAGCACCGCCGTCAGTGCCTGCAGGCAGGTCCCGTGCTGGACGGGGACCTTCACCGGCGCGAGCACCCCCGGCGGCGGCTGGAAGTCCGCGAGACCGTACTCCTGGACCAGCCGCACGCCGGCGCGCCCGGCGATCGCCCGCACGGCGTCCCGCAGGCCCGGCTGGGGTACCGGCACGACGTCGGTGCCCGAAAGCTGCGCCGTCACCAGCTCGCGCGCGCTGACCACGACCTCGAAGCGGCGCGGGCCCGAGCGGCGCCACAGCCGGTCGACGCGCAGGACGGCGACCAGGCTCAGCGGCGGCGGGTCCGGGGTGATCGCCCCGAGCGGGTGGTCGAGCCCGGTGAAGCGGGCCAGGTCGCCGGCCAGGCCGGTCGGGGAATCCTTCCACCACAGGTAAAGGGACGCGGCCAGGTGCCGCCCGCCGCGGACGTGGATCTTCTCGTAGTCCGCGTCCGTCATGCCCTCGAACACGACTTCGTAGGCACCGCCGGTGAGATCGGCGGGCAGGACGGCGGAAACCGAACCGGCGTAGGTCTCGCTGCCGATCGTGGCCAGCGCGGTCCCGGACTCCTCTTCGAAGAACACGACCGCCCAGGCGGGCACCGTGCCCGGCGTGACGTCGGGCCCTTCCGCGGTCGCGATCAGGGTGCCGAGGCTCATCGGTGACCTCCTTTCTCAGTCGCTGTCAGGCGTTCAGGGCGGGGATGCCGGGGTCGCCGGCCGGGCGCGGCGGGCCGGTGTCCGGTGCGGGCCCGAGGTCCCGCCAGCGCAGCGCGAGCCTGCTGGCGAACTGCCCGGGGCTGCGCAGCGTGCCGATCGTGACGACCAGCAGGTCGACGGTGACCTCGACGACCGCCACCGCGCCGAGCCGCAGCGCGGCCGGCACGCCGGCCACCACGGGGACCGTCTCGCCGATCACCCCGTCGGCCACCAGGGTCAGGCGGGGCCACGCGGCGCCGGCGTCCCGGGCGGCCGCCGGGTCGCCCGGCACCCGGGTGTCGAAGACGACGGCCTGCGGGTCGGCGGCCAGGACACTCCGCGCGACGCCGAGCGGGACGGCGAGCACGAGACCGCGCGCGCCGTCGAGGTCCACCCGGACCGGCAGGCCGGCGGTGAGCTCCTGCTTGAGCACCCGGGGCGCCGCGGGTCCGCTCGCCGGCACGTCGGGGCCCGGCAGCGGTGGCACGTCGAACGGCGGCCGGCCGATCAGGCCCGGCAGTGCGGGAAAGGTCATCGTCGCCATCCTCAGATCGGCAGCGCGTCGGTCAGGGCGCCCACCCCGACGGACGCGACCTCGAGCAGCTTGGCGAGGCTGCCCGGCCGGGGCAGGTGGATCAGCTGCATGGACACGTCGATCGCGTCGCGCCGGCCCGACGCCTGGGTGAACGTGAGCGCCTGGACGGCGAGGTCGGTGCGGATCGTGGCCGCGGTGATCAGCACCAGCCCGCCGACGGCGTTCTTGGTTAGCCGCGACAGCGCGGTGCCCTGCCGGCCCGACTCGGCCAGGTTCTCCAGCGCGACCTTCCACGCGAACCGCGACGGGCCGAGCAGCACGGCGCTGAAGCTCAGAGTGTCGTCGTGCGTGACGACGGCGACCCGCCGCCGGCTGCCGCCGATCTGCGGCACGAAGTAGGTCGAGGCGATGGACAGCTGGGTGACGGCC
This sequence comes from Amycolatopsis sp. NPDC049691, assembly GCF_040675005.1. Lineage (NCBI taxonomy): Bacteria > Bacillati > Actinomycetota > Actinomycetes > Pseudonocardiales > Pseudonocardiaceae > Amycolatopsis > Amycolatopsis sp. NPDC049691. Next base: position 205,486 of record NZ_JBFANX010000008.1, read on the forward strand.
CAGAGCGGAACCGGCACGATCCCGTCGGACAGGATGGCGCTCGGCGTGTGCAGGCCGGGTTCGTAGCCGCTCACGGGGCACTCCCTTCGGGCAGTTCGATGCGGCGCTCCGGCGGGTAGGGGCCGGGCTCTTCGAGGTTCTTGAAGGCGAGGTATTTCTCCGCCGCGCCGGTCAGCCACGACAGCTCGCCGCCCGCGTTGGTGACGACCCGCCCGACGCCCTTGCGGGCGAGGATCTTGGTGATCCGGCGCTGCACCGCGTCGGTGGTGATGTCTTCGGGCCGGACCCGCGCGGCGTACGCGCTGACTTCGGCGGACGCCTCCCGGGCCCGCTGGATCGCGTCCGCGAGCTTCGGCGGCAACGGGACTTCGTCGCGCTGGAGCCAGGTCCCGAACTCGGCGACGTCGGCGGCCATGTTGTCGACGATGTTGTCGAGGAGGCTGCTGACCTCGCCGAGGCCGCGGGCGGACAACGCCTTGTTGTCGCCGAACCAGACCTCGCCGGTCCGCAGGTCCACCGCGGCGAAGTCGGTCCCGCCGACCGTGACGCCCAGGTCGGGCACCTTGATCACCCAGGCGTCGTCGGCGAGCTGGAAGGCGGCGGTGAGCTCGCCCAGCAGGCCGCGCACGTGCGACCGGGCCAGCGCCCGCGCGTACCGCTCCAGGGTCGCGACCGGCTTGCCCTCCCGCCGCTTCTCCACGGCGTACCGCAGCCACTTCTCGGCGAGTTCGGCCAGGTGTCCCGGGCTGCGCGCGGCCAGTTCGACGACGGCGGAACTGCGGCCCAGCCGCCGGGCGATCTCGTCCTGCGTCGGCAGCCCGATCTCGGTCGCCGCCCGGTCGAGGACGGCCGCCCGCGTCCGGGCCTGGACACCGCCGGTCTCGCCGGGTCCGGTGTCGTGCAACGATTCCCGGTGCACGTCGTTGAGGCGGCGCAGGGCGGCTTCGAGGTCGGTCCGCTGCTGCCCGGTGATGCCGTGCTCGGCGCAGAAGCGGTCGACGAGCCGGACGAGCTCCCCTTCGCTCTCCCGCAGCACCGCGAGGCGCAGGAAGTCCGGGTCGAGGACGTTGGCCCGGTTCACCAGGTCCCGTTGCGGCACCGGCAGTTCCCGGTAGGCGGCGTGCACCCGTGCCGTCGTGGCCTGCTGCCGGCCCGGGCCGGCGCCGAACGCGAAGTCCAGCCCCGGGTTCCGGATCTCGTCGAGTGCATCGGCGAGGTGCCCGAGCGACTCCTCGTCCATCCCCTGCTTCGCCAGCACGTCCCGCAGCGCCGCCTCCGCCCCGCGTTCGTCGCGCAGCGCGGCGTCCAGCCGCTCGGGCGCCAGGAGCTTGGCGCGCTCGAACGCGGCCCGCCGTTCCACGGCCAGCGCGCGCACCCGGGTGTCCCGCCGCGGCGGGGCCTGCGCCGGCGGGGCCGCGTCCGGCGCCCGCCGCTTGTCCGGCAGGTTCGGCCGGTCGCGGGCCCAGCGCTGCGGATCCGCCAGCGCCAGGACGTCCTCGGCCAGCGCCGCTTCGAGACCGCGCAGCTCCTGCAGGTCCGCCTCGGTCGCCGGGCCCGCGAAGAGCCGTTCGTAGATTTCGTGCACCCGCTCGCGCAGCCGGCCCACGCTCGCCATCGCCGCCTCGAAGTCCTCGACGTACCCGAGCCCGAGGACGTCCAGCGACGAGCCCACCGACTCGGTCCAGAGCTCCCGCAGGCGTTCCTCCGGCAACCGGGTGCGGCGCCGCACCTCCGCGAGGCCTTCCCGCAGCCGCGGGTGGTCGCGCAGGACGGCGGGGACCGGGTGCGGCCCGGTTCTCGTCGTCACGGCGTGTCCCGCCCGGCGGCGCGGGCCGCCTCGGCCATGACCGCGCGCAGGTACTCACGGGAGACCTCGCCGTGCGGGTCCTCGCGCACGACGGCGTCGATGAACCGGTCGATGGCCGAGGACAGCACGAGGTTCAGCACGTACCCCTTGACCGCTTCCCGCAGGAAGGCGCTCACCAGTTCTTCGGTGGTCGCCAACGCGAACACGTGCGCCGCCTCCTTCTTGGCGAGCCGGATCGCGGCGATGGCCGCGGCGCGCCGTTCGGCCCCCGGCAGCGCCAGCCGCACGGCGCCGGAGAGCCCGCGGCCGACCGGTTTCACCAGCGGGAGGAACGCGAGCGCGGCGCCGATCCAGGCCGCCCACAGCTCGGCCTCCACCTGCGCCCGGGTGATGATCTCGTCGCCGCCGAGCAGCGCCTTCCGGATCCCGCGGTGCTCGTACGCGGTCGCCAGCGCGCCGATCGCCTGGCCGGCGCCGACCAGGAACGCCGCCGGCGGGCAGAACACCGCCAGGAACGCGATGCCCCAGACGTTGAAGAACTCCGTCAGCTCGGCCTTCCCCTGTTCGGCGTCCGCGAGGGCGTGCAGGGCGTCGACGTACACGGCCTGGTAGGCGAACATCGGGCGCAGGCGCTGGTCGGCCAGCCGATGGATGCCGGTCAGCCGAGCCCCGATCTCGTCCGTGCGGTCCTCGGTGAAGCTCGCCAGGCCGAGCGCGATCGAGCGGTCCCGGCGCACCCGTGCCGTCCGGTCGAGGTTCTCCTGCCGGACTTCCTTGAGGACGGCGGAAAATTCGGCGTCCACGGCTTCGGTGACGGCGTCGCCCTGTTGCTCGCTGCGCGCGTCGTCGCGGCGCTGCGCGTCCTTGAGCCGGCTCACGACGTCGGACAGGTCCTTGATCTTCTCCAGGAAGGGGTCGATGCGGAACGCCTCTTCCCGGGCGGTGCCGATCGCCAGTGCCAGCTGGTTCTCGTTCCACCAGCGGCCCTGCGCGTCCTTGGCCCAGTACGCGCCGTCGAGGACGACCACCGCGCCCGCCGGCCGGCTGTCCGGCGCGGCCTCGCGGATGGCGGCCACGACGTCGGCGCTCGCCTGGCGCCATCCGGTGTGCACCAGGTTCGGGGCGCGCCAGGCGAGCGCGGGGTTGTGGTCGCGTGCCTTCGCGGCCCCGATCCGGCGGCGCAGGTCCTCCAGCTCGACGCTGCGCGAGAGGACGATCACCAGCAACGCGCGGGTGAACCGCATGTACCGCGGGAAGTTCGTACGGTCGAGCCTGCGGTGCAGCTCGGCCAGGCTCTGCTCCAGCACCTCGAGCAGGACGTCCTGGCAGGCCGACACGAACAGCTGACCGACGGCGTCCCGCCGCACCCGGAAGAACAGCTGGTGGAAGTGCAGCGCCCACTGTCCGCTGTGGCCGGCCACCGGGCACGGCAGGGACCGCGCGCGGTCGCCCGCGTACATCGCGTCGACGTACGCGGCCGCGAGGTTGGTGACCAGCACCGAGATCTCGGCCAGCCGGCGCAGGTCCGCCTGCCGGCCGCGGGTGCCGCCGCCGAGGAAGCCGAGCCCCTCGCTCTGCCTGCCGATCTCCTGCGTGGCGACGAGGACGAACGAGCCGACGTAGCCGCCGCTGTCCGGCAGTTCCAGCCGGGCGGTGATTTCGTCCATCAGTTCGGCGAAGTGGTCGCGGTCGGCCGGCCACTGGTCCAGGTGGGGCTCGCCGAGGTAGGGCACGCCGAGTTTCGCTTCGCCGTCGGTGGTGAGGTCCAGCGGCGCGCAGTCCTTGCCGTACTCCCCGGCCGCGACGTCTTCGGTGAGCACCGCGACCGGCAGCGTCCCGGTCGTCAGGCCCGCCGGTCCCCGGTACCAGCCGACGCGGGTCGGCCCGTCGAGGAACTCGTACCACGCGCCGGGTCTGGTGAACGGGAATCTCTTGGCCGCGGCCAGTGCCCGGTCGGCCAGCCGACGGGCGGGCACCGACTTCCGGAGTCCCGCGAGGTCTTCCAGGATCAGCTCGGCCAGCACCGCGTGCCACTGCGCTTCGGTGCTGAACCGGCGCCAGAACCGCAACCCGTCCGCGACGAGGCCGCCGGCCGGGCGCTCGGCGCTCCCGTCGCGGGTGTACTCGGTGAAGGGCGCTCCGGCCCGCACCAGGGGCGAGCGGGCCGGGCCGCTGAAGTCCACGACCCACTGCCACGGCCGGCCCCGCAGGCGGGCGAGGACGAGCAGTTCCCCCGGCGGCGCACCGCCGTAGAAGGCCACTACCGCGCTCCAGACGTCGGCTTCGTCGGCGAAGTCCCGGAGCCGCAGCTTCCTCGGCGCGCGTGCCGGCGCCTTCGCCGGCGGACCGCCCGCGGTCGCGGCCTGCAGGCGGGTGGCGGCGGCGTGCAGGCCGCTGCGGGTGGCGACGGCCAGCCCGGTGGCCAGCGGCGGCGGCAGCGGATCGCCGGTGAAGCGGACGGTCGTCGCGGGCGGCCCGCCGTCCCAGGTCGCGTCGCGGACCGCGGGCACTGCGCGGGCCCGCTCGGCCGCGCGGGTGGTGGCCCGCTCGGTCGCGTCGCGCAGCAGCCCGGCCACTGTCTCCGGCGACCGGGCCGGGTCGACGTCGAGCCGGACCCGCACCGGGATGCGCACGGTCGTCATGCCAGTCCCTCCAATGCCGCGGTCAGCCGGTGGATGGTGGTGTCGGCGAGCAGGTCGGGCCGCTCCGGCGAGACGAGCCGGACCTCGACCTCGACGGGGAACTCGAGGACCAGCTCGCCGGAGCGCACGGTGGGGTGCGCGCCCGTCTCGTCCCACCAGTCCCCGGCGGGCGACAGCAGCGCGCCGGCCGCTTCCAGGTCGTCGGCCACGAAAACCCCTCCCCTACAGCGAGGCCTGCAGCGGGCCGGACGTCTTGGCGCCGCCGGCGTCGGTCGCGTCGACCTGCATGGAGAAGCCGGAGAACGTCGCCTGCGGCGCGCCGAGCACGGTGGCCGCGGTCGGCGAGGCGCTGGTGATGACGCACCGGCTGAGCACGATCGTGGAGAACGACCAGTCGTCGCCGGAGCGCTCCTGCATCGAGATGCTGAACTCGGTCGCGTTCAGCGCCAGCGCGGTCAGCTGCGCGGTGGCCGGGCCGATCGCGTTGACCGTCATCGAAAAGGTCAGCGCGTACGGCTGGGTCACCACGCCGACGTGCGTGCGTTCGATGCTGTGCAACGGTTCCGCGGTCGTGGCGAAGGTCGGCGTGAACGACTGGATCGGCGAGATCTCGTGGTCGGTGCCCTTGTCGTCGGTGTAGTGCACGGCGAGGCGGGTGTTCCAGCTGGTTTCGGGACTCGACATCGTGGCTCCTGGTCGGTGCTCAGAACTGGGGGGCGAGGGTCACGTTGAGCCGGTGCACGGCGGGCCCGTACGTGACGCTGATGAGGACGGACACCTGCCGGGTCTGGCGGGCGGCCACCACCTGGGCCTGCTCGGCGGCGCTGCGGGCGCTTTCCGGAAGCGCGAGGATCGGCAGCAGCGGGATGGTGACGGAGAAGTCGTCGATCACCGCGCCGAGCCGCAGCGGGCCGAGGATGCCCTCCACCCGGACCCGCACGGCGGTGAGGCCGGCCTTGGTGATCCGCGCGTCCCCCACCGTGCCGATCAGCCCGGCCCGCAGCCGGAACTCGATGTCGTCGAGCACCCGGCAGATGTCGACGTAGTTGCGGGCCGGGTCGGCCGAGAACGTGCCGCCGTCGGCCAGGAACAGCCCGGTGCCGGGCACCAGCGCCGGGTCGATCAGCGGGATCACGCCCTGGCTCGCGAGCCCGGTGACCTCGGCGGGGACGTACTGCTGGGTGACCGGCACGGTGAAGCCGCGCACCTGCTTGAGCACGACGCTGGTGGCCGGGGCCTGGCCCGCGATCGCTCCCATCACGGCGGCGGCCGCGTCGGCCACCGGATTCGGGCTCGCCGTCTCGTCGGTGGTCGCGCCCCGCGCGGCGACGAGGATCATCCGGCCGGTGGCGCTCTTCAGCGCCCCGTAGGAGTTCGCCGCCAGCACGGTGTCCACATAGGTCGCGGTGCGGGCGATCGCCGGGTCGATCATCGCGACGGCCATCCGCCGGTTCCCCGCCGCGGACATGTTCTCGACGTGCTCGGCCAGCGCGCGCAGCCCGGTCGCCGGGGTGCCACCGCTGGTGGCCGCGCCGACCGCGGTTTCGCCGGCGAGGCAGACGAACGTGACGTCGTCCGCGGCTTCGAGACCGGCGAGCGCGGCCGCGTAGTTCCCGGCGGCCGGCGTGCGGACGCCGCAGACCTTGGTGGGCCGGGGATCCTGGGCCAGCACCAGGTCGAGGCTGCGGCTCAGCGCGGTCGCCGCGCCCGCCTTGCCGAACAGGGCGAGCGCGTCGGCGTGGCCGGTGACGACCAGCGGCGTCGACGCGGGCGCGGCGGCGCCGTCGGCGTTGCCCACCACGGCGACCACGCCGGGCGAGCGCTGCGCGGCCGGGACCAGCGCGCTGGTGTCGATGATGACGTCGACAAAGGGGAATGCCGGTTGCACGAGCGTGGCCATACCGATCTCCGTACTGGGTCGCGACGTGGTCGATGCGCGCTTGGCGCGGGACTTGGTGGTCATGTGGGCTCCGTGGTGGTGATGACGGCGACGCCCTGGCCGGCGAGCCAGCTCCGCGCGGCGCGCAGCCGGTCGGCTCGCCGCTGCTGCGGCGTCGTGTCGTCCGCCGCTCCCGGCCAGCCGGGGTCGTCGAACGCCGATTCGGGCACGACCCAGCAGACGAGCCGCTCGAACCGGCGGACCGGACCACCGGCGGGCAGGTCGGCGACCGGGTACCGGCCCGCGCCGAGCCGGGCCGCCGTCGTCGCCCGCAGCAGTTCCCGGGGGGACGGGGCCTCGCCGGCGGCGAGGAAGGCCACGAGGACGGGCAGCGGCACCGGCACCGGCGCGGGGTCTGCTTCCGGCGGGCTCATCCGCACCGTCGCGCCGAGCGCGACCGGACTGTCCACACCGGACTGATCGGCGGTGACGGCCACGATGGTCCCGTCCAGGACCGCCGTGCGCACCACGACCGCGCCCGCCCACACCGCGTCGGCGGCGACGGGCGGGATCTGCGCGGTGTCCCAGGACGCGGCGACCTCCCACGGCACCGGTTCGCCGGTGCGCCGGAACTGGGCCATCGCGGACGCGCGGGCGTCGAGCGGCACGGCGAGGTCGAAGCGGTCGAACACCGCCGTCACCGGCTCGGTCACCACGGCCGGGTCGAGTTCGTAGGCCACCACGGCGATCGCGAGCAGCGCGTCGGCGGTCAGCACCGACGCCCGCGCCACCGGATCGGCGAGCCGCACCACCGTCTCACTGGCGACGTCCATGTCCTCACCCCCGCGGTTTCCCTCGCTGTCACCCGAACTCTGCCCGCCGCGGACCCTCGGCGGCATCGGGTGACTCCCTCGACTGCGGCGTGCGCCCGTCCGGGAGCCCACCGTGGTCGCCCCGCGCGTTCAGCGCGTTCGTCAGTTGCGTGCGGGAGCGGACGCCGAGCTTGCGGTAGACCTGCGTCAAGTGGGCTTCCACGGTTTTGCGGGACAGGAACAGCATTTCGGCCGCTTCGCCGTTGTTGTGGCCGGCCGCCACCAGGCTCGCGATGCGCAGCTGCTGCGGGGTCAGGACGTCCGTCGCGACCGGCCCGGGTTTCGCGCCGGGGTGGTCGCCGGCGGCGGACAGCTCGGCGGCCGCCCGCTCGGCCCAGACCTCGGCGCCGAGGCCTTCGAACACCTCCGCCGCCTGGCGCAGCGCCGGCCGCGCGGCCGCGGGCCGGCGCAGCCGCCGGAGCACTTCCCCTTCGCAGAGCAGGGTTCTGGCGTACTCGAAGGGTGCCGTCCGGACGTCACCGGCGTCGCGGGCCGTCGCGAACGCGGCCGTCGCCTCGGCCGCGTCGGTGGCCAGCAGGCCCCGGCACCGCCACGCACCCGCCAGCTGGCCCCGCAGCCCCGCCCCCGCGGCCCGTTCTTCCAGCCAGGCGAGGACTTCCCGCGCGCGGGCGGGATTTCCGGACCGGGCATGGGCTTCGGCGAGGTCGGCCGCGAACGGCACCACGGCCGGGTTGCCGACCCCGCCGGCTTCGGCGTGCGACCACGCCGATTCGAGTGGCTCCAGCGCCGTTCCCGGTTCGCCCGCGGTCAGAGCGGCGAGGCCCCGCACGGCCGGCTCCAGCAGCAGGCGCAGGTCGACGCCGAGCGGGCCGGCCTCCTTGCGGCTGCGGGCCAGCAGTTCCGCGCACCGGTCCGGCCTGCCGCGCGCCGCCTCCAGCCGGGCGAGGGTCAGCAGCCCGAACGCGATCACGCCGTTCGGCGGTGTCCGGGCCGCGACGGCGACCGACTCGGCGGCGTCGGCGGCCGCGGCCGCCCAGCCGCCGGTGCGGAAGCCGAGATCGCCGCGGACGGCCAGCGCGACGGCGAGCAGGGCGGGCGCGTGGCCGCGGCGCAGCCGGCAGAGCGCGGCGTTGACCGCTGTCCGGGCCGGGTCCGGCCGTTCCGACCACAGCTGCGCCAGTGCCAGCCAGACCAGTGCCGCCGGGTCGCCCACCGACTCCGGCGGCGGGAGCTCGCCGGGCGGCAGGCCGTGCATCACGCGGGCGGCCGCGGCCGCCGGGCGCGCCCGGACGGGGAGGGGGACGCCGGCCAGTGACTCCGCTTCGGTGACGGCCACGCACGCCAGGCGTGCCTCCCCCAGCGCCAAGGCGGGCCCGGTCGCGGCGCACAGCAGGTCCGCCGCGCGTTCGGGGTCCCGGTGGGCGAGCCACGCGGCCGCGCCGGCCAGTTCGTCGAACGCCTGGCGGTGCCGGCCGGCGAGCCCCAGTCCCCGCGCGCTCCGTCCGGCCGCCGCGGCCAGGAACGCGGGATCGTCGCGCAGGGAGACGGCCTCGCGGCACCACGACGCCGCTTGCTCGCCGCGGCCGGCTCGCAGCGCCCCGGCCGCGGCCGCGAGCAGGCGCATCGCCCGCCGGTGCGGGTCGGCGGTCAGGTCGGCCGCGCGCCGCAGGAACCGGGCCGCGGCAACGGGATCGGCGGTGCCGCGGGCCAGCGCGGCCAAGCGGGCGGCGAGGTCGTCCGCCGGGCCGGTCACCGCGAACGACTGGTACCAGATCCGCTGGTCCCGGCGGGCGTGGGCGGAAAGCGCCGCGTAGACCGCCTTTCTGGCCGGCTCCGGCGCGTCGGCCAGCAGCACCGGGCCGAGCAGCCGGTAGCGCAGCCGCAGCCGGCCGCCCTCGGCCGCGGTCACCAGGCCCAGCCGTTCGCCCGGCACGATGTCGCGCACCGAGAGCCCCAGCTCGGCCAGCGCGGCCTCGACGGTGGCCGGTTCGGCGGGGCCGGCGACGGCGAGCACGGCCAGCGCCCGGCGCGCCGGCTCCGGCAGCCGGGCGAGCACGCCCCGCCACGCCGGCAGCGCCGACCGGCCGACCTCCACCGCGAGGTCGGCCGCCTGGTCCGGCGTCGCCAGCCGCCGCAGCGTTTCCACGACGGCCAAGGGGTTCCCGCCCGCCGCGTCGACGATCGCGTCGACGTCGTGGTCCGGCGCGAGGAACCCGTGCACCCGGGCCAGCCGGCGGCCGTCGGCGCGGTCGAACCCGGCCAGCCGCACGGCGGGCAGGTCCGGCGGCTCGGCGGCGGCGCCCGGCTCGTCGCGCAGGGCCATGACGAGCGCGACCCGCTCGCGGTCCAGCCGGCGCCCGAGGTACTCGAGCACGAGCCGGGACTCCGGGTCGATCCACTGCAGGTCGTCCACCAGCACCAGCACGGGCTCACGCGCCGACGCGGCGCCGAGCACCCCGAGCACGCCGGCGCACACGGCGAGCACCCCGGCGGCCGGGCCGTCGTCGAGGGCGAGCGCGACCTCCAGCGCGCGCCGCTGCGCCGCGGGCACCTTGCCGAAGTGGTCGGTGAACCCGCTCAGCAGCCGCGCGGCGGCGGCGTAGGGCAGCTCGGCTTCGGCCCGGCTCCCGCGCACCCACACGACCCGGTGCGGCGAGCGGCCGGCGAGGTGCTCCAGCAGGGCGGTCTTCCCGATCCCGGGCTCCCCGACGACGACCCGCGCGGACCCGTGGCCGGCCACCGCCCGGCCGAGCAGGCCGCTCTCCCACCGCCGGCCGGCGAAGGGAGCCGGGCGGTCGTCCCCCGGTCTCCGCCGCCACACCCGCCCGGCATCGGTTCTCCCCACCGCACACCCCCAGCTCGGCTCCCGCGGCCTCCGGCCACGTCGTCCGGCCCGGGAGGGAGGTCCCCTCGCGACCACCCGGACGATCCGGCGACGCTTGCACGGGCCGTCGACAATCCGTCGACAGTGGTACGCAGGGTGCTCCGGGAGCTACGCGATGATGCGGGGCCGGCCGGTCGAGGTGCGCGGCTCGGCGCGCGCGGAAATCCCGTCAGCCTCACCTCGTCAGTCAGCCCAGCTCGTTCTTGAACGGGCGGCGACCGGGAACATTGGGGGTGGTCGGCCGCCGCCCGTCCGGGAGCGGCGATCCCGGGAATGGGGGTGGTGGGATCGCCGCTGGTCCGCGGGCCCGCCGGGTCAGTGGTTGGGCCGGCCCGGCGGGGGTCCGGCCGGGTGCGTGGCCGGCGGGCCGTTCGGGTGCGTGGCGGCCACGTGGTCCTTGCCGTTGTCCGCATTGCCCTGGCCGACGCCGTGTCCCCGGGCCGGGGACTCCTGGTCGAGCACGGTCGCGCAGTAACCGTCGACCTTGGTCCGGCCGCCCGCCGCCGTGATCAGCGCCGTGAACGCGGGGCTGTCCAGCGCCTTGCCGTGCTCGTCCTTGCCGCCGGCGACGTAGGCGTGGCACAGGCCCGTCGGCGACGGGGACGGCGACGCCGGGCTCGCCGCCGGGGTGCCCTCGCCCGGGTGCGCCGAGGTGGTCGCGGACGACGGGCCGGCCGCCGGACGGGCGTGGTCGGACGCCGCCGGGGCCGGGGTCGCGCCGCCGCCCGGCAACGGCAGTACGCCGGTGGCGGCCGCGGCGACTCCGCCGACGGCGAAGACCGCCGCCGCGACGGCCGCGACCTGCACCGGGCGCAGCCTGCTCTTGCTCATCGAGGGGCTCCGGGGTCGAGGGGCTCGGTCGTGACGAGCCGCCTCGAGGAACGCCGTCACGGCCGCGGGCTCCCCGTCCAGCTCGCCGTCGCGCGGTGGGGCGGCCGCGGCGGCGAGCAGGCCGGCCAGCGCGTCCGAGGTGTCGGCCGGCGCACCCCGCAGCAGCTGCTCCGCGGTGTGCCGGTCGAGCCGGCGCCCTTCGTGCTTGCTCATCACACCTCCCTCAGCGTCGGGCGGCCCGAAAGTGTCACACCTGACCGCCGAGGCGGTCGGCGAGCGTGCGAAGGCCCCGGTAGGCGGCGGTGCGCACGGCACCGGGGCGCTTCCCGAGCACCGCCGCGGCGGCCTTGGCGTCGAGCCCGACGACGGCCCGCAGCACCACGGCTTCGGCCTGGTCACGCGGCAGCGTCGCGATCAGCGCGAGCGCCGCGTCCGTGGTCGTCGCCTCGATCGCCGCGGCGGCGGTGTCGTCCGGCGCGGGGCGCTCGGGGAACCACTCGGCGGGCGCGTCGGCGACCGGGCGACGGCGGTGGTGGCGCAGGTGGTCCAGCGCCCGGTGCCGCCCGATCGTGGCCGTCCACGCCCGGAACCCGTCCAGGTCACCCCGGAACGACGTCAGGTCGCGGGCGATCTGCAACCACGCTTCGGAGGCGACGTCCTCGGCGTCCTGGCCCACCAGCACCCGCAGGTACCGGTGCAGCCCGGGCTGCACCGCCCGGTACAGCACCCGGAAGGCTTCCTCGTCACCCCGCCGCGCGCGCTCGAGGGCCGTCGACGGATCGGTGTCCTCCGCCGCGCGGCGAGGGACCGACTCCAGCTCCACACATATCCTTCGCGGTCTGCCCCACCGCATTGGTCCCGGCCATCATGGGCCATCCGCCGGACGGGCGAAAGCCCGCCCCGCCGGGCCCTGGTCACAAGGCCGCATCGGATCACTTCGACGCGTAGCGCCCCCGCCGGATATCGATCGCCCGCGCGCGTAACACGGCCGCGCGCCCGCGATCAAGTGACATCGGCCCCCTTTGTCCGGGCCGGTCGCCCGGGGACCACACGGGCCGGTCGCCCGGAGTGACGAACGTCTCCGATTCCGCACACTCTTCGTGACGGTCCTCCACGGACCAGCCGGTGCGCCCCGCCCCGGCACTTCCCTCCCGACGTAACAGCCAAGGAGCTTTCCCATGCGCAAGATCAGCAAGCGGTCCGCGGTCGTCCTGGGCGCCGCCGGCGTCGTCGTCGTGGCCGGTGTCGCCTACGCGGCCTGGACCAGCACCGGCGCGGGCTCCGGCTCCGTCACCTCGACCACGGCGTTCAACTCGACGATCGGTTCCGACACCACGGGCACGCCGCTCTACCCGGGCGCGGTCAAGACGTTCACCGTGAGCATCGACAACCCGAACGACTACCCGGTCGTGGTGAACGGCATCAGCGCCGGTTCCTCCACCGCGACCTCCGGAGGCTGCGCGGCGGGCACCGTGACCAGCGCCGCGGTCACCAACCCCGGCAGCACCATCGCCGCGCACGGCAGCGCGGTCTACACCCTCACCGCCACGATGAGCGGCTCCGCCACCGACGCGTGCAAGGGCCAGACGTTCACGCTGCCGCTGACCGCCACCCTCTCTTCGAACGCCTGATCGCGGCAGATGTCCAGGTGGCGGTTCGCCCTTCCGGCCGGGGCGCTGGTGGTCTGCACGTGGCTCGTGGTGGGCCCGTCGGCACCGGCGCCGGCCGCGAACGGCAACGGCATCAAGCAGTTCGCCATCACCGACGTGCCCGGCCGGGCCACCGCGCTCGTCCCCGGCGCCACCGGGACGCGGTGGATCCGGCTGGGGAACGCCGAGAACTTCCCGATCCTCGTCCAGACCGTCACCACGACGGTCGGCAGGCCCGTCGACGGCGGCGGGCGGCCCGTGCCGGCCTGCCCGGCGTCGTCGGTGCGGGTCGACGCGCTCGCCGCGCCCGTCACGGTCGCCGGGAACGGCACCGCCGACGTCGCGCTCACCACCCACCTGCTCGCCGGCGCGCCCGACGCGTGCCGCGGCCTCACCTTTCCCCTGACGTACACAGGAACGGCGGTCAAGCCATGAACAGCCCCACCCTGCGCCGCGCGGTCGTCGTCACCGCGGTGGTCGGCGCGACGCTGGGCGGCGGGATCGCCGTCGCGGCCTGGACGAGTTCGGGCTCGGGCTCGGCCACGGCGAAGGCCGGCACGGCCACGGCCCCGACGACCGGCGCGGTGGACGCGTCGGCGATCACCGCCGGCCTGCTCTACCCCGGGGGCACGGGCACCGCGAAGCTCCTGGTGACCAACCCCAATCCCTATCCGGTGACGGTCACCAGGGTGGCCGCCGGAACCGGTGCGCCGACCGGTTCCGGCGGTATCGGCACCTGCACGACGACCGGCGTGTCGTGGCGGGCGGACCAGACGCCGGGCACGGCGATCGCCGCCGGCGGCAGCACGACGCTCACCCTGCCCGGCGCGGTCGCCATGGATTCCACTGTGGACGACGGCTGCCAGGGTGCGGCGTTCTCGATCCCGGTCGTCGTGACGGTGGCGAGCGCATGAGCCGCGTCGTGTTCGCCACGAGCCTGGTCGCCGCGGCGTGGGCGCTGGCGATCAGCGGACTGGTCGCGGTCGGCGACGCGAAGGCCGAAGCCGCCTGGCTCAAGAGCGGACCGGGGTCCGGAATCGCGCGGGCCGACGCCCTGCCGGCGCCGACCGGGGTGAGCCTCACCAACACGGTCTGCAACAACGGAAACCCGCGGACCTCGATCTCGTGGACCAACCCGGCCGCCGGTCTCTGGACCGGCCTCGAAGTGGTGGCCACACCCAGCTCGACCAGCACCGCGGTCACCGTGCTCGGCACCCCGTCGGGCACCTCGCTCACCAACGTCCAGCTGCCCTACCGGCCCGCCTACCTCAGCGTGCGGACCGTGCGGAGCAGCTGGCGCGGCAAGTCCCCGGTGGTGGTCGCGTGCTGACCGCCGAGACCGCCGACCGCGGCCCGCCGGGCGGCGGGCACCACCGCGACCCGACCGAAAACCCGACAACCGAAGGAAATCCCATGCTGCAGAGACTTCGCGCCGCCCGGGCGAACCAGGACGGCTTCACCCTCATCGAACTGCTCATCGTCGTCGTGATCCTCGGTGTGCTCGCCGGGGTCGTCGTGTTCGCCGTGTCGGCGTTCAACGGCGACGGCAAGGCCGCCGCCTGCCAGGCGGACTTCAAGGCGGTCGAAACCGCCACCGAAGCGCAGTACGCGAAGACCGGGACCTACCCGGCCGACGTCACCGAACTGGTCACCAAGCACTACCTGCGCGATCCGCTGGCGCCGTCGGGCACGAGCGGCTACTCCATCACCACCGCCGGCGGCGTGGTCACCGCCACCGGTGCCTGCTCCAAGAGCTCCGGCTCCTGAGCCACCCCGCGGGGCGGGCCTCGCGCCCGCCCCGCCACCACCGTCCACAGAGGACCCTCGTCCGGAGGAAACCATGCCCACCCTCATCGGCAGCCGCGTCGACGGCCTGCTCGAAGCGCTGTGGCAGGCGCGCGGCACCGACCTGCTGCTCACCGCCGGCCTGCCGCCCCAGCTGCGCGTGCACGGCGACCTCTCGGCGGTTCCCGGCCACGCCGTCCTCACCGGCGAGGACACCGACGCGCTGCTCGCCGAGCTGCTCTCCGACGACCAGGCCCGCACCTGGCACGCGGCGCACGAATTCGACTTCTCCTTCAGCTGGCGCGACCACGCGCGCGTCCGCGGGAACGCCTTCACCCAGCGCGGGGACACCGTCGTCGCGCTGCGGATGATCCCCCGCCGCATCCCGGACATGACCGAGCTCGGGCTGCCGCCGGTCCTCACCGACTTCGCCCGGCGCCACCAGGGTCTCGTGCTCGTCACCGGGCCGACCGGGTCCGGCAAGTCCACGACGCTCGCCGCCGTCATCGACCGGATCAACCGCGAACGCGCCTGCCACATCCTCACCGTCGAGGACCCGATCGAGTACGTCCACGAACACCGCCGCTCCGCGGTGAACCAGCGCGAAGTCGGCACCGACACCGAGTCGTTCCCCGCCGCCCTGCGCAGCGCGCTGCGGGAGGACCCCGACGTCCTGCTCGTCGGCGAGATGCGCGACCTCGAGTCCATCCGGTTCGCGCTCACCATCGCCGAAACCGGGCACCTCGTCTTCGCCACCCTGCACACCAACGACACCGCCCAGTCCCTGGCGCGGATGGTCGACGTCTTCCCGGCCGGCCAGCAGGAGCAGGTGCGCGTGCAGCTCGCCGCGGCACTCACCGGCATCGTGCACCAGCGGCTGCTGCCGCGGGTCGGCGGCGGGCTCGTCGCCGCCTTCGAGGTGCTCGTCGCGAACACCGCCGTGCGCAACCTCGTCAAGGAGGGCAAGCCGCACCAGCTGCGCAACGTGCTGGTGACCGGGCAGCGCGAAGGCATGGTGACGCTCGAACAGTCCCTCTCCGCGCTCGTCGCCGCCGGGCTCGTCACGCCCGCCGACGCCGCCGCCCGCAGCCTCCACCCCCACGACATCGACCCGCGTCCCCGGCCGCGGAGCGTGCCGGCATGAGACTCCGCACCCAGCCCCGCACCGTCGACCTGCGCACGGTGACCCCGGACCGCGCCGCCGCCGACCTGCTCGGCGAGGCGAAGGCCCGCGAGCTCTGCGCCATCCCGCTGGCCGTCCGCGACGACTCCGTGCTCGTCGCGGTCGCCGACCCGGCGGCCGCGCCCGCGCTGCAGGACGCCCTCGGCCGCCCGGTGACCGTCGCCGTGGCCGCCCGGGCCGACATCCTCGCCACCATCGCCCGCACCTACCGCGCGCTGACCGGGATCGAGCAGCAGGTCAAGGCGTTCGAGGCGCGGGACTCCGTGCGCCGCGACGCCGTGCGTGCCGACGCTCCCGCGGCCGCGAACGACGACGCGCCGGTCGTGCACGTCGTCTCGCTGATGATCACCCAGGCGCTGCGCGACCGCGCGTCCGACGTCCACGTCGAGCCCCAGGACGACCGGGTGCGGGTGCGCTACCGCATCGACGGCGTGCTCCACGACGTCCTCGACCTGCCCGGCTCGATGGGACCCGCGGTGGTCAGCCGGATCAAGATTCTCGCCGGGATGAACATCGTCGAGCGCCGGCGCCCGCAGGACGGGCAGATCAGCATGGACGTCGAGAGCCGGCCGGTGGACATCCGGGTGGCGACCACGCCGGTCGTCGGCGGCGAGAAGGTCGTGCTGCGGCTGCTGGACAAGAGCCGCCCGCTGTTCCGGCTGCCGCAGCTGGGCATGCCCGCGGACATGGCCGCGCGGTACTCGGCGGTGCTGCGCTCGCCCTACGGCATGGTCATCTGCGCCGGGCCGACCGGCAGCGGCAAGACGACCACGCTCTACGGCTCGCTGGGCGAGCTCGACAGCGCCGAGCGCAACATCATGACCATCGAGGACCCGGTGGAGTACACCATGTCCTCGATCAACCAGATCCAGATCAACGAGCAGACCGGCGTCACCTTCGCCGACGGGCTCAAGTCGATCCTGCGGCAGGACCCGGACGTCATCCTGGTCGGCGAGGTTCGTGACGCCGACACCGCGCGGATCGCCGTGCAGTCGGCGCTGACCGGGCACTTCGTCCTCTCGTCCCTGCACGCCACCGACGCCGCCTCGGCGCTGCACCGGTTGCTGGACATGGGGATCGAGAACTTCCTGGTCGCCTCCTCGATCACCGCGGTGCTGGCGCAGCGGCTGGTCCGGCGGATCTGCCTGCGCTGCCGCGAGTACTACCAGCCCTCGGCCGAGGAACTGTCCTTCCTGGACTCGATGGGCGCGGACGGGCCGGACGGCGGGTTCGTCCGCGGTGCCGGCTGCAACTTCTGCGCGCACACGGGGTTCCTCGACCGTACCGGCGTCTACGAGCTGATGCCGGTCGGCGAGGGAATCCGCTCGCTCGTGCTCGGCAACGCGCCGCACCACGAGATCCACGAGCTGGCCCGCAAGGAGGGCATGCGGACGCTGCAGGACGAGGCGCTGCGGCTGATCGCCGAGGGCGTCACGACCCCGGCCGAGGTGCTGCGGTCGATCTACCTCACCGGAGGGGCACGATGAACCGGTACGCCTACGTCGCCACCGGCCCGGACGGCACGCGCACCCGCGGCGTCCAGAAGGCCGCCGACGCCGATTCGGCCGTCCTCGCGCTGTACGAGCGCGAGCTGCGAGACATCGAGCTCACGCAGAAGAAGAGCGTGCTGCGGCTGGAGCTGACGGCGCCGCGGGTCAAGCGCGAGGTCGTCATGCACCTCTCGCGCCAGCTCGGGGCGTTCGTCCGGGCCGGGCTGCCGCTGATCGACGCCGTGCGCATCCTCGGCGACGAGGCGTCGAACTCGACCGTGGCGCGGATGCTGCGGCAGGTCGAGCAGGGGCTGCGCGGCGGCGAACGGCTCTCGGACTGCGTCGACCGCCACCCGAAGATCTTCCCGGAGTTCTACCGGGAGATCCTGCGCTCGGCCGAGCTGAGCGGTCAGCTCGACGTCGTCCTCGACCAGCTCGCGAACTACCTCGAACGCGACCTCGAAGCCCGGCGCCGGATCAAGGCCGCGCTGATCTACCCGGCGATGATCGCGCTGATGTCGGTCGTGACGGTCGTCGTGCTCGCCACCTTCGTGCTGCCGCGGTTCAAGGCGTTCTTCGCGAGCCTGCACGCGGTCCTGCCGCTGCCCACGCGGATGCTGCTGGCCGTCACCGACTTCCTCGGCGAGTGGTGGTGGGCGCTGCTCGCCGGCGGGTTGGTCGCCGGCCTGCTGTACCTCGCCGCGGTGCGCACGCCGTCCGGCCGGTACGCCCGCGACCGCGTGGTGCTGAGCCTGCCGGCGATCGGGCCGACCGTGCGGCACGCGCTGGTCGAGCGGTTCTGCCGGATCCTGTCGTCGATGGTCGGGGCCGGCGTGCCGCTGCCCGAAGCGCTGCGGGTGGCGACGGAGTCCTTGCGCAACCGCGTGTTCCTGCGGGGGCTGGCCCGGGTCGCCGAGGCCGTCCTCGAAGGCGAAGGCCTCGCGCGCCCGCTCGCCGGGTCCGGGCTGCTGCCGGTGACGGCCGCGCAGATGATCCGCGTCGGCGAGGACACCGGCACGCTCGACACCCAGCTCGAGATCACCGCCCAGTACTACGAGGGCGAGCTCGACTACCGGCTGAAGAAGCTCACGGCGTTGTTCGAGCCCGCCGTCATCGTGGTGATGGGGCTCCTCGTCGGGTTCGTCGCCGTCGCGCTGGTGTCGGCGATGTACGGCATCTTCAACCAGGTGCACATCTGATGAGCGCCGACGACCGGGGCGAGAGCCTGCTGGAACTGCTGATCGCGGTCGCGATCATGGGGATCGCGGTGGTGGCGATCGTCGGCGGCATCGGCGTCGGCGTGCTGATGTCCGACGTCCACCGCAAACAGGCGACCGCGGGCACCGCCGTGCGCGACTTCGGCGAAGCCGTCGTGACCAAGGCGATGGCCGGGGGTTACGTGCTGTGCGCTTCGCCGGCCAGCTACGCGGCTCCGCCGGGGTACACCGTGCCCGCGGGCTTCACCAGCTCGGTGGCGTCCGTGCGGTACTGGTCCGGCGGCGCGTGGACGAGCACCTGCGGCGCCGACAGCGGCCTGCAGCAGGTGACCGTGCGGGTCGCCAGCACCGACGGGCGCGCGAGCGAACAGCTGGTCGTCGTCGTGCGGCGCGGCTGCGGCATCAAGGACGCGCTGTGCTGAGCCGCCGCCCAGACGCCGGGTTCACCCTGGTCGAGCTGCTGATCGTGGTCGTGCTGCTCGGGGTGGTCGTGGCGCCCGCCGCCACCGCGGTCGTCACGGCCGTCCGCACCAGCGACGCCACCTCCGCGCGGCTGGAGCTGTCGCACGACGCCCAGCAGAGCGCCGCGTTCTTCGCCCAGGACGTCGCCACGACGGGCCTGCGCGACTACTCGGGCGAGATCACCAGCGGTGTCGTCAACTTTTTCCCGTCGGTCCAGCTCGATGCGGCCTACAACGCGGGCGGCCAGGTGTGCGGCACGGCCGCGACCCCGGTTTCGGTGCTGCGCCTGCTTTCCGACGACTGGGACACCAGCACCCCGGCGGCGACCCGGCGCACCGCCGTCGTCGCCTACTACCTCGCCGGCACCGAGCTGCACCGCCTGCGCTGCCTCGGGTCCGCGCCGGTGTCCGACTCCGTCGTCGCCCACCACGTCGACCCGGCCACCCCCACGGTCACGTGTTCCACCACGTGCACCTCGGCCGACGTGCCGCTGTGGGTGAAGCTCGTCTTCACCGCGGCCTCCGACCGCGC
The DNA here is from genome assembly GCF_040675005.1 of Amycolatopsis sp. NPDC049691. NCBI lineage: Bacteria > Bacillati > Actinomycetota > Actinomycetes > Pseudonocardiales > Pseudonocardiaceae > Amycolatopsis > Amycolatopsis sp. NPDC049691. The sequence goes on from NZ_JBFANX010000008.1 coordinate 224,679, forward strand.
CGACCCCTACCCCGTCACCCTCTTCGGCCAGCGGAGGCAGTCATGAAACGCCACGACGACAGCGGCGCGGCACTGCCGCTGGTGCTCGTGCTGGTCACGGTGGTCGCCGTGGTGCTGGGCGCGGTGCTGTCGTTCGCCGAGACCAGCGTCCGCACCACGGTGAACCTGCGCGACCAGGCGTCGTCGGCGTACACGGCCGACGGCGCGCTCCAGGCCGCGATCAACGAGATCCGCAACAGCGGTTTCACCGGCGCTCCCGGCCAGCACTGCTTCGGCGCGTCCGACACGCTGACGCTGCCGTCGTTCACCGGCACCGATTCCGCGGCGGTGTCGTGCACCGCCGACCCCGCGAAGGTGCTGATCCAGTGCCCGTCGCTGAGCACGTGCAACCGGCCTGGCAACGCGATCCTGACCCTCGGCAAGGGCGGTGAGGACGGCGTGACCATCACGCAGCCGACCGGGTCGTCGTTCCGGGTGCACGGGATCGTGTACTCGAACTCGACCATCAACGTGGTCAACGGATCCCTCGACACCAACACGGCGGTCTACGCCCGCGGCGGCTGCACCGGGACGATCCGCAGCACACCCGCGCCGGCGTGCGGCTACGGCGGATCGAGCCTCGGCGACGACCCCGGCTACGCGCCGGCGCTGACGTCGGTGCCGCCGCGCCAGGCGCTGCCCGCCTGCACGGCCGCCGGTTCGGTGGTCACCTTCGAGCCGGGGTACTACGACGACGCGGCCGGGCTGTCGGCCATGATGTCCAGCAGCAGCAAGTGCAAGGACAGCACGTGGTGGTTCAAGCCCGGCACGTACTACTTCGACTTCCACAACAGTTCGGCGGTCCGGCCGCCCTCGCTGCCCGGCGGCGACGACGTGTGGACGGTCGACAACGGCTTCCTGGTGGCCGGCACGCCGGTGGACGCGGCCGGCCGGGCCGTGGCCAGGCCGGCGGTGCCGGCGGCGATCCCGGGCGCGTGCGACAACCCGATCGACGACGCGAAGGCACTCGGCGTCCAGTTCGTCTTCGGCGGCGACAGCCGGCTCGCGGTCAAGGCCGGGCAGGCGGAGATCTGCGGCACCTACAGCGGGACGAAACCGCCGGTCGCGCTGTACGGGCTGACCTCGGGCGCGGAAGCGCCGGTCACGGCGACTTTCCCGCCCACCGCGGTCACGCCCGGGGACTTCGCCGACGCCACCGTCCCGCTGTTGTCCACTGTGGACGGCAAGGGCACGACCTGGACCACCACCGCGAAGAACGGCGGTTCGGCGACGCTGGCGGCCACCGGCTTCGCCCCAGCCACCGCGCCGCCGGCCGGGACGATCCTCAAGTCCGCCAAGCTGCGGGTGGTGCACGGCAACGACCGCGGCGCCAAGAACGACGCGCGGACGGTCCAGTTCACCCCCGCCGGCGGCTCGGCGGCGCTCTTTCCCCTGGCCACCCCCGCCGACGGCTCGGTGAGCACCGAGGAGTTCGACGTGACCGGCCAGCTGGCGCAGGCCGTCTACAACGGAACCTTCACCGGGGCCCAGGCGAACTACGCCGTGACCGTGAAGCACGACGGCACCGAGTCCGTGGACGCGCTGCAGCTGGATTTGAACTACACCCCGCCGGCCCTGCGCGCCGAAAGCGGCTGCACCCAGCTGCCGTACACGAGCAGTTCCGCGTGCGCATTGGTGACGTCGGTGAACAACTCGGGCAACCGCTTCTACGTGCAGGGCACCACTTACGCCCCCAAGGCGGTCCTGGACGTCACGCTGAACAACGCCACCGAGCCGATCTTCCGCTTCGGCGTCGTCGCCCGGTCGCTGCAGGTGAAGCTGACCGGCAGCGTGACGTTCACGGGCGCGGTCATCGAGGTGCCCGACGACTCCCCCGGCTTCGTGTTCGGCGTCTACCTGAGCGCATACGTCTGCCCGGGCGCGGGCACCTGCGCGCCGGGCGGGACGGCGGCCGCGCGGGCGCGGGTGGCCTTTGTGGACGGTGATCCGGCGCGGCCGGTGCCCGGGTCGCGGCAGGTGTCGGTGCTGAGCTGGTCGGGTGCCCGGTGATCGCCGCCGTCGCGGGGGTGCTGGGCCTGCTGGTCGGTTCGTTCCTCAACGTGGTCGTCCACCGGGTGCCGCGCGGCGAGTCGGTGGTGCGCCCGCCGTCGCGGTGCCCGGGCTGCGGGCAGGGGATCCGGGCGCGGCACAACGTCCCGGTGCTGGGCTGGCTGGTCCTGCGCGGCCGCTGCGCCGGCTGCGGCGACCGGATCAGCCCGCGCTACCCGCTGGTCGAACTCGGCACGGCGGCGGTGTTCGTCCTGCTGGCGGCGCGGATCGCGCCGCCGGACCTGCCCGCCTACCTCTACTTCGGGGCGATCGGGATCGCGCTCGCGCTGATCGACGTCGACACGCGGCGGCTGCCGAACGTGCTCGTGCTGCCGTCCTACCCCGTGCTCGCGCTCCTGCTGACGGCGTCGGCCTGGTGGCAGGGCGACTGGGGGTCGCTGGTCCGCGCGTTCCTGGGCGGCGCGGCGCTGTTCGGGTTCTACCTGCTGCTGACGGTGGTGTACCCGGCGGGCATGGGCTTCGGCGACGTCCGGCTGGCGGGGCTGATCGGCGGCGTCCTGGCGTACGTGTCGTGGGAGGCGCTGGTGTTCGGCGCGTTCGGCGGGTTCCTGCTGGGCGCGCTGGCGGGCGTCGCGGTACTGGCCGGGGGCGGCGGCCGCCGGACGGCGCTGCCGTTCGGGCCGTTCATGCTCGCGGGTGCGCTCGCCGCGCTGTTCGTGGCCGGTCCGCTCGCGCAGGCGTACCTGCGGTTCACCGGGCTGGCGTGATCACTCCGCGGCGAAGGTCTCCGTGCCGAGCACCGTGAGCAGGGCGAGCTTCTCGTGGCTTTCCGTCCCCGGCGTCGCGGTGAAGACGAGCAGCGACTGGCCGTCGTCGGGCTCCAGCAGCACCTGGCAGTAGAGGTCGAGCGGGCCGACCCGGGGGTGCGTGAACCGCTTGGTTTCGCTCCACCGCAGGCCCACTTCGTGACGCTCCCACAGCGCGGCGAACTCGTCGCTGGTGCGCCGCAGGACGGCGGCCAGCTCCGCCGCCGCCGAGCCGGGCCCGTCCCGGGTGACCGCTCCGCGCAGCTGCGCGACGGTGATCCGGCTGTTCTTCTCGTGCTCTCCGGGGTCGTACCGCTCGCGGGCGGCGGGGTCGGTGAACCAGCGGTACGCCGCACTGCGGGCATTGCCCGTGTACCGGGTCTCGTCGCCGAGCAACGCCACCGCGGACGGTGTCTGCAGCAGCGTCTCGCCCAGCGGGCCCATGACCTGGGCGGTGGCGCCCGCCAAGCCGTCCATGATCCGCAGCAGCCCGGGGCTCACGTGCCGGGACCGCAGGTCGCGCCGGGTGGTGCGGTAGCCGGCGAGCAGGAACAGGTGGTCGCGCTCGTCGGGGGTCAGCCGCAGGCCCCGGGCGATCGCCGCGACCATCGGCTCCGACGGCTGCGGTCCGGTGCCGCGTTCGAGCCGGGCGAAGTAGTCGGCGGACATGGCGCACAGCTCCGCCACCTCCTCGCGCCGCAGGCCCGGCGCGCGCCGGCGCGGCCCGCGCCGCAGCCCGACGTCCTCCGGTTGCAGCGCCGCGCGCCGCGTGCGCAGGAACTCGCCCAATGCCGCGAGGTCGACGTTCATGGTTCCCATCGTCGACGGCCGTGCCCGGCTTGGCCACGGTCTGCGAGTCAGTGGCTGAGCGGGTCCTTCCTCCGCTCGTCACCGCCGCGTTCACTGGGGCGGCGATCGAACGACGAGCGAGGAGCCGAAATGGGCAACTGGACGACGGCCGACCTGCCGGACCAGGCCGGGCGGACGGTGGTGATCACCGGCGCCGGGCGCGGCCTGGGGCTGATCACGGCGCGGGAGCTCGCCCGCGCCGGCGCCCGGGTCGTGCTGGGCGTGCGGGACGTCGCCAAGGCCGGTGCCGCGGTCGCCGGGCTGCCCGGCACCTTCGACGTCCGGCCGCTGGACGTGGCGGACCTGGCGTCGGTGCGGCGGTTCGCGGGCTCGTGGTCCGGCCCGCTCGACGTCCTGATCAACAACGCGGGCGTAATGGACGTCCCCGCCGCGCGGACGGCCGACGGGCTCGACCGGCAGACCACCACCAACCACACCGGCCCGTTCCTGCTGACGGACCTGCTGCTCGGCCACGTCACCGACCGGGTCGTGCACGTCACCAGCCAGCTGCACCGGCGGGGCGAGCTCGACCTCGGCGACCTGGACTGGCGGATCCGCCCCTACCGCGGGATGGCCGCGTACCAGGCGTCGAAGCTGGCGGTGGTCCTGTTTTCCCTGGAACTGCAACGCCGCCTGGACGCGGCGGGCAGCCCGGTCCGCTCGGTGCTGGCCAGCCCCGGGATCGCGCGCACCGCGCTGGCCGCCCATTCGCGGTCGAACGTCGTCAACCGCCTCAAGTTCCTGACCAACTCGCCGGAGCAGGGCGCGCTGTCGGTGCTCTACGCCGCCACGGCGGACGTACCGGGCAACGCCTACGTCGGACCGGACGGACCGGGCGGCCTGCGCGGCGGCCCGGCCGTGCGCCGGGCCGGCAAGGCCGGGCTCGACGCGGCGCTGGCCCGCCGCCTCTGGGACGCGACCGCCGACCTCGTCGAAGCGGCGGCCCGGTAGGGAATTCCGCGTTTTCTCGTATCCGCGAGCGGTACCTCCTACTCTCACAGGAGTGGACGGCATCGACAGTCTCCGGCACGCCATCGAGACCATTCCCATTCCCGGCGCTCCGCCCCGCCTGTCGCGGCAGGGTGCCGCCGTCGGGCTGGCCCTGCTCGACACCTCGTTGCGGCTCAACCACGTGCGCCGGCTGACCGAGCGGCTCACCGTCGTCGAGCACGGGACCGCCCGGCGCAGCACCGAGGTCGACGTCAGCCTCAAGCTGCTCGACGAAGGCCAGCGGCAGGCGACCGCGCAGCTGCAGGACCTCATCGGCCGGGAACACGGCGAGCGCGCCGCCTCCAGACCCGCGCGGCAGCGGTCGCTGTGGGTGCCGCTCGCCCGGCTGCCGCGCCGGGACGTCTCCCCCGTGGACGTCTTCGACAGCTCCGGCCAGAAACTGCCTCGGCTGACGCAGCACGAGGCGTCCCGGCTCGTCGCCGCCGGGCTCTACCGGCTGCTGCGCGGGATCCTGGCCAGCGACGAGAACGCACAGACCGCCAAGCACGAGCTGAACACCTTCCTGTTCCAGGTGCACGAACCGCGCTGGCTGATCCAGCAGGCGCTGCTGACGCTGCTGACCGAACGGAACCACCCGGAGGAGGAGTTCACCCTGGCCCCGGCGGGCGGCACGGTCCCCGGGTACGGGCGTCAGTGCCGGGAACTGGCGCTGGACATCCTCGCGGGCTGTTCCGAGCTGCTCGTCGAATACGCGTACCTGCTCAACGTCGCGGTCCGGGACTACATGCTGGTGGTCGCCCTCGACGACTCGGTCGAGGAACACCGGCTCAGCTACGAGACCCCGCTGCACGTCGACGCTCGGCGGCCCGCCGCGCGGGAACAGTGGCGGCGGCTCGCCTCCAGCCGCCGCGGCTACGTCGTGAGCTACGAAACCACGATCCCGGCGACGCTGAAGTCCTACCACCTGGTGGCCCGCACCGCGCCGGAGGCGGAGATCTCGCGGATGTACCTGTCCACCGACGCCGACCAGCACCAGGTCGACGGCCTGGCCGAAGACCTGGTCTCGCTGGCCGAACGGCAGGACGCCGCCCCGCTGCAGGAGGCCGACGGCGCGCGGCACAAGATCCTCGAACTGCAGGCGCAGACCGTGTTGCGCCGGCTCGCCGACCTGCTGCGCCGCCGCAAGTGGGAGGCCGGCCAGTCCGGGGTCGAGCTGTCCCCGCGCAGCCTGCCCGCCTGCCACCGGCTCGCCGCCGCGGCCACGACCGGCGAGGCGGTCCGGATCGACACCGGCGAGCTGGACAACTCGCTGCGGCGGCACCCGGAGTTCACCGCCGCGAACCTGCGCGAGGCCGCGTGCGAGCTGACCGAGCGGGAGTTCGGGCAGGACCTCGTGCTGCACAGCGGGATCGCCGACAACGAGGCACGCGCGTACTGGCGCCGCTCCGGCGGGCGCGACCCGCGCGGCGACCACGTCCGGGTGCGCGCGACGCTCGTGCTCAAGGACTCCACGAAGTCCGGGCCGCTCAACGTGACCTTCTACGCGCTGGCCGTCGCGGCGGTTTCGTTCGTGCTCGGCTGGATGCTCGTGGGCAGCCCGTGGCCGTACGGCCGGCCCGCCACCGAGGCGCTCGGCCACATCGGCGACGGCCAGTCCGTCATCACGATGCTGCTGCTGTTGCCGGGTTTCCTCTACAGCCGCCTGTCGCTGCCGCCGCGCCGGACCGTGCTCGGCTACCTCGGGACGCTGCCGCAGGCGCTCGTCCAGCTGAGCATCGCGGCCGTCGCCGCGTTCGCCGCGGCCGTGGCGACGCAGAGCCGCGGCGAGGTCGTCCAGACCACGCTGACCGTCGCGGTGGCGCTGCCGGTGCTCGCCGCGCTGGTGCTGTTCGGCCAGGTGTCGTGGCGCGAGTCGGCGATCCCGTTGTCCCGCATCGGGGCGCCGCGCTGGGCGGGCACCGGCGCGTGGGACCGCCGCGAGCCGCTCGAAGCCGACGTCCGGTTCGACTCGTCCGGGGGGTGGTGAAGGTGCGCAGCCAGCGCGTCTCCGTGCGGAACGTGGCCGACCTCGCGCGGGCCGGCTTCGAAATCGCGCGACAGCCGGTGACCAAAGTGGACTTCGAGGTGCACCACGCGCTGGCCCGCCACGGCTACCTGCGCGACCTCGTGTCCGCGGACGTCGAAAACGCGGTCTTCCTCGAGACGCTGTGCTCGGCCACGAACGGGGCCGGCGTGGTGATCGGCACCCGCACCCGCAAACCCCTGGACGGCACCGAAGCCGTCGAGCACAGCGACGGCGGGCAGCCGGCGGAACGCCCGGAGCAGAACGCGGGCGGCTGGGTCTTCCACCAGACGACCTCGCCCAACCCGACGTTCATCTACGAGTCCGCGCAGACCTTCGAAGGCCTGATCGCGATCGACCCGGGCGCGCGCGAGGTGTGCGACTGGCACGGCCTGGCGGTCCGCGACCTGGTGCGGGAGATTTCGGACGCGGCGTCGGCGTTGATCGACGCGCCGCTGCTGTCGCTGCAGTGCCCGGCCCAGCTGCCGACGATCGTGAAGACCCGCAACCACGACCTGCGCACCCGCAAGGAGGTGGCACCGCCCTGTTCGTCGCTGGCGGTCCGGTTCGCGATCGCGCTGCGGGACGTGTCCGCGGCCGCGCGGTTCGAGCTGGCCGACCGGTTCCGCGAGCTGTGCGAGAAGCACGGGTACAGCTTCTGGCTGGCGGACACGCGGCCGGGCCACCGGCAGGGCAACTGGTTCGAGGTCTACCACGCCGACGGCGAGTTTTCCCCGCTGTACAAGGGAGATCTCCGGTCCCGCCAGCGGATCGGCACGTGCCTGCCGGTGACGTTCGTCGGCCCGGCGCGGATCGGCTCCACGCACGCGATCGCGTCGTTCCTGCAGCGGTACCCGCAGGTGGGGGTGGTCGGCTGCGCGGGGACGACGCTGGCGGACGTGGCGTTCGTCCACCTGCAGCTGTCGGTACAGGGCGTGGCGGCCGACCGGCTCAACCGCATCCTGACGAAGCTGCTCGGCGAGTCGTCGACCCCGGCCCGGCCGCACAAGCTGCTGCGCGAGCTGTTCAAGCGGCTCGGCCTGCCCCCGGACCCGGAGGAGGTGAGCAGGCCGTCCGCCGACCCGACGGCGGACTACCAGACGTTCGCGGGCCCGGCGCTGCCGTACCGGCCGTACCAGATGCCGGAGAGCATGGCGGTGTGGGTGTCGTGGGAGATCGCCCGCCAGCACCGGGGGTTGGCGGCGCCGCTGGAGTGCCTGTACCGGGCGCTGGCCCAGGTGGCGTCGGCGGACGAGCTGGCCACGGTCGAGTACCTGATCTGCCGCGCGACGGAGCAGTCGGTGGTCCGGGGCAAGGCGAAACTGGCGGTGCCGAAGTCGGTGTTGAAGAAGTTCACGGCGGGCGGGGTGGAACTGCCGGCGGCCAAGCTGTGCGCGTCGCTGGAGGAGGCGTGGAAGGCGCAGGTGGACCAGGCCGGGGTGGACGGGGTCGGCGAGTTGACGGTCGCGTGGCGCGAGTCGTGGCTCGGCCATTGGACGTACTCGTGACCCTCACAGGGTCAGCACCACCTTGCCGTGCACATGGCGCCCCGCCTGCAGTTCCACCGCCTCGCGCACCCGTTCGAGCGGGAACGTCGCCGCGATCGGGACGACCAGCTCCCCCGCCACGATCGCGTCCGTGATCCGCTTCAGCTCCGCCGGCCCCGCGTCGATACCCCCGGTCGCGCGGACTCCGCCCGGTGGGTTCGGGCCCGCCGCGATCGTCGAGATCCGGGAAGGCGGCACCCCCAGCGACAGCGCCGCCGAGGCCGTCTCCGTGCCGAACAAGTCCGTCGCCGCCGTCACCCCGGCAGATCGGACGCGCTCCGCCAAGCCCGGCCCGTACGCCACCGGCTCCGCGCCCAGCTCCCGCAGGAACTCGAACGTCCCCGGAGAAGCCGTTCCGAGCACCCGGGCGCCCGCCAGGCGCGCCAGCTGGACCGCGAACACGCCCACCCCACCGGCCGCGCCGCCGATCAGGACCGTGTCGCCCCGGGTCAGGCCGATCGCCGACAACGCCGCCGCCGCGGTCAGGCCCGCCACCGGCAGCGTCGCCGCCACGAGATCGGAGATCCCCTCGGGCGTCGGCCAGAGCGTCTCGGCCGGTGTCGGCACCACCGCGAAGTCCGCCGCCGCCCGCGCCATCACGCCGCCGAACACCCGCTGCCCCACCGAGAACCCCGTCGCGCCCGGGCCGACCTCGTCGACCACCCCCGCCAGGTCGTAGCCGAAGCCCGCCGGCACCGTCACCCCGAATCGCGCCGCCAGGTCCGGGTGCGTGGCGAGGCCCCAATCCATCGGGTTCACGCCGGCCGCCGCCACGCGGACGCGGATCTCGCCCGGCCCCGCGTGCGGCTCCGGCACCTCGCGCACCTCCAGGACTTCGGGACCACCGAACTTCGAGTAGCCGACCGCACGGCTCATGAGCCACCTCCACAGTGATGAGACTTGGTCCCATCACCGTACACGAGGTGACGGGACCAAGTCCCGTACACTCGGAGACATGGCCCGCTGGCAGCCCCACGCCCCGGAGCGGCTCGTCGTCGCCGCGCTCGACCTGTTCGAGGAACGCGGCTACGAGAACACCACCGTGATCGAGATCGCCGAACGCGCCGGGCTGACGAAGAGCACCTTCTTCCGGCACTTCCCGGACAAGCGCGAGGTGCTCTTCGGCGGCGACGCGATGGCCGGCCTGCTCGCCGGCGGCATCGCCGACGCCCCGGCCACCGCCACCCCGCTCGAAGCCGTCTCCCACGCCCTGGACGCTGTCGGCCAGGCAGCCTTCACCCCCGAACGCCGCGAGTTCAGCGCCCGGCGCCGGGCCGTCATCGCCGCCAACCCCGAACTGCGGGAACGCGAAGCCCTCAAGGGACTCGGGCTCACCGCGGCGATGGCCGAAGCCCTGGAACGCCGCGGTGTCCCCGACCCGGCCTCGCGCGTGGCCGCCCAGCTCGGCGCGCTCGTCATGACGCTCGCCTACGAACGCTGGTGCGACCCCGCCGAAGAAACCGATTTCGGCGAGGCCGCCCGGCAGGCCTTGCGTCAGGTGCGGGCCGCTACAGCAGCTTCCTGACGTCACCGGCCCGGGCGCCGGCGGTGGGAGCGCCGCCGATGTCCGACTCGATCGCCGCCGTCACGATGCGGTTGCGGTCACCCGACGACAGCACGCCGCCGCCGACCAGCTCCTGGGTCACGGCCTTCACGTGCTTGACGAACCGGTCGTGCGACGCGTACTCCGCGTTCGCGTCGATGACGTCGTTGATCGTGCAGCCGTTGCCGATGTCGATGTTCTCCACCTGGCTGTCGATCTCGCCGATCACCACGGTCTCGCGGGTGTCCGAGTCCGGGCAGGCATCCGGCGGCGGTGGGGCCGCGACCACCGTGAACGTCCCCGGCGCCTCCGCCGAGACGTTCCCGGCGACGTCGGTGGCCCGCGCCCGCACCGTGTGCTCGCCGAGCGCGGTCAGCACCACCGGCGCGGTGTACCGCGTCCACCCACCACTGTCCACTTCGTACTCGATCGAGGCCACGCCGGACTCCGGGTCCACGGCGGACAGCGTCACGGTCGCCTGCCCGACGAAGTCCCAGTTGCCGTCCTGGTTCCCGGTCACCTGCATCGAGACCACCGGCGCCGTCGTGTCCCCGCCGGTGACCACGGTGAACGCCACGCTCCCCTCGGCCGACGCGTTCCCGGCGACGTCCCGGGCGCGATAACCCACCGTGTGCGCCCCGGCCGAAGCGACCTGGACCGGCGCGGAGTACGCCGTCCACGCGCCACCGTCCACTTTGTACTCCACCGCGGCGACGCCGGACCCGGTGTCCGAAGCTGTCACGGTCACGACGGCCTTGCCGACGTAGTTGCCGTCCGCGTCCTGTGTCCCGGCCACCGAAGCCGACACGGCAGGCGGGGTCGTGTCGCGCTTGACCACGGTGAAGCTCGTCATGCCCTCCGGCGAGGTGTTGCCGGCGGCGTCGGTCGCCCGGAAGTGGACCATGTGCGCACCCGCCCCGGTCACCGCGACCGGCGCCGAGTACGGCGTCCACGCGCCCCCGTCGAGCTGGTACTCGACCGACCGGACCGCGGAGTCGGCGTCGGTCGCCGTCAGGGTGACCGTGGCGACGTCGAGGTAGTTGCCCGCGGAATCCCGGTCGCCGGAAAGAGAAGCCGTCACCGTCGGGGGTGTCGTGTCACCTTGGCCCTCGACGATCGTGAAGTGCGCCATCCCCTCCGGCGACGTGTTCCCGGCGACGTCGGTCGCCCGGTAGTCCAGCATGTGCATGCCCACCGCGGAAACCACCACCGGTGCCGAGTACGTGGTCCACGTGCCGCCGTCGAGCTGGTACTCGACCGAGGCCACGCCGGAGCCGGCATCGGTCGCCGAAAGCGAAACCGTGGCCGACCCGATGTAGTTGCCCGACGGGTCGCGATCGCCGGCCACGGACGCGGTCACGACGGGTGCGGTCGTGTCGCCGCCGCCGTCGGAGACGACGAACTCCCCCACCATCGCCGTGTGGCCGGGGATCGTGCAGAAGTACCGGTACTTGCCCGGGGTGAGCGTGACGACGGCTTCGTGCCGCCCGTTCTGCGGGTCGAAGGGGTTGGCCAGGATGTTGAGCGAGACGTCGTGGTTGTAGCCCGGCGTCGAGGTGTCGAACGTGAGCGTGTGCGACATCCCCGTCGTGTTGCCGGTGGCTTCGCTGTTCTCGAAGACGATGGTGGTTTCACCGGGCAGGGCGCCGGTGGGCGCGGACGCGTATTCGGTGGTGCTGTTGTTCCCGGTCCAGGTCAGTGTCTGGACCGGGAACGCCAGTGCCGCCGCCGGGACGGCCAGCCCGAGCACCGCCAGAAGAGCCGTCAGCAGCACGGCTATCGGTCGTGGGGACATCGCGGGGAACCCTTCCTCGGAGAGGGATGGGGGCCGGCCGCGCACGCCCGGCCCCCATCGCGCTACAGCTGCCGCACCCGGATGTTGCGGAACTCGATCAGGTCGTTGTCGCTGTGGTTCTGCAGCCCGATGAACCCGCTGACGAACTGCCGCAGGTCGGTCGGCGGGTCACCCGCGCGCGACGACTGCTGGCCCGGCGTGTTGTCGAACTCGTTGATCACCACGCCGTTGCGGATCATCGTGTAGTGCTGCCCGACGACCTTGATCTCGTACTCGTTCCACGTTCCCTTCGGCCGCGCGCCCGCCTGGTCGAGCGGGCGCGGGTCGAAGTTGTAGACCGACCCGGTCTTCTGCGGTTCGCCGCTGTCGCCGTCGTAGATCTGGATCTCGTGGCCGCAGTAGATCGCCACCCACGCCTGCGACGTCCGCGCCGACCCGACCGTGCCGCAGCTGCCCGGCGGCCGCTGCTCCAGCGGGGTCCGCGGATCCGGGAAGCGGACGAACACGCCGCTGTTGGCGCGGTTCGGGTCCGGTGCGATGTCCTTGAACTGCACCTTCACCGAGAAGTTGCCGAACTGCCGCTGGCTGTACCACAGCATGCCCAGCCCGCCGGCCGAGCGGATCGACCCGTCGGGTTGCAGCGTGAACTGCCCGGACGGCGCCTGCTCCCAGCCGCGCAGCGACGCGGCCGTGCCGTCGAACAGCGCCTCGTAGCCCGTCGTGCCCGGCTTCCCGATCGGCGACGCGTCGGCGGCCGCGGTCAGCTCCGCCACTTCGTCGTCGTTCAGCACCCCGAGGTCCGACAGCGTCTCGGTGGCCTGCTCGACGTGGTTGACGAACGCCGCGTGCGTGGTCCACACGCCTTCGTCGTCGATGAAGTCGTCGACCGTGCAGCCACCGCCGGCGTTGCGGTTGACCACCTTGGTGACGCTGTCGCCCAAGGTCACCACCGGGCTCGGATCGGCCACCACGCACCCGACGTTCACCGCGGTCCGGGTGGTCACCGCCTCACCGTCGGCGTAGGTCACGGTCAGCTTGGCGGTGAAGATCCCGGTGCGCGGGTAGGTGTGCCGCGGGTCGGCCTGGGTGGACACCGAGCCGTCGCCGAACTCCCAGCGGTAGGACACGCCACCGGACTTCGACCCGGTGAACGCCGCCGTCAGCGCCTTGTTCTGCACCATCGTCGACGACGCCGCCGGCGCCGGGGTCGGCGCGCCACCGGTGTAGCTGATCTTCAGCAGCTTCTGGTTGGCGTCCAGCGAGAAGAACCCGTTGCCGTAGTCCAGGACGTACAGCGCGCCGTCCGGCCCGAACTTGGCGTCCATCCAGCTCTGCACCCGGGTGTCGCCCGAGCCGCCCGGGATGATCTGCCGGAACGTCTCGGCGAACACCGGCGGCTGGTGCGTCGGCACGCCCGCCGGGTCGACGGTCACCGCGACGCGGTTCTGCGAGTTGGACTCGTCGCCGATGAACCACTTGTTGTCCCAGTACGCCGGCCACGCGACGCCGCTGTTCGTGTTGACCAGCGAGCGGTGGTACGTCGGCCCGGACATGACCGCCTGGCCGCCGCCCCGCAGGTACGGCTGGGTGTAGGTGGCGTCCGCCGCGACGTACGTCGGGATGGACGAGCCCGGCCGCTTCGGGAAGACCGGCCCGCCGCCGTCCGGCGAGTACCAGATCATGTTGTCCTTGATCGGCGGCAGGTTCACCAGGCCGGTGTTGCGCGGCGAGGTGTTGACCGGGTTGTCGCAGTCGTACCAGCCGGTCAGCTCCGCGGCGTTCGTGCTGCTGCGGTCGCGGTAGGGCTGCCGGTTGCCCATGCAGTACGGCCAGCCGTGGTTGCCGGCTTCGGTGATGATCGTCGCCGTCTCGTACTTCGCCGGGCCCAGTTCGGGGCTCGGTGAGGACGCGTCGGGACCGACCCAGCCCGCGGTCATCCAGTTGTGCACCGGGTCGATCTGCAGGCGCGAGATGTTGCGGACGCCCATCACGTAGATCTCCGGCCGGGTCTTGTCGGCCGGTCCGTTCGGGAACAGGTTCCCCTGCGGGATCGTGTAGGTGCCGTTCGCCTCCGGGTGGATGCGCAGGATCTTGCCGTCCAGGTCGTTCGTGTTGCCCGCCGTGCGGCGCGCGTCCTGGAACGAGATGCCCTTGTAGTCGAGCGTCCAGTTGTTGCCCGAGTAGCCGTTCGAGCCGCCCGAGGAGTTGTTGTCCCCGGACCCGATGTAGAGGTTGCCGTCCTTGTCGAAGGCCATGCCGCCACCGGCGTGGCAGCAGCTGTGGATCTGCACGTCCCAGGACAGCAGGTCCTTGCGGGTGGCCTGGTCGATCGTCTGCTTCGCCAGGTCGTAGGTGAAGCGGGAGACCGTGCGCTTGCCGATCCGCTTGTCGCGGTCGATCGACTCGTGCGGCATCCAGTAGGCGTAGAACCAGCCGTTCTCGGTGAACTTCGGGTCCAGCGTGATGCCGAGCAGGCCCTCTTCGTTCTTGACCAGCTCGTCACCGCTGCCCCGGTTGCCCATCACGCGCAACGTGGTGAGCAGCTTGACCTTCTTGGTGACCGGGTCCCACTGGTGGATCGTGCCGCAGCCGAGGCCGACGTTCGGGTCGTCCCAGCTGACCACCGGCCCGGTCGGGCAGGCCGCCTTGCCGATGTAGAACACCTTGCCGTCCGGGGCGATCGTCAGCCCGTGCGGCTCGCCGATCTGGTCGAGCTGCCCGGCCGCGTTCTTGCCGGTCAGCCGCTCGACCTTGTAGTTGGCGGCGATCCCGGCCTGGCAGTCGCCGCGCACCATGCCGGTCGTCCAGCGCAGGGCGCCGAGCAGGTGCTTCCGGAACTGGTCTTCGCCGTAGGACCCTTCGGTGCGGCCCATGCCGGTGTAGAAGGAGCGGCCGCCGTCGTAGTCGCGGCACCACGAGATCGGGTGGAACGGGCCGTTCGCACCGACGCCCGGGGTGTAGCCCTTCTCCTCGACCTGCGCGACGGTGTGGACGGTCCCGACCGGGTTGGTCTCCCAGTTGAGCCACCGGTCGGTGCGCGTCCAGTTCTGCGGCAGCCCGGCGGTGGCCGGGTGCTGCGCGTCGAGGACGTCGACGACCGCTTGCTGCGGCGCCGGCTCGGGCGGCGGCGGGGTCGTCGAGGTGTCCTTGAACAGCTTGAGATCGGCGAGCTGGATGAGCGGCTCACCCGAGTTCGCGGTGATGTTCAGCCGGTAGTTCGGGTACACCGTCGTGTTGGCGAAGGTGAAGGTCCGGGTCTGGAACCGTTCCTGGAACACCTCGTTGGTGCGCGTGTCCAGGTCGACCCAGGTGCTCCCGTCGGCCGAACCCTGCAGGGTCCAGTTCTTCGGGTCGCGGCCCGGGAAGTCGTTGGCCGACACCAGGGAGTAGCTGCTGACCGCGACCGGCGTGGCCATCTTGTAGGCCGCCCAGCCGGTGTTCGCGAACGTCAGCCACTTCGTGTTTTCGTTGTTGTCGGCCAGCTTTTCCTTGGTCTCGTTCGGCGGGTTCTCCGCGCTCGCGGTCACCGACGCCACCGCTTCCGGCGTCGGGCGGGCACCGACCGGGCGGGCGCCGATCAGGCCGGTGAACCACTGGGAGGAGTCCTGCGCGCGGGCGGCGTCGGAGATGCCGAGGAACCCGCCACCCGCCTTCATGTAGGCCTGCAGCGCGCCTTCCTGCTCACGGCTGAGCGTGACGCCCTGCGCGGACAGGTAGACGACCCCGCGGTACTTCGCGAGGTTGGCGGTGCTGAACACGGCGGGATCCGAGGACGCCGTCACCGTGATGCCGTTGTCCGTGCCCAGCCGCGCGATCGCGTCCGCCGCGCGCAGCACCGGGTCCTTCTGATCCGCCGCCGCGCCGTGGAAGACCAGCACGTTGACGGGCACGTTCACCGCGGCGGGCGCGGCCTGCGCCACCGGCATCGTGATCAGCGGGGCCCCGGCCGCCAGGACCGAGCCGATGGCGAGCACGAGCGCCCCGCGCCTTCCGAACCACCGTTTTCTCATAGCTCCCGTCCTCATGCGTGCGTCCGTCCATCCGGGTTCATGTCGTGCCCGGAGTGGTCATGCAGCTTGAACCGGTCGATCGCGTCCTGCGCTCCCTCGGGGAGGCTGCCGTCGGCGTTGCGGACCAGGAACAGGCCCACCATCCCGCCGTCGGAGTGGGTCTGGACGTGGCAGTGGTACATCCACGCCCCAGGGCCGACGCCTTCCCCGGCGATCACCTGGAACCCGAACGAGCTGCCGGGGTCGAGGTTCTTGTTGTCGACGATGGCAGCGTTGTCAGCGGCGCCGCTGAGCATCCCCGTGCGGGTGTCGGCCCAGCGGTGGGCGTGCAGGTGGAACGTGTGCGGCAGGCTGCCGTACCCGATGCACACCCATTCGACGCGCTCGCCGAGCCGGGCCTCGAGGATCGGCGTGTCGGGCGCCGTCTTGTGGTTGATCATCATTTCGTTGAACACGACGGTGTACTGCCTGCTCGGCAGCAGGTCGCCGCGCTTGCGCACGATCAGCCCGCCGTAGAGCCCGCGCGCCAGCCCGGCGGTGCCGTGGTCGGTGCCCATCGCGTGGTCGTGGTAGTGCCAGTAGCCGGCGTTGCCCGGCATCCAGAACCCACCGCCCGCGTCGTAGCGGGCGCGCGTCTTCCAGGTGTAGGTCCGCGTCTCGCCGGGCTTGTTGAACGACGCGTTGAGCGGGGCGCCGTCGGACCCGGTGTCGTAGTTGACGCCGTGCGGGTGGATCGACAGCCGCTGGTCGGTCCGGTTGACCAGCTCGATCTCGAGGGTGTCGCCCTCGTAGATCTCCAGCAGCGGCCCGGGGATGGTGGCCTTGCCCGGCTCGAGGCCGTAGCCGTAGAGGCCGCCGGGCAGGGCTTCGGCGTAGATCGTGATCTGGCGGGTCAGGCCCGCCGCGTAGGCCGAATCGGCCATCCCGACCGCGGGCGCGAGGACGCCCGCGGCGGTTCCGGCCAGCATCGACCGACGTGACACTCGCATGCGACTTTCCCCCGGGGTCTCAGAAACGCACGGTGCGGAGGTACTCGAACCCGACCTTCGCGGTGTTCAGCGGGTCGGCCGGCTGGTCGTGCTCGACGATGTATTCGCCGATGTTGTGGCAGGACGCGGCGAAGATGCGCGGGAAGTTGATGATGCCCGCGCCGGGGTCGACCATCTGCCCGTCCGCGGTCCGGTCCTTCACGTGGTACTGCGTGACGCGCGGGTAGTTGCGCCGGAACAGCTCGACCGGGTCCGCGCCGCCGTTCACCGCCCAGAACAGGTCGATTTCCAGGTGCACGAGCCGCTTGTCCGTCTTCGCGGTGAGCACGTCGTAGGGCACGACGCCGCCGATCGGGGCGAACTCGTGGTCGTGGTTGTGGTAGCCGAGCTTCAGCCCGGCCTTCTTGAACGCCGCCGCCGCGGTGTTCATGCGGCCCGCGAAGGCCTCCCACTCGGCGATCGTGCCGAAGTTCGCGTACGGCACGACGGCGGAGGTGTTGCCCAGGATCTTCGCGTCGGCGATCGTCTGGTTCAGGTCGCCGTCGATGCCGACGTGCGTCGAGGAGGCCTTGATGTGGTTGCGGTCGAGGATGGCGCGGAACTCGGTCGCGCTGCGGCCGTAGGTGCCGGCCAGCTCGACCTTCCGGTAGCCGATGTCGGCCAGCGCGGACAGCGTGCCTTCGGGATCGTTCTGCAGCAGCGACCGCAGGGAGTAGAGCTGGATGCTGATCCGGTCGAGCGGGACCCGGCGCCGGGCCGGGGAAGCGTCCGCGGTGCCGGGCAGCGCGATGGCCGCGGCCCCCACCGTGAGGGCCGCTGTCGCCACGTTCAGGAACGTTCGTCGGGAGTGCTGCTCTGGCCTGTCACCGCACATGGAACTCCCTCATCTCTGGTTGCTGAAAGCCGCGTCGAAAGCCGCCGACGGCTGGTCGAACAGGTGCTCGCGCAGGTACTTCACCGCCTCCGCCGCGCCCCGGAGCCGGTCCATCCCGGCGTCTTCCCACTCCACCGAGATCGGGCCGGTGTAGCCGATCGAGTTCAGCGCCCGGAAGCAGTCCTCCCACGGGACGTCGCCGTGGCCGACGGACACGAAGTCCCAGCCGCGCCGCGGGTCCGCCCAGGCCAGGTGCGACCCGAGCCGTCCGTTGCGGCCGTCGAAGCGCTTTCTCGTGTCCTTGCAGTCGACGTGGTAGATCCGGTCGGCGAAGTCGAGGATGAACCCGACCGGGTCGAGGTCCTGCCACACGAAGTGCGACGGGTCCCAGTTCAGCCCGAACGCCGGCCGGTGGTCCACGGCTTCGAGCGCGCGCTTGGTCGTCCAATAGTCGTACGCGATCTCCGACGGGTGGACTTCGTGCGCGAACCGGACGCCGACCTCGTCGAAGACGTCCAGGATCGGGTTCCAGCGCCGGGCGAAGTCCGCGTAACCGTCATCGATGTCACCGCGCGCGACCGGCGGAAACATCGCCACGTACTTCCAGATCTTCGACCCCGTGAAGCCGATGACGGTGTCCACGCCGAGCTTCGCCGCCGCCCGCGCGGTGTCGGCCATTTCGGCCGCCGCCCGCTGCCGGACGCCCTCCGGTTCGCCGTCGCCCCAGATCCGGGACGGCAGGATCGCGCGGTGCCGGGCGTCGATCGGGTCGTCGCAGACGGCCTGGCCGACGAGGTGGTTCGAGATCGCCCACACCTTGAGCCCGTGCTCGGCCAGCAGCGCCAGCCGGGCCGGCACGTAGTCCTCTTCGGACAGTGCGCGGTCGACCTCGAAGTGGTCGCCCGAGCAAGCGATTTCCAGGCCGTCGTAACCCCAGTCGGCGGCCAGCTTGCAGACCTCCGTGAACGGCAGGTCCGCCCACTGGCCGGTGAACAACGTGACGGGACGGCTCATTTCTCCTCCACCGAAGTCCAAGCCGCCTGCGCGGCCGCGCTCTTCTCGACGGCGTCCAGCACCCGCTGGACGCGCAGGCCGTCGTCGAAGCTCGGCGCGGGGTCGGTGCCCGCGCCGATGGCTTCCAGGAGGTCGGCGACCTCATGGGTGAACGTGTGCTCGTAGCCGAGCAGGTGCCCCGGCGGCCACCACGCGCCGACGTACGGGTGGTCGGGCTCGGTGACGAGGATCCGGCGAAACCCGGCTTCGGTGCCGGCGCCCTCGTACCACTGGAGTTCGTTCATGGACTCGAAGTCGAACGCCAGGCTCGCCTTCGACCCGTTGATCTCCAGCCGCATCGCGTTCTTGCGGCCCAGCGCGAACCGGGTCGCCTCGAAGGTCGCCACCGCTCCCCCGGCCAATCGGGCCAGGAACAACGCGGTGTCGTCGACCGTCACGTCGTCCGTGCCGCCGTTCTCGGCCGGCCGCTGCTTGACGAAGGTGTTCGTCAGCGCCGAGACGCCGGTGATCAGGTCACCGGTGACGAACTGGGCGGCGTCGACGATGTGCGCGCCCAGGTCGCCCAGCGCCCCCGAGCCCGCGCTTTCGCGACGCAGCCGCCAGGTCATCGGCGCTTCCGGATCCGACAGCCAGTCCTGCAGGTACACCGACCGCACGTGCCGGATCTCGCCGAGTGCCCCACTCGCGACCAGGTTCCTGGCGTGCGCGAGCGCGGGCACCCGGCGGTAGTTGAACGCGACCATGGCCCGCACCCCGCGCTCCCGAGCCCGCCGCGCCGCCTCGGCCATCGCCTCGGCCTCCGCGACCGAGTTGGCCAGCGGTTTCTCGCACAGCACGTGCTTCCCGGCCTCCAGCGCGGCGATCGCGATCTCCGCGTGGCTGTCCCCCGGCGTGCAGACGTCGACCAGGCCGACGTCGTCCCGGGCGACGAGCTTCCGCCAGTCGGTCTCGACGGCCTCCCACCCGAACTTCTCCGCGGCCGCCCTGGCCCGGGTTTCGTCGCGGCCGCCGAGCACGGCGAGCCTCGGCACCAGCGGCGGGTCGAAGAACCGGTGCACACTGCGCCAGGCGTGCGAATGCACCGCACCCATGAACGCGTGCCCGACCATGCCGATCCCGATGGTTTCCCGGCTCATGCCCCTCCTTGTGTTCTGGCGAAAAGTCCGGTCAGGAGTCGAAGCCGACGTCGAGGTACTGGTCGACGTTCTCCTTCGTCACGACCGCCGAATACGTGGTGATCTCGGCCGGGATGTCGTGCTCGGCCAGGTCGCCGATCCCCTTGCGCTGCCCGAGCAGCCGGGCCAGCGCCACCGCCGTCGAGGCCATCGACGGGCTGTAGAGCACGGTCGCCTTGATCGGCGAGGAGTCGGCCTTGATCAGGTTCATCATGTTCTTCGAGCCGGCCCCGCCGACCATGATGAACTCCTTGCGGCCCGCGGTGTCGATCGCCGCGTTGACGCCGATGCCCTGGTCGTCGTCGTGGTTCCACAGGGCGTCCAGCTTCGGCGCGCTCTGCAGCAGGTTCGCGGTCTGCTGCTCCCCCGACTCCGACGTGAACTGCGCCGACACCCGCGGGCCCACGCTGAACCCGGCGCGCCCCAGCGCGTCCTTGAAGCCCTTGCTGCGTTCCTGGGTCAGCGGCAGCGAGTCGATCCCGGCGACCTCGCCGATGATCGGGTTCGCGACGTTCTTCTTCTTGAGCTCCGTGGCGATGTAGTTGCCCGCGTTGACACCCATCCGGTAGTTGTCGCCGCCGATCCACGTTCTGTACGCCAGCGGAGTGTCGAAGACGCGGTCGAGGTTGATCACCGGAATGCCCGCGTCCATCGCCTGCTGGCCGACCGCGGTGAGCGCCTTCCCGTCGAAGGGGAGGATCACCAGCACGTCGACCTTGGCGTTGATCAGCGTCTCCACCTGGGAGATCTGCTGGTTGACGTCGTTGGTGCCCTCGGTCGCGTTGAACTTCACCTCGCTGAACTTCTGCGCCTGCGCCTTGGCGTTCTTGGTGATCGCCGCGATCCAGCCGTGGTCGGCCGCGGGCGCGGAGAAGCCGATCGTGACCGGCTTGCCGGGCTGGGCGTTGTTGCCCGCGTTGGCGACCGGCGCGTTCGACTCCGAGTTCGCGGGCGTGTTCGACGTGCAGCCCGCCAGCAGCGCGCCGGCGCCGACGGCGGCCCCGCCCAGCAGGAATCCTCGGCGGCCGAGGAAGGGTTGTTCGGCCATGGTGACCTCCATCGGTGGTTACTGACTACCGGTCCTGGCTTTCCTGGCCCGGAACTGCAAGAGCACGGCGAGCACGATGATCACGCCCTTGGCGATGTTCTGGATGTCGGTGTCCAGGTTGTTCAGCGTGAAGATGTTCGACAGCACCGTGAAGATCAGCACGCCGATGAGGGTGCCGATGAGCGAGCCGCGGCCCCCGGTCAGCAGCGTGCCGCCGATGACCACCGCCGCGATCGCGTCGAGCTCGTAGAACATGCCGTTGGTCGACGCGCCCGCCGTGGTCCGCGCGACGACCATGAGCGCGGCGATGCCGCAGCACAGCCCGGCCACGCCGTAGACGAGCGCGAGGTGGCGCTTGACGTTGATGCCGGCCAGCCGCGACGCCTCGGCGTTGCCGCCGACCGCGTACGTCCGGCGGCCGAAGGTGGTGCGGTTGAGCACGACCCAGCCGACCGCGAACACGAGGGCGAACAGCCAGATCAGCGTCGGGATGCCGAGGAAGCCGCCGCGGAAGAAGGCGAGGAAGTCCTGGTCGGCGACGACCTGGGTGCGCCGGCCGCTGATCCGCTCGGCGAGCCCGCGCGCCGAGACGTACATCGCGAGCGTGGCGATGAACGGCACGACCTTGCCGTAGGCGACGAGCACGCCGTTGATCAGCCCGCAGCCGAGCCCGACCGCGAGTCCACAAAGGACCATCACCCACGGCCCGTACGACTGCGTGGCCAGCGTCGTCAGCCAGACGCCGGCCAGGCCGACCATCGAGCCGACGGACAGGTCGATGCCACCGCTGATGATCACGAACGTCATTCCGACGCTCACCACGCCGATCGCCGCGGCCAGCCGCAGGATCGTCGAGATGTTGCTTTCGGTGAAGAACAGTTCCGGCCGGGTGAACTGGCCCACCAGGCACAGCACCACGAGCACCCCGGCCAGGCCGAGCAGCCGCGGGTCGGCGACGAAGGCGAACCGCCGCTTCCGTTCGGCGGGAAGCGCTTCCTGTGGCGGTGCTTGCGTTTCGGTCATGCCGCGCTCCCCTCGAGAATCACGTCGAGCACCTCGGCCTCGGTCAGCCCGCCGGAGCGCCGGTCGGCGAGGACACGGCCCTCGCGCAGCACCAGCACCCGGTCGGACAGCCCGAGCACCTCGGGGATTTCGCTGGACACCAGCACGATCGCGACGCCGGTCGCGGCCAGCTCGTCGATCAGCCGGTACAGCTCGGCGCGGGCGCCGACGTCGACGCCGCGCGTGGGTTCGTCGAGCAGCAGCACCTTGCAGCCGCGGACCAGCCACCGCGCGAGCACGGCCTTCTGCTGGTTGCCGCCGGACAGCGTGCGGACGATCCGCCGGGGATCGGCGGGCCGCAGGTCGAGGCGCCGCAGGCTGGCGCCGGCGTCGTCCAGTTCCTTGGCGCGCTCGGTGAAGCCGAGCTTCGCGTACCGGCCGAGGCTGGCCAGGGTCACGTTGTGCACCACCGGGAGGTCCAGCAGCAGGCCCTGGCTCTTGCGTTCCTCGGGCGCCAGCCCGATCCCGGCCTTGACGGCGGCCAGGACGTTGCCGGTGCCGAGCGGTTTCCCGTGCACGGCGACGGTTCCGCGGTCGGCCTTGCGTGCGCCGAAGATCGTCTCGAGCAGTTCGCTGCGGCCGGAGCCGACCAGCCCGGCGATGCCGACGACCTCGCCCGCGTGCACGGTGAAGCTGACGTCCTCGAACTCGCCCGCCCGCGAGAGGTGCTCGACTTCGAGGGCCACCTCCGGCCGGGCGTGGCCGTCGTGGCGCGGGCCGAAGACGGTCTCCACCTTGCGGCCGGCCATCAGCGCGACCAGGTCGGCGGTCGGCGTCTCCCGGGCGTCGAGGCCGGTACCGACGGTCCGGCCGTCCTTGAGCACGGTCACCCGGTGCCCGATCCGGCGCAGTTCCTCGAGCCGGTGGGAGATGTAGACGACCGCGACACCGTCGGCGGTCAGCTCGCCGACGATCCGGAAGAGGTTGTCGACCTCCTCACCGGCCAGCGCGGCGGTGGGTTCGTCCATCACCAGCAGGCGGGCGTCGTGGGCGAGGGCGCGGGCCATCGAGACGAGCTGCTGCCCGGCGGCCGACAGCTTGCCGACCTCGGTGGACGGCCGGATGTCGGGGTGGCCGAGCCGGGCCATCAGACGGGCGGCTTCGTCGCGGGCCTGCGAGATGCGCGTGAAGCCGAAGCGGGCGCGTTCGTGGCCGAGGAAGATGTTGTCGGCCACCGAAAGCCCGGGCACGAGGTCGAGTTCCTGGTACATGGTGGCGATGCCCAGGCGCAGGGCGTCGACCGGCGAGCCGAGCGTGACGGGTTCGCCCTGCCAGGTGATCTCCCCGGTGTCGGGCTGGTGCGCGCCGGCGAGGACCTTGATGAGCGTCGACTTGCCGGCGCCGTTCTGCCCCAGCAGGCAGTGCACCTCGCCCCGTTCGACGTCGAGGTCGACGCCGTCGAGCGCGCGGACGCCGGGAAAGGTCTTCACGATCCCGCGGACGGACAGCAAGCTCATACCGAGGCCTCCTCGACGAGCGTCGGGTTCGCGAACAGCCGTTCGGCGGCCAGGTGCGCGGCGCCCCGCAGCGGCGCGCCCAGGCCGAGCCGGGACGGCACGATCCGGGCGTGGCCGAGCGGCCGGGCGGCGAGCTCGACGCGGACCGGTTCCACCAGCCAGTCGCCGAGCTCGGCGAAGTAGCCGCCGAGCACGACGACGTCCGGGTCGAGCACGTCGACCACAGTGGACAGTGCGACGCCGAGCGCGACGCCGAGTTCGTGGACCGCCGTGCCCGCGCGCTGGTCGCCGAGCCGGACGCGCTGCCTGAGCAGCGCGACGCGGCCGCCGACGCCGAGGGCGGGGTCGTGGAGCGGGTCGCCGGGCGGGGCCGCCGCCCGCAGGACCGCGGCCAGGTTCGCCTTCGTCTGCAGGCAGCCGGTCCGGCCGCAGGAGCAGCGTTCGCCGGAGGGGTCGACGGCGATGTGCCCGACCTCGCCCGCGAAGCCGCGCGCGCCGCGCAGGACGGCGCCGCCGGAGACGAGTCCCCCGCCGACTGCGGTACCGCCGCTGAGGTAGAACAGCTCGCTCCCGGCCCCGTCGAGCGACTCGGCGAGTGCGCCGAGGTTGGCGTCGTTGTCGACGGCGACGGCCTCGGCGGGCAGGCCCAGCCGGGCGGCCATCAGGCCGGCGATCTCCGCGTCGCGCCACCGCAGGGCCGGGGCGAGCCGCAGCACGGCGGCGGCCGAGTCGACCAGCCCGGGCACCGAGACGGCGACCCCGACCGGGGCGCCGGGCAGCACCCGGTGGGCGAGGTGGGCGAGTTCGTCCATGCAGCGCGGCAATCCGAGCGCGGCGACGTCGACGGTCTCGGTTCTTTCGGCCAGCGTGCGGCCGGTGAGATCGGTGACGACGGCGGAGAGCCGGTCGGCTTCGATGCTCAGCGCCAGGGCGTAGGCGTCTTCGCCGTGCAGTTCGACGAGCCGGCTCGGCCGCCCGTTGCCGGTCCGCACCCCGGCGGCACGCACGAGCCCGCGTCCGGCGAGGTCGGCGAGCAGGCCGGGAAGGGCCGACTTCGCGATCCCGCAGCGGGCGGCCAGCTGGGTGCGCGAGAGGGGGCCGGCGCGCAGGGCGCGGAGGACGGAGGCGAGGTTGGCCGTCCGCGGGCTCGCCGGGTCGGCTCGCCTGGTCTCGGCCACGGTGCCCCCAGTTGTGTCGTGTCGCGACGGACTTTGTCGCTCAGGCAGCGAAAGTAGGGTGGCGCGCATCACTCGTCAAGGTGATGGAGTCGGGGTTTGGGTGGTTTTCACCCGGATAGACGTGCGAAATCGGACAGACTTTCGATCGTTTGATGCGAAAGTCTGTCCGATTTTGACGCATCGAGCCACGGAGATGCCGGCTGCGGACCCGCGCGGGCGGACGGGCTCGGCGCCGTTGAGCACGACCGGCACGTCCGCTCGGCAATACCCGCGGCTGCAACGGCGCGCCACGCGCCGAGGGCTCGGCCGGTGGAGGCGCTCGCGTCCCGTCGCGCAAGGCAAGGAGCGCCCGCGACCTCAGCTGCTGAGCGTGAACGCCCGATCGGTCGCCGACCACGCCGCTCCGATGACCCCCGCCGTCTCGCCCAGCTCGGACAGCACGATCGGCAGGTTCCCCGTCGCCAGCGGGAGCGACCGCCGGTACACCGCGCTGCGGACCTCGGCCAGCAGCTGGTGCCCGAGCTGGGCCACGCCGCCGCCGATCACCACCATGCCCGGGTTGATGAAGCACACCAGCGAGGCGATCACCTGGCCGAGCCGGCGGCCGCCGTCGCGGATGAGGTTCACCGCGCCGAAGTCGCCCGCCGCCGCGGCGAGGCCCACGTCGCGGGCCGTGATCGCGCCGCGTTCGGCCGCCGCTTCCGCCAGGTGCGCCGAGCGGCCGCTGCGGGCGAGTGCCAGCCCGTCGCGGGCCAGTGCCGCGCCGCCGAAGTAGGCCTCCAGGCAGCCGACCTCGCCGCACGCGCAGGTCGGGCCGTAGTCGTCCAGCCGGATGTGCCCGATGTCGCCCGCCGTGCCCGCCACCCCGCGGTACACCTTGCCGCCGAGCACGATCCCGCAGCCGATCCCGGTGCCGATCTTGACGAACATCAGGTCGTCGGTCGACCGCGCGACCCCGGCGTGCCGTTCCCCGAGCGCCATCGCGTTGACGTCGTTGTCCACCGCGACCGGGCAGCCCCACAGCCCGCCGAGGTGGTCGCGCACGTTGAACCGGTCCCAGCCGGGCATGATCGGCGGCGCGACGGCCATCCCCTCGGCGAAGCTGACCGGCCCCGGCAGGCCGATCCCCGCGGCGACCAGCCGGCCGGGTGCCTGGTCGCGGACCTTCGCCGCGAGCTCGGCGACCCGCCGCAGCACCGGGTGCGGCCCCTGCCGGACGTCGCAGTCTTCGACGGTGTGCGCGAGCACCTCGCACGAAGCGTCGGTGACGGCCAGCCCGACCGACGTCGCCCCGACGTCGACCGCGAGCACCCGCAGGTCACCGGCGAGGCGGACGAGCGTGGACCGCCGTCCGCCGCGGCTGGCCGACGGCCCGGCGGTCTCGACGAGCCCGACCTCCGCGAGCCGCGTCACCTCCGCGCCGACACGCGCCCGCGGCAGCTCGAGGCGCTCCCCCAGCTCGACCCGCGACATCGGGCCCTCGTCCCGCAGCAGGGTGAGCAACCGGGTCTGGTGCCGGGTCTCGACCATCGACTGCTCCGGGCTGGATACCGCGCTCATTCGGCCCAGCGTAGTGCGTCGGCACGCGCGGCCGGGTCACTCCGGCCAGTGCACCACGTCCGGGTGCTCGTGGAACTGCCGCAGGTGCCGCTCCTCCGTGCGGCCCTGGAGCGGGAACTTGAAGCGCGAACCGTCCGGCCAGGTCAGCGTGCGCCTGCGGAAGCTGACCTCCGGCGCCGCGCTCCCCCGCGCCTCCCACACGATCCGCGGCTCGGGCGCGTCGGCCGGGTCCAGGTACGTCGATCCCGTGTCCACGAACGCGACCGACGACGGCGAACACACCAGCCACGGTCCCTTCGCCCGCCGGAGCCGGTCGAGCGGGTCGAGGACCTGGGCGCCGGCCGGACCGGTCACCTGGGCCTCGCGCTCGCCCTTGCCGCCGCCGCTGCCAGCCGCGCTCGCCAGGTACGCCACGTAGCCCACCGCCGCGCCGATTCCCCGGGCGACGGTCAGGAAACCCTGGCGCACCAGGCCTTCGCCCTCGACCGTGCCGTCCGGGCGACGGCCCGGGACGGCGAACCGCACGTCGGTGTCGCCCAGGCGCAGCACGATCACCGGCTCCCGCCAGTGGTCGCGCAGCAGCGCCTCCACTCGCTCGCGGAAGCCCGGGCGCACCAGAGCGGCGTCCTTGGCGGACTCCATGCGGTCGCCGAACCCGACGGCCTTCCGGGCTAGATGTCCAAGTTCCGCCGGGTCTCCTCCGGCGTCCGGTCGCCACCGATCCGGCTCTTGTCGAACCACGGTTCGTCCTCCTCCGGGGTAACGGCTTCCTTGCCTTCGCCGAAGGCCGTCTTGCCCGCGGCGATGCCGGCCTTGACGCTCGCGCCGGCGACCAGCGGGCTCGCGCCGACCGACGTGCCGAACATCGTGGAGAGCATCCGGTTCCCGGGCGTGAACGCCACCCCGGCCGTGTTCTCCAGCGTGTCCAGGCCGAACCGCGACTCCCCGGCGTACCGGCCGAGCCGGAACTTCCGGGTCATCTCCACGACCTTCGTCGAGTACTTCGCGAGGAACTCGATGAACGTGTCGAGCAGCTTGCCGAACTTGCCGAGGTAGCGCGTGACCTTCTGCAGCACGCTCGCGGCCTTGGCGATGGACGCCGTCATCGCGGCGGCGACCGAGCTGCCGAAGCTGATCACCGACGCGGCCAGCGCGGGCAGCCAGATGGTGATCAGCCAGGACACCAGCTCGGTGATGATCGCCTTGATCACCTCTTCGATGACCTGCATGACCATCGACCACATCTGCAGCACCTCGGCGACCGACCCGGCCGCCGAGCCGACGCCGCGGATGCCCGAGGAGAAGTCGCCGAGCGCTTCCTTGGCCGCCTTGCCCGCTTCGTCGACCCACTCGGCGAGCGCCGTGTCGCCGGTCTTCTCGAAGTCCTCGGCGAGCGCGACGAAGCCGTGCGCGATCGAGGCGAAGTTCTCCGACGCGTGCCCGATGGCCGGCCCGTCACCGGTGACGGCGTGCAGCGCGTCCTGCAGCGGCTGGACCAGCTCGAGCAGCATGTTCAGCCCGTGGCTGACCAGCCAGCCGATCGGGTCCATGGCGAAGGTGACCATGTCCGTCGCGGCGCCGGCGACGAACCCCGCGCCGTCGGCTACCAGTGCCTTGCCCGCCGAGGCCAGTTCGCCCGCGCTGTCCGCTTCGGCCGCTTGCTGGGCGTGCTCGGCGATCGACTTGCCGGACTTGTAGACGGTACCGACGACCGGCGTGGCCTCGGCCGCGCGGTCGAGGTTCGCGCTCATGCTCTCGTCGTACGGCTGGACGTCGAGGGCGTCGGCGATGCTCTTCTTGGGCTCGGTCACTTGCCCTGCCCCCCGATCGCGTCGATCTCCGCCTCGTACCGGCCGAAGGCGATCACGCCGGCCTCCTCGGTCCCGCGGTACATCTCGGCGGCCTTGGTCATCTTGGTGGTGAGCCCGTCGACGCCGTCCTTCAGCTCGCCCAGCAGCGACCGCAGTTCGCCTAGGCGCTCGGTGTACCCCTGCTTCGCCCAGATCCCGACGACGCCCCAGGCGGTGTCGGTCACGTCGGCGGCGTCGATCTTGGCCCCGAACTTGTCCGCTTCCTGCTCGTAGAAGGGCAGCTGGCGCGCGTATCCGGAGATCGCGTCGATGTTGGTCTGGATTCCGTCTGGCATCGCGGAGAGTTCCCTCGGTCGGATCAGGAGCGGCGGAGGATCGGGCCTTGGTCGAAGTCGTCGTCGTCCCCGGGATCGGGACGGCGCCGCGGCCGCGGCTCCTGCGGTTCCGACGCGGGCTCGGGCGCGGCGGTTCCGAACGCTTCGGCCTGCGCCTGCCGGACCTGCCCGCTGATGTCGGAGCCGAAGGCCTCGTCGACGATGCCGGCCTGCTGCTGCGCGGCCCCGGCCACGGCCTGGCGCAGGGTGGTCATGATCCGCTGAGCGAGCTGGCCCGCCTCCAGGTGCATCGCCCCGGCGGTGAGCCGCAGGTCGGTGACGGTGCCGCCGGCCCCGGCGGTGACGGTCACGGTGCCGTCCGGCGAAGTCACCGAGGTCGAGACCTGCGCGACGCGCTCCTGCATGTCCCCGACCTCGGCGAACCGGGCCTCGGCCTGGCGCACCTTGGCCTGGAAGGTCTCGAACTGGGCGATCAGCTGGTCCATCTCGGCCGACATCGTCACTTCCTTCGCGGTACGGGGGCTTGGCCGGATCATGACAGATCCGGCGCGTCCGGCGCGGCATTTCGCCGGAATGCGAAGATCAGCCGATGAAGCCCGCCGTCTTGGGCCGGGCCGCGAACCGCTCTCGGAAACGCAGGCGAAGGCCGCGCCCGCCGAAACAACCACGGCGGTGAGCTGGTTCGGCCACCGGCTCGGCGCGGCGAGCGGCCGGAAGCCCCACCCGGTCAGCCGATGCGGCCGACGCGACCCACCGGATGCCTCGCGCGCAGGCCCGGCCGTCGCGCGGTCCTGTCCGGCGCCGCCGCGCCGGCTGGAATGCGATGTCAGCCTGGGAAGGCGACGGCCGAGCCGGACCCGACCACACGCCCGGCGGCGGCCGGAAGCCCCACCCGGTCAGCCGATGAAGCCCGCCGCCTTGAGCCAGTCGTGGGCCACCGTCGCCGGCTTCTGGCCGTCCACGCTCACCTTCTTGTTGAGGTCCGTGAGCGTCGCCGTGTCGAGCTTCGCGGCGATCGGCGTGAACACCTGCTCCAGCTGCGGGTACTTCCGCGCGACCCCGGCGGCGATCGAAATCGCCGGGTTGTACGTCGGGAAGAAGTGCTTGTCGTCCTCCAGCACGGTCAGCTTCTGGCCGGCCACCCGCCCGTCGGTGGACGCGACCGAGCCGAAGCCGCACGGATCGCCCTTGCCGACGCTCGGGTAGACGACGGCGTCGTTGAGGAGGTGGACCTGCGGCTCGGGCAGCGTGAACCCGTAGGCCCTGGCGAGCCCGGGAAATCCGTCGTCGCGGCTCTTGAACTCCGGACCCATGCAGGTCGACGCCGCCGCCGGATCCCGCTTCACCAGCGCCGCGTAGTCCGAAATCGTCTTCACGCCGGTCCGCTCCACCACGGCCGGGTTGCCCGCGATCGCGTAGGTGTCGTTGGCAGGCGAACGGGCCCACCACGTGACGCCGTTGGCCGCGTCGGCCTCCTTGACCGCGTCGTACTGCGCCTGCGCGTCGGCGATCGGCTTCGTCTCGTGGAGGTAGCTGATCCACGCGGTGCCGGTGTACTCCCAGTACAGGTCGACCGCGCCGCTGGTGAGGGCCTGGCGCACGTTGCTCGACCCGGTGATGTTCGTCTTGTCCTGCGGGCTCGCCCCCGCCGCCTGCAGGGCGACCAGCGCGATCTGGCCGAGCAGCAGCTGCTCGTCGAACTCCTTGGAGCCGACGCGGAGCTGCGCGCCGCTCAGCGCGTCGATCTTCTTGATGGACCCCTCGCCCACCCCGGCGCCGGGCTGGTCCTTGCCGATCGTGCACCCGGCGGCGAGCGCCGTGACGAAGGCGAGGACGACGGCTGTCGTGCGTCGCATGGCTTGTCCTCCTTGGGGTTCACAGTCCGCGCGGGTGCAGGACCTCCTCGGCGACCAGTCCCAGCCAGTCGGCGAAGAGCGCCAGTGCGGCGACGACGATGCCGAACGTCAGGCTCAGGACCGGCCGGTACAGCCCGATCCCGGCGACCAGCCCGCCGCCGAGGCCGCCGCCGTCGATGAACGTCGCCAGCGTCGCGCTCGCGACCGTGAGCACCAGCGCCGTCCGGATCCCGGCGAGGATCACCGGGACGGCGAGGGGCAGCTCGATCCGCCACAGGATCGCCGTCTTCGTCATGCCCATGCCGCGGGCGGCGTCGACGAGCGTCGGGTCCACGCCGTCGAGCCCGGCGATCGTGTTGCGCAGCACCGGCAATGTCGCGTAGACGACCAGCGCCGCCACCGCCGTCGCGGTGCCCGTGCCGATCCAGAGCGCGAGCAGGACGACGAGCCCGATCGACGGGATCGCCTGGCCGAGGTTGCCCAGCCCGAGGCCGATCGGACGCGCCCACCGGGCGCCCGCGCGGGTCAGCAGCACGCCGAGCGGCAGGGCGATCGCGATGGTGCAGACCGTCGAGAGCAGCGTCAGCCGCAGGTGCGCGCCCAGTTCGGTGAAGATCTCGCCGGCGTTGAGGTAGCGCTGCTCGATCGAGTCGAGCGGGTACGCGCGCACGGCCAGGAACAGCGCCAGCAGCGCGAGGGCGAGCAGGACCGGGCGGACCAGCAGCCCGAGCCGGCGACGGCGCGGCCGTTCCGGGACGGTCGTCCGCGGGGCTTCCGCGACGGCCGCCGGCGGCGTTTCGGCGGCGGGCTGGAGGGCAGCGAGCAACCGCGGGAGGTCGAGCGTCCGCCCGTCGACCGAGACCGCGGTGCTTCCGGTGCGCACCATCGTGTCCAGCGCGTCCCGCAGGGTGGCTTCACTCGGGATCGACGGCAGCCCGTCCGCCGCCGGCCCGAGGTCGAGCTCCGCGACGGGGATCAGCGCCAGCCGCTTCAGGTTCCGCTTCGAACCGGCGAAGGACGCGACGTAGTCGTCGGCCGGCGCGGCGAGAATCGCCTGCGGCGTGTCGTACTGCGCGATGACCGAACGCGGGCGCAGCACGGCGATCCGGTCGCCGAGCTTGAGCGCCTCGTCGAAGTCGTGCGTGACGAACACGATCGTCTTGCGCACTTCCCGTTGCAGGCGCAGGAATTCGTCCTGCAGCCGCGCGCGCGTGATCGGGTCGGTGGAGCCGAACGGCTCGTCCATCAGCAGGACCGGCGGGTCCGCGGCCATCGCCCGGGCGACGCCGACGCGTTGCTGCTGGCCACCGGAAAGCTCGCGCGGGTACCGGTCGCCGTGTTCGCGGGTCAGGCCGACGACGTCGAGCAGTTCGCGCACGCGGCCGGCGATCCGCCGCCGCGGCCAGCCGAGCACCCGCGGCACGACGCCGATGTTGGCGGCCACCCGCAGGTGTGGGAAGAGCCCGACCTGCTGGATGACGTACCCGGTGTGGCGCCGGTGCTCGTCGAGGTCGAGCTCCGAGACGTCGGTGCCGCCGACCGTGACGACGCCGGACGTGGGTTCGACGAGCCGGTTGATCATCCGCATGGTCGTCGTCTTGCCGCACCCCGACGGGCCGGTCAGCACGACGATCTCGCCGGCGGGGATCCGCATGGTGAGGTCCTCGACCGCGGGCGCGGGCCGGCCGGGGTAGTGCTTGCGCAGGTTCCGCAGCTCGATCGCCGCGCCGGCGGCGCCGTCCGTCTCGGGCGCGGTTTCGCCGAGTGGCTGCGGGCGCCGCCACGTCGTGAGCTTGCCGACCACCACGAAGGCGAGGTCGAACAGCAGCGCCAGCAGCATGATCCCGAGCGTCCCGGTCAGTACCTGGTTCAGGGAGTTGACCGAGCCGAACCGGCCGAGGCCGTCGAAGATCTCGTTGCCGAGTCCCGGCCCCTTGACGTAGGCGCCGATCGCCGCGATCCCGATGGTGATCTGCGTCGAGACGCGGATGCCGGAGAGCACGACCGGCCAGGCCAAGGGCAGCCGCACCCGCCACAGGATCGCGGTCTTCGTCATGCCCATGCCGCGGGCGGCGTCCACGACGGCCGGGTCGACGCCCCGCAGCCCGACGATGGTGTTGCGCGTGATCGGCAGGAGCGC
This sequence comes from Amycolatopsis sp. NPDC049691, assembly GCF_040675005.1. Classification (NCBI taxonomy): domain Bacteria; kingdom Bacillati; phylum Actinomycetota; class Actinomycetes; order Pseudonocardiales; family Pseudonocardiaceae; genus Amycolatopsis; species Amycolatopsis sp. NPDC049691. The sequence goes on from NZ_JBFANX010000008.1 coordinate 256,790, forward strand.
GTAGAGCACGAGCGCGAACAGGACGTTGGTGAGGCCGAGCCCGAACGGCCCGATCAGGATGCCCAGCAGCGCGATGGAGGGGACGGTGAGGAACGCGGCGGTGGTCGTGGTGGCGAGCTCGCCGAGCCACCGCCGCCGGTAGGTGAGCAGGCCGAGCGCCATGCCGGCGAGCACGGCCAGCGCCACCGCGGCGAGCGTGAGGTCCACGTGGAGGATCGCGTCGTTGACGACGTCGATCCAGTTCTCGCGGAGGTACTCCCACAGGCTCAGTGCCGTGCTCCTCGACGTCGGTGAATAACCGCCCGGCTGCCAGCCCAGCACGTCCGTGGGCCTCTTGTCCACCGTCCGCTGCGGAATCCGGGTGTATCACCGGCCCCGCCCGCGGCTCGGTCTCGGTGAGGAAGGGGGGTGACCGCGGCTTCTACCCGCGCGTGCCGCACGAGCAGCCGGTCGAGCCGAACCGGTGGTACCGCAAGGCGGCCGACGTCCACGAGGAGTGGCCGCGCGGCACCACCGGCGGCGAGCGGTGGTCGGCTTTCCGCCGGCGGCGAGGAACCGCCGCCGACGTGCGTCCGCGACGGGAAACCGGTGCGGTACCTGCCCTCCCGGCCCTAGCCTGCCGGGAGGATGCGGCCGCGGACCTCGCCGAAGGCGATGCGCTCGCCGTTCGCGCCCGGGGCCGTCGCCGTGATCACCACCTCGTCGCCGTCCTCGAGGAAGCTGCGCTCCTCGCCCTTGACCGTCAGCGGTTCCTTGCCGCCCCAGCTCAGCTCGAGGAACGCGCCGCGCTGGTGCTTCTCCGGGCCCGAGATCGTGCCGGACCCGTAGAGGTCGCCGGTGCGGGCGGACGCGCCGTTGACCGTCAGGTGGGCCAGCATCTGCGCCGGCGACCAGTACATCTCGCGGTACGGCGGGCGGCTGACCTCCTGGCCGTTCCACTCGACCACCAGCTCGACGTCCAATCCCCACGGCCGGCTTTCCCGCAGGTACGGCAGCGGTTCCGGGTCCTGGCCGGGCAATGGCGTCCGCGCGGCCTCCAGAGCCAGGATCGGCACCACCCACGCCGAGATCGACGTCGCGAAGCTCTTGCCCAGGTTCGGGCCCAGCGGCACGTACTCCCACGCCTGGATGTCGCGCGCGGACCAGTCGTTGAGCAGCACCGCGCCGAACACGTGCCGCGGGAAGTCGTCCGGGGCGATCGGGGTGTTCCGCGGCGTGCCCGTGCCGACGACGAACCCCAGTTCCGCCTCGATGTCCAGGCGCGTGCTCGGGCCGAACACCGGCGCCGGGTCGCCCTTGCGCTGCCCGCTCGGGCGGACGATGTCGGTGCCCGAGACCAGCACGGTCCCGGACCGCCCGTGGTAGCCGACCGGGAGGTGCTTCCAGTTGGGCAGCAACGGTTCCGCGTCCGGCCGGAACAGCCGGCCGACGTTCGACGCGTGGTGCTCGGACGCGTAGAAGTCGACGTAGTCCGCGACCTCGACGGGCAGGTGGAGGGTGACGTCGGCGAGCGCGTGCACGGCGTCGTCCGGGACCTCGCCGGCCACGAGCGACGTGATCCGCGAGCGGACGGCCACCCAGCGGTCGTACCCCTGCGCCATGAACGGGTTCAGCGTCGGCGCGGCGAAGACGTCGTCGCCCAGCGCGCGGGCCAGGTCGAGCACCGAATCGCCGACGCGGACGCCGACGCGCGGGGCGTCGCCGCCCACCGAGAACACGCCGTAGGGCAGGTTCGCCGTGCCGAACGGGGAACCGGCCGGGATGTCGATCGTGGTCATGCCTCTCCTCGGGGCAGCAGGCCGAGGCCGGCCAGCTCGGTCAGGGGGTCGCTGATGCTGCACGTGCCGAACGACGTGAACCGCGTCCGGACGCCGTCGTCCAGGTCCCGGACCAGCGCCGCGACGACCGCGCCGTCCCGCTCGGCCAGGTGCGCTTCGGCGTGGTCGGGGTCGCCGGCCGCGAGCAGCAGGTTGAGGAAGCCGTGCTGCTCGAAGCCGGTCTCCGGGTCGGTGTTGCGCAGCGCGTGGTGCAGTCCCGCGGTCGCCTTGAACGGGACCCCGGCGTCGACGGCGTCGCAGATCGCGGCGGCCAGCTCGGCCTCGGACGGGTACAGGTCGGCACGCACGCCGCCGGTCCGGAACTTCGCCCGGTGGCCCGTCCCGGCGAGCGCCCGCAGCAGCGGGACGCGCCGGTCGTCGCGCGGGATCTCGACGTACACCGGGGCGGTCGCGGCGGACACGGCGTCGAGGACTTCGGCCGGCCCCATGCCGTCCGGCACGGCGATCTCCAGCGCCCGCAGGTCGACCGGCAGGTCCGGGACGGCCTCGAGCACGCCGGCCAGCTGCGCCGGACCACCGGGCAGCGTCACCGCGACCGGCAGCGGGGTGGCGCGCGGCCCGAGCAGGTCACCCAGTGCGTCGAGCGCCGGGGCGGCGAGCACCAGCGGACCGACGAGGTCGGCGTACCAGGCCTTCGTATACGCGTCGTGCGCGGCGACCGCGTCCGGCAGCGGTGCCAGGCCGGGCGGGAAGACCGCGGCGTCGTCGCACAGCCCGGCGAAGAGCGCGGGGATCACGCCACCGGCCCCCGTCCGGACCAGGTCCACGCGTAGCCGGGGTCCTCGCTGGCCAGCCCGCCCTCGCCGAGTTCGAGCGGGCGGAACGTGTCGACCATGACGGCCAGCTCGTCGAAGAACTCCGCGCCGAGCGACCGCTCGACGGCGCCGGGCTGCGGGCCGTGGCTGTGCCCGCCCGGGTGCAGGCTGATCGAGCCCTGGCCGATCCCGGATCCCTTGCGGGCCTCGTAGTTCCCGCCGCAGTAGAACATGACCTCGTCGGAGTCCACATTGGAGTGGTAGTACGGCACGGGCACGGCCAGGGGGTGGTAGTCGACCTTGCGCGGCACGAAGTTGCAGATGACGAAGTTGTGGCCCTCGAACACCTGGTGCACGGGCGGCGGCTGGTGCACGCGGCCGGTGATCGGCTCGAAGTCGGCGATGTTGAACGTGTAGGGGTAGAGGAACCCGTCCCAGCCGACGACGTCGAAGGGGTGGGCCGGGTAGACGTACCGGGTGCCGGTGATGCCGCGCGAGCCGCGGTGCTTGACCAGCACCTCGACGTCCTCGCCCTCGGCGAGCAGCGGCTCCTCGGGCCCGTGCAGGTCGCGCTCGCAGTAGGGCGCGTGCTCCAGCAGCTGCCCGAACCTGGACAGGTACCGCTTCGGCGGCGTGATGTGCGAGTTCGCCTCGACGACGTACGCGCGCAGCGGCTCGTCGCCGGTGGGCACCCAGCGGTGCGTGGTCGCGCGGGGCAGGATGACGTAGTCCCCTTGCCGGGCTTCCAGCAGGCCGAACACGGTCTCGACGCGCGCCTCGCCGGCCTCGACGTAGACACATTCGTCGCCGACGGCGTTGCGGTAGAGCGGGGAGGCCTCCCCCGCCACGACGTAGGAGATCCGGACGTCACCGTTGCCGAGGACGAGCCGGCGCCCGGTGACGACGTCGGCGCTCTTGTAGTCGTTGCCCGGGAACAGCTCGTGCAGCTTCAGGTGGCGCGGCACGAGCGGCCGGTTCTCGGTGAGCGTCTGGTCGGGCAGCTCCCACGGCGTCGCGCCGACGATCGCCGACGGCACGCCGCGGTGGTAGAGCAGCGAGGAGTCCGACGAGAAGCCCTCCTCGCCCATCAGCTCTTCGTAGTACAGGCCGCCTTCGGGGGTGCGGTGCTGGGTGTGCCGCTTCGGCGGGATGGTGCCCGCTCGACGGTAGTACGCCATGGTTCGCCTCCTGACCGTTCCGGCCAATATAGTTCAGACTTTTACTACCATCAATGCCGACGCAGGGCTGCTCAGCGCCGGCTGCGGGTGTCGGCCGCGGTACGGCTGGTGATCAGCTTGCCGAGCAGCATCACCAGGATCCGCTGTTCTTCCTCGGTGAGGGCGCCCGTCCAGCCGAACTCGCGCTCGTTGTGCTCGCGGAACACCGAGACCATCTCGCGGTGGCCCGCGTCCGTCAGCGACAGCCGGACCGACCGGCCGTCGCGCTCGTCGGGGGCACGATCGAGCAGGCCGTCCCCGACCAGCGTCTTGACCAGGTTCGAGACGGCGGCCCGGCTCATCCCGGTCAGCCGGGCGGCGGCCGACGGGTCCAGCGGCCCGGCCAGCCAGACCACGAACAGCAGCCGGAACCCCGACCACGACCGCCCACGCGGCCGGTGCACGGCGGCCTCGAGGTCGTAGGTGACGAGGTCCGACGCCCGGTTCAGGGTCAGCAGCACCTCGGTGGCCAGCTGGTGGCGGAAGCCGTACTCCGTGGCGAGCCGGCGGTTGGCCAGCTCGACGAACGACCAGAAGTCCAGCTCCGCGTCCATGGCCCGCAGCCTAGCAACTAGTCAAACTCGAAACTAGTTTCGTTCGCGGGGCACCTTGAGGAAGGCGAGCATGATCGCCGAGAGCACGAGGCAGCCGATCGGGAAGTACAGCCCGACCGTGACGTCGCTGTCGGTCGCCGCCAGCCCGATCGCGTAGGGTCCGAAGAATCCGCCCAGCGCCGCGATCGAGTTGATCGCCGCCAGCCCGACGGCGGTGTGCTCCTTCGACAGCACCTTCGCCGCCATCGCCCAGTACGGCGCCAGGTAGCCGAGCACGCCGATCGCCGCCAGCGACAGGCTGATCAGCGACAACGCCGGCACGGACTTGAACTGGATGGCGCCGAAGAAGCCCAGCGCCGCGACGAGCACCAGCGCGATCACGTGCCCCTTGCGTTCGCCGGTCCGGTCGGAGTTGCGGGCGAGCAGCAGCATCCCGACCGCACCGACGACGTACGGGATCGCGCCGAGCAGGCCGATGTTCGTCGAGGAGTACTTCGGGTCGAGCTGCTTGACGATCAGCGGCAGGAAGAACGTCAGCCCGTAGAGCCCACAGGCGATGAACAGGTTCGAGAACGCCAGGTGCAGCACCTTGCCGTTGCGGACCGCCTTCAGCTGTCCGAGGAAGGTCTCCTTCTCCTCCGGCACGTACTCCTTGTCGATCTCGGCCTGCAGCCAGCCGCTCTCCTCCTTGGTGAGGAACTTCGCCTCGGCCGGCCTGTCCGGCAGCCACAGGAACGTGATGACGCCGATCAGCACGGCCGGCGCGCCCTGCAGCACGAACACCCACTGCCAGCTGCTCATCCCGAGCCAGTGCGCGTGGTCGAGGATCCAGCCGCCGGTGAGGCTGCCGAGGATCAGGGCGATCGGCTGGGCCAGCGCGAGCGTCGCGATGGCGCGGCCGCGCTCCTTCCCGCGGAACCACAGCGTCAAGTACAGCAGCAGGCCCGGGAACAGCCCCGCTTCGGCGATGCCGAGCACGATCCGCGCGATGAACAGGTGCGTCGTGCTCGCGACGAACCCGGTCACCACCGTGACGATCCCCCAGCTGACCGCGATCCGGCTCAGCCACAGCCGCGCGCCGACCCGCTTCATGATCATGTTGCTCGGGACCTCGAACACGACGTAGGCGAGGAAGAAGATCGCCGACGCCGCCCCGAAGGTCGCCGCGTTGATCGCGAGTTCCTTGCCCATGCCGAGCTGGGCGTAGCCGATGTTGGCCCGGTCCATGTAGTTGAAGATGTAGAGCAGGCCGACGATCGGCATGATCCGCACGGCGACCTTGCGGACGGTGCGTCTCCCGACCGCGCTCGGCGCGGATCCGGTGTGGACGGTCATGGGGTGCTCCTCGGCGTTGAGTGAGTGGTGGCGGTGCGGCCGGCGACCCGGCCCATGGTGATGGCGTTCGCGACGGCGTTCCCGCCGCCGACGTACCGGGGCCCGAGCACGCCGGCTCCGGCCTCCCCCGCGGCGAACAGGCCGGACACGCGCTCCCCGCGCGCGTCGAGGACGGCGGCGGTGCCGTCGATCTCGAGCCCGGCGTGGGTGCAGACGAGCTCGGCGGGCAGCGTGCGCGCCGCGTAGAACGGCGGCGTCCCCAGCGGTTCCGGTGGTTCGGTGCGCCCCTTGGCTTTCAGGGTTTCGTGGCGCAGGAAGTCCGGGTCCTCGCCGGTGGGCAGGTGCGCGTTCCAGCGGTCGACCGCCGCCCGGAGCGCGTCGGCGGGAACGCCCAGTTTCCCGGCCAGCTCCTCGACGCTGTCGGCGCGGATCGTACGGCCGGCTTCGGCTTCGGCGAGGACGTGACCGGCGTCCCAGTGCGCGTACCCGGCGGGCAGGCCCAGGCGGGCGCGCTCGTCGAAGACCGTCCACACCGGACCGTCCTGGACGTCGATGATCCCGCCCGACACGGCGTAGGAGGCGTCCTCGTCCATGAACCGGCGGCCGTGGGCGTTGACCATGATCCGCGAGACCGGCGGGAACCCGGACTGCCAGTGGTGCAGCCGCTGGAAGTACGCGGTGGGCAGCAGCAGACCCCAGCCGTCCCCGGCGACGGCGGCGTCGACCTGCTCGCCGAACGCCAGGTGGTCGCCCCTCGATCCGGGGGCCGCGACGACGAACAGGTCGTCACCCGCGGCGTCGGCGGCCGGGTAGTACCGCGTGACCAGGGCCGGGTCCCGGGCGAACCCGCCGGTCGTGACGATGACGGCCTTCGCCGGCACCTCGATGCCGTCGGCGACCACGCCGGTGACGCGCCCGCCGTCGACGAGCAGCCGCTCGACCCGCGTGTTCAGCACGGCTTCGACGCCGGCCCGGCGCCGGGCCCGGTCGAGCACCTGGACCAGGCCGTAGCCCTGGTCCTTCGGGACGTGCGCGCGCCAGACGTCCTCGACGCCGGCCCGGGTGAGGCCCGGCGAGTGCGCGTTGTGCGACACCTTCGCCGGGATCTCGGCGCCCAGCCCGATCAGCCACTCCAGCGCCGGGCCCGCCTCTTGGCAGAACGCGCGGACCAGCCCGGGCTTGAGCTGCCACTGGTTGAGGTCCATGTAGTGCTGGAAGAACTTCTCCGGCGTGTCGTCGATACCGAGTCCCTTTTGGACACTGGTGCCGGCGGCGGTGAACATGCCCGCGGACAGCTGCGTCGAGCCGCCGAGTTCCTTCTCGGCCTCGAACAGCAGGACGGACGCGCGGTGCTCGGCGGCGGACACGGCGGCCGCGAGGCCCGCTCCCCCGCCGCCCACGACGACGACGTCGTATTCCTCGGCGCTCATCCGAGGTCACCTCCCGACTCCGCGACGATGCGGTGGTAGAGCCCGTTGGAGACGAGGCCGCCGTCGACGGTGACCTCACTGCCGGTCATGTAGGTGGACTTGTCCGAGAGCAGGAACAGCACGGCGTCCGTGATCTCCTCGGGACGGCCCATGCGCCCGGCCGGCACACTGTCCACAGCGGACTGGACGAAACTGTCGGCACCAGCCAGCAACGGCGTGCCGACCAGTCCGGGGTGGACGGAGTTGACGCGGATGCCCCAGCGGGCGAAGTTTCCGGCGGCCGATTTGGACAGTCCCGTCAGGCCCCACTTGCCGGCCGAGTAGGCGGGCGAGAAGTAGCCGATCTGCCCGGAGATCGACGAGATGTTGACGATCGAGCCGCCGCCGGAGTCGCGGATCAGCGGCGCGGCCGCGCGCATCCCGTGGAAGGGCCCGGACAGGTTGACCGCGAGGACCTGATCCCAGACGTCGGCGGTGGTGTCCATGAACTCCAGCCGCCGCGAGATCCCGGCGTTGTTGACGAGCCCGCCGAGTTTCCCTTGCCGATCCTCGATTTCGCCGATCACACCGGCCCATTGAGCGGCATCGGTGACGTCGAGGTGGTGGGCCGAGGCGGAGCCGCCGTCGGCGACGATCTCGCCGGCCACTTCGGACGGATCGGCGACGTCGGCGACGCAGACGTGGACGCCCAGGGCACCGAGCGCACGGGCGTGGGAAGCACCCATGCCGCCCGCCGCGCCGGTGACCAGGACGACGTCCGGGTACTCAGACATGGCGGGACCCGCCGTCGACGGCGATGCTGTGCCCGGTCACGTACCGGGCGCTGTCCGACAGCAGGAACAGCAGCACCCCGGCGACCTCTTCGGGCGAGCCGATCCGGTGCAGCGGGACGGCGTCGAGGGCCTTGGCCAGCGCCGGGGCGTCGTCCTGGATCCACCGGGTCATCTCGGTGTCGATGTAGCCGGGCGCGATCGAGTTGACGCGGATGCCCTGGTCGCCGAGCTCGACGGCGAGCGACTCGGTGAGGTGCGCGACGGCGGCCTTGGAGCTGCAGTAGGCGCCGCGGCCCTTGCGGACGCGCACAGCCGATACCGAGGACATGTTGACGATCGCACCGCCGGGCTTCATGTGCTTCGCGGCGGCCTGCGCGCCGAACAGCACGCCCTCGACGTTCACCGACAGGGTCGCGCGGATCTGCTCCGGTGTGATCTCGGGGACCTCGGCGAAGGGGAAGATGCCGGCGTTGTTGACCCAGAAGTCGATCCGCCCGAACTCGTCGATCGCCTTCCGCGCGAGGGCGAGGTGGTCCTCGGCCTCGGTGACGTCGAGGGTGGCCGGCACGATCCGCCCGGGCTTGGCCTCGAGGGACTTCTCGCCGCTCAGTTCGGCGGCGGTGGCGGCCATCGCGTCACCGTCGATGTCACCGCCGACGACGTCGACGCCGCGCGTGGCGAGCGCGGCGGTGAAGCGGGCGCCCATCCCGCGGGCGGCGCCGGTGACCACGGCGACCTTGCCGGGGAACTCGGGGTAGAGCGTGGTGACCGGCTGGTGCAGGACCCGCCCGGGACCGGTGGGCTCGTGGGTCGTCATGCTCGTTCTCTCTTCTTCCGTGGTGGATCAGGAGTCGCGGCGGACGGTGCGCCGCCGGACGCGCCAGCCGTCGCCGGTGCGGACGAGGTCGTCCTCGACGACGGTCAGCCGCACCAGGTGGGTGGGCGCGACGATCTGCAGGTAGGCGTCGGCGCGCAGCGTGTCCGGGGTGTCACCCGGGCGGACGTGGACAGTGCTGATCACGTGCCTGAGCGTCTCCCCGGAGGCGTGGAACCGCTCGGCGAAGGCGGTGAGCTCCCCGGTGCCGGCGGCGGGCTCGGGGTAGGTCGGCGAGTGGAATTCGCCGTCCGAGGTGAAGGTAGCGGCCCAGTCGGCGGCGCGACCCGAGTCGATGGCGTGACTCTGGCGGCCGTAGAGCTGGTGCACGGCCACGACGTCCTCGGTCGCCACCATTTCGGAACCTCCGTTGTTCCCGCTTGCCCTAACGTGCTATATTCGCACGCAGTGTGCGAATATGTGTAGGACAGTAGGTCGCCACTTTCGTGTCGTCAAGGGAGCCGTGTGTGGAATCGACGCTGCCCGCGTCCGGGACTTCGAAGACGTTGCACCACGGGCTGCAGGTGCTGGAGCTGCTGGTCCAGCACCCGAGGGGCCTGACGCTGACGGAGATAGCGGACGGGATCGGCGTGCACCGCACGGTCGCGCACCGGCTGGTCCGGACACTGGAGGCGCACTACCTGTGCCGCCGGGACCGGTTCAAGCGAATTTCGTTGGGAACGGGCCTGGTCCGCCTGGCCGAGCCGGTGGAGCAGGACTTGCGCACGCTCGCGAGGCCGGTGCTGGAGGAGCTGACGGACTCGGCCCAGGCATCGGCGCACCTGGTGGTGCGAGAGAACGCGGACCAGGTCCGCATGCTGATGATCGTCGAGCCGAGGCGGGCGGCCATGCACGTGGCATTCCGCTCAGGCCAGCTGGACCCGATCGGCCGAGGCTCGGCAGGCCTGGCCCTACTGGCGGCAGGGCCACCGATGGAGGGCGAGCGCGAAGAGGTGACGTTGGCGCGGGAGCGGGGGTACGCGGTATCGAAGGGCGAGATAGCCCCGGGCATAACGGGTATTTCGGCAGTGGTCCACACGGGAACCGACCAGCCGGAGACAAGCATCGGCTTGTCCCTGTTCGAGGCACCGGACCCAGAGAAGCTGGGAAGAATGGTGATGGCGGCAGCACAGAGACTGAGCGCCCAGCTGGGTTGAGAACGCAAACCGCACGCCCGCCACGAAAACCCAGCCCCGGCAAGAAGAGCCAGACCCCGCCAAGGAGCAGGCCCCCGAAAACCCAGCCACGATCGGAGCCCAGGCCCCCGCAACCCCGATCCGAAGCCAGAACACGGCCGGCAGCGCCGGGTCAAGGCACGCTTTCCCGCCTTGACGCGGTGCTGCCGGCCGTAGTCACAATGACGGCTTCGGGTTTGCGGAGACCAAACCCCCACTCACGACCGGCTACGGGCCAAAGTCTCCGAGAGAGCATGAGCCTCCCGCAGCAACAAGGCACCCAGCTGCGGAACCCGATCCGCCCCGAACCGATGTTCCACACCAGTCAAGGTCAACGCCCACCGAGGCGAACCCCCCTGATCGAAAACCGCGGCGGCAAGCCCCCAGCTACCCTCCACCACAAGCCCCGGGTTCACCGAATACCCCCGCTGCCGGGTCAACCCGATGTGCCGCCGAATCTCCCCGACCGCGTGCTGCGCCCCGAACTGAGCGACCAGATCCACCCTGTCCAGGTATTCGTCGATCTCCCGATCCGGCAGATGAGCGAGCACGACCATCCCCGCCGACACCACCCCCAGCGGAAACCGGGCCCCCTCGAAAAGAACATGGCTGCGGATCGGAAACGCACCGTCCTCCCGGATCAGGCAGATCGTCTCCTCCCCGCGCCGCGCGGAAAAGAACGCGCTCTCCCCCGTCGCCAAAGCCAACCGCCGCACGACCGGCATCGCGGCCTCGGTGACGTCGTACCGCCGAGCGGCCGCCACCCCGAGGAAGTACAGCTCCGGCCCCAGCACCCACCGATCGGCGTCGCGCTCGACCAGCCCGACCCCCTGCAGCGACATCAACAACCGGTGCACGGTAGGCCGGGGCAACCCGGCTTCCCGGGCCACAGCGGTCGTCGTCGCCCCACCAGGCTCGTACGCGGCAACGGCACGCAAAGCCCGGTGCGTCCGGCCGACAAGATCCGCGGGTGCGTCCACTCACCGAACACTACCCCACCGAAACCGACCACCAGACGAACAATTCGCTGGTCGACCGCGTTCACTGGTTGACCACCCCGCAGCTCCCATCGTCTGATGACCGGCATGGACAAAGTGTTCGCTTCAGCCGGGGAAGCCATCGCCGACATCCCCGACGGCGCCACGCTGGCCGTCGGCGGGTTCGGGATGTGCGGTGTCCCCGCCGTCCTGGTCGGAGCCCTCTTCGAAGCCGGGACCACGGACCTCGAAGTCGTGTCGAACAACGCCGGCGTGGACGGCTGGGGCCTCGGCGTCCTGCTCGGCGCGGGCCGCCTCCGCCGGGTGGTCGCCTCCTACGTCGGGGAGAACAAGGAGTTCGCACGCCAGTACCTGGCCGGCGAGCTGGAGGTCGAGCTGACGCCGCAGGGCACGCTCGCCGAGCGGCTGCGGGCCGGCGGCTCCGGCATCCCCGCGTTCTTCACCGCCACCGGCGTCGGCACCCAGGTCGCCGACGGCGGCCTCCCGTGGCGGTACGCCGCCGACGGCACCGTCGCCAAGGCGAGCCCGGCGAAGCAGAAGCAGACGTTCGACGGCCACGAATACGTCCTCGAACGCGCGATCGTCGCCGACTACGGGCTGGTCCGCGCCTGGCGCGGCGACCGGCACGGCAACCTCGTCTTCAAGGACGCGGCCCGCAACTTCAACCCCCTCGCCGCGATGGCCGGCCGGATCACCGTCGCCGAAATCGAGGAGCTGGTCGAACCTGGCGAGCTGAACCCGAACGACGTCCACCTACCCGGCGCGTTCGTCCACCGCGTCGTCGCGCTCACCCCGGAGCAGGCCGCGGACAAGCCGATCGAAAAGCGCACCGTGCGCATCGCCGAGGAGGGCGCCTGAGATGGCCTGGACCCGCAACCGGATGGCCGCCCGCGCCGCCGCGGAGCTGCGCGACGGCGACTACGTCAACCTCGGGATCGGCCTGCCGACCCTGGTGCCCAACTACGTCCCGGACGACGTCGAGCTCGTCCTGCAGTCGGAGAACGGCATCCTCGGCGTCGGCCCCTACCCGGCCGAGGACGAGGTCGACGCCGACCTGATCAACGCGGGCAAGGAGACCGTCACCGTCCGGAAGGGCGCGTCGTTCTTCGACTCGGCGCTGTCGTTCGGGATGATCCGCGGCGGCAAGATCGACGCCGCCGTGCTCGGCGCGATGCAGGTCTCCGCCTCCGGCGACCTCGCGAACTGGATGATCCCCGGCAAGATGGTCAAGGGCATGGGCGGCGCGATGGACCTGGTCCACGGCGCGAAGAAGGTCATCGTCCTGATGGAGCACGTCGCCCGCGACGGCTCGCCCAAGATCCTCGACGAGTGCACGCTGCCCTACACCGGCCGCGGCGTCGTCCAGCGGATCATCACGGACCTGTGCGTCCTCGACGTCACACCGGCCGGGCTGAAGCTCGTCGAACTGGCTCCGGACGTCGAGTTCGACGAGGTCCGGGCCAAGACCGGAGCGGCGATCAATCACTGATTGAATCAATGCTTGAACACCGGGCCGCGCGGTGGTGTACTCGGCGGATGGCGGAAACGATCGACTCGACGCGGGGCCGGCTCCTGACCACGGCCGAACGGCTGCTGCTGGACGCCGGCTACGACCGCGTGTCCGTCCGGTCGATCTGCACGGCGGCCGGGCTCAACCCGGCCGCCGTCCACTACCACTTCGGTTCGAAGGACGCGCTGGTCGCGGCGATGCTGGAGGACCGGCTCGCGCCCGTCTGGCGGGACGTGCTCGACGACGTCGAGCGCCGCCGGCGGGAGGGCTGGGTGCCCGCCGCGGCGGACCTGGCCGACGCCGTCCTGGAGCCGCTGGCCGGGCTGGCCGCCGACCCGGTCGGCCACCTCCGGCTGCACCTGCTCGGCCGGGTGCTCCTGTCCGGGCAGCGGATGCGCTGGCAGTCGCCCTGGTTCAGCCTCGAACCGTGGATCGACCTGCTGCGCGCGGCCCGGCCGGACCTGACGGCGGAGCAGGCCGCGGGCCGGTGGACCCTCGCGTTCCAGCTGCTGCTGCAGGTGTTCGGCACACCGACGGCTGCCGCGCCCCGCCCGCCGGGGCTGCCGCTCGCCGCGGTGCGGTCGTTCGTCGTCGCCGGGCTGGACGCGCCGTGAGCGCGCCCGACGTGTTCGCCCCGGCCCGCCTCGGTCCGGTCGAGCTGCGCAACCGCGTCATCAAGGCGGCCACCTTCGAAGGCCGGACGCCGGACGCGCTCGTCACCGACGAGCTGATCGAGTACCACCGGCGGCCGGCCCGCGGCGGCGTCGGGATGACCACGCTGGCCTACTGCGCGGTGTCGCCGGAAGGCCGCACGGACCGTCACCAGATCTGGATGCGTCCCGAGGCCGTCCCCGGGCTGCGCCGCTTCACCGACGCGATCCACGCCGAAGGAGCGGCGGCCTGCGCGCAGATCGGGCACGCGGGGCCGGTGGCGAACGCGGCGTCGAACCGGCTGCCCGCGCTGTCGCCGACCCGCCGGTTCAGCCCGCTGGGGATGCGCCCGACGCGCGCGCCCACCCCCGCGGACCTCGACCGCGTCATCGAAGCCCACGCGGCCGCGGCCCGCACCGCTTTGGAGTCCGGCTTCGACGCCGTGGAAATCCACTTCGGACACAACTACCTCGTGAGCGCGTTCCTCAGCCCGCGCCTCAACCACCGCACCGACGCCTACGGCGGCAGCCTCGCCAACCGCGCGCGCCTGGCCCTGGCGATCGCCCGCGCGGTGCGCGACGCGGTCGGCGACCGCCTGGCGATCACCGCCAAGCTGAACATGGACGACGGCGTCCCCGGCGGCTTCTGGCTGAACGAAAGCATCCAGGTGGCTCAGTGGCTGGAGGCGGACGGCACGGTCGACGCCCTGGAACTGACCGCGGGGAGTTCGCTCCTGAACCCGATGTACTTGTTCACGGGCGACGCCCCGGTCCGCGACTTCGCGGCGGCGTTCCCCCAGCCGGCCCGGCTGGGCCTGCGCCTCGGCGGCCGGTTCTTCCTGCGCGAGTACCCGTTCCGCGAGGCGTACCTGCTCGACCGGGCCCGCCAGTTCCGTGCCGCGCTGGACCTGCCGCTGATCCTGCTGGGCGGGATCACCACGGTGGAGACGATGAACCTGGCGATGGCGGAGGGGTTCGCGTTCGTCGCGATGGCGCGGGCGTTGCTGCGCGAACCCGACCTCGTCCACCGGATGCGCGCGGACGCGGGTGCCCGCTCGCTGTGCGTCCACTGCAACCGCTGCATGCCGACCATCTACCGCGGAACGCGCTGCGTGCTCACGCACCCGATCGCCATTGGATAACGTTCCAGGAACGAAACCGGCGCTGTTTCCCCTTTTTGTTGTCAGTCCGCACGGCGCGACGACTCCGACAGTGACGACTGCCGGGGAGGCCATTCATGAAAAGAGCATTCTTCCTTCCTCCCGTCCTCGGCTGCGTCGCACTCCTCCTGGTCCCCGTACCCGCACACGCCGCGTCGGCTTTGGAGATCCGCGACACGCCGGACGGAAAGCCGAACTCGACCGTGCTGATCGATATTCCCCGTGGCGGCACCGCGACGAGCCGCACCGTCTTCCTGGCTTCGGCCGACCCGGGTCCGCTGAGCATGACCACGAGCCTGTCCACCGCCGACGCGAGGATCACCCGACCGGCAGCCGACCAAGTGGTGACCCTACCCGGCGGTGGCAAGGCGGTTCCGCTTCAAATCTCCGTCGACAACGTCATCCTCCCGGGCACGCGTACCGGATCTCTGCTGTTTTCGGCGGGCGGGACCGCGGTCGGCTCGATCGAAGTCAAGATCACCAAGGCCGCTTCACCCAGCCTCGTCATCGAGCGGATCTCCCCGGCGACCGGGACAATGCCCTGGGGATTCCAACCCGCGACCGTGGACCTGCACCTCCAGCTGCACGAAACCAGCGGCTACCCGGTCACCCTCAGCCGCCCGGAGCTGCTCTCCCTGGTGAACGACACGGACGGGGCACAAACGAGGTACGCCTCTCTCGACGTGGTCGGTGGCGCCGACGACCTGGTTGTCCAAGGTGGACAGCGGCAGGAAGTGGTGGTCCGGGTCACCGAGGTGGCTTCACCCGCCAAGTACAGCGCTCAGCTCGGCGTCGTCACCAACGCGGGCGACGACGTCGTCGTACCGATTTCCTTCACCGTTGCCCGGCCGTGGTGGCTGGCGGCGCTGTTGATCGCACTCGGCGTGGCACTGTCCGGATTCGTACGCTACTTCGTGATCAGCAAGCAAACCCTCACTCAGCAGTTGCAGTTGCAGTTGCTGACGGAGGACCCGGACGCCCTGCTGGACCAATTCGAACCACTTCGGGACTCCGAAAAGGGGGTTGTCGGCGTCGTCCGCTCGCAGGTGGGAGACCTGTCGCGGAAGATGGCCGCCGGGATACTCCCGAAGAACGAACAGCTCGACGGCGCGGCAGCGAAGATCAGGGTTCTGCCACGCTATCTCGCCGCCCATCGCAAATCCAAAGACGCCGGGACGCATCCGGCCGAACTGGAGACGGTGGAGACCTACCTCCGCACCCCGCTCGACGACGCCAAGCTCGCTTCCCTGTGCAGTGAAGCGAATGCGGCCCTCGACGAAGGATCCCGGAAATTCGTGGCAGCACGCATCGAGGCGATCAACCTGGAACCCGGTGCCACTCCCGCAGCTGCCGAGACGCACACCGAGGCCGCCAGGAAAGCCGCCGACAAAGGCAACTTCGTCCGTGCGCAGAACGAGCTCGAGGCCGCTCATCGGGTTGTCGCCGGCGACAAGCTGAAGCACCTGGTCGAGGCCGGCCCGCCGGTCGGGGTCAACGAGGTCGACTGGCAGGCGCTTCAGGAACGGACGATGAGCGCGCTCGAAGACGACGGTCTGCGTGACGCGACGCGCGACTACCTCACGCTGGTGACGGCCGGGCTACGCAAGGACGTCACCGGCAAGATCGCCGCCCGCCCGGCCGACGCCGCGGTTGCGGCGGCCTTCGAACCGGTCTTGGCTTCCCTCACCGAGGCGCAGATCGCTCTGGCGGGCGACGACATCGCCAAAGCCACCGAGCAGTACGACCGGGCGAAAACCGCCTACTCCACCGCAGTCGCCGGGGCCGACACCCAGGCCGCCAACGGAAAGACGGCCGCGGTGGCCGGCGCCCCCACGGCGCCGCCGCCACCACCCCCTCCGATTCCGCCGACGCTGGGACTCACCTGGCCGGCCAAGAAGATCCGGCGCCGCCAGCGAGCCATGGGCGTGGTCGTCACCCTGATGCTCGCCGTCGTGGCGGTCCTGCTGGGCCTGCAGATCCTCTACCTTCCCGAACCAGCCTGGGGTACGCCGGGACAACTGCTGATCGCGGTCCTCTGGGGGCTGGGCCTGCACCCGGTCGGCGGTGCCGTCTTCGGCGGTCTGCAGGGCTTGCGCGACCGATTCACCGGGACGACGTCGCCACCCGGCCCGACCGGAGCGCAGACGTGACCCCGGGCCGGAGCGTATCGCCCACCGGAACGAACGATCCGGCGTCACCGCCACGAAGTGCTATGCTGACCTTGAACTGTTCCCGTCAGCGAAACGATCCGGAGAAGCCGCGATTAACAGTACCGCCGGGCGCAAGCCCGCCACGCCGTCGGACAACGCCGGCACCGAGGCCGCCGCGCGGGTGGCCGATGTGCTGCTGCTCTTCACCGGTGGTCCCCGGTACCTGGGCGTCAGCACCATCAGCCGGGAACTCGACCTGTCCAAGGCCGTCGTCTACCGGATCCTGCAGTCACTCGTCTCGCGCGAGATGCTCGCCACCGATCCCCACGTCGCCGGCTACCGGCTCGGGCCCGCGGCCGTCGCGCTGGGGGCGAGCGCCCTGCGGCGGTTCGACGCCCGGGTCGCCGCCACCCCCGTCCTGCGGCGGCTGCGGGACGAAACCCAGGAGACCACGACCCTGTCCGGCCTGGTCGGCGACGAACGCGTGTACCTCGACCAGTTCGAGAGCCCCCGCGAGATCAAGATGACCGTCGAGCTGGGCCGCCGGTTCCCGCTGCACGCCGGTTCCTCCGGCAAGGTGATCCTCGCGTCGCTGCCCGAGGACCGCCGGGAAGCCGTGCTGCACCGGGAACTCCCCGCGCTGACCGAGCACACGATCACCACCGCCGAACGGCTGCGCGAGGCCCTCGCCGAGGTCGCCCGTGACGGCGTCGCCGTCTCGCACGGCGAACGGCAGCCCGGCGCGGGGTCCGTCGCCGCTCCCCTGTTCGGGCCGGACGGCGAAGTCCACGGCTCCATCAGCATCTGCGGTCCGCAGTACCGCTTCACGCCCGACGCCGTCGGCCGCTACCGCGATCTCGTGCGCGAGGCCGCGGCCGAAATCCGGCAGAGCTGGGCCTGGCTGCAGGAGCCGGGCGGCCGGTGAGGCACCGGCCGCCCGGGCCTCAGCGGCCGCGCTTGAGGTAGCGGCCCACCGGGTCGCCGTCGATCTTGCCGTCGGCGAACACGTGGTGCCCGCGCACGAACGTGTCGGTCACCTTCGCCGTCATGTCGAAGCCCTCGAACGGCGTGTACTCCTGCGTGGACTCGGACTCCGCCGCGCGCACGGTCCACCGGACGTCCGGGTCGACGAGCGCGAAGTCGGCGTCGAAGCCCTCGGCGATGTCACCCTTCTTCAGCAGGCCGTAGCGGCGCGCGGGGTTCCGCGATGTCAGTTGCGCGATCTTCTGCAACGACAAGCCCCGCTTGGTGCCCTCGCCGACCAGCCCGGGCAGCAGGTACTCGGCGCCGCCGAAGCCGGACTTCGCCAGGAAGACGTCGTCGCGGTCCGCACCGAACTTCAGCTCGTCGCGGCAGCAGGCGTGGTCGCTGACGACCCAGTCGACCTCACCGGCGAGCACGTGCCGCCACAGCGCCTCGACGTCCTCGCGTTCGCGCAGCGGCGGGTTGACCTTGCCGCCGATACCCGCCGCCGTGTCCACATCGGCCAGCAGGTGCCCGATCGTCACCTCGCGCCGGAAGTCGATGTGCGGGAACGCCTTCGCCATCGTCAGCGCGGCCGACAGCGCCTTCTCCGACGACAGGTGCAGCAGGTTGATGTTCGGCAGCCCGGTCTCGTGCGCCAGGTAGGACGCGATCGTGACGGCCAGGCCTTCGGAGTGCGGCGGCCGTGACGCGCTGTAGGCCCGCAGCCCCGACAGCGAGCCGTCCTGCTCGACCAGCTTCGTGTACGCGGTCATGATTTCGGCCGTTTCGCAGTGCAGCGACAGCGAAAGGTGCGGCGCGTACTCGGTCAGCACCTCGCGCGCGTGCTGCACCCCGCGCATGACGAACTCGAAGTGCGCGATGTCGTAGCGCTCGTCGGGCGGGATCATCAGGAAGTCGCTCTGGCTGCTCGAGCGCCCGTGCAGGCCGTGGCTGCCGTAGAACATGAAGATCTTGAACGACGTGACGCCGAATTCCTCGACCAGGTAAGGGATCTCGGAGATGTGCTGCGAGCTCATCGGCGCGAGGTGGAAGGCGTAGTCCACATAGGCATTGCCTTCCGACGCGCTGAGCACCTCGGGGAAGAAGTCCCGGTAGCTGCCGCCCTTGTTCAGGTAGTACTGGCCGGTGCGCATGTACGTCAGCGACGTCGTGACGCCGCCCTGCGCGCTCGCGCGGCTCTCGGTGCGGGTGTCGGTGGCCAGCTCGTTGTAGATGCCCCAGTGCTGGTGCGCGTCGACCACGCCGGGGAAGGCGAGCAGCCCGCGGCCGTCGACGACCCGTGCGGCGTCGTCGCTGAGCAGGTTCGGCGCCACGCGCGTGATCGTGCCGTCGTTCACGGCGATGTCCAGCAGTTCGGGCTCGGACCCGTCGGCGTCGCCGGGGCGGACGACCCGGACGTTCTTCACGAGCAGTTCCGTGGTGGCCATTTCTCTCCTCAGCTTGCGGTGTTCGAAGTCA
The DNA here is from genome assembly GCF_040675005.1 of Amycolatopsis sp. NPDC049691. Lineage (NCBI taxonomy): Bacteria > Bacillati > Actinomycetota > Actinomycetes > Pseudonocardiales > Pseudonocardiaceae > Amycolatopsis > Amycolatopsis sp. NPDC049691. The sequence continues at coordinate 275,654 of NZ_JBFANX010000008.1, forward strand.
GGCGCCGGGCGACGGCGCCGGCGGCCAGGTAGGCCAGCCCGAAGGCGGGCAGCAGCCCGTTGCCGGGCAGGTAGCCGGCGGCGCCGTGGCCGGAGATGCTCGCCGCGGCGCCACCCGCGGCGTACAGCCCGGGGATCGGGCGGTCGTCGTGGTCGACGACCGCGGCGTGCTCGTCGACCAGCAGTCCACCCTGGGTGTGGAACAGCGCGGGCACCACGCGGACGGCGGCGAGGCGGCCGGAAAGCGGGCGCTCCCAATGGGTCCGGCCGTGCTCGTCCGCACCTTCGCCGCGGGCGATCGCGGCCGCCGCGGCGATTTCCGCCTCCAGTGCGTCCGGCGGCAGACCGGTCGCCTCCGCGAGCCCGAGAGCGTCGTCGGCCCACACGAGCGCGCCCGCCGAGACGACGTCCCGGAAGTCCTGGAACGGCTGGCACTGCTCGAAGATCGTCTCGTCGAGGACGATCCAGCCGGTCGACCCGGGCCGCGCGGCCAGCTCGGCCGCGTACTCGGAATAGCCGCGGGTTTCGTCGCCGAAGCGGCGGCCGTCGAGACCGACGAGGAACCCGCCGTGGATGATCGTCGCCCAGCCGACCAGGGTGCCCGCGGAGGCGGACACCGCGCCGTGGCCCTGGTAGGCGTCGAGGAAGCCGGTCGCCGCCCCCAGCTTCTCCCCGATGCGCAGCGCGTCTCCGAGCGACTGGTCGCTCCCCTGGTACAGGGCTCCCGAGATCTCCGGCAGGTGCTGCGCGACGAGGTCCGCGTCGGCACCGAAGCCGTTGGTGGCCAGCAGGACCGCGCGGGTCGGGATCTCCTCCTCGGTCCCGTCGGGGTACCGGACCACGACCGCGCACACACCGTCCACATCGGACAGGATGTCGACGAGCCGGGCGGGCGCGAGCAGCTCGATGTTCTCGTGCTCGGTCACCCGGCGGGCCAGGTGGTCGACGACGCCGGAGCCGTGCCGGCCCGGGATCGTGTGGCAGCGGGGCACGGCGTGGCCGGGGTAGTTGAAGTCCGTCACCAGCGACAGCGGCAGCCCGGCGGAATCGGCGAGCCATTCGACCAGCGGGGCGCTCACCTCGGCCAGGGTGCGGGCCAGGCGCGGGTCGGCCTGGCCGTGTGTCTTGGCCATGATGTCGGCGACGAACCGCTCGGGAGAGTCGTCGACACCCTCTTCGGACTGCCAGCGGGAACCCGCACCGGGGAACATCGCCGTGGACATCGACGTGTTGTTGCCGCGCCGGAAGTGCTCGCTCGCCTCGACGACCAGGACGGAGAGCCCCAGCTCGGCGGCCCGCAGCGCGCCCGCGAGGCCGCCGCCCGCTCCGGCGACGACGAGATCGGGTCCGTCGGTCACGATACCTCCACAGCCAGCAGCCGCAGCGCGAGCCCGGTCGGGTCGACGATGCGCGCGGGCAGGTCGGCGGGCTCGACGTCGACGGCCGAGCAGCCGTTGATGACCGCCGTCGCGCCCAGGGCGGCGAGTTCGCGCACCGCCGTGCCGAGCGCCGCGTTCCACGTGGCGGTCTCGGCGATCGCGGAGAACGGCAGGTCCAGCACGCGCACGCCGGCGAAGTACTCGGTCAGCCGATAGGCGGCGATGCGTTTGGCGAACTCCTCGGCGATGGCCTCGTTGCGCACGACCGCGCCGAACCGCACGCCCTTCGCGGCGAGGTAGGTCGCCGACAGCTTCAGCAGCCCGTGCACCGGCAACGGCGGCTCGGCGACGGCGTCCGGCACCGCCGGGTCCAGCACGCAGTCCGGGAAGGCCAGGTCCCAGCCGTCGCCGGCGGCCACGAGCACGGCGGCGACCTCGCGTTCGGACGCACGCACGGACTCGTCGGTGTCCAAAGTGGCCGGAGCGGCCGGGCCGACGTCACGCAGCTCGATCTCCAGGCCCGGCGGGGCGAGCCGGTCGTAGCGCTCCTGCCGCCGCCGGATCTCGTCGGCCGGCAGGTGGATGGGCGTCACCGCGAGGGCACGCATCAGTTCGGCTCCTTCTCTTCGGTTCCGGCCAGCTCGCGCAGCGCCGCGCCGACGCGGGGCAGGCCGGGCAGCGCGTGGCCCAGCGCGGCGGCACGGCCGACCAGAGGGCCGGGCAGCCACGCTTCGAGCATGCCGACCACAGCGGGCTCGGTCAGCGGACGGTGGTCGGCGTCGCCGACCGGGTTGGGCACTTCGCAGGTCAGCGACGTGCCGTCGGCGAACGCGACCGTGACGCGGGCGGCCCGCTCGTCCGGGAGGCGTGCGGTGAGGTCCGGGGCCTCGACGAGCCGCACCCGGCTCGCCAGCGCCCGCACGTCCGCGTCGCAGAGCGGGCTTTCCGGGCCGATCTCGCCGGTCAGCGCGGCGGTCGCCACCACGAACGGCGTCGAGAACATCGCCGACAGCCGGTTCGACCAGTCCACATCGGACAATCCGGCGCCCAGGGCGTGGGTCTCCACCAGGACGCGGGTGATCTCGCCGGCCCGGAACCCCGGGCGCGAGCGCAGGTCGAGGACGGCGTCGGCGGCCGGGTGCGTGAAGGAGCACGACGCGTGGCGCTTGAAGTAGCCGCGCGTGATGTCCCAGCGGGTACCCAGGTCCGCGGCCAGCTCCCCGGCGTCCAGCGAACCGAGCAGCGTGCCGAGGGAGAGCGCGGCGGTGCCGGTCGTGCGGGCCATGCCGGCGGCCGCCATCCGCGCGGCGGCGAGCCCGGACGTCGCCGAAGCGCCCAGCCAGGCGTTGCGCACCGGGTTGCCCTGGGTGGCCGAGGCGAAGTGCCCGGCGATGCCCAGCCCGGCCGCGGTGTCGATGGCGGCCGCGACCGCGCCGGGCGGGAGCCCGAGCAGCCGCGCGCAGCCGGCCGCCGCCCCGGGGACGCCCCAGCTGCCGTGCGGGTGCGCGCCCGCGCGCAGGGTGGTCGCGCGGCCGAACCGCGCGGCGACCTCGTAGGCGGCCAGCAGCGCCGCCGCCGTGTCCGCGCCGGTGCTGTCCAGCTCGGCCGCCAGCGCCAGCACGGCGGGAAAGCCGTGCGCGGCCGGGTGCCCCTTGGCGTACTTGTGGCCCTCGTCCAGCTCCAGCGAGACGAGTGCGACGCCGTTGAGCCAGGCCGCCGCGTCGGTCGTCACCAGCCGTCCGCCGCCGATCAGCGGTGCCGGGCCGGCCGGCGCGCGCCAGGCGTCCACCAACGCCCGCTGCTCCGGCAGCGAAGCACCCAAAGCGGTGACTCCGACGATGTCGAGCAGGACGAGGGACAGCCGGTCGAGCACCGCGGCCGGCACGCTCGCGACGTCCAGTTCGGCTACCCACGCTCCCAGCGCCGCGGTGGCGGAAGCGGCTTGTTCGGTCTTCACAGTCCCAGGTACGCCTTCCGGACGCGCTGGTCGCCGGCCAGCTCGGCACCGGTGCCCTGCAGGACGGTCGAGCCGCTTTCCAGCACGTACGCGCGGTCGGCGATGGCCAGCGCCTGCTTCGCGTTCTGCTCGACCAGCAGCACCGCCACGCCGTTGTCCCGGATGCGCTGCACCGCCTCCAGCACCGTCCAGGTCAGTTTCGGCGACAGCCCGGTCGAGGGCTCGTCGAGCATCAGCAGCCGCGGCCCGGCCATCAACGCCCGGCCGATGGCGAGCATCTGCTGCTGGCCGCCGCTGAAGGTCTGGGCGAGCTGCGTCCGGCGTTCGGCGAGCACCGGGAACAGCTCGTAAACCTCGTTCAGCGACGAGGCGGCCTGCGCGGGCGTGCGGGTCCACGCGCCCATCCGCAGGTTCTCCTCGACGGTGAGCGTGCCGAACAGCGCCCGGTCCTCGGGGACGTGCACCAGGCCGTCGCGCACCAGCTGGTCCGGACGGCGCCCGGCGGTCGGCGCGCCGTCCAGGGTGACGCGGCCCGAGGACGGCTTGAGCTGCCCGCAGATGCTGCGCAACGTCGTGGTCTTGCCCGCCCCGTTGGCCCCGACGAGCGCGACGATCTCGCCGGCGTCGAGGTGCAGGTCGACGTCGTGCAGGATCCGCATCCGGCCGTACCCGGCGCACACCTTCTCAAGCGTCAGCATGGGTCGGCTCCTCACCGAGGTAGGCGTCGATGACCCGCGGGTCGCTGGTCACCTCGGCGGGCGAGCCGACGGCGAGCACGCGGCCCTGGTCGAGCACGAGGACGCGGTCGGCCAGCCGCATCACCGCGGCCATGATGTGCTCGATGAACACCAGTGTGACGCCCTCCTGCTCGCGCAGGGCGGCGAGCAGGTCGAGCACCGGCTCGCGCTCGGCCGGGACGAGTCCGGCCAGCACCTCGTCGAGCAGCAGGACCTTCGGCCGGGTCGCCAGCGCGCGAGCCAGCTCGAGGCGCTTGAGCCCGGCGGTCGGCAGGTCGGTGGCGTTGCGGTGGGCCCATGGCCCGAGCCCGACGCGCTCCACGACGTCGAGCGTGTGCTCCCGCAGTTTCTTCGCGCTCAGCCGGTGGTGCTGGGCGGCGAGGCCGACGTTCTGCGCCACCGTCATGCTCGCGAACGGCCGCATCAGCTGGAAGGTGCGGACCATGCCGGCCCGCGCGATCCGGTCCGGAGCGCGGCCGGTGACGTCGGCGCCCGCCAGGCGCACCCGGCCGGTGTCCGGGGTCAGCGCGCCCGAGATGACGTTGAACAGGGTGGTCTTGCCCGCGCCGTTGGGCCCGATGACGCCGACGATCTCGCCGTCGGCTACCGACAGGTCCACATCGGACAGTGCGTGCACGCCGCGGAACGCCTTGCCGACGCCGCTCACCTCGACGATGCTCATCGACGCCACCTCGCGGCGAGAGTTCCGACGATCCCCTTGGGCAGCAGCCGGACGATCAGGATCACCAGCACCGCGTACAGCACGACGTCCAGGCCGCTGCGCCCCTGCAGGAAGCTCAGGAACTCCGGCGGGGTGCGCAAAAGTGTCGCGGTGACGTCGGTGAGCGAGCCGATGATGATCGCGCCGACCACCGGACCCCAGACCGTGCCGATGCCGCCGATGACGACGGGCACGATGGCCTGGATCGAGATGGCCGAGCCGAACCCGAGGTCGGGGTTCACGAACAGGTAGTACTGCGTGTAGAAGGCGCCCGCCACGGCGGTGATCGCCGCGGACAGCGCGACCGTCAGCAGCTTGTGCCGCAGCACCGGCGCGCCCAGGGACGCGGCCGCCAGCTCGTCGTCGCGGATCGCGGTGACGTACCGGCCGGCGCGGGAGTGCAGGAAGACGATGCTGACCGCGACCGCCGCGCCGGCCAGCACCAGGGCCACCCAGAAGTACGCGGGCGAGTCGGCCGGGAACTGGATCAGCCACAGCGACGAGTCCTGGATCAGCGGCACGCTGAAGCCGACGGCCTTGTTCGCGAACGCGCTGCTGGTGACGATCAGCCGCAGCATCTCGGCGAACGCGAAGGTGGCCAGCGCGAAGTAAGCGCCCTGGAGCTTGTAGCGGAAGGAGAAGTAACCGACGAGCACGGCCGCCGCGGCGGCCACCGCCATCCCGGCCAGCATCCCGATCCACGGCGACACGTCGTGCTTCACCAGCAGGTACGCGCTGGTGTAGGCGCCGAGGCCGAAGTAGGCGGCGTGGCCGAAGCTGAACATCCCGCCGAAGCCGCTCATGATGTTCCAGCCGACGGCCATCAGCAGGAAGATCAGGATGCGGACGGCGACCGCGCCCTGGGCGGCGGGCAGGATCAGCGGCAGCGGGATCGCGACCAGCACGAGCACCGCGAGGATCGCGAGCTGCTTGTTCTGCGGCCGCAGCGGTGGTGCTTTGACAGTGTTTTCGGAGCCGGTCGGCGCCTCGATCGTGATGCTCACGCGCGCCTCCCGAACAGGCCCTGCGGACGGAGGAACAGCACGAGCAGGAACACCACGAAGACACCCAGCAGCGAGCTTTGGCCGCCGAGGTAGATCGTCGTGAGCTGCTCGACCAGCCCGATCAGCAGGCCGCCGACGAGCGCGCCGACGACGTTGCCCATCCCGCCGAGCACCACGACCACGAACGCCGTGATGTTGAACTGCTCGCCCAGCGTCGGGGTCACCGTGACGAGCGGGCCGGCGAGCACCGCCGCGGCGCCCGCGCAGGCCGTGCCGATGGCGAAGGTGAGGGTGTGCATGCGGCGGACGTTGATACCGACGAGTGACGCGCCGGGTGCGTTCGCGGCGACCGCGCGGATCGCCGTGCCGAGCCGGGTGCGCCGCAGCAGCCAGTACAGCAGCCCGCCGAGCACGACGGCGCCGAGGAACGCGTACAGCCGCGAACCCGCGACGACCGCGCCCAGCAACGGGAACTGGAAGTCGCCGGGCAGGTCGATGGTCTTGGGCTCGGCGCCGAAGAACATCAGCAGCCCGTTCTCCAGCAGCAGCGAAAGGCCGAGCGTGATCAGCAGCTGGTTCTCCAGCGACCCGCCGCCCGCGCCCGACAGCAGTCCACGATGGACGGCCGCGCCGAGCAGGAACAACACGGGCACCGCGACGACGAGCGTCAGGTACGGGTGCAGCCCGGTAGCCTGGATCACCCCGAACGACAGGAACATCGCCACGGTGAGGAACGCGCCGTGGGCGAAGTTGACGATGTCGAGCACGCCGAAGATCAGCGTCAGGCCCATCGCGATCAGGCCGTAGAGCCCGCCGGTCAGGATGCCGGTGACCACCGACTGCCAGACCACCAGGCCGCTGCCCGACTGCACGAGCGCGAGCACGATCGCGACGACGAGGACGGCGGCCACGATGCCGGCGCGGCCCAGGAAACCCCGGTCCGCCTTGGTCTTCCGGTCCGGTGGTGCGGTATCGGGGACGACGGGCGCCCCGGTGTCGAGTTCGGTCATGGTCGCCACGCCACCCTGTAGTCGGGCCGGGATTCGGCTTTTTCGGGGGGATACACCTGCTGGACGCGCCCGTCCAAGACCTGCATCAGGACGGGGAAGGCGTTGCTGTTGTCGCCGTTGGGCGCGAACCGGATCGGCCCTCGGCCCACGGTCAGGGGTGCGACCTGGGACGCGGCGATCGCGTCCCGCACCTTCCGCGGGTCGGTGCTCGCGGCCTGCTCCACGGCGTGCGCGATCACCTGGACCGCGTCGTAGGACAGGACCGCGCCGGTGCGCATCGGGTCGCCGTAGAGCTTCCGGTACTTCTCGCGCAGCGCGACGGTCTCGGGGTTCGTCGCGTCGTAGTGGTAGTTGGTGCTGAAGTAGAGGTTGCCGAGCGCGGCCGCGTCGGCGACGAACTTCGGCTGGTCGTAGGCACCGTTCGAGACACCCCAGACCGCGTTGAGGTCCGGCTTCACCGAGGCGATCGCCTTGGCCGCCAAGAGGCTGTCGCGGTAGTAGCCCGCGACCGCCAGCACGTCCGCGCCCGCCGCCTTGACCTGCGTGACCTGGGCGGTCAGGTCGCTGACGGTGGTGGCGTCGTAACTGATGTCCGGGCCGACCTCGATGCCGAGCTGCTTGGCCGCGGCGGCGAACGCGGTGGCCGCGCCGCTGCCGAAGTCGCTCTGCTCGTGCAGGAACGCCACCTTGCGCACGGGCTTGCCCGCCTGGTCCGACACCGCCTTCAGGTACTGGGCGGCGGCCGTCGCGATCGCCTTGCTGCCCGGCTGCACCCGGAACGAGTACCGGTAGCCGTGGGAAAAGATCGCGTCGGAGGCGGTCACGTCCATCACGAACGGGACCCGGTTGCGTTCGGCGACGACGGCGACGTTGGTGCTCACCGCGCTCTGGTAGGTGCCGACCAGGCTGACCGCGCCGGCCGAGATCAGCCGCTGGGCCTCGCTCTGCCCGATGTCGGCCTTGCCCTGCGTGTCCCCCGTGAGCAGCTCGACCTTCCGGCCGCCGAGCGACTTGATGCCGCCGGCCGCGTTGATCGCGTCGACCGCCAGCTGCGCGCCACGGCGCATCTGCAGGCCGTCGACCGCGTTCGAGCCGCTGACCGGGTGCAGCGCCCCGATCTTGACCGGGCCCTCGTCCCGCCCCGCGGCGGCGCCCCCCGCCCCCATCGGGGCCGATCCCCCGCACCCGGTCACGAGCAGGGCCAGCGCCCCGAGCCCCGCGACGAGCATTCGTGCGGACATGTCACCTCTTCCCTTCGGCAGGGCCGCCGTTCCGCTAAGCGAAACGCCAGGTTTGTTGCCGGTCATCGTGACACCCGGCCCGACGCCAGGTCAACATCTGCGCATAACTTGACGGACACGTGCGATCAGTGCGAACTTGGGAAACACCGAAGGACGTCGCTACGAAACCGGACGTTCACAAGTGTTCCTCCCGGCGAAACGATGGTCCGCCTCCGCTCGCCGGACGAGAAAGGCAGGTAAGCCCCATGACGGGCGCTTTGTCCGGGATCCGGGTGCTCGACACCGCCACCCTGTTCGCCGGCCCGCTGGCCGCGACCCTGCTGGGCGACTACGGCGCCGAGGTCATCAAGATCGAGCACCCGAACGGCGACCCGGTCCGCAGCCACGGCGCGCAGCGCGACGGCGTCGGCCTCTGGTGGAAGATGCTCGGCCGCGGCAAGAAGGCGATCACCCTCTACCTCGGCTCCCCCGAGGGCCAGGAGATCTTCAAGAAGCTGGTGGCCGACGCCGACGTCGTCGTGGAGAACTTCCGGCCCGGCACGCTGGAGCGCTGGGGCCTCGGCTACGACGAGCTCAGCAGGATCAACCCCGGCCTGGTGCTCACCCGCGTGACCGGGTTCGGGCAGATCGGCCCGTACGCCAAACGGCCCGGGTTCGGCACGCTCGCCGAGGCGATGAGCGGGTTCGCCGCGATCACCGGCGAGCCGGACGGCCCGCCGACGCTGCCGCCGTTCGGGCTCGCCGACGGGATCGCCGCGCTCACCACCGCCTACGCCGTGATGACCGCTTTGCGGGCCCGGGAACAGACCGGCCGCGGCCAGGTCGTCGACCTCGCCATCATCGAGCCGATCCTGACCCTGCTCGGCCCGCAGATCATCGCCTACGACCAGCTCGGCACGCTGCAGCCGCGCACCGGCAACCGGTCCACGAACAACGCGCCGCGCAACACCTACCGCACCCGCGACGGCAGCTGGGTCGCCATCTCCACCAGCGCGCAGTCGATCGCCGAGCGCGTGCTGCGGCTGGTCGGGCGCCCCGAACTGATCGACGAGCCGTGGTTCGCCAGCGGCGCCGAGCGCGCGCAGCACGCCGACCTGCTCGACGACGCCGTCGGCTCGTGGATCGCCGACCGCGACCGGGACGAGGTCGTCAAGGCGTTCGAGGAGGCCCAGGCCGCCGTCGCGCCGATCTACACCGCCGCCGACGTCATGACCGACCCGCAGTTCGCGGCGCTGGGCACCATCGCCACGGTCGACGACGAAGAGCTCGGGCCGGTGAAGATGCAGAACGTGCTCTTCCGGCTGTCCGAGACGCCCGGGCGGCTCACGAGCGCCGGGGCGCCGCTCGGCGCACACACCGCCGAAGTCCTCGGCGGTCTCGGCCTCGGCGAGCCGGAACTGGCCGCCCTGCGCGAAAAAGGCGTGATCAAGTGATCCCGCGCAGCTGGCTCTACGTCCCCGGCGACCGGCCGGACCGGATCAGGAAGGCCCTCGAAGGCCCGGCGGACGCGGTGATCATCGACCTCGAGGACGCCGTCGCCGCGGCCGCGAAGGACGAGGCGCGGCGGAACGCGGTGTCCGCTTTGGACGGTGGCGCGACCGCGTACGTCCGGATCAACGCGCCCGGCACCCCGGCCGGAGAAGCCGACATCAAGGCAGTGCGCGGGGCCGCGGGCGTCCGCGTGCCGAAGTGCGAGGACCCGGGTGAGGTGCGCCGGGTCGCCGACGCGCTCGGCGTCCCCGTGTACCCGGTGCTGGAATCCGCGCTGGGCGTGGAAAACGCCCTGGACATCGCCACCGCGCACCCGCTCGTCGCCGGAATCTCGCTCGGTGAAGCCGACCTCGCCGCGGATCTGCGCGTCGCCGGTGGGGACGCGCTGGCCTGGCCGCGGTCGCGGGTCGTCGTCGCCGCGCGGGCGGCCGGGCTGCCGAGCCCGGTGCAGAGCGTCTGGACCGCCGTGCGCGACCTCGACGGCCTGCGCGCCAGCACCGAAGCCGGGCGGGCGGCCGGGTTCTTCGGCCGGTCGGTGATCCACCCCGCCCAGATCCCCGTGGTGCACGAGGTGTGCGCGCCCGACCCGGGGGAAACCGCCTGGGCGAGCGACCTGCTCGACCACCTCGAAACGACCGGCTCGGCGGCCTGGATCGACCGCCACGGACAGTTCGTCGACGCCGCGATCGTGGCGCGCGCCCGCTGGGTGCTCGCGATCGCGGGCTCGGAAGCAAAGGAAGGCCAGCACTCATGACGCGTCCCCAGGATCCGCTGCTGTCGGCGGTCGCCGGCGGGGTCCGGCTGATCGAGCTCGGGCAGCCGTTCTTCACCGGCATGCCCTGCTCGCCGAACCACCCCGGGTTCCGGATGACCCTGATCCGCCGCCACGGCGACATGCGCCGCCCGGACGGCGGGTCGGCCGCCAACGAGATCATCGTGACCGGCGGGCACGTCGGCACCCACATCGACGCGCTCTCGCACGTCAGCCACGACGGCAGGCTGCACGGCGACGTCGACGCCGCCGAGGCCCAGCAGGGCGGCGTGTTCCGCACGCACGGCGCGGAAAACCTGCCCGGTCTGCTGCGGCGGGCGGTCCTCCTGGACGTCGCCGCCGTCCACGGTGTCCCCACGCTGGAGCCGGGCTACGGCGTCACGGCCGAGGACCTCGACGCGGCGGCGAAGCGGGCAGGCACCGAGCCGGGCCCCGGCGACGTCGCGCTGATCCGCACCGGCTGGGCGCGGAGGTTCGACGACGCTGTTTCCTACCTGGGCAAGGAAACCGGTGTCCCCGGCGCGACGGAATCGGCGGCGGAGTGGCTGGCGGCGCGGGGGGTCGTCGCGACCGGCGCGGACACCACGGCCTACGAGCAGATCCCGGCCGGCGCCGGGCACGCGGTGCTGCCGGTGCACCGAATCCTCCTGGTGGAGTCGGGCATCTTCATCATGGAGCACCTGAACCTGGAGGCCGTGGCCGAGGAAGGCGTGCACGAGTTCGTGTTCGTGCTGGCGCCGCTGCGGATCGTCGGCGGCACCGGCTCCCCCGTGCGTCCCCTCGCGGCGGTGAGCGCATGAGCGCCACGATCGTGCAGCAACTGGCCGCGTTCGCCGCGTCGGTGCGGGCCAAGGGACTGCCGCCGGAGCTGCGGGACGACGCCGCCCGGCGTGTCCTCGACGTCCTGGGCAACAGCCTGGCGGCCACGGCCGAGCGGCCCGCCGTGGCCGTCGGCGCGCTGGTCCGTGAGTGGGGCGGCGACGGCCGGGCGACGGCGATCGGCACCGGCGACCGGCTGCCCGAGCCGAGCGCGGCCCTGCTCAACGGCACCCTCGCGCACTCGCTCGACTTCGACGACACCCACCTGCCGTCGGTGCTGCACCCGTCGGCGTCCGTGGTGCCGGCGGCACTGGCCGTGGCGGAGGCCCGCGGCGCGACGGGCGCCCAGCTACTGGACGCGATCGGCGTCGGCGTGGAGATCACGGTCCGGCTCGGCATGGCGGGCTACGACGAGGAACTGGGCAACTCGGTGTTCTTCGAACGCGGCCTGCACGCGACGGCGATCTGCGGCGCGCTCGGCGCGGCGGCGGCCGCGGCCATGCTGTCCGATGTGGACGAGGCGGGGATCGCCGACGCGCTGGGCATCGCCGCCAGCATGGGGTCCGGGCTGCTGGAGGCCAACCGCACCGGCGGCACGGTGAAACGGGTCCACTGCGGCTGGGCGGCCCACGGGGCGGTGACGGCGGCGGGCATGGCGCGGCACGGCATCACGGGACCGCCCACGGTACTGGAGGGCCGCTTCGGCCTGCTGCAGGCGTTCTGCGGCGACCAGTCCGATGTGGACGCGATCGTCGACGGCCTGGGCGAGCGGTGGGAACTGCCGGGGATCTTCTTCAAGCCCTACCCCTGCAACCACTTCACCCACGCGGGGATCGACGCGGCCCGGCGGCTGCGGTCCCGCGGCGTCGACCCGGCGGAGATCTCGCAGATCGAGCTGGGCGCGCCGACGGCGGTGCTGCGGACGATCGGCGAACCACGGGAGGCGAAGATCCGGCCGCGGTCCGGCTACCACGCGGCGTTCTCGGGCCCGTACACGGTGGCGGCCGGCCTCCTGGGCGGCGGCGGGCTCGGCGTCTTCCACGACGACTTCACCGACTCGGCGGCGGCGGACCCGGCGCGGCTGGCGCTGGCGGCGAAGGTGCGCTGCGTGCCGGACGCCCGCTGCGACGAGATCTTCCCCCACCAGTTCCCGGCGGTCCTCCGGGTGCGGCTGCGGGACGGTACCGAGCTGGAGGAGCGCGTCGACGCCAACCGGGGCGGGCCGCAGAACCCGCTGTCGGCCGACGAGCTGGCGACGAAGTTCCGCCTGAACGCGGCGCGGGTGCTGCCGGAGGAGATCGGCAAGCGGATCACGGAGCTTACCTACGGGCTCGCGGAGCTGGGTGACCTGGCGGAGCTGACCGAGTTGTTGAGGGTGACCCGGACCACAAACTGACCAACTGAACGATTTGGTCAGTACGGTTGGCAGCATGACGGACCACAAGACCGGCCGGGTGCTCGTCGTCGGGATGGGCGTGAGCGGGCTCGCCACGGCGGGCCGGCTGCACGCCGCGGGCTGGACCCCAGTACTCGTCGAACGAGCGCCCGCCCGGCGCTCCGGCGGCTACTTCGTCGCGCTGTTCGGGGCGGGCAAGGCGGCCGCGCGCCGGCTCGGCATCGACGGTTCCCTGCACGACCGCGCCGGCGACCGGCCGCCGCTGACCCTCGACCGGCACGGGCGTGTCCGAGCCGGTGCCGGGCTCGCCGACCTGCCGGGCAAGCCGTGGCTGATGCTGCGCGGCGACGCGGAAAAAGCCGCGTACTCGGCGCTTCCGGACGACGTGGAGATCCGGTACTCGACCGTCCCCACCGCGATCGAACAGGACGACGACGGCGTCGACGTCACCTTGCGGGACACCGCGGCCGGCACCTCGGTCACCGAGCGGTTCGACCTCGTCGTCGGCGCGGACGGCCTGCGCTCGACCGTCCGGTCGCTGGTGTTCGGGCCGCACGCCGAGCACCTGCACCGGCTCGGTTACGTGGTCGCCGCGTTCGAGTACGACGGGACGCCCGCCGGTCTCGCCCCCGGCCAGGGCGCGACGCTGCTCGAACCGGGCCGCTCGATGTGGGTGTTCGCCTTCGCCGACCACAACCCGACGATCATGCTGACCTACCGCGCCGACGACGTCGACGCCGAGTTCGGCGAGCCGCCCGCCCGGCGGCTGCGGGCCGCGTTCGGCCCCGAGCCGCTGGGCCGCACGCTCGCCGACGTCCTCGACCACCTCGAGACGACCGGCGAGGTCCTGTTCGACTCGGTGGAACAGGTACGGATGCCGCGGTGGCACCGCGGGCGCGTCGTGCTCGTCGGCGACTCCGCCTGGTGCGTCACCCTCTACGCGGGCATGGGGGTCTCGGCCGGGCTGACCGGCGCCGATCTGCTCGGCGCGATGCTCGAACGCCACGACGACCTCGAGACCGCGCTGACCGCGTGGGAACGCGCGCTGCGGCCCTACCTCGACCACTACCAGGACGGCGCGTTCGCCGACCGCAAGATCTTCATGGCCGACACCCGGCTGGAGGTCCGGCTCCGGCGGGTCCTGCCGAAACTGGGCCGGACGAAGCTGGGCGGCCGCCTGCTGCGGCGGATGATGCGGGTGGACGACATCGAGCGGTTCAAGAACGCCGATATCGTCGCGGGCAGCACCGACGAGAGGACGAGCGTTGCCGGACCTGCCTGAACACAGCTCGCCCAAGGCGGCGCGCATCCTCGCCGCCGCGGGCGAGCTGCTGCTCGGCCGCGGCAGCAAGGGCGTCACGATCGCCGACGTCGCCGCGAAGGCCCACATCGGCAAGGGCACCGTCTACCTGTACTGGAAGACCAAGGAAGACCTGCTGCTCGGCCTGATCTGCCGCGACTTCCTGGCGCTGGCCGACGACGTCACCGAAGCGGTCACCGCCGACCCGGACCTCGCCCGCCCGTCCCGGCTGCTGCCCCACATGCTGCGGACGGCGTCCCGGCACCCGTTCGTCAGCGCCCTGCGCGGCGGCGACGACGGCCTCCTCGGCGCCCTCGCCGAGGACCCGCGCTCGGCCGCACTGCTCGACGCGCTCGGGCCGGACGCGGTGATGTACGACGTGCTGCCGATCTGGCGGCGCCACGACCTGGCCCGCACCGATTGGGCGCTCGACGAGCAGGCGATGGCGCTGCACGCCCTGCTCACCGGGTTCCTCGTGCTGACCACCGAAGGCCGGTTCCGCCCGGGGGCGACCGCCCCGGACACGGCGTTCGCCGCCGCGGTCACGGCCTTGCTCGGTCCGGAGCGCGCCACGGCGGACCAGGTGCGGGCCACGGCGGCCGAGGGGCTGCGGTCACTGGCCGAAGGCCGCGCGACGGCGCTGGAGCTGATCAGCCGGCCGACGCTCGGCTGACCAGGCGCGGGAACAGCTCGCGGACGCCGCGCCGGAAATCGTCCAGCGCTTCGGGCGTCTCGGAAAGGTGGCGCAGCAAGGCTTGCTGGAACAAGCCGTCGAACAGCGCGTACGCCTCCGAAGGCGAGCAGTTCGGCTCGGCACCGGCCAGTTCGGCGTACGCCGAGACGTTGCGCCAGATCATCTCCTGGAGGCCCTCGTCGATCTCGGCGACGTCGGCGCGGAACGCCTCCTCGAACATCGACTGCGTGCGCAGGTCGTACCAGAGCCGGTGCATGAGCGGGGCTTCCTCGAGCGCCGCCGCCAGCCCGTCGGCGCACGCCGCGGCGAGGGCCGACGGCGTGTCCGCGGCTCCGACCCCGCCTTCGTACCGCTGGACGCACGCCTCCTTGTAGCGGCGCACGCAGTAGGTGATCAGCTCGACCTTGTCGGCGAAGTAGTAGTGCAGCAGCCCGTGCGAGAACTTCGTGTGCTCGGCGATCGTGCGCAGGCTCGTGCGGGCGTAGCCGAGGTCGGCCAGCGCGAGCAACGCCGCGTCGGCCAGTTCCCGGCGGCGGTCCTCGAACTTGTCGACTCGGCGCCTCACGGCGGCTGCGCTGGTCACCGGCCGAACATACCATCGAGCGCTTCTCTGACCAATCGTCCAAGAAAATCTTGACATTCGTCCAAACGGCGGCCAAGGTCGTCACCAGCCGCCGGCGGAGTTCGGGAGGGACGACGATGTCTCTGTTCTTCTACCTGGAAAAAGGCGCCTCCCTGGACCCCGGGGCGCCCTGCCTCACCCTCGACGGGGTCTCCCGCTCCTACGGCGAAGTGGTCGAGCTCGCCGAGGCCGTCGCCCGCGCCCTACGCCGGTCGGGGGTGGCGCCCGGCGACAAGGTCGGCATCCTCTCGGCCAACGACCCGACGGCGTTCACCTGTGTCTTCGGCATCTCCCGGGCGGGCGCGGTCTGGTGCCCGATCAACCCGCGCAACGCCGCCGGCGAGAACGCCGAGCTGCTGGACCTCTTCGACTGCACCACCCTGATCTTCCAGCCCGCCTTCGAGGACCTGGTCGGCAAGATCGCCCCGCGGCTGCCGAAGCTGACCACGCTCGTCCGGCTCGGTGACGGCGACGGCTTCGCCCCGGGCTTCGACGACTGGCTCGGCCAGGCGAAGGACGACCCGTCCGCCGCGGCCGCCCCGCCCGGCGACGTCGTCGCGCTCGTCGGCACCGGCGGCACCACCGGCCGCCCCAAGGGCGTCATGCTGACCGACCGCAACCTCGAGGTGATGTCGGCGATCACGCTGATGAGCTATCCCTTCGAGGGGCGGCCGGTGTACCTGGCGCTGGCGCCGCTGACCCACGCGGCCGGCGTCCTGTGCTTCCCGGTCCTCGCCCGCGGCGGCGAGGTCGTGATCATGCCCAAGCCCGACGTCGGCCGGTTCCTGGAGCTGATCGAACGCCACCGCGTCACCCACACGTTCCTGCCGCCGACGCTCATCTACCTGGTGCTCGGCCACGAGGCACTGGACACCACGGACCTGTCGTCGCTGCAGTGCTTCTGGTACGGCGCGGCGCCGATGTCGACCGCCCGGCTGACCGAAGCCCTCGACCGGATCGGGCCGATGGCCCAGCTCTTCGGCCAGTCCGAGGCCCCGATGATGATCTCGACGATGTCGCCGGCCGAGCACCGGCACCCCGACGGCACCGTCCACACCGGACGGCTGTCCTCGGCCGGCCGTCCGTCGCCGCTGGTCACCGTGGCGATCCTGGACGCCGCCGGAAACCCGCTCCCGCGAGGGGAACGCGGCGAGATCTGCGTGCGCGGCTCGCTGGTGATGGCCGGCTACTACCGCAACCCGGAGGCCACGGCGGAGGCGTCCGCCCACGGCTGGCACCACACCGGTGATATCGGCTTCCTCGACGGCGAGGGCTTCCTCCACATCGTCGACCGCGCCAAGGACATGGTCATCACCGGCGGGTTCAACGTCTACTCCGCCGAGGTGGAGCAGGCCGTGATGGCCCACGACGCCGTCCGCGACTGCGCCGTGATCGGCCTGCCCGACGACAAGTGGGGCGAGCGCGTCACCGCGGTCGTCCAGCTGAGACCGGGCGCCGACCTGGACACCGGCGAGCTGATCGCGTTCGTCAAGGACCGCATCGGCAGCGTCAAGGCGCCCAAGCAGGTCGAAGTGTGGCCCGAGCTCCCGCGGTCCACTGTCGGCAAGGTCCTCAAGGCCGAGATCCGCACCTCCCTCACCGCCAGCTGAAAGGGAACACCCATGAAACTCGCCCTCTACCTGCCGAACTTCCGCGACAAGGTGACCGTGCCGGAACTCGAGGACCTCACCGCCCTCGCCGAGGACCTCGACTTCGACTCCGTCTGGACGCTCGACCGGATCATCGTGCCGGAGACGTCGGACACCGAGGAGATGCAGTACGCCTTCGGCATGATCGACGGCTTCCCCAAGGGGCTCCCGGTGAGCTCGCGCGGCGAGTTCCTGCAGGGCATGCCGCTCATCCCCTGGCTCGCGGCCAAGACGTCGAAGGTGCGGATCGGGATGAGCATCATCGACACGCCCTACCGCTCCCCCGGCGTCCTCGCCGCGGAGCTGGCGACCATCGACCACCTGTCGGGCGGCAGGCTCAACGTCGCCGTCGGCTCCGGCTGGATGCCCGAGGAGTTCGCCGCCGCGAGCGCGTCGCACATCTTCCCGAAGCGGCACAAGCACGTCCGCGAAACCCTGGAGATCATGCAGGGCATCTGGACCAACGACCTGTTCGAGTACCACGGCGAGTTCGCCGACTTCCAGCGCAGCGGGTTCGGCGCGAAGCCGGTGCAGAAGCCGCACCCGCCGATCTTCTTCAGCGGGCTCAAGGACCCCAAGCGCTCGGCGAGCCGGATCGCGAAGTACGGCCTGTCGGGCTGGATCGGCATCCAGGACTCGCCCGACGACATCCGGAAGTGGCGCACCGAGATCCAGCGCGAGCTGGACGCCCTCGACACGCCGCGCTCGGTCGACGACCTGGAGATCGCCAGCATGATCTGGTTCGTCATCACCGACCAGGACATGGACCAGTCGCCGATGGGCAAGGGCACCAACCTGCTCGTGGGCTCGGCGGCGCAGATCACCGACCAGCTGAAGCGGTACCGCGAAGCCGGGTTGACGATGCCGTTCCTGTGGCCGCCCTTCCAGGACGTGCCGGTGGCGAAGACACTCGACGACATGAAGCGGCTGAAGGAAGAAATCCTGCCCAAGATCGAAGCGATGTGAGAGGAACCAGCATGTCCGAACTCGAGGGAAAGCGCGTCTTCGTCACCGGCTCCGGCGCAGGCATCGGCAAGGCGATCGCGGCGCTGTTCACCGAACGCGGCGCGAAGGTCGTCATCAGCGACCTGAACGCCGACGCGGCCAAGCAGGCGGCCGACGAAATCGGCGCGGCCGGCGTCGCCAACTGCGACGTCACCGACGAAGCCCAGGTCCAGGCGGCCATCCAGCAGGCGGTCGACCTCCTCGGCGGCCTCGACGTCCTGGTCAACAACGCCGGCATCGAGGTGTCGTCGCCGCTGCTGCAGCAGTCGACGGAGAGCTTCGACAAGATCTTCGCGGTCAACGTGCGCGGCACGTTCGTGGCGATGAAGGCGGCGACCCCGCACCTGGTGGAGTCGAAGGGCAACATCGTCAACATCGCGTCGATCGCGGGCATCGGCGGCAGCCCGCTGCTCGGGTCGTACTGCGCGACGAAGGCCGCGGTCATCCAGCTGACCCGCGTCGCGGCGGTCGAGATGCGGCCGGCGGGCATCCGGGTCAACGCGGTGTGCCCGGGCTTCGCGGACACGGCCATGGTCGAGCGCCTGGTCCCCGACTTCGAGGCGGCGACCCAGGTCCCGTTCGGCGACCTGGTCGCGGCGAAGCAGGGCCGGCTGGGCACGCCGCAGGACATCGCGGAGGTGGCGGCGTTCCTGGCGTCCGACCGCGCGACCTGGATCACCGGCAGCCACTACGTCCTCGACGGCGGCCTGACGGCGTCGCTGGTGTGAGGAACCGGCCGGCGGGCCATGCCCCGGCCCGCCGGCCCCCTCATTCGAAGAACTTCAGGCTGAACCCGGTGTCGGTGTTCGCGCCCGGGACGTTGGCCCGGCTGTACGTCGTCGAGCCCCACCAGCAGAACGAGCCGGTGTACCAGTAGCGGTTCGCCCAGGAGTACGGCGTTCCCTTCGGGACGGCGTGGAACATCAGGGGGAACCTCGGGCCGGCGGGCGGGCTGGTCGCGATGTCGCCGTTCAGCAGCACGAAGGTGTTGTGGCCGGGGCCGTTGACGTAGAGCGTCGGGTCCCAGCCGGTCATCATGGTGGCGCGGTTGGAGCCGAAGAGGCAGCCGTTCGACTTGTACCAGTCCCACACGTAGGTCGGGTCGCCGCCGGCGCGCAGGCGGAGCTCGGCGAGGCAGTACTGGTCGCTCCAGCTGCCGTTGGCGGAGTAGACGATGTGCAGCTGCCCGTTGGGGTCCTTGATGGCTTCGGGCGCTTCGTTGATGTACGGGTTGCCGACGACCCGCTCCCAGCTTTCCCGTGGCTGCGAGATGATGTACCGCGCACCGGTCGGCTGGGTCGGGCTGCTCATCCGGGCGATGTAGAGGTTCTGCTCGACGTTGGTGTCCCCGGCCCACCCGGACCAGACGAACCAGCGCTGGCCGTTGAAGGTGAAGAGGGTGCCGTCGATGGCCCACTTGCCGTCGGGCAGGGCGAGCTGCGTTTCGCCGGTGTACCCGCTGTCGGCGGTGGTGGAGCTGATGACGTACATCCGGTGCGCGGAGCCGGTACCGGCGGTGAAGTAGACGTAGAAGCGCCCGCCGTCGGTGACGATCTCCGGCGCCCAGACTTCCCCTCGCCCGCCGGTGTCCGACCAGATCCGCTTCGCCGTGGCGCTCGCGAGGCCATCCGGTGAGGACGCTTGCCTGACGACGATCCCGCCGCCGGCCGACTGCACGGCGACGTAGGTGGAGCCGACCCGCAGGACACTGGGGTCGGCGGCGTTGAGGGAGGTCTGGCCGGCTTCGGCGGGTTGGCCGGTGAGGACCATCGTGAGGAAGAGCAGGAACGCGGCGGCGAGTTTCATGACCCCACCCCTCGGTCGAGTGCGGTCCCGGGGAGCGGGAACCCTCAGGCAGGATCACCGGTGATCGAGAGGAATGGGTAGGGCCGCGGGTACTTGCTCGATCCAGTGGCGGCGAAATTGGTCTGAACCGGTGACCGGGACGTCGAGGCGGGCGCTGAGCCGTCCAGGTGACGTCGGCGGCGGCCTACTACACCGGGAGGTTGTGCTGAGGCGCCTCAGTCGAGGCAGAACTCGTTGCCCTCGACGTCCTGCATCACGATGCACGACTCGTTGAACCCGTCGGCGTACAGCGTCTGGAAGTGGCTCGCCCCGAGCGCGATCAACCGGTCTCGCTCGGCTTCCAGCGCGGCCAGCCGCTCGGCGCCCACCAGGCCCGTGCCCACCCGGACGTCCAAGTGCACGCGGTTCTTCACGACCTTGCCCTCCGGCACCCGCTGGAAGAACAACCGCGGCCCCACCCCGGACGGATCGGCGCACGCGAACGCCGCCCCCTGACGCTCAGCAGGCAACGACGCGTCGAACTCCGCCCACGACGCGAACCCCGCCGGCGCCGGCGGGACCTCGTAGCCCAGGACCTCGCACCAGAACCGGGCCACCCGCTCGGGTTCCGCGCAGTCGAACGTGATCTGCACCTGCCTGATCGTCCCCATCCGGCCACCCTAGACGGCCCGGGGCCGGCACCCCGCCCCGGGCCGCCAGGCGCTCAGCGGACCATCGCGTCGTGGCCGAGGAGGTCGCCGAACACCGTGATCGCGCGGTCGACCGCGTCGTCGTCGATGCCCGCGTGCGTCACCGCGCGGATGCGGTCGGTGCCCAGCTCCTCCACCCGGATCCCCCGCCTGCGAGCCGCCTCGATCAGGGTGCGGGTCGTGTAGCGGTCGTCGCGGACCTTGAAGAACACCATGTTCGTCAACGGCGGGCCCGGGTCCAGCCGGACACCGGGGATGCGCGACAGGCCACGGGCCAGCCGCGCCGCGCGGGCGTGGTCGTCGGCCAGGCGCTCGGTCATGTCCGTCAGCGCCACGATCCCGCACGCCGCGATCATCCCCGCCTGGCGCATGCCGCCGCCGAGCATCTTGCGCATGCGGCGCGCCGCCGCGATCGTCACGCGGTCGCCCACCAGCACCGAGCCGATCGGCGCGCACAGGCCCTTGGACAGGCAGATCTGCACGGTGTCCGCGTGCTTGGCCACCTCCGCCGCGCTGACGCCGAGCGCCACCGCCGCGTTGAACAGCCGGGCGCCGTCGAGGTGCAGGGCGATGCCGTGCGAGCGGATCAGCCGCGACACCTCGCTGAGGTAGTCCAGCTGCAACGGCAGCCCGCCGCACCGGTTCTGCGGCGTCTCCAGGCTGAGCACCGCCGGCGGCGCGATCTGCGGGTCGCTGCGGTCGACCGCGCACGCCTCGGCGATCGCCGCCGGGTCGATCGTGCCGTCGGCCAGGTTCGGCAGCGGGTCGTAGACGATGCCGCCGCACAGCGACGCGCCGCCCGCTTCGTAGACGTACACATCGGACTCGTGCCCGACGATCGCCTTGCCGCCACGGGGGCAGTGCGCCAGCAACGCGGTCAGGTTGGCCATGGTGCCGCTGGGCATCAGGCAGCCCGCCTGCTTGCCGAGCAGCTCGGCGGCGAGCTGCTCCAGCCGGTCCACGGTCGGGTCCTCGCCGTAGACGTCGTCGCCGAGCGGGGCGCGGGCGGCGGCCTCCAGCATGGTCGGTGTCGGCAGGGTGAAGGTGTCGCTGCGCAGCTCGACGTAACTGTCCTGAGTGGACGGTGTCTCCGGGCGGAGGGTCGCGAGATCGTCGGCGAAGGTGGTCACAACGGGCTCCTCAAGGGTCAGCGGGTGGCCATGCGCTCGCGGAGGCTCCGCGGGCGCATGTCGGTCCAGACGGTGTCGATGTGCGCGAGACACTCCTCGCGCGTGCCGGTCACGCCGGCGCTCAGCCAGCCCGGCGGCAGGTCGCGGCCGGCCGGCCAGATCGAGTACTGGTCTTCGTCGTTGCGGACGACGGTGAACGTCACGGCGTGCTCCGGGGTTCGGTGAGGGATCGGACGGCGTCGTCGAGGCCGACCTCGGCCTGGCTCCAGCGCCAGCGGCGGTCCTCGGCCGCGGCGCGGATCCGGGCGAACGCCGTCTCGGCTTCGGTGACGGCCGCGAGCACGGACGCCCGCGCCGGGCCGCCACCGTGCGCCGCGTGCTGGGCGACCTCGGCCGGGTCGAGCGCGTGCTCGAGCCGCCCGCCGAGGCGGGCCCGGGCGACCTCGTGCAGCGTGCGCCCGGAAGCGAGGGCTTCCTTCGCGATGGCGCCGACGTCGTGGTGGGCCTGTCGGAACGGGACGCCGGCGTCGACGAGCCGTTCGGCGAGGTGGGTGGCCGCGGTCTGACCGTCGACGGCCCGTGAGTACATCCGCTCCGGCACCGGTTCGGCGCCCTCGACCACCAGCCGCAGCAGGACGACGGCGTCGGTCGCGGCTTCGAGCGCCGACCACGCCGGGGCGACGGCTTCGGTGCCGACGGCGATGGCGTTGGTGAACCGCGCGGTGGCCATCGCGCTCGCCGACGCCGTGAACGCCCCGAGCGGCGCGAGCGCCCGGCCCTGGACGTGTTCCAGCAGGAACGGGTTGCGCTTCTGCGGCATCATCGAGCTCGACCCGACGACGTCGTCGGCCAGCCGCAGCAGCCCGGCCTCGGCGCTGGTCCACGCCTGCAGGTCGTGGGCGACGCGGCAGAGCAGCACGCCGAGCACGGTGGCCGCGGAAAGCTGGCGCAGCACCAGGTCCCGCGACGCGACGGCGTGCAGCGAGTTCGGGATCGGCGAGGCGAAGCCGAGCAGCGCGGTGGTGCGGTGCTGGTCGACCGGCAGCGACGTGCCGCCGACCGCACCCGCGCCGAGCGGGTTCTGGTCGATCTCCGCACCGGCCTGCCAGAGGCTTTCGACATCCCGGACGAGCGCGCCCGCCACCCCGGCGAGGTAGTGGCCGTAGGTGATCGGGACGGCGGGCTGGTGGTGGGTGTAGGCGGGCATGGTGACCTCCGCCCAGCGCCGGGCCCGGTCGAGCAGGGCGCGGCCGAGGGCGTCGGACTCGGCGAGCAGGCGTTCGTGCGGTTCGCGCAGCCGCAGCCGGACGACGGTGGCGTTGAGGTCGTTGCGCGAGCGTCCACTGTGGAGGATGCCGCCCACCTCGGCGCCGAGGGTGTCGATCAGGTGGGATTCGTAGGCGAGGTACCGGCCGCGCGGGGCGGGGACGTCGTGCAGCGGCGCGAACCGCTGGGCCCGCAGGGTTTCGATGCCGCGCAGCAGGTCGGCCGCGGGTCCCGGTTCGACGATGCCGCGTTCGGCGAGCATGACGACGTGGGCGCGGTCGACCTGGCTGATCAGCCCGAGTTCCGCGGCGACGGGATCGGGCGCCGGGGCGGTGTCGCGGTCGAAGAGGATCTCGCGGGCCGCGGCGGAGATGGGGCTGGTGAGCCGGCCGGTCCCGCCTGGGGCGATGGTCATCGGGGTGCTCCTTCCGGGGTGTCCGGGTGGGGTTCGGGACGGTCTTCGTCCCGGTCGTCGCGCGCACGATCGGTTTGCGCCACGGTGGCGATCAGGAACCTCAAGGTCATCGGCTTTCTCCCTTCGGCACCAGCGCCGCACGCAGGCGGTCGAGGCCGGCGGCCGCCGCCGCGCGGGCGCCGCGGGGACGGTCGGACACCGCCAGCACGTGCCCGGCCCGGTCGCGGTAGTCGCGCGCCGGGCGGACGAGAGTGCCGTCCGCGCGGTACAGCCGGGCCTCGGCCACGCCCGGCACGCACGACGCCTTCCCGACCGCGTCCCCGGCAGCGACCACCGAGGACGAAGTCGCCGTCAGGAACCGCAGCGACGCACACGCCCGCCGGGAAGCCCGCAGGTCCGGGGAAAGCCCGAGCACCGCGGAAACCTGCGCCGCCACCAGGTCGACCCCCGTCGCCGCGCGGACCAGTTCCGGGATCATCCCGCCCGCCGGGCGCGGGTTCACCTCCATCAACCGCGGCCCGTCCGGCGTCAAGCGGATCTCGACGTGCGCCGCGCCGAAGCCCAGCCCCAGCGCGGTCACCGCCGCCCGGGCCGTGTCGATCAGCGCCGTCTCGTCGGGAGCGGGCAGCGCCGCCGGGGCGTCGTGGCCCACCTCGACGAAGTACGGCGCCGGGCCGAGGTGCTTGCGCACCGCCGCGACCACGACGTCGCCGAACAGCTCCACCGAGTACTCCGGCCCGCTCGCGTACGGCTCCACCAGCACCTGCGCCGGCACCGGCAGCCCGCGTTCGTTGTGCGTCACCGAAAGCAGCGCCGCCGCCTGGGTGGCCACCGCCTCCGGCGTCTCGCACCGCAGCACGCCGACGCTGCCCGAGCCCTCGGCCGGCTTGAGCACCACCGGGAACTCGGCGGCGGCCGCCACCGCCTCCGCGACCGAGGTCGCCACCGTGCACGGCGCCCCGAGCACCGCCCGCTGGTGGGCCTTGTTCCGGCAGTCCGCCACGGCGACCGGATCCGGACCGGGCAGGCCCAGCTTCGCCGCGAGCCGCGCCGCCACCGGGATGAAGTACTCCGAACTGCTCGTGACCCCGGCGGGCTCCCCGATGTCCGACTCCAGCACCGCGCACGCGTCCGCCGTGTCGCACCGGACCACGCGCACGCCGTCCTCGGCCGCGTACGGGTACCGCGCCGGATCGGCCGCGGCCAGCACCGGCTCGTACCCGAGCGCACGGGCCTGCCGCGCGAACAGCCGCCCGGTCCCGGTCGTGTTGCTCTCGACGAGCAGCAGCGTGCGCGTCATGACGCGTCGGCCAGCGAACGCCGGCCCCAGTTCAGCCACGTCCACGACCCGCCGGGCTCGGTGGGCGTGACGACCTCGTACGGCTCGGCCGCCCCCGCGTGCGCCAGCCCCTGGGCGCGCAGCCACTCGTCGGAGTAGACCGTGTCCTGGTAGCGGTAGCCCTCGTCCGGGAGCAGGGCGACGACCGTGGCGTCCGGGTTGCGGCGGGAGAACCAGTCGGCGACCTTGAACGACGCGCCGCTCGTCGGGCCCATGAACAGGCAGTGCCGGGCGTACAGCTCCCGCGTCGCGGCGAACGCCTCGGCCGCGCCGATCCAGTGCACCTGGTCGTAGCTGGCGTGGTCGACGTTCGGCGGCACCAGGCTGTTGCCGAGCCCGCGCAGCACGCGCGGCCCGTCCGGCTGGCCGAAGATGGCGCTGCGCTGGGTGTCGACGCCGATCAGCGTCAGCTCCGGGACGAGCATGCGCAGGAACGAACTCGTCCCGGACGTCGAGCCGCCGGAGCCGACCGCGCCGACCAGGCAGTCCGGGACGCCGATGGTCTCGGCCAGCTGCTCGGCCACGAGCGCGTACGACCGCGGGTTGTCGGGATTGCGGTACTGGCCCGGTACCCAGTGGTTCGGGTACTCGGCGCGCAGCTCCTCCAGCCGGTCGAGCCGCGCGCGCTGGTACCCGCCGACCGGACTGGGCTCCGGGCAGATCTCGACGCGGGCGCCGAGGTGTTCGAGACGACGGCGCAGCGGCTCGTCGATCGCCGGGTCGCCGACGATCGTGAGCGGGTAGCCGCGCAGCCGGCAGACCATGGCGAGGCCGAGGCCGAAGGTGCCCGACGACGTCTCGAGCACGGTCGTGCCGGGACCGACTTCCCCGCGCTCCTCGGCGCGGTCGAGCATGAACCGGGCGGGCAGCAGCTTCATCAGGCCGAAGGCGGCGACGTGGAAGTTCGGCCGGATCCGGATGATCCGGGGCAGCTCGGTCGCCTCCACGACGGACCGGCTGACAGTGTGGCTGACGGGGGCGGCAAGGGTCATCGGACGCACCTTTCGGTTTCGAACTGCCAGGTCTCGGTCACGTCGAGCCTCGCCGCGGCGTACTCCAGCCGCGCCGGGGTTTCGGCGTCGGTCGCGTCGAAGAGCAGGCCGGCGACGTCGCCGCTGTGGGCGACCTGCACGCCGGCGGCCCCGGCGGCGCGGGCGACGGCGAGGATGCGGTCCAGCCCCGGCACGGGCAGGTGACGCTGGTTGAGCAGGGTGCTGGCGGTGGCGACACGGCCGAGCAGGCCCGCGTCGCCGTCCCGCACGGCCCGCCGCAGCAGGCCGCGCAGCGGCCGGAACGCCTCGATCTCCCACGACGTGTAGCGCGCGGGCGTGAGTTCGAGGGTGTCGACGCCGCGCCCGCCCGGGCTGGTGCCGAACCCCAGCACGGACAACGGCATCAGCTCGCCCAGGTCCTCGATCGGTTCGCCTTCGCGGTGGGCGAAGACCACCGCGCGGCCGCCGTACATCAGCGAGTCGGACGCGGTTTCCGCTTCGACGGCCAGCGCGCCGACCTCGGCCGCCGGGAGGTCGCGGCCGGTCGCGGCGAGCACCGCGCCGATCGCCGACGTCACGTCCGCCGTCGACGAGCCGAAGCCGCGGCACAGCGGGATGTCGCTGGTGATGTCGAGCAGGCCGCCCGGTACCGGCCGGCCGAGCCGCGCCAGGGTGAGGTCGGCGGCGCGGCGGGCCTTGCCGCGCCACGCGGGCCGCACGGTCGTGCCGGTGTCCTCGGTGGGCAGGAAGGTCGCGCGGGTGCTGTAGAGCGGGCACGGCAGGGTGACCAGGCCGCGGCGCAGCCGGCCGCCGTCGACGAACACCCCTTGCAGGATCTCGCCGTGGTGGGCGTCGACGCGGAAGCTGCCCGCGCGCGGGTCGGTGACGGTGGCCGGGGCCGGTGCGGCGACGGCGAGGTCTTCGGTCATGGCGTTCTCCTTCACTCGTCGGCGGTCACGGCGAGCCCGGCCAGCACGGCCCGGGCCAGCTCCGCCACGTGCGGCGGTTCGACCATGTCCCAGTGGTGGCCCGAAACCGGCGTCACCGTGAGCTCGCCGCGCGTGCGGGCGCGCCAGCTCTCCGGCCGCACTTCCGGGCGGCCCTTCACCGGGTGGGTGCCGGTGGAGGTGATGAGGTGGATGCCGGTGTCGACGACGGCCCGGCAGCGGTAGGCCTCGACGGCGTCCTTGCCCGCCAGGTAGACCCGCGCCATCCACTCGACGACGGCGTTGCCCGCGACTTCGCTCACCATGCCGCGGTCGCGGGCTTCGGCGAGCATCTCGTCGAGCGTGTCGACGGCGCCCGGGGCCAGTTTCAGCACGGCTTCGCCGAACCACGCGAGGGGGTCGCTGGTGTCGACCTCCGGCAGCGGGTTGCCGTAGTCGTCGACGCCGAGCACGGTCGCGTCGATGATGCAGAGGTGTTCGACGGCCCGGCCGGCCTTTTCCAGCTGGGCAGCCATTTCGAAGGCCACCGAGCCGCCCTGGGACCAGCCCGCGAGGCGGATCGGCCGGTCTCCCACCACCGGCAGGAGATCCGCGACGAACGCCGCGGCCAGCTCTTCGATCGTGTGCACCGGGTCCTCGCCGGGCCCGAAGCCGGGGGCCTGCAGGCCGAACACCGGCAGGGCGGGGTCCAGCTCGGCCACCAGCTGCAGGTACGGGAACGGGCTGCCGGCCGTCGGCGGCAGCAGGAACAGCGGCGCGACGCCCGCCCGGCCCGGCGACAGCGGCACGACCAGTCCCCCGCCGTGGTCCCCGGCCCGGATGAGGTCGGCCAGCGCCCGGATCGTCGGGGCGCGGAACACCTCGGCCAGGCCGACGGTCGCGCCCAGCTCGGCCTTGATCCGGTCGACCAGCACAACCGCCAGGAGCGAGTGGCCGCCGACGTCGAAGAAGCCGTCGGTGACCCCCACCCGGCGGCCGAGGAGGTCCTCCCACAGCTTGGCCAGCGCCATCTCCAGCTCGTCGCGCGGCAGGACGCCGGACGTCGACACCGGAGCCGCGTCCGGCACGGGCAGGGCGACGCGGTCGATCTTGCCGTTCGACGTCAGCGGCAGGGTGTCCAAAGTGGTCAGGGTCGCCGGGACCATGTACTCCGGCAGCCGTTCGGAGAGGTGCGCCCGCAGCACGTCGGCGTCCACAGTGGACGGCGACACGTACCCGGCGAGTGCGCCGTCGCGGACCACGGCGACCGCCTCGGTGACGCCGGGGCCGCCGACCAGCGCGGCCTCGATCTCGCCCAGTTCGATGCGGTAGCCGCGCACCTTGACCTGGTGGTCGGTGCGGCCGACGAACTCCAGCCGCCCGTCCGGGAGGTAGCGGGCCAGGTCGCCGCTGCGGTAGAGCCGGCCGGGCCCGAACGGGTTCGGCACGTACTTCGCCGCGGTCAGGCCGGGATTGCCGGCGAAGCCGCGCGCGACCCCGGCACCGCCCGCGTACAGCTCGCCGGTGACGCCGACGGGAACCGGCCGCAGGTGCTCGTCGAGGAGGTAGACCTCGGTGTTCCAGATCGGGCGGCCCACCGAGATCGGCGTGCTCACGCAGTCGGCGGCGGGCAGCAGGTTGATCACGTTGGCCACCGACGTCTCGGTGTGGCCGTACTCGTTGGCCACCACGACGTCCGGAGCGTGCTCCCGCCAGAACTCCAGGGCTTCGGCCGTCAACTGTTCGCCGCCGACGACCAGATGCGCGGCCGCGGCCGCCGCCTCGGGCGCGAGACACCGGCGCAGGGGTTCGAGGTGGGCCGGGGTGAGCTTGACGAAGCTGAACTTCCGTCCGCTCGACAGGACGTCGGCCAGCCCGGCGACCGGGTGCTCGTCCTCCGGCACCAGCGTCACCGTCGTGCCGCACAGCAGCGGCACGAACAGCCCGGTGACGGTCAGGTCGAAGGCGAGCGACGAGTGCACCGGGGCACCGTCCCCCTCGTCGGCGCGGTAGGCCTGGCGGCACCAGTCCAGGTAGTGCAGCACGCCGCGGTGGCTGATCATCACGCCCTTGGGGCGGCCGGTCGAACCGGAGGTGTAGATGACGTAGGCGAGGTTCTCCGGGTCGACGACCGGGTCGGTCCACGGCACCGGGTCGTCGGCGACCGGCTCGTCGGCCAGGAGCTTGACCTCGCCGAGGTTCTCCCCGGCGTACCGGCGGGTGGTGACCAGCACGCGCGCGCCGGCCTGGCGGAGCATGTACTCCTTGCGGTCCCGCGGGTAGGCCGGGTCGAGCGGGATGTAGTGGCCGCCGGTCTTGAGGATGGCCAGCAGCACCGGCAGCAGCAGCGGACCGCGTTCGCAGAGCACGCCGACCGGGGTTTCGACGCCGACGCCGTGCGCCCGCAGGCGCTGGGCCAGCCGCGTGGCACGGTCCTCCAGCTCGGCGTAGGTCAGCTCGGTCTGTCCACAGCGGACGGCGATCGCGTCCGGGGTGGACGCGGCCTGCGCCGCGATCCGGCCGTGCAGGGTGCCGCGCAGGTAGGGCTCGGCGGTGGCGTTCCAGGTCTCCAGCAGCAGCTTCCGCTCGTCCGCGCCGAGGACGTCCACTTCGGACAGCCGGACGCCGGGCTTCTCGGCGAGTTCGGTGAAGAGCCGGACGAAGTGCTCGCCCATCCGCGCCATCCGGACCTCGTCGAACAACGCGGTCGCGTACTCCAGCACGCCTTCGACGGAACCGTCCGCCTGGCGGACGAAGGAGATCATCAGGTCGAACTTCGCCGTCGTCGAGGGCAGATCCACCGGCGACACCCGCAGTTCGCCCAGGTCCGGCGAGCCGGACGAAGAGTCGTAGACGGCGAACATGACCTGGACGACCGGGGTGTGCGCGAGGTCGCGCTCCGGCGCCAGCTCCTTGACCAGCCGCTCGAACGGCAGGTCCTCGTGCGCCTGGTCGGCCAGCCGCGCCACGCGGACGCGGTCGGCGAGGGTGGCGAAGTCCGGGTCGCCGGACAGGTCGCCGCGGGCGACGACGGTGTTCACGAAGAACCCGACCATGTGCTCCAGCTCGGCCCGGCCGCGGCCGGCGACCGGCGTGCCGACGGCGATGTCCGTACGCCCGGTGTGCCGGCCCAGCACGACGTAGGCGGCGGCCAACAGGGTCATGAAGGGCGTCGCGCCGGCTGCCTTGCCCTGGTCGAGCACGGCGGAGGCGGCGGCCGCGGGGATGGTGAAGCGGACCGACGCGCCGTGGTGGTCGCGCTGCGCCGGGCGCGGCCGGTCGGCGGGCAGTTCGAGGGTTTCCAGCCCGGCGAGCCGCTCCCTCCAGTACGCGAGGTCGGCCGCGTGGGCGTCCACCCGGGACTGCTCCCAGACGGCGAAGTCCGCATAGGACAGTTCGACCGGAGGCAGTTCCTCCCCGGTGTAGAGCTTGCGGAGGTCGTCCATCAGGATCGGCAGGGACCAGCCGTCGCAGGCGATGTGGTGGACGTTCAGGGCGAGCACGTGCCGGTCCGGCGCCTCGCGGACCAGCAGCGCGCGGAACACCGGCCCGGCGGCGAGGTCGAAGGGACGGCCGACGTACTCGGTCAGCACCTCCTCCGGGTCGCCCTCGACCACCGGCAGGTCGACCGGCGCCGGGGCGTTGATCACCTGGCGCGGCTGGTTGTCCTCCGCGGTGTACGTCGTGCGCAGGATCTCGTGCCGCGCCACCAGTGCGTCGAGCGACCGGCGGAGCGCGTCGACGTCGAGCGCGCCCTCCAGTCGCAGGAGCAGCGGCACTGCGTACTCGGCGCTGTCCGGGTCGAGGCGGTCGAGGAACCACAGGCGCTGCTGCCCGGCCGACAGCGGCAGCGGGGCACCGCGGTCGGCCCGGCCGAACGCCCGGGCCGGCGCCGCGGCCCGGCCGCGCAACCGTTTCGCGAGCACCGCGGCCCGCAGCCGCGCGGCGCGCTCGGCGTCGGCCTCCGGGCGGATGTCGAACGTGGTCATGCGCTGGCCTCCTCGGTGAGGGAGTCGAGGAGCTCCTGCTCGGACATGCCGGCGAGCTCGGCCTCGATCTCGGTGTGGACCACGGCGGCGAGCGCGGCGACCGTGGTGGTCTGGAACAGCACGGGTAGGGGCAGGTCCACCCCGAACGCGGCCTGCAGCCGCATGCGGACCTTGGCGGCGAGCACGGAGTGCCCGCCGAGGGCGAAGAAGTCGTCGCCGAGCCCGACGCGGGGCACGCCAAGGACCTCGGCCCAGATGTCGGCGATCAGCTGTTCCTCCGGGCTGCTCGGGGCTACGTAGTCCGCCGTCTCCTCGGCCGGTTCGGGCAGCGCCGCCCGGTCGAGCTTGCCGCTGGCGTTGACCGGCAGCGCGTCGAGCACGACGAACGCGCTCGGTACCAGGTGCTCCGGCAGCCGCTGCCCGAGGAACGTCCGCAGCTCGGCGGCCGTGACGTCGCCGGCGACGTAGGCGACCAGGCGTTTCTGGCCGGCCGGGTCCGGCTTGGCCAGCACGACCGCCGCGGTGAGCGCCGGGTGCGCCCGCAGCGCGGACTCGACTTCGCCGAGTTCGATGCGGAAGCCGCGGATCTTGACCTGGTCGTCGGTCCGGCCGAGGAACTCCAGGTCACCGGCGCGGGTGCGGCGGACGAGGTCGCCGGTGCGGTACATCCGCCCGCCCGCCGGGTTCGCCACGAACCGGCTCGCGGTGAGGCCCGGCCGGCCGAGGTAGCCGCGGGCCAGGCCCGGGCTCGCGACGTACAGCTCGCCCGCCACGCCCGGCGGCACCGGCTGGAGCCGGTCGTCCAGGACGTACGCCTGCGTGTGCCGCAGCGCCTGGCCGATGGTCACCGGGGCGCCGACCACCAGGGGCTCGGACACCGTCGAGACGACCGTGGCCTCGGTCGGGCCGTACATGTTGAGCATCCGGCGGCCCGGCGCCCACGTCGCGACCAGGTCGGGCGGGCAGACGTCGCCGCCGACGACGACCGTCCGGAAGTCCGGCAGGTCCGGGGCCTCGACGGTGGCCAGCGCCGCGGGCGGGATCAGCGCGTGCGTCACGCGGCCCTCGGCGAGGACGTCCCGCAACTGGTCGCCCAGCAGCGGGCCGGGCGGCGTGACGACCAGCGCGGCGCCGGTCATCAGGGACGCGCACAGCTCCAGGATCGACGCGTCGAAGCTCGGGGACACGTACTGCAGCACCCGGTCGCCCGGGCCGACCCGGTAGGCGTCGACGGTGTTGGCCACCAGCGTGCCGAGGCCGGCGTGGCTGACGACGACGCCCTTCGGCCGTCCCGTCGAACCCGACGTGTAGATCACGTACGCCGCGTTCTCCGGCGCCACCACGACGTCCAGCGGTCCGTCGTCCATTGTGGACTCCGGCAGTTCCCGCAGCGTGAGCACCGGGTTCGCGTCCTCGAGCATGTACCGGATGCGCTCGGCCGGGTAGCCCGGGTCGATCGGCAGGAAGGCCGCGCCGGTCTTGACCACCGCGAGCTGCGCCACGACCAGGTCGGCCGAGCGCGGCAGCAGCAGCGCGACCACCTGCTCCGGACCCGCGCCCCGCGCTCGCAGCAACCGGGCCACGCGGTTGGCCGCCCGGTCCAGTTCGGCGTAGGTGAGCGAATCCGGCCCGGCCACGACGGCCGGGGCGTCCGGGGTCCGCCGCGCCTGGGCCTCGATCAGCCCGGCGAACGTGCCACCGGGGGCGCTGGCATCCGCCGGGGCCGGCGCGCCCGCGTCGAGCATCGGGACGCGGTCGACCGGACGCCGCGGGTCGGCGGCGAACCCTTCGAGCAGCCGGAGGTAGCGCTCGGCGAACGCCGCGACCGTGTCCTCGTCGAACAGCGCGACCGGGTACTCGAGGACGCCGCCGACCGCGCCGTCGGCCTGCTCGCGCAGCACCATGGCGAGGTCGAACTTCGCGGCGCCCGTCTCGATCCCGACGGCCTCGCAGTCCAGCCCGGCGAACTCCCAACCGCCTTGCGCCACCGTCTGCAGCGCGAACATCAGCTGCACCAAGGGGTTCCGGCTCGGGTCGCGGTCCGGCCGCAGCTCGGCCACGACCCGGTCGAACGGGACTTCCTGGTGGCTGAAGGAGTTCAGCGCCGTCTCGCGGACCCGCTCCAGGAGGTCGGTGAAGCCCGGCGAGCCGGTCAGGTCGGCGCGCAACGCCAGGGTGTTGACGAACTGGCCGATCAGCCGCTCGGTGTCCGGGTGGTCGCGGCCGGCGACCGGGCTGCCGATCGCGAACTCCCGCAGCCCGGTGTGCCGCGCGACGAGCACCTGGAACCCGGCGAGCAGGGTCATGAACAGGCTGGCCCGGGCTTCCGCACCGACCTCGCCGAGCCGGGTCGCCAGCTCCGCGGGCACGCTGAACTCGTACCGCGCCCCGCGCGGGTCGCGCACCGGCGGCCGCGGCCGGTCGGTGGGCAGCTGCACCACCTGGGGCACGCCCGCGAGCTGCGTCCGCCAGAACTCGACGTCCGCTTCGCCCGGCCGGGACCAGGCCGCGACGTCGGCGTACTGCACCGGCAAAGGCGGCAAGTCGACACCGGCGTAGAGGTCGCGCAGCTCCTCGGCGAGGATGCCCTCGGACCAGCCGTCCAGGACGATGTGGTGCGCCGAGAGGACCAGCACGTGGTCGTCCCCGGCCAGCCGGCCGAGCGCGGCGGCGAAGACCGGCCCGGTGGCGAGGTCGATGCCCCGCAGAGCCAGGAACGGCTCGATCGCGTCGATCTCGGTGACGGGCAGCGGGACCGGGCCGGCCGCGTCGACGACCTGCCGCGGCTCGCCGTCGATTTCGACGAACCGGGTCCGCAGGATCTCGTGCCGCTCCACCAGCTTCGTGAGGGCGGCGGCGAGAGCGTCGACGTCGAGGGGCCCGCGGAGCCGGACCGCGTTGGGCACCAGGTACTCGGCGCTCGACGGGGCCATCCGGTCGGCCAGCCACATGCCGACCTGGACGCCGGCCAGCGGCGCGGGGCCGTCGGGCCGCTTCGGGATGGCCTCGAACTCGCGCTTGGTGGCGCGGGCGACGGCGTCGGCCAGCTCCGCGACCGTGGGCGAGTCGAAGATCAGCCGGATCGGGATGTCCGCCGAGAGCCGTTTGCGCAGCTCGGCGACCACCCGGACACCCAGCAGCGAGTGCCCGCCGAGGTCGAAGAAGTTGTCGTCGGTACCTACTCGCCCGACCCCGAGGACGTTCTGCAGCACCTCGGCGACGAGTTCCGCGACCGGGCCTTCGGGTGCCCGGTACTCGGCGCCGGCCGCGGCCGGCGCCGGCAGCGCCTTGCGGTCGATCTTGCCGCTGGTGGTGGTCGGGAACTCGGGCAGCACGCTCAGCGCCGTCGGCACGAGGTAGACCGGCAGCCGCTCGCGCAGCTGCTCGCGGATCCCGGCCTCGGTGAGCGTGACGCCGGCCTGCGGGGTGACGTACCCGGCGAGCCGCTTGTCGCCCGGCACCGGCTGCCACACCGTGACGGCGGCTTCCCGGACGCCGGGCAGTTCCAGGAGGACCTGCTCGACCTCGCCGGGCTCGACGCGGATGCCGCGGATCTTGACCTGCGAGTCCTGGCGGCCGAGGAAGGTCAGCGCGCCGTCGGGGGTGCGCAGGCCGCGGTCGCCGGTGCGGTAGAGCCGCTCCCCCGGGTCGAACGGGCTCGGCAGGAACGCCGCCGCCGTCTTGGCCGGGTCGCCGAGGTAGCCGCGGGCCAGGCCGACGCCGCCGATGAACAGGTCGCCGGGGACGCCGACCGGGACCGGCCGCAGGTGCTCGTCGAGGACGTGGATCCGGTTGTTGGCGATCGGCGAGCCGACGCTCACCGAGCCCGCACCGTCCAGATCGGACCGGCGGCACTCACGCATGGTCGAGTCGATCGAGACCTCGGTGGCGCCCCACTGGTTGTGCAGCGTGGCGGTGTCTCCCAAGCGGTCGAAGAACAGCTTCAGCAGCTCCGGCTGGAGCGCTTCGCCGCTGGTGATGACGTTGCGGACGGACTTGAGCGCGGCGCGGTCGGCCGGCGTCAGCTGCTCCAGGAACAGCGTCAGCATGCTCGGGACGAACTGCAGGTTGGCGACCCGGTGCCGGATCGCGCCGTCGAGGATGGCGGCCGGGTCGCGGTGCAGGCCCGGCGGGATCAGCGCGACTCGCCCGCCGACGATCAGCGGCCACAGGCATTCCACGGCGGCGTCGTCGAAGACCAGGGTCGTCTTCTGCAGGACGCCCTCGCCCGGCTGGAGCCGGTAGGTGTCCTGGTGCCAGCGCAGCCGGTTGACCCAGCCGCGGTGGGTGCTGGCGACGCCCTTCGGTTTGCCGGTGGAGCCGGAGGTGTAGTAGATCGAGACGAGGTTGTCGGGGTGGGTGGTGTCCGTCCACTTCGGCGCCGGTCCGTCCAGATCGGACACTTCGAGGAAGGTGACCTCCTCGCTGTGCGGGGTCGGCGCTCCTTCGTTGACCAGGCAGACCGGCGCATGGGCGTCGCCGAGGATGCCGAGCACCCGCGGTTCGGGGGCATCGGTCTCGATCGGGACGAACGCGCCGCCGGCCTTGAGGATCGCGACCAGGCCGACGATCAGGTCGATCGAGCGGTCCATCCGCAGGCCGACCGGGACGTCCGAGCCGACGCCGTGGCCGGTCAGGCGCGCGGCGAGGACTCCGGCGCGGCGGTCCAGCTCGGCGTAGCCGATGTGGTCGTCGAGGTATTCGACGGCGATCGCGTCCGGGGTCTTTCGCGCCTGCTCGGCGATGAGGTGGTGGAGGCAGACATCCTCGTCGTAGGCGACCTTCGTGTCGTTCACGCCGTGGACGAGGTGCTCCCGCTCGGCTTCGGTGAGCAGGTCCAGCTCGCCGACCGGGGTTTCCGGTGCGTCGGCGATCCGCTCGAGCAGGGTCGTGAAGTGCCCGGCGAGGCGCTCGATGGTGGTGGCGTCGAACAGGGCGGTCGGGTACTCGAAGATGCCGGTCAGGGCGCCGTCGGGAGCCTGGGCGAGAGCGAGTTCGAGGTCGAACTTGCTGACCCGGGTGTCGACGGCGAGCTTGTCGACCGTCAGCCCGGGCAGTGCCCAGCCGGCCTCCTCGGTGTTCTGCAGGGCGAACACGATCTGCACGAGCGGTGTGCGGGTGAGGTCGCGCTGCGGGCGCAGGAGTTCGACGATCCGGTCGAAGGGGACGTCGTCGTGGTCGAACGCCGCGAGGGTGCCGGTGCGGACCCTCTTCAGCAGGTCCGTGAACGCCGGGTCGCCGGTCAGGTCCGCGCGCAGCGGCACGGTGTTGACGAAGTGCCCGATCAGCGGCTCGGTCTGCGGGTGGCCGCGGCCGGACACCGGGGTGCCGATCGCGAAGTCCCGCATGGCGGTGTAGCGGCCGATGAGGACTTCGAAGGCCGCCAGGACGGTCATGAAGAGGCTCGCCCCGTGCTCGGCACCCAGCCGCTGCAGGCGGTCGACGACTTCCGCGGGGACGCGCACCGGCGTCTTGGCGCCGGCGATGTCCCGGGTGAGCGGCCGCGGCCGATCGGCGGGCAGCTCGGCGACGTGCGGCATGCCGTCGAGGGCCTGGCGCCAGAAGTCGAGCCCGGCTTGGTCGTCGGCCGCGGCCTGCCAGGCGGCGACGTCGCCGAACTGTACCGGCAGAGCGGCGGGCTGAACCCCGGCGTAGTGGTCGCGAAGTTCCTGTGCCAGGACACCCATGGACCACCCGTCGGCGACGATGTGGTGCATGACCAACACCAGCACGTGGTCACGCTCCGACACGCGGGCCAGTGCGGCGCGGAGGACGGGGCCGTGCTCCAGGTCGAGCGGGATGTCCAGCTGGGCGCGGACGAACGCCTCGACATCGGACTCATCGGTGACCGGCACCGGCACCGGGCGCACCGGGTCCACCACCTGGATCGGCTCCCCGTCGACCTCCACGAACCGGCTGCGCAGCACCTCGTGCCGGGCCACCACCGCCGACAGCGCGCCTGCCAGGGCCGCAACGTCGAGGTCGCCACCGATGCGCAACGCCAGCGGTACCAGGTACTCCGCCGAACCCGGCGCGAGCCGTTCGGCGAACCACAATCCGCGCTGCACCGGCGAAAGCGGCGTGCGAGCCCAGTGCGCCCGCACCGGGATCGGCGCGAAGTCCACAGTGGACGCCGCCGGCACCAGCCGGGCCAGCGAAGCGATCGTCGGGGCCTCGAACAGCGCCCGCACGCCCAGCCGGACGCCGAACTCCGTGCGCATCCGGCCGGTCACCTTCGCCGCGAGCAGCGAGTGCCCGCCCAGCGCGAAGAAGTTGTCCGCCACGCCCGGCGACGGAATCCCGAGCACGTCGGCCCAGATCGCCGCGAGCGCGGACTCCACCGGGGTACGCGGAGCCACGTGGCCCGCCACCACCCGCTGCGGCGCGGGCAGCGCCGCCCGGTCCAGTTTCCCGTTCGCCGTCCGCGGCAGCTCGGCCAGCGGCACGATCACGGACGGCACCAGGTACTCCGGCAACCGCGCCGCGGCGTACTCCGAAAGCACCGCGGGATCGGCGGTTCCCACGACGTAGGCGACCAGCAGGCCGTCCCGGACCACGACGGCGGCCTGCGTGACCCCGTCGTGCCCGGCCAGCACGGCCTGCACCTCACCCGGCTCGACGCGGAACCCGCGGATCTTGA
This sequence comes from Amycolatopsis sp. NPDC049691, assembly GCF_040675005.1. Classification (NCBI taxonomy): domain Bacteria; kingdom Bacillati; phylum Actinomycetota; class Actinomycetes; order Pseudonocardiales; family Pseudonocardiaceae; genus Amycolatopsis; species Amycolatopsis sp. NPDC049691. The sequence continues at coordinate 312,642 of NZ_JBFANX010000008.1, forward strand.
CCTGGTCGTCGGCCCGGCCCGCGTACTCGAGGACACCGGAAGCGTTCCACCGCGCGAGGTCGCCCGTCCGGTACATCCGCGCACCGGAACCGAACGGCGAGGCGACGAACCGCTCGGCCGTCGCCCCCGGCGCACCGAGGTACCCCAGCGCCGTGCCGACGCCGGCCAGGTACAGCTCGCCGACGACCCCGGCCGGCACCGGCCGCAGCCGCGCGTCGAGGACGTACGCGTGCTTCCCGGCGAGCGGCCGTCCGATCGGTACCGGCCCGTCCACCGCCGTGACCTCGTGGAACGTGCTGAAGCCCATCGTCTCGGCCGGACCGTAGCCGTTGACCACCGCGACGTGCGGGTACTCCCGCAGCACCTTCGCCAGGTGCGCGGGCGAGGCCGCCTCACCGCCGGTCATCGCGCGGCGGACCGTCGCGAACACCGCCGGGTGCTCGTCGACCAGGAAGTTGAACAGGCTCGCCGAGACGTCCAGGACCGTGACACCGTGCGCCACGACCAGGTCCTCGATCAGCGCCGGCTCGGGCCGCTGGCCGGGCTGGAGCACGACGGTGCCGCCCGACAGCAGCGGACCGAGGAGCTGCGTGCCGAAGGCGTCCCACGACACCGGCGCGCACTGCAGCCAGACGTCGTCCGGGCCGAACCCGGCGTAGTCCTGGCCGGTCAGCGTGCCGACGACCGCGCGGTGCGGGGCCGCGACCGCCTTCGGAACGCCCGTGGACCCCGAGGTGAACATGACCACGGCGAGGTCGTCCGGGCTGCCGGGCACGCCGAGGGCACCGCCGTCGCGGACGGCGATCGCGGCCGCGTCGGCGACGACGTCGATCCGCCGCCAGGGCAGCTCACCGCCGTCGGTCAAGACGACCGCGGCCGACGTCCGCCGCAAAGCGGCGACCAGGCGTTCGGCGGGGAAGTCCGTGTCCAGCACCGTGTACGCGGCCCCGGCCTTGAGGACGGCGAGCAGCGCGACGGCCAGCCGCGGTGAGCGTCCGATGTGGACGCCGACCAGGTCGCCGGGCCGCACACCCTCGGCCACCAGGTGCCGCGCGAGCCGGTTGGCCTCGGTGTCGAGCTGCCGGTAGGTGAGGGTCGAGCCCTCGAAGACCAGCGCGGTCGCGTCCGGTGCCCAAGCCGCCTGCCGCTCGACCAGCTCGTGCAGCCGCATCGCCGGTGCCGTGGCCTGCGTCGAACCGAGCGCCAGCAGTTCCGCCCGTTCGCCGGCGCCGAGCAGGTCCAGGTCCACAACGGACACGTCCGGCGTGGCGACGGCCGCGGTGAGGAACCGGGCGAACCGCTCCGCGATGGCGGCCGCCGTGGCCGCGTCGAACAAGTCGGTCGCGTACTCCAGCTGACCGCTCAAGCCGGCCGGGGTGCCGTCGGGAGCGTGGTTCTCCTCGATGCCCGCGGTGAGGTCGAACTTGGCGACGTCCCGGCGGACCGCGACCCCTTCGGTGGCCAGCCCGGGCAGGCTGACCCGCGCGCTCGCGTTGTTCTGCAGCACCAGCATCACCTGGAACAGCGGGTGCCGGGCGGCCGACCGCGCCGGGTTCAGCTCCTCGACGACCCGCTCGAACGGGACGTCGGCGTGCGCCAGCGCGGCCAGGCCGGCGTCGCGGACACGGGCCAGGAGCTGCCGGAACGTCGGCTGCCCGGAGACGTCCGTGCGCAGGACCAGGGTGTTGACGAAGAACCCGGCGAGGTCGTCCAGCGCGGTGTCCCCGCGCCCCGCGACGGCGGTACCCAGCGGCACGTCGTCCCCGGCGCCGAGCCGGGACAGCAAGGCCGCGAACCCGGCCTGCAGGGCCATGAACAGCGTCGCGCCGCTGCCCCGGGCCAGGTCGGCCAGCGCCGCGTGGACGTCCGCGCCGAGCGCGAACTCCACCGAGCCACCGCGGTGGCTCGCGACGGCCGGGCGGACCCGGTCGGCGGGCAGCGTCAGCTCCTCGGGCGCGCCGGCCAGGGTGTCGCGCCAGTACGCCAGCTGCCCGGCGATCTCCGGCTCGTCGAGGACTTCGCGCTGCCACAGCGTGTAGTCCGCGTACTGCACCGGCAGCGGCGCCCAGTCCGGGGCGTGCCCGTCGAGGCGGGCCGCGTACGCGGTGGCCAGGTCGCGCCACAGCGGCGCGGCGGACCAGCCGTCGGAGGCGATGTGGTGCAGCACCAGCAGCAGCACGTGGTCGTCGGCGGCGACCCGGACCAGGTGCGCCCGGATCGGCAGCTCGGTGCGCAGGTCGAACAGGTGCGCCGCGGCCTCCGCGAGCACGTCCGCCAGACTGTCCTCAGTGGACTCGACGACCGTCCACGGCACGTCGAACGCGGTCAGGATCTCCTGCCACGGCTCGCCGTCGCGGGACGGGAACACCGTTCGCAGCGACTCGTGCCGCTCGACGACGTCGGCCAGCGCCGCTCGCAGGGCAGGCACGTCGAGCGGGCCGCGCAGGCGCAGGGCGCGCGGGACGTCGTAGCCCGCGTTGGCCTCCTCGGCCTGGTCGACGAACCACAGCCGCTGCTGCGCGAACGACAGCGGCAGCCGGTCCGGGCGCTCGCGGCGGGTCACCGGCGGCCGCGCCGGCGCCGCGTCGCCGAGCACCTCGGCGAGGCCGGCGACGGCCGGCGTGCGGAACAGGTCCCGGATGCCCAGCTCGACGCCGAGCACCGCCCGGACGCGGCCGATCAGCCGGGCGGCCAGCAGCGAATGCCCGCCCAGGTCGAAGAAGCCGTCGTCCAGCCCGACCTCGGGCAGGCCGAGCACCTCGGCGAACAGTCCACAGAGGACGTTCTCGGTGACCGTCCGGGGACGGCGGCGCGAACCGGCCGCGAAGTCGGGCGCGGGCAGCGCGCGGCGGTCGAGCTTGCCGTTCGCGGTCCGCGGCAGCTCGGCCAGCGGCACGATCGCCGACGGCACCAGGTAGTCGGGCAGCCGCTCGGCCAGGTACGCCCGCAAAGCCGCGGGCTCGGCGTCGCCGACGACGTAGCCGATCAGCCTGCCGTCGCGGACGACGACCGCGGCCTGCTCGACGCCGTCGTGCCGCGCCAGCACCGCCCGCACTTCCCCGGGCTCGACGCGGAAGCCGCGGACCTTGACCTGGTCGTCGGCGCGGCCGACGTACTCGAGGACACCGTCGGCGCGCCAGCGGACGAGGTCGCCGGTGCGGTACATCCGCTCCCCCGGGGCGAACGGCGAAGCCACGAACCGCTCGGCCGTGGCGGCGGGCAGGCCGCGGTAACCGTCCGCGAGACCGTGGCCCGCGAGATACAGCTCACCCGTGACACCAGGAGCCACCAACGCCAGGTGGGCGTCGAGGACGTACGCGCGCTTGCTCGCGACGGGCCGGCCGATCGGGATGGCCGTGCCGCCGAGGTCCGCCTCGGTGATCGGGTGGAACGTCGTGTAGCCCATGCTTTCGGCCGGGCCGTAGCCGTTGATCAGCCGGACGTCCGGGTACTCGCGCAGTGCCTTGGTGACGTGCTCGACGGACGCCGGCTCGCCGCCGGTCATCGCCCGGCGCAGCACGGTGAAGACCTGCCGTTCCTGGTCGAGGAGGTAGTTGAACAGGCTCGCCGACGCGTGCAGCACCGTGACGCCGTGCTCGACGACCAGCGCGGCAATCCGCTCCGGTTCGGGGTTCTGGCCGGGCTGCAGGACCGTCCGGCCGCCGAAGAGCAGCGCCCCGAACAGCTGGAGCGCGAAGCCGTCCCACGAGACCGGCGCGCACTGCAGCCACACCTGGCCGGCGTCGAAGGTCGCGTAGCCCTGGCCCATCGTGGCGACGACCCCGCGGTGCGACGTCGCGACGCCCTTGGGGACACCGGTCGAGCCGGAGGTGAACATGACGCAGGCCAGGTCGGCCGGGGTCAGCTCGACGTCCGGGTTCGTCCTCTCGGCGTGGCTCGGCAGGGACTTCAGCACCCGTTTGACGCCCGCCTGCTCGGTGACCGCGGCCAGCCGCTCGGCCGGGTAGCTCGGGTCCAGCAGCGTGTAGGCGGCGCCGGACTTGAGCACGCCGAGCACCGCGATCGCGAAGTCGAAGCCGCGCTCCATCAGGACCCCGACCACTTCGCCGCGGCGGACTCCGTCGTCGAGCAGGTGGTGGGCGACCTCGTTGGCACGGGCGTTCAGCTCGCCGTAGGTCAGCGACTCGCCTTCGAACAGGAGCGCGACGGCGTCGGGGTCCTGCCGCTCGACGATCGTGTGCAGGCAGTCTTCGGGCGCGTCGCTCACCTCGACGGCGTTGCCCGCCGCCAGGACGAGGTCGCGCTCGTCGGTGGTGAGCACGTCGTACGCCGTCACCGGCTTCGCGGGTGCGTCGGCGATCTGCGCCAGCAGCCGCACGAACGCCGACGCCAGGCGCTCGGCGGTGGCGGCGTCGAACAACGCGGTGGCGTACTCGAAGGCGCCGGTGATCCCGCCGCCGTCGCCGTGCTCCTCCAGTGCGGCGGTGAGGTCGAACTTGGCGACCGCGCGGGCCACCTCGTACGGCTCGCACTCCACTCCGGACAGTGCGGGCGCCGGGGCGTCCTGCTGCAGGACCAGCATCACCTGGAACAACGGGTGCCGCGCCGCCGAACGGGCGGGGTTCAGCTCCTCGACCAGCCGCTCGAACGGGACGTCGTCGTGCTCGAACGCGCTCAGGTCGGCTTCGCGGACGCGGTCCAGCAGCTCGATGAACGCCGGCGCGCCGCTGACGTCGGTGCGCAGGACGACGGTGTTGACGAAGAACCCGACGAGGTCGTCGAGGGCCGGGTCGGGCCGGCCGGCGACCGGGGTGCCGATCGGGATGTCGTCGCCGGCGCCGAACCGCGCCAGCAGCGTCGCGAGCGCGGCCTGCAGGACCATGAACAGGGTCGCGCGCTGCCCGGCCGCCAGCTCCAGGAGCCGCGCGTGCAGCTCGGCCGGGATCACGACGGCCGCCGACCCGCCGGTGTGGTCCGCGGTGGCGGGCCGGACGCGGTCGTAGGGCAGCGCCAGTTCCTCGGGCAGGCCGGCGAGCGCGTCCCTCCAGTACGCGAGGTCGCTGTCGAGTTCCCGTTGCCACAGCGTGTAGTCCGCGTACTGCACGGGCAGCGGGGTCCACTTCGGAGCGTCGCCGTCGAGCCGGGCGGCGTAGGCGGTGGCCAGGTCGCGCAGCAGGACCGGGATCGACCAGCCATCACCGGCGATGTGGTGGGTCAGCACGAGCAGGACGTGCTCGTCGCCCTCGCTGAACAGCCACGAGCGCACCGGTGGCGCGGCGGCCAGGTCGAACGGCGTCCGGGCGGCCTCGGCGACCGAGCCGGTGCCGGCCTCGAACGGGACCTCGAAGGAGTCCAGGACCACCTGGTACGGGCCGGACTCGTCCTCCGCGTAGTACGTGCGCAGAGCTTCGTGCCGACCGGCCACATCGGACAGTGCGGCGGAAAGGGCGGCCGCGTCGACGTCGCCGCGCAGCCGCAGCGCGATCGGCATGTGGTAGGCGGTGTCCCCGGGGTCCATCCGGGCCAGGAACCACAGCCGCTCCTGACCGGGCGCCAGCGGCAGGCGGTCCGGTCGCGAGCGCCGCGTGACGGCCGGGCGCTCCGCGACGGCGTCCCCGAGGCTCTCGCTGAGGCCGGCGACCGTCGGCGTCGCGAACAGCGCCCGCACGGTGACGTCGAGGCCGAGGACCGCGCGGATGCGCCCGGCCAGCCGGGTGGCCAGCAGGGAATGGCCGCCCAGGTCGAAGAAACCGTCGTCGATGCCGACCTCGGGCACCCCGAGGACCTCGGCGAACAGCTCGCACAGCGCGTGCTCGCGCGCGGTCCGCGGGACCCGGCCGGTGCCGCTCTCCAAGGCCGGCGCGGGCAGGGCCTTGCGGTCGAGCTTGCCGTTCGGGGTCCGGGGCAGCTCGTCGAGCAGCACGAACGCCGACGGGACCATGTAGCCGGGCAGCGCGGCCGCCAAGTGGCGTCGCAGGTCCTCGACGTCGACCGGCCCGCTGGGCACGACGTAGGCGACCAGGCGCTTGTCGCCGGGCCGGTCCTCGCGGACGACGACCGCGCGCAGCGCGACCGCCGGGTGCGCGGCCAGCACGGCCTCGATCTCGCCCAGCTCGATGCGGAAGCCGCGGATCTTGACCTGGTGGTCGACGCGGCCGAGGAACCGGAGCTCGCCGTCGCGGCGGCGGGCGACCAGGTCGCCGGTGCGGTACATCCGCTCCCCCGGCCGATGAGGCGACGCGACGAACCGGTCCGCGGTCAGGTCGGGCCGGCCGAGGTAGCCGCGCACGACACCGTCCCCGGCGATGTACAGCTCACCGGGAACACCCGGCGGCACCGGCCGCAACATCCGATCGAGCACGTGGACCTGCGTGTTCGCGATCGCCGTGCCGATGGTCGGCGAGCCGTCGCCGACGCGGGCGGTCGTCGACCAGATCGTCGTCTCGGTCGGGCCGTACATGTTGGTGACCGACGCGGCCCGCGCCCGCAGCGCGACCGCGAGGTCGTCGGGCAGGGCTTCGCCGCCGACCAGGACGTGCACGCCGGAGAGGTCGACCGGCTCGGCCAGCAGCGCGTGGAACAGGCTCGGCGTGGCCTGCAGGAGCGTGACGTCCTCGGCGAGCGCGGCCAGCGCGCGGGTGTCGCGCACGTCGTCGCGGCTCGCGAGCACGACGGTCGCCCCGGCCAGCAGCGGCGCGAAGATCTCCAGGCCGGCGATGTCGAAGCCGACCGTCGTGACCGCGAGGAGCCGATCTCCCGCCGTCATCCCGAACCGGTCGACCATGTCGAGGAGGAAGTTCAGCAGCGGCCGCCGGGGCACGACGACGCCTTTGGGGCGGCCGGTCGAGCCGGAGGTGAAGATGACGTACGCCGGGCTGTCCGGCGACGCGGTGTGCGGCAGGTTCGCGGTCTCGTCGGCGAAGACGAGGTCGTCACCGCGGAGGACCAGGGCCGGAGCGGCGTCCTCGAGCATCATCGCCAGGCGGTCGGCCGGGTACTCCAGGTCGAGCGCGAGGTAGCCGGCGCCGGTCTTGAGCACGGCGAGCATCGCGACGATCAGCTGCTCGTCGCGCGGCAGGGCGAGGGCGACGTACCGCTCGGGGCCGGCGCCGCGGGCGGCCAGGTGGTGGGCGAGCCGGTTCGCCCGGGTGTTCAGCTCGGCGTAGGTCAGCGTCGTCGCGCCGAACTCCAGCGCCGGCGCGTCCGGCGTGGCCGCGGCCCGGGCTTCGAACAGCTCGATCACCGACGTGTCCGGCAGCGGCCGCACCGTTTCGCGGTGGGCGGTGTCGATGGCGGTGCGCTCGCCGTCCGACAGCAGGTCCACAGTGGACAGGGCGCGGTCGGGCGCGGCGACGGCGCCTTCGAGCAGCCGGACGAACCGGGCGGCGAGGTCGGCCGCCGTGCCCGCGTCCAGGAGGTCGGTCGCGTACTCCAGGTACCCGCCGATGCCCGCCGGCTCCCCGTTGGTGCCGGTGTTCTCCTCCAGGTTGAGGGTGAGGTCGAACTTCGCGGTCTCGGTCGTCACCGGCACGTCCGCCGCGGTCAGGCCGGGCAGGGTCAGGTTGCCGGCGACGTTGTTCTGCAGCGCCAGCATGACCTGGAACAGCGGGTGCCGCGCGGTCGAGCGCGCCGGGTTGAGCCGTTCGACGACCCGCTCGAACGGGACGTCGGCGTGGTCGAACGCCGTCAGCGCGGTTTCGCGGACCCGCCGCACGAGTTCGGCGAAGCCGGGGTCGCCGCTGAGGTCCGTGCGCAGGACGAGCGTGGTGACGAAGAAGCCGACGAGGTCGTCGAGCGCGGCGTCGGGCCGGCCCGCCGACGGGGTGCCGACGGCGACGTCGTCCCCGGCGCCGAGCCGCGACAGCAACGCCGCGAAACCGGCCTGCAGCACCATGAACAGCGTCGCGTGCTCACCGCGGGCGAGCTCCAGGAGCCGGGCGTGCAGGTCCGCGTCGATGTGTACCGGCAGCGTGGCGCCGCGGTGGCTCGCGACCGGCGGGCGCGGGCGGTCGAAGGGCAGGCTGATCTCGTCGGGCAGCCCGGCGAGCGCCTCGGCCCAGTAGTCGAGGGAGTCGTCGGACAGATCCTGTTGCCACAGCGCGTAGTCCGCGTACTGGACGGGCAACGGCGTCCACTTCGGACTCTCACTGGCGACACGGGCGGCGTAGGCCGTCGAGAGGTCACGCAGCAGCGGCGCGAAGGACCAGCCGTCGCCGGCGATGTGGTGGGTGACGACCACCAGCACGTGGTCGTCGTGCTCGCGCCGCAGTGCCGCACGAATCGGCAGCTCGCCGGCCAGGTCGAACTCGCGGGCGACGAACTCGGCGAGGTCCACGTCGCCTTCGGTCCACGGCAGCTCGGCGAGCGGGCGGACTTCCTGACGCGGCACGCCGTCGGTGTCCGGGAACACCGTGCGCAGGGCCTCGTGGCGCTCGAGCACGTCGGCGAACGCCTGACGCAGCGCGGCGACGTCGAGGGCGCCGGTCAGCCGCAGCGCGCGGGGGACGTTGTAGGTCGCGCCGGCCTGGTCGAGCTGCTCGACGAACCACAGGCTGCGCTGCGCCGACGAGAGCGGCAGGACGGCCGGGCGTGGCCGCGCCACGACGGCGGGCCGGGCGGCCCGGGCGCTGTCCAGAACCGCGGCCAGGCCGGCGACGGTCGGCGCGCGGAAGACGTCCGCGACGCCGATCCGGGCGCCCAGCACCGACCCGATGCGGGCGACGAGCCGGGCGGCGAGCAGCGAGTGCCCGCCGAGGGCGAAGAACCCGTCGTCGACCCCGACGGCCTCGACGCCGAGCACGTCGGCGAACAGTCCACAGAGGACTTCCTCGCGCGGGGTGCGGGCCGCGCGGCTCGTGCTCGTGCGCTCGGGGGCGGGCAGGGCCCGGTGGTCGAGCTTGCCGTTCGGGCTCAGCGGCAGCGCGTCGAGCAGGACGAACGCGCTCGGCACCAGGTGTTCCGGCAGCCGCTCGGCGAGGTGGGCGCGGAAGTCGGCGGGCTCGCCGACGACGTAGGCGACCAGGAGCTTCTGGCCCGGCCGGTCCTCGCGGACGACGACCGCCGACTCGGTGACGGCCGGGTGGGTGCCCAGCGCGGTCCGGACCTCGCCCGGCTCGACGCGGAACCCGCGGATCTTGACCTGGTCGTCGGCCCGGCCGACGTACTCGAGGACGCCGTCGGCGCGGCGGCGCACGAGGTCGCCGGTGCGGTACATCCGCTCCCCCGGCTGGAACGGACTGGCCACGAACCGCTCGGCGGTCAGGGCGGGGCGGCCGACGTAGCCGTCCGCGATGCCACCGCCGGCGGCGTACAGCTCGCCGACGACGCCGGGCGCGACCGGCCGCAGCCGCTCGTCCAGGACGTACGCGCGCTTGCCGTTCAGCGGCACGCCGATCGGGATGGCCGCCCCGAGGTCGGCGGGCGTGACGCGGTGCGAGCTGACGAAGATCATGTTCTCGACCGGGCCGTAGGCGTTGGTGAACACCACGTCCGGGAAGCTGTCCAGGGCCTTCCTCAGGTGCGTGACCGAGGCGACCTCGCCACCGGTGTAGACATTCCTGACCCGCGTGAAGACGGCCGGGTACTCGTCGAGGAGGAAGTTGAGCAGGCTGGCCGAGAGGAACAGCGTCGTGACGCCGTGCCGCTCGACCAGGTCGGCGATCAGCGCGGGCTCGGGCTTCGGGCCGGGCTGCAGGACGCAGGCGGCGCCGGTGAGCAGGGCCCCGAACAGCTCGAACGCGAAGGCGTCCCACGAGACGGGCGCGGTCTGCAGCCAGACGTCACCGCCGTAGCCCTGGCCGAGGACCGTGGTGACGACAGCTTCGTGAGAGGCGACAACACCCTTCGGCGTCCCGGTGGAGCCGGAGGTGAACATGACGCAGGCCGGCCCGGCCGAGCTGACCGCGCGGCCCGGCGCGGCCGCGATGGCGTCCACTCCGGACAGATCGTCGAGCACGACCGGCGCGTCGACCAGCTCGGCCAGGAGCTGACGGCGGTCGGCGGGGAACGACGGGTCCAGGAGCGTGTACCCGCAACCGGCCTTGAGCACACCGAGGATGGCGGCGACCAGGTCCGGGCCGCGGTCGAGGCAGATGGCGACGATCCGGCCGGGCTCGACACCGGTCAGGAGCGCGGCGACGCCGTTGGCGCGGGCGTCCAGCTCGGCGTAGCCGACGGTCCGGTCCTCGAACAGGAGCGCGGTGCGGTCCGGCGTGCGGCGGGCGTGGCCCTCGACGACTTCGTGCAGGGTGCCGGCCGGTGCGGCGGGCGCGAGCAGGCCGCCCGTCTCGGCCTGGCGCCGCTCGGCCTCGTCGAGGAGGTCGAGGTCGCCGATGCGGGTGTCCGGGTTCGCGGCGACGGCGGCCAGGACGCGCAGGAGGCGGCCGGCCAGCGTGGCGGCGGTGGCGCGGTCGAACAGGTCGCTCGCGAACTCCAGGAGGCCGGTCAGCTCGCCGTCGCGTTCCTCGAAGATCGCAGCCAGGTCGAACTTCGCGTACCCGATGTCGACGCGCTCGCCGGTGGCGCGGACGCCGGGCAGGTTCAGCTCGGCGGCGAGGTTGTTCTGCAACACCAGCAGCACCTGGAACAGCGGGTGGCGGCCCAGCGAACGGGCCGGGTTCAGCTCCTCGACGACCCGCTCGAACGGCACCTCGGAGTGCTCGAACGCGGCCAGGCAGGTTTCCCGGGCGCGGTCCAGCAGCTCGCGGAAGGTCGGGTCGCCGCCGGTGGCGGTGCGCAGCACGACGGTGTTGACGAAGAAGCCGACGAGGTCGTCGAGCGCGGCGTCCGTGCGGCCCGCGACCGGCGAGCCGACCGGGACGTCGTCGCCCGCGCCGAGGCGGGTGAGCAGGGCGGCGAAGGCGGCCTGCAGGACCATGAACAGCGTCGCGCCTTCCGCCGCGGCCAGGTCGGCGAGCTTGCGGTGGACGTCGGCGGGGACGTCCATCGGGACGACGCCGCCGCGGTGGCTCGCGACCGCGGGACGGGGGCGGTCGGCGGGCAGCGGCAGTTCTTCGGGCAGCCCGGCCAGGGTGTCCCGCCAATACGCGAGGTCGCGCTCGACGGGGAGTTCTCGTTGCCACAGCGTGTAGTCCGCGTACTGGACCGGCAGCGGCGTCCACTTCGGAGGGTTGCCGGTGGCGCGGGCGGCGTAGGCGGCCGACAGGTCGCGCAGGAGCGGGGCGAAGGACCAGCCGTCGCTCGCGATGTGGTGCACGACCAGCAGCAGCACGGCGGTGTCGCCGGGCAGGGTGAAGAGGGTGGCGCGGATCGGCAGTTCGCGGGCGAGGTCGAAGCCGGCCTCAGTGGCGGCGGTCAGGTCCTGGCTCAGTATGTCCTCAGTGGACTGTTTCGTCGCCCACTGGACTTCGCCGGAGGACAGGACGTGCTGCACCGGCTCGTCGCCGTCGCGGGTGAAGATCGTGCGGAGGGCTTCGTGGCGGGCGACGACGTCTTCGACAGCTCGGCGGAGCACGTCCGCGTCGATCGGGCCGGTCAGGCGGACGGCCTGTGGGACGTGGTAACTGGCGTTCCAGGTGTCGGCCTGGTCGAGGAACCACAACCGGCGCTGCGCGAACGACAGCGGCATGGGCTCGGGGCGGCGGCGCGGCGTCAGGGCCGGGCGTGCGTCGGACGCGTCTTCGAGGAGCTCGGCCAGGCCGGCCGGAGTCGGCGCGCGGAAGACGTCGCCGATGCCGGCCTCGACGCCGAGCGTGGCGCGGATGCGGGAGACGAGCCTGGCGGCCAGGAGGGAGTGGCCGCCGAGGGCGAGGAAGCCGTCGTCGATGCCGACGCCGTCGACGCCGAGAATCTCGGAGAACAGCGCGCAGAGCGCGGCCTCGCGCGGGGTGCGCGGGGCGCGGCCGGTGCGGGCGGCGGACCAGTCCGGGGCGGGGAGGGCCTTGCGGTCGAGCTTGCCGCTCGGGGTCAGCGGCAGGTCTTCGAGCACCACGAACGCGGCCGGGACCATGTACTCCGGCAGGTTCTCGGCCAAGGCTGCGCGCAGGGCCTCGACGTCCGGCGGGGCACCGTCCGGGACGACGTACCCGACCAGGCGCTGGTCGCCTTCGCGGTCTTCACGGGCCAGCACGCACGAGCCGCCGACCCCGGGCTGGCGGTCGAGGACGGCCTCGATCTCGCCCAGCTCGACGCGCAGGCCGCGGATCTTGACCTGGTGGTCGGTGCGGCCGAGGTAGTGCAGGGCGCCGTCGGCGGACCAGCGGGCGAGGTCGCCGGTGCGGTACATCCGCTCCCCCGGCTCGAACGGGCTCGCCACGAACCGCTCGGAGGTCAGGCCGGGCCGGCCGTGGTAGCCGCGGGCCAGCTGGACCCCGGCGAGGTACAGCTCGCCGGCGACGCCCGGCGCGACCGGCTTCAGCTCGGCGTCGAGGACGTACGTGCGGGTGTTCCACACCGGACGTCCGATCGGGACAGTCGTTTCTCCGGGTTCGCAGGCCCAGTACGTGACGTCGACCGAAGCTTCGGTGGGGCCGTACAGGTTGTGCAGCTCGACACCCGGGAGCGTGGCGAAGAACCGGGCCTGCAGCTCCGCGGGCAGGGCTTCCCCGCTGCACAGCACGCGGCGCAGGCCGGTGCAGGTCGCGGCGGCGGGGTCGAGCAGGAACGCCTGGAGCATCGACGGGACGAAGTGGACGGTCGTGATCCGCTCGGCGCGGATGATTTCGGCGAGGTAAGCCGGATCGCGGTGACCGCCGGGACGCGCGACGACGAGCGTGGCGCCGGTCAGCAGCGGCCAGAAGAACTCCCAGACGGAGACGTCGAAACTGGACGGCGTCTTCTGCAGCACGCGGTCTTCTTCGGTGAGGCCGTACTGGGCCTGCGTCCAGGCGAGCCGGTTGACGATGCCTTCGTGCGGCACCAGGACGCCCTTGGGGCGGCCGGTGGAGCCGGAGGTGTAGATGGCGTATGCCAGGTCCTTTGTGGACACAGCCGGTTCCGGCGCCGGGTGGGCGGAGAAGTCCACGGCGTCGAGGAGGATGGTCTCGGCGTCGATTCTTCCGGCGAGGTGGGTCTGGGTGAGGACGACCGGCGCGGCGCTGTCGGCGACCATGTAGGCCAGCCGGTCGGCCGGGTAGTCCGGGTCGAGCGGGACGTAGGCGCCGCCGGCCTTGAGCACCCCCAGCAGGGCGACCACCAGCTCGAGGCTCCGGTCGGCGCAGACGCCGGTGAGGACACCGGGGCCCACGCCCCGCTCGGCCAGGAGGTGCGCGATCCCGTCGGCCCGGCGGTGGAGTTCGCGGTAGGTCAGGGACTCGCCTTCGAACACCAAGGCCGTCGCGTCCGGGGTGCGGGCCGCCTGCTCGGCGAGCAGCCGGGTGAGCGTGCGGCCCGCTCCCGGGACGTCGGTGGTGGTGTCGTTCCAGGCCGCCAGCAGCTGCCGGGCGTCGTGGTTCACGGTGATCAGCTCCAGTTCGTTACCGACGGCGGGGAGGGGGTCAGCGCATCGCGGCGACGAGGCTCGCCGGGCGCAGGTCGGTCCAGTTCTTCTCGACGTACTCCAGACACGCGGCGCGGGTGTCCTCGCCGTGCACCTTCGTCCAGCCGGCTGGGATGTCCACAGTGGACGGCCAGAGCGAGTGCTGGTTCTCGGCGTTGACCAGGACCAGGAAGGTGCCGTTCTCGTCTTCGAAGGGGTTCGTCATGACTGCTTCTCCTCTGTGAGTGCGGCCCGGCCGAGTGCCGGGGTGGCGACGAGCAGGGCGAGCGCGACGAGCGCGACCGCGGCGTGGGCGAGCATGGTGAGCGGGACGCCGAGCGTCTCGACCAGCACGCCGATCAGCAGGTTCCCGATCGGGGTGGCGGCGAGGGTGAAGAGGGCGAGGATCGACATCACGCGGCCGCGCATCTCCTTCGTCGACCACCGCTGGGCGAGGCTCACGAGCACGAGGGCGGTGAGCCCGGCGACCAGGCCGAGGGTGAAGAAGGCGGCGATGCCGACGGCGAGGTTCCCGGTGGCCAGCAGGGCGAGGCAGCCGACCTGCGCGGCGAGCCCGGCCGTCGCGAGCCGCCCGGCCTTCTCGCGCGGCGGCCACTTGACCGAGACGACGAAGGCGAGGGACGCGCCGAGCGTCATGGCGGTGAGCAGCCAGCCGGCGCCGGCGTTTCCGCCCAGCAGGACCAGGCCGAGGTTGATCGGGCCGGCCCCGCTGAGTTCGAGCAGGCCGGTGACGATCATGGCGGTCCTGAGCGCGGGTCGTCGGGCGACGTACCGTGCGCCTTCGGCGATTTCCGCGCCGAGCTGTTCGACCTTGACGCGCTGCCGGGGTTCCTTGCTGGTCAGGGTCTTGGTGTTGCCGGCGGCGAGTGCGGAGACGGCGAAGCTGACCCCGTTGACGACGGCGACGGTGACGAGTCCCCCGAGCCCGGCCAGCCACGACCCGAGCGCACCCCCGGCGGCCTGCCCGCCCCGCACGGCGGCGAGGTAGACGGCGTTGCCGCGCACGAGGTGCCCGGGCGGCAGGAGGTTCGGCCGCAGGGCATCGGAGGCCGGGATGAAGAAGGCACTGGCGACGGCCATGACGACGATGAGGGCGGTCAGCAGGGGTAGCCGGGGTCCGACGAGCAGGACACCGGCGGCCCCGGCGAGCATGGCCCCGGCCCGCACGAGATCGGTGGTGACGAGGACCCGCCGCGGCCCGGCCCGATCGGCGACGGCACCGCCGACGAGAAGGGTGAGGACCTTGGGGAGCGAACCGAGGGCGAGGACGAGGCCGGCGAGGGCGGGGCCCGCGGTGCCGACGAGGGTGACGGAGAGGGCGATGAGCCAGACGGCATCCCCGAAGGAGGACAGGCCCATGGCGAGGACGAGCCCGAGGAAGGGCGCGGGCAGGGCTTTGCTCGGAGGGCCGGTGGTGCCGGGCCCAGCCGCTGTGGCGCGCGGCTCAGCCGCAATGGCACTCGGCCCGGCAGCGGCGGCGCCCGGCTCCGCAGCCGCGCGCGGCTCCTCTACGGCGGTCATGACAGCACCTCTTCCGCCACCCGCTCCGCCTGGCCCGGGAACCACACGTCCTCCGGCGTCAGCGCGTCCGCCCGGTACTGGCCCAGCGCGCTCAGCAACAACCGCAGCTCCAGCGCCAGCGCCTCGGCGAACCGGACCAACCCCTCCGCGGGATCCGTGTCCACCGCCAGCAGCGCCGCCCGGCCCAAGCCCGCCGCGCGCGCACCCAGCGCCAGGACCTTCGCCACCCGCGTCCCCTCCCACATCCGGCCCGAAGCCAGCAAGCAGCCGGCCGGCGTTCCGATGCGGGACAGGCACTCCGCCAGCGGCAACCCCACCGAAGCGAACGACAGCGGCGCCCAACCCGAGCCGCCCTCGGCACCGTCCACCGTGACCGCGGACGCGCCGGCCGCCCAGGCCACCGAAGCCGCCACCCCGACGTCACGCCCCGGCGGGAGCTTCACCCACACCCCGGCGCGCGGGAAGTTGTTGCGCATCAAGCGGATCTGCTGGCGGAGGATCTCGTCGGTGAACGTCCCCGGCGAACTGCTGCGCAGCACCTGCGAGCCCAACGACAGATCGACCGCGTACTGCGAAGCCAGCGAAGCAGCGTCAGAAGGCGAGACCAGCGTCATCCCGCCCAGTCCCGGCTTCGCGCCCTGGCCGACCTTCAGCTCGAACGCCAGCCGCCCGGACTCCAGCAGCGGCAGCGCCGACGGGTCCGAATACACCAGGTTCCACACCTCGGCGTCCGCGTCCTCCGTGCTCTGCTGCACGACCACGCCGCCGAGCCCGTCCGGCACCGCGTCCGCGTACGCCCGCAGCCGCTCCAGGAGCGTCCCGGCCGACGCCCCGTCCACGCGGCCGTGGCCGTGCATCGGGACGACGTTCTCGCCGATCACCATCGGGATCCCGAGCCGCGCGGCCTGCTCCGACGCCGCCGCGCCGAGCCCGCGGCCCGCCGCCTGCGTCGAGCCGAACGCCGACAGGTACAGCGGCAACGCGGAGGCGAACCCGCCGATCGACGTCGACAGCGAAACGTCGCCGTACCACGGTTCCCGGCCCAGCTCGATCAGCTTCTCCAGCCGCCGCGGCACGAACACCGGCGGCACCAGCCGAGCCGACTCCAGGACATCCGCGGAAGAGACCGAACCGGCACCGAACAAGGAAGTCCCGTAGGAAGAGGAGTCGGGGAACACCGCCGAAGCGCCGCGCCGGGCGCGCTCCCGGACCCGGTCGGCGGGAAAACCGGAAGCCTGCAACGCGGTCACGGCGAGACCACCCCCGGCAGCTTCGGGAACGCCGTCGCCTGCCACACCGCGTCCAGCCCGGCCACGTACCGGGTGAACCGCTGCACGCCCAGCCCGAACCCGGCGCTGGCGGGAATCCCCGAGCGGACCAGGTCGAGGTACCACGCGTACTTCGCCGGGTTCTCCCCCGTCTCGCGCATCCGCGTGACGATCCGGCCGTAGTCGTGCTCGCGCTCGCTGCCGGAACACAGCTCGCCGTAGCCCTCGGGGGCGATCAGGTCGAAGTTCCGCAGGACGCCCGCCACGGAAGTGCTTTCCCGGTCGTAGAACCCGCGCGACCCCTTCGGGTAGTCGACCAGGAAGAACGGCCGGGCGTGCTTCTCCGACAGGATCGCCTCGCCGGCCCAGTCGATCTCGGCGTCCGCGCTCTGCGGGTGCCCGAGCTCGCGCAGCGTCTCGACGGCGGTCGCGTGCGACAGCCTGCCGAACGCGCCGCCCAGCAGGTCGGCGAACGCGCCCGAGTCGCGTCCGAGCGCCTCCAGCACGTCGCCCGCGTCCTCGACGACCCGGCGGACCACGTGCGCGACCAGGTCCTGCAGCAGGTCGAGCACGTCGTCGCGGGACGCGCCGGCCACCTCGACGTCGAGCTGGTGGAACTCGGCCAGGTGCCGGCTCGTGTTCGCCGTCTCCAAGGGCTCCAGCCGCACGTTCGGCGCGACGTAGAAGATCTTCGAGAAACCCAGCAGCGACGCCTGCTTGTACAGGATCGCGCTGGTCATCAGCTTGTACCGGTGCCCGTAGAAGTCGACGTCGACCTGCTTCGCGCCGCGGCCGCCCGGGTCGGTGACCGGGCCGATCACCGGGGGCAGCAGCTCGGTGAAGCCGCGGGCCGCGAGGAACGCGCGCGCCTCGGCCAGCATCCGGTGCTGCAGGCCCAGCACGTGCCGCGTGGTCTCCGACGTCAGGTGCGTGCGCGGGTCCGGCGGATCGGTGTACTCCATGGCGTTCTCACTCCCAAGCTGGTCGGTGCGGATCAGGACAGGACCGGGTCGAGCCTTCGGCGGTGGTAGGACAGGTCGGCGAGCAGCCGGGTCGCGGTGACCCGGTCGTGGCCGCGGCGGCCGCCGAGCGCGGCGGGCAGCGGCATCCGCCCGGTGTGCCACCACTGCAGGCGGCCGTCGTCGTCGAGCACGCACCGGGTTTCGCCGCCGTTGTCGGGGTGCAGGCAGTACGGGACGTCGAGCAGGCCGCGCTCGAACGCCGCCGGCAGCGCCTCGGCGAGCGTCGGCGCGAGCGAACGCACCTCGTCGACGAGCAGCCGGGCCTGCAGGTACACCTCGGTGTCCCCCGGCGGCGGCGGAACCGGCGGCGGCTGGTCCAGCGCCGTCGCGTGCGCCAGCCGCAACGCCTCGACGTTCTCCTCGACGGTCGGGATCCGGTGCGCCTCCGCGGTGGTCTTGACGATCAGCCGCTCGGTGCCGGTGCGCACGGCGAGCCGGACGCTTTCGGCGACCAGCTCCCGCGCCCCGGCCGCGGACTCCGGGAACAGGCCCATGTGGGTGTAGAGCACCAGGTGGTGGTCCACAGTGGACAACTCCTCGGCGCACAGCCGCCGCATCGCCCACAGCGCTTCGGCGTCCTGCTCCGGGCTGGTCTGCTGCGCGTAGCTGGCCGAGACGCTGCGCACGCCGTGTTCGGCGAAGAACAGGCACTCCAGCACCGACAGCGCGACCAGCAGCCCCGGCGGGCACAGCTGGCCGAGCATGCAGCCGCCGAAGCTTTCGAGGTGGCAGTCGACGGCCTGCTCGGCGAGCAGCGACGCCGACCGCGACCACGACCGCGTCGCCGTCCGCAGCGGGACGCTGCTGTAGGGCAGGCAGTAGGACACCGGCCCGCCTTCGGAGGCGTCGAGCCCGGCTTCGAGCATCACGGCGAAGATGTCCTCCGGCTGCGCCGACCCGTGCCGCACCTGGACCGGGAAGCCGGGCAGCCCGGCCACCAGCTCGGCGGTGGCGGCCGGCCCGAGCGCCACCAGCGGGTAGCCGTTGAGCGGGACGCCGGAGGCGACCGACATGGCGGCGAGGTCGTGCTGCCCGGTGCGGGTGTAGCTGTCCAGGGTCACGGTGCCCACGGCCGGCACGCCGGCCCCGGCCACCGCGTGCAGCCCGCGGCGCATCACGACGGGGTCGGAGAACCCCATCCGCGGCTGCACGACCAGCGTCCGGCGGCGCCGGTGCTCGGCCACGAAGCCGCTGAACACCGACCGGGCAGCGGTCACCGCGAGGTCCGGACGTTCGCGGCGACGAACTCGCGGAACGACTCGATCGCCTGGCCGGAGTCGCCGGCGCCGACGTGGAACACCGCGTCGTAGCCCAGGGCCAGCAGCTCGGTCTCCAGTTCGGCGTCGGCGTCACCCCGCACGCCCAGCTTGCCGCCGATGACGGCGGGCAGGCCGGCCAGCGCGGGGTCGGCGCGCAGCGCGGAGATCACCCGGGCGCCGTCGACGTGCCCGTGGCCGTTGATGGTGCTGATCACCAGGCAGTCGGGGCGCTCGGCGCGGCAGGCGGCCAGCAGCCGCTCGACCGGGACGCACGCGCCGAGGTTGACCACCTCGTGCCCCATCTCCTCCATGATCAGCTGGAGGGCGACGAGGTTCCACATGTGCGAGTCGGACTGGACGCTGGACAGGACGAACTTGAGCGGGGACCCGGCGGCCACGCCGGGCCCGTCGGGGGTCTGCTCGATCTGGAACGTGGTCATCGTGCGTCGCTCCCTGTGCGTTCGGGGAACGTCCGCGGGGCGAGCCGCGAACTTCTCACGACGAATCGTCATCGGCCGGCAGCCGCCGCACATGGGTGCGACGGACCCGCATTCCCCCGCCGCACCCGGCCCGTGGTCCGCCTCGCGCGCGGGCGACGCGGCCGCGCGCGCGACCGCGGAGTCCGGTGGGGTGCGGGTGCCCCGCATGGGGGATCGGTGGTTCGGACCCGGTCGTCAACCCCTGCCGCGCCCGCCCGCCGAGCGGTGCAACCGCCACGTCCGAACGGCGCAACCACCCAGTCCGCGACCAGGCGTTTTCCCGGCGGTGCCCCCATGAACCCCTAGGAAGCCCCCATGCCGCGCGGGAATGCGGGCGCGGCGCCCCCATGTAACCCACGTCACCCGCTGGCATGCTCGATCCCGTGATTCCCCCGCAGCCGAACCCGGCGACCACGACGCTCCCGCCCACCTGGTGGGCCGCGGCGCTGACCACGCAGGAACGCCGCCCCGGCGGCGCCCGTCCCGCGTGGGTCGACTTCGCGGAAGCGGCCCTCTCCCGGGAAAGCGCCCCGACGGAGCTTTCCCGGGACGGCTGGCGCACCGCCTTCGCCGCGGTGTTCCGCCCCTTCACCGACGCGGCCCGCGCCGCGATCGCCGGCGCCGCAGCGGCTTCGCCCGCCGTCGACGCCACCGCGGTCGCCGACGGGTGCGCGACGCGGCTGGGGCACCAGCTCGCCGGGCTCGCCGCCCGCAGCCTCGTGCTGGAGCTGGGCCGGGCCCGCCGCGCGGGGATCCTGGCCGGGGACACCGGGGAAGAGCGGTTCGCCGACTTCGTGCGGCGGACCGGCACCCCGGCCGGGCTCACCGAGCTGCTGCACCGCTACCCCGTGCTCGCCCGGCTCGCCGCGCAGGCGTCGCTGCACGCGATCGCGGCCGTCACCGAGCTGCTCGACCGCTTCGACGCCGACCGCGCCGCCCTCACGGCGTTCACCGGTCCGGAACCCGGCGCGCTGGTGGAGATCAGCGGCGGCACCGGCGACGCGCACCAGCGCGGCCGCTCGGTCCGGGAGCTGCGGTTCGCCGGTGGCGCGCGGGTGATCTACAAGCCGCGCCCGCTCGACCTGCACGCGGCGTTCACCGGCCTGGTCGAGTGGCTCAACCCGCGCGTGCCCGGCCTCGAGCTGAGCACGGTGGACGTCCTGGTGCGCCCCGGTTACGGCTGGCTCCGGTTCGTCGAGCACCGGCCGTGTGCCGACCTCACCGAGGTCGACCGGTTCTACCGCCGCCAGGGCGTCCTGCTCGCGTTGCTGCACGCCCTCGACGGCACCGACGTGCACTTCGAGAACATCATCGCCGCCGGCGACCAGCCGGTGCTGATCGACATCGAGACGCTCTTCCAGCCGGTGCTGCCCGCCGACGCCGGCGAGGTCGACCCCGCCGCCGAGCTGCTCGCCCGGTCGGTGCACCGGACCATGCTGCTGCCGCAGATGCTCGTCGGCGAGCACGGCGCGGTCGACATCTCCGGGCTGGGCGGCGGCCGCGCGGCGGCCCCGGCGCTCACCCGCGTCGACTGGCTCGACGCCGGCACCGACCGGATGCGGCTGACCCGGGTGCCCGGCGGCGTCGGCACCGGCGTCAACCGGCCCACCCTCGGCGGCGTCGACGTCGAGCCCGCCGAGCACGGCGCCGCGCTGCTGGCCGGGTTCCGCGCCGGGTACGACGCCATCGCCGCCGGCGCCGGGGAGTTCCGGCCGCTGCTCGACCGCTGCGCCGAGGCCGGGATCCGCGTCCTGGTCCGCCCGACCAGCTTCTACACGCGGCTGCTCGACGAGACCACGCACCCGTCGCTGTTGGCCGACGCCGCCGCGCGCGACGAGGCCTTCGGGCTGCTGCACGACGACAGCACCGACGACGTCCGCCGCGGGCTGGTCGCCGCCGAGCTGACCGACCTGTGGGCGGGTGACGTCCCGATGTTCACCGGCCGGCCCGGCTCCACCGATCTTTGGGACGCCGAAGGCGGCCAGCTGCCCGGGCTGCTGGCCGAACCGCCGCTGGAGACCGTGCGAGCGAAGGTCGCCGGGATGACCACGATCGACCGCCGGGACCAGGAATGGCTGATCTCCGCCGCGCTGGCCACCCGGCCCACCCCCGAAACCCACACCGGTACCGGGGTCACCGACACCGTCCTGCCGAGCAAGAGCCCCGAACCGGCGCACCTGCTCTCGGCCGCCTGCGGCATCGCCGACGCGATCGTCGCCCGCGCGGCCTCCGGCGGCGGGCGCGTCAACTGGGTCGGGCTGGAGCTCGTCGACGAGAAGTACTGGACCGTGCTGCCGATGGGCGCCGGGCTCGGCGAGGGCTACACCGGGGTCGCGCTGTTCCTGGCGCAGCTGGCCGAGCTGACCGGCATCGACCGCTACCGCGAACTGGCCGGGAAGGCGCTTTCCGGGCTGCCCGGGCTCGTCTCGGCGCTGGAGGCCGATCCGGACCTCGCCGCCGCGGCCGGTCCCGGCGGGCTGCTCGGCCTCGGCGGCGTCGCCTACGCGGCGGCCCGGCTTTCGCGGCTGCTCGACCGCCCCGACCTGCTCGACCTGACCGCCCGCACGGTCGCCGTGCTGCCCGCGCCGACGCCCGAGACCTCTCCGCGGTACACCACCGGCCTCGCCGGCGGGCTCGTCGCCCTGCGCTCGGTCGCCACCCAGACCGGGCTCACCGGCGCGACGCTGCTGGCCGACGCCTACGCGGCCGAGCTCGCCGTCCGCTCGATCGACCCCGACCTCGCCGACCCCGGGTTCGCGCACGGTGCGGCCGGCGTCGACTGGGCGCTGGCCGGGTACCCGCGGGAAACCGCGACCCTGCCGCCCGCCAAGACCGCCACCGGGCACGGCTGGTGCTCCGGCCTGGCCGGCCAGGTCCTCGCCTACGCGGGCGAACCCGCGCTGCTCGGCCTCGACGAGCAGGTCGCGGCGCTCGCCGGCCAGGACCCGCTGCGCGACCTGAGCCTCTGCCACGGCGAAACCGGCATCACCGACGTCCTCGGCTTCCTCGCCGAAAACGGCCACCAGGGCGCGGCCGCCGCGGTCGCCACCCGCACCGGGCAGCTGCTGACCGCCGTCGAACAGGACGGCGCCCGCTGCGGCACCCCGGACGGCGTCGCCTCCCCCGGCCTGCTCACCGGCCTGGCCGGCATCGGCTACGGCCTGCTGCGCCTCGGCTTCGGCCGCCGCGTCCCGTCCGCCCTGCTCTTGCAACCTCCGGCCCGCTGATCCCTTCCCCACCCGAGGAGAGAACGAAACGATGCGCGAAACCACCGCCGAGACCGTCGAAGCCACCATCGGTGCCCTGGTGCTGCCCCGCGCGAACCGCGCCGGTGCCCGCAACCAGGCACTGGCCGGCACCCGGCCCCGCGTCTCCGGGATGACCCTCGAGACGCTCGGTGGACCCACCGTCGTCACCAACGGCACCTTCGCCCTCTGACGTCCGTCCCCCTGCCCGATCGCGACCGAAAGCGGAGAACACCCCATGAGCGAGCACGACTTCACCGGCACGGACAACCCCGTCGGCGACCCCACCCTGCCGGTGCCGACCCGGACCGGCGCCCGCAACCGCGCCCTCGCCGGCCGGACCGCGCGGCTGAGCCACCACGGCGCCGACACCCTCGACATCACGCCCGTCTTCACCGTCAGCATCGGTTTCGCCGAATAACCGTCCGACCCAGCACTACCGAGAGTGGAGCCACCAGCATGACCGAGCACGACCTCGACAACCCGATCGGCGACTTGACCCTCCCGACGTCGAGCCGAACCGGCGCCCGCAACCACGCTCTGTCCGGCCGCGCGGCGCGGGTCGGCCGGAACTCCCTGACCACGATGGACATCACGGTCGTCACGGGCGGCTTCACCGAACAGTGAGACGCGGCGGGCGTCGGTAATTCGACCTACGTCCGGAGGTGGCCGGTCCGGTTATAGTGACCGCGATGGGCATCCGGTCGACGCGTCTCATCGGACGCGACAGGGAGCTCGGCGCGCTGTCCCAGGCTCTGGAGAAGGCCCGCACCGACCACGGTGGGGCCTTCTTCCTTGTCGGTGAAGGCGGGATCGGGAAATCCCGGCTCGCCGCCGACATCGCCTCGCGGGCGTTGGCGACCGGGCTCCCGGTGCTACGCGGCCGAGCCAGCTCGATCGGCCCCATGGTGCCGTTCCGTCCCCTGGCCGAAGCCCTGCTGTCGCACTTCCGCGGCGGTCTGCCGCCCGCCGCGCCCGAACTCGACCCGCTCGTGCCGGTGCTCGCCCGGCTCGTGCCCGACTGGTACCGCGGCGACCGCCCGCACGACAACGGGAACCTCCTGGTCCTGGCCGAAGCGGTGTTCCGGCTGCTGTCGGTCGCCGGCCGCGACGGCGGCTGCCTGATCGTGCTGGAGGACCTCCACAACGCCGACGCCGAGACGCTGTTCATCGTCGAGTACCTCGTCGACAACCTCGCGGCCGGCCGGGTGATGCTGATCGGCACCCTGCGCGGCGAACCGGGCGAGGCGCTGCGGCTGGCCTCGGCCGCGGCGCAGCGCTCGTCCAGCCACACCTTCGAACTGACCCGGCTCGACGCCGAACGCACCCGCGAGTTCGCGGCCGCCTGCCTGGAGACCGAGCCGGCCGCGGTCCCCGCCGCCGTCGCGAACCTGTTGTGGCAGAACAGCGAGGGCGTGCCGTTCGTCGTCGAGGAGCTGCTGCACGGCATGGTCAGCGACGGCCTGCTCGTCGGCGGGCCGGGCGGCTGGCAGGTCGTCGGCGAGCTGCAGGCCCGCGTGCCCGAGGCGCTGATCAGCAGCATCGCCGCCCGCGTCGACGCACTCGGCGAGGACGGCGAAACGCTGCTGTCGGTGGCCGCCGTCCTGGGCAGGCGGTTCCCGCTTTCGGTCGTGCAGGCGGTCACCGACATGGACGACCGCATGCTGCACAACCACATCAGCGCGAGCGTCGCCGCGCACCTGATCACCACCGACGAGACCACACCGGGCTGGTACGCCTTCCGGCACCCGCTGACCGCCGAGGCGCTGCTGGCCCGGCTCGTGCCGTCGACGAAGGCGAACCTCGCGCGCCGGGCCGCGGACGCCGTGGAGCAGCTGCACCCCGGCCTGCCCGGCGAGCTGTGCGCGCTGGCCGCCGCGCTCCGGCTCACGGCGATGGACCACCCCGGCGCCGGGCGGCTGTTCGCCGAAGCCGGCCGCCGGGCGCTCGACGGCGGCGCGGCCGACTCGGCGGTGACGATGCTGACCCGCGCCGTCGAACTGCTGGCCACGGCGAGCCCCGACGACCGCGCCGACGCCCTCGAAGCCCTGCTGCACGCGCTCGGGCAGACCGGGCAGTTCGACCGGGCCGTCGAGTTCTCCGCCCGGTTCGCCGAGATCGGCAGCCTCGAGCGGGCGGTCGACCTGCACATCCAGCTGGCGTGGGCGGCCTACATCGGCGGCCGCCACGACGAGTGCCTCAACCAGATCGAGCAGGCCCGCGCCCCGCTCGGCGGCGAGATGACCGAAGAGCAGAACGCGGCGCTCGACGCCGTCGAAGCGACGCTGTGGCTCGACATCCCCGGTCCGGCGCACACCGAGCGGGCCCGGAAGCTGGCCGAGCAGGCGTGGGAGGTCGCCGAGCGCGCCGGCGTGCCGTTCGTGTCGTGCCAGGCGCTGCAGGTACTCGGCATGGTGGCGCTGGAGTCGGACCTGGCCGAGGCCGAGCGCCACCTGCAGCTCGCGCGGCGGGTGGCCGAGCGGCACCAGCTGACGCACCTGCGCACCCAGGTGCTGGTCCGCCTCGGCGGCCACCGGATGCTCGCCGAGGGCGACATCCGGACGTTCGACCTGGCGCGCGCGGAGGCCCAGCGCACCGGTGCGATCACGCTGACCTGCGCGGTCGACGCGAGCCTCGCGGTGCACGCGGTGATGCGGGGCGAGTTCGCGCAGGCCGATCGCATCCTCGACGAGAACCTCGCGGTGCTGGGCAGGCTCCGGCTGGTCGCGCTGCTGCAGTACACGCACATGACGCGCGCGATGGTGGCCGCCCACCAGGCGGACCGGCCGCGGATGGAGCGCGCGCTCGAGGACTTCCGCGCGGAGGGCGGCGCGACGGCGCAGGAGCTCGTGCTGAGTGTCGGGCTGGCCCAGGTGTTCTGCTCCCTGCTCGAAGAGGACGCCGAACGCGCCCGCCGCGAGCTGGCGCAGGTGCTGGCGCTGGAGGAGCGGCAGCCGAGCCGCTTCCACCTGGCGGGCCAGCACGGTCTCCGGCTGCTGATCGAGGCGCTCGACGGTTCGCCACCACCGGACCGGCCCCCGGCGGCGGTGAGCGGGATGCGCTGGAACCGCCAGTTCGTCCTGCTGGGCGACGCGGTCCGCCACGGCCGCGCGGGCGACGTGGAGCAGGCCGACGCCGCCGTGGCCGCCGCGATCGAGGCGGCGGCCCCGTTCCCGGTGAGCAGGCACCTGGGGCTGCGCATGGTGGCCGAGTCCGCGGCGGCCGACGGCTGGGGCAACCCGGTGACGTGGCTCAAGGAGGCCGAGGAGTTCTTCCACCAGGCGGAGGTGACCGCGGTGGCGAGCACGTGCCGCGGGCTGCTGCGCAAGATCGGCGCCCCGGTCGGCCAGCGCCGCACGGGCTCCGACCGGCTGCCGGCGGAGCTGCGCTCGGCGGGTGTGACGGTCCGCGAGTACGAGGTGCTGCAGCTGCTGGCCGACAACATGGGCAACAAGGACATCGCCCGCCGGCTGCACATTTCGCCGCGCACGGTGGAGAAGCACGTGGCGAGCCTGATGGCGAAGTCCCATTTGGAGAACCGCAGCGCGCTGACGGAGTACGCGCGCAACACTCCACAGTAGACTTCCGCGGCACCCCCGGCGGCAGCGCGCGGACGTGCGATGATCGGAGGGGACAGGAGGTGGTGACCCACCGTGGACCTCGACCTGCGCAAGCTCCGGTACTTCGTCGCCGTGGCCGAAGAGCTGCACTTCGGGAGGGCCGCCGCTCGGCTGCACATCGCCCAGCCCGCCCTGTCCCGGCAGATCCGCGCGCTCGAGGACGAGCTGAAGACCGTCCTCTTCGCGCGCGACCGTCGCAGCACCGTCCTCACCCCGGCCGGCGAGCAGCTGCTCGAAGACGCGCGCGGCCTGCTGTCCGCGGCCGACGCCGTCCGGCGGCGGGTCACCGCGGCCGCGAAGCCGGTGCTCACGGTCGGGTTCATGCCCGGCATCGTCGTCACCCCGGCGGTGCGGCTGCTGGCCGAACGGCAGCCCGATCTCGCCGTCCGGCTGCTGCGCACCAGCTGGCACGACCAGGTCGAGGTCCTGCACGACGGCCGCGTCGACGTCGGCGTGGTCCGGCTGCCCTTCGACCGGCGCGGGCTGACCGTGCGGCCGCTGTTCGAGGAGCCGCGCGTGGTCACCGTGCCGGCCGGGCACCGCCTGGCGGGCAAGGAATCCGTCTCGGTCACCGAACTCGCCGACGAGCACCTGCTGCAGGACCCCGACGCCGTCCCGGAGTGGCGGGACATCGCCGTCGAGCTGCGCGGCACCGAACGGTCCGAGGTCCCGCCGATCCACAGCGTCGAAGAGAAGCTGGAGCTGGTCGCCGCCGAGGCGGGGATCAGCATCATCCCGCTCTCGACCGCGGCGTTCTACACCCGGCCGGACGTGGTCGCGGTGCCGGTGGACGACATCGCGCCGAACCGGGTGTGCCTGGCGTGGCTCGCCTCGCGCCGGTCGGCGCTGATCGATGCGTTCGTCGACGCGGCGGCGAGCCTGGTGCCGCACGAGGGCTGACCGGTCAGGCCCCCTCCACCGCACCCGGCGGCAGGAACTCGACGTCGTGCAGGGCCGACAGCCGGACCACCTCGGCCGGGTCCGTCAGGTCGTGCAGCCGGTCGAACAGCTGCGCCAGCCGCCCCGCCGGGCTCACCCAGAACAGCCCGCGGGTGCTGCCCTCGCCGCGGTTGTAGTACGCGTGCGGAAGCCCCTTCGGCATCCGCACGGTGTCGCCCGGCCCCGCCGTCTCCCATTCGCCGTCGAGGTACAGGGTGAACACGCCTTCCAGGACGTAGATGTGCTCGTCCTGGGTCGGGTGCACGTGCGGCGGGACGCCGGTGCCGGGCGGGTCGTAGGTCTCGAACGCGAAGCTGGACTCGCTCGCCGCCTTCTGGTGGTAGGTGTGCCCGAGGACGTTCCACACCTTCCCCTCCCCCGCCGGCGTGATTCCCTTCGGCAGCGGGCCGAGCACGATTTCTTCGCCGGTCATGGCCTCTCCTCCTGGTGGACCTCGGCCAGCCGCTCCTGGACGCGGGCGTGGCGGAACTGGTAGACGCCGCCGGCCTGCCGGAGCACGCCGCGGCGGTGGGCGTCGTCGAGGAAGTGCATCAAGCGCCACGGCAGGCGGCCCGTCGCCGCGAGCCAGAGGTGGTGGACGAAGTAGTTGCCCCACGCCCGCGTCACCAGGACCGCCAAGCCGATGCCGCCGCCGAAGCAGACGCCGGCCACGAACGGCAGCACCGGGTTCGTCGCCGCCGGGAACACCTGGCCGCCCGCGATCGCGCCCGCCAGGCCGTAGCACACCGCCGCGACACCGCGGGCCATGAAGAACCCGAACGAGGCGCCCGCCAGCCCGGCCGCGATCGCCAGCGCGAGGTCGAAGCGCCCGCCCAGCACCGGCAGGAACCGCGTCTGCGCGGTGAACGCGAACGCCATCCCGTCGAACAACCCGAGCGACACCAGGAACGACACCGACAATGCGATCGTCCCGGTGCGCTCGTTGCGCAGGATCGTCCGCGGGCTCGACACGCGGCTGGCGTCGACCGGCTTGGCGAGCCACACGTGCACCGCGAACACCAGGCCGAACACCAGCGCCAGGAAGACCACCAGGCCGGTCGCCAGCGACCAGCCCAGGCCGAGCAGCACGCCCACGACGGCCCCGATCGCGAACCGGCCGGCGAACTTCCGCGCGGCCCCGGCGAACCGCACTTCGGTGCGCAACGGCTCGGGCGCGCGCCCGAAGCGGTGGGTCAGGCAGGCCGCGCCGCCGAACGACACGCCGTAGATCGCGGCCAGCGCCGGGCCGTCGTCGACCCAGCCGGTGACGACGAAGAACAACGCGACCAGCACACCGGCGAGCGCCGACCGGGTCCGCACCGGCACCGCCCGGTACAGCTGCCACCACGCCAGGTCGCGGCTGCGCGCCTGCTCGAGGTGCCGGGCCAGGAAACCCAGCCAGCGCGTCGCCTGCGCCGCGGTGTACCGGCCGGACGGGCTCGTCTTCGGGTTCCGGCCCGGCGGCTGCGGCACCTGCGCGTAGGCGTTGGGGACGAACGAATCCAGCAGCTGCCCCTCGAGAGCTTCGGCCTCCGACGCGCCGAGCAGCTCCGCCGGATCGGCGTCGGGACGGCCGTAGCCGATCCGCGCGAGGTCGACCATCAGCGGCGTCCGCAGCACGCGGGCCAGGGCCGCGTCCGGGTCGCGGCGCAGCCGGTCGGCCACCGGACCCCAGCGGTCCCGGCCGTCTCGCGCCGACAGGTACGTGATCGCCTCCTGCCGGGCGACCGGTTCGAGCCGCACCACCGTGGCGGCGGTCAGCACGGCGCCGGCTTCGCGCACGACCTGGTCGTACTCGGCGGAGCGGCACGTGAGCACCAGCGCGCGGCCCGTCCCCATGGTCTGGTCCAGTGCGTCGAGCGCCGCGACGCGCAGATCGGCGGGCATCTCGTCGAGGCCGTCGAGCACCGGCAGGACGTGCCCGCCGAGGACGAGCCGGGTGGGTGCGTCGCGCCCGTATTCGCGGGCGTTGAGCAGGGCCGGGTGGTCGTCGGCGAGCCGCGCGGCCAGCCACCGGTCCAGGTGGTCGCGCCGCGGGTCCCACGACGCCAGCGAAAGCAGCACCGGCACCGGGCCGCCCGGCGCGCGGGTGCGCAGCAGCTCCAGCGTCAGCATCAGGGCGAGCACCGACTTCCCGGAGCCCGGTTCGCCGAGGACGACCAGCTGCGGCACGGGCAACGCCGTGTAGGTCTCGGCGATGTCGTCGAGGTCGCCGCGCAGCCTTCCCCGAAGGGCCGACCAGCGCAGGGCGATCGGCTGCGGCCGGTGCAGCGACCGCAGTTCGGCTTCCGCGCGCCACTGCCACGTGACGGCTTCGGCCAGCTCGGTGACCGCGCGGTCGAAGGAATGGCGCAGCGGCGCGGGTTCCGGCTCGGGCTCGGGTTCGCTCGGGGTGGCCTCGGCCAGGATCTGCTCGTGCAGCCGCCGCAGTTCGGGGTTCGGGTCGACGCCGAGTTCGTCGGCCAGCCGCCGGCGCAGACCGTGGAACAGCGTCGAGGCTTCAGCGTACCGCCCTTCCTTCGCGAGGGCGCGCATCAGGAGCAGGTGGGACTGCTCGCGCATCGGGTGCTCGCCGCAGAACTCGGTCAGCTCGCGGACGACCTCGCCCGTTTCGCCGAGCCGCAGCCGCCATTCGGCGCACAGTTCCACGGCGTCGGCGCGCTGCTCGTCGAGCACCGCCGCCCGGCCGGCCAGCGTCGTCGTCCGTAGCCCGTCGAGCGCCGGGCCACGCCACAACCCCAGTGCCGCCCGGATTTCTTCGACGGCGTCGACGAGTTTCGCCTGCCCGGCGAGTGTCCGCGCGGCCGCGACGTGGCGGCGGAAGCGGAGGGAGTCGAGATCGTCGACGCCGGTCTCCAGGCGATATCCCGGACCGTCGGTGACGATCGACGCGCCGGCCTCGCCGAGCCGGGCCCGCAGGGCGGAAACGCAGTTGCGCACCTGCTTCACGGCGGTCGCGGGCGGCTCGTCCTCCCAGAGCGCGTCGATCATGCGCTCCACCGGCACGACGGAGTTCGGACTGAGCAGCAGAACGGCGAGCGCGCGCTGCTGGCGCGGGCTCGCCAGGGTGACCCGATCCCCGTACGCCCGCACTTCCAGCGTCCCGAGAATCCGGAACCTCATCGCATCCCCCCTCGTGCCCCAGGCTAGCGCCGCGCGCCCCCGCTCCGAAACACGCAGGTCGCGCCCCGGATGCCGGCGCGAGGACGAAACGAGGACGGCGTCGGGAACCCTAGGGGCACGGCGAAAGAGGGGGAATGCCGGGGCGACCCGGTGGCGGGCGCGTCGTTGGGGGTCGCGCCCTCCACCGGGCCACCGCCCGGGCAACGGAACCCAGGGCATGATCGCACCATGACCTCCTCTCGCCGGACTTCCTCTCGCCGGACTTCCTCTCGCCGCGACGGCGACACATGGGACCTGGCTTCCAGCGTCGGCGCGACCGCGACCATGGCCGCGATGACCCGCGCGATCGCCACCCGCGCGGACGACGAGCTGATCGACGACCCCTTCGCCGAACCGCTCGTCCGCGCGGTCGGCATCGAGCTGCTCACCCGGCTGGCGACCGGCGAAGAGCCACCCGGCGACCTGGTCGGCCGGGCGGCGATCGACGGCGCCAAGGTGCGCACCCGGTTCTACGACGAGTTCTTCCTCGACGCGGCCGACACCGGCATCACGCAGGCCGTGATCCTGGCTTCGGGACTGGATTCCCGCGCCTACCGGCTGCCCTGGCCGGCCGGGACCGTGGTGTACGAGCTGGATCAGCCCGAGGTCGTCGAGTTCAAGACACGCACGCTGGCCGGGCTGGGCGCCGAACCCACCGCGCGGCGGCGCGTGGTGGCGGCCGACCTGCGCGACGACTGGCCCGCCGCCCTGCGCGCCGCCGGGTTCGACCCGGCGCGGCCGGCGGCGTGGAGCGCCGAGGGCCTGCTCGGCTACCTGCCGCCCGAGGCGCAGGACCGCCTGCTGGACACCATCACCGAGCTGAGCGCGCCGGGCAGCCGCGTGGCCACCGAAAGCCGGCCCAACCCGCGTCCGGGTGAGGAGGACCGGACGAAGCAGAGCCTGAACCGCATTTCGGAGTTGTTCCGGTCGGCGGACTTCGACCCGGACATGGCCAAGCTGCGCTACTTCGGCGAGCGCAACGAAGCGGCGCCCTACCTGGCCGGGCTCGGCTGGGCGGTGACGGGCCGCACGGTTCGCGAGCTGCTCGCGGCGCACGGCCTGCCGCCGCTCGAAGAGGACGACCTGCGCATGGGCGAGGTGCGGTACGTCCGCGGCGAACTCACGAAGTAGCCGCGGCCGCTCGGTCCGCGCCGAACGCCCGCAGGAACGTGTCGACGATGACGTCGGCGGCCTGCGCGTCGCTCAGCTCGGGCAGTTCCCGGGTGGACAGGTGCATCAGCTGGCCGAGCACGTTGCCGGGCCAGCGGGCGGGCAGCCCGGGGCGGAGGAAGCCCTCGTCGGTGGCGCGCTGGAGAAAGCGATCGACCTCGTCGATCGCGCGCAGGCGCCGGGCCCAGATCTCCGGGTCCGAGCGCATGCGGCTGACCTCGGTCGGCCACTTGCGGTTGACCCCGACGATCTCCTCGACGTACCGGTGCAGGGCCACCGGCACCGGCGCCTCGCGGAGGCGGGCGGCTTCGATCGCCGCCTCGATCGCGTCGAGCCGGGCCTGGTACACCGCCGTCAGCAGCTCCTCGCGCCCGGTGAACCGCCGGTAGACGGTCCGGCGGTCCACGCCGGCCTCCGCCGCGATCGCCGCGATGCTCGTGGCCGGGTCTTCGGCGAGCATCCGGGCGCCCGTGGTCAACAGGAGTTCGAGGTTGCGCGCGGCGTCGGCTCTCACGTCCTCAACCTACCCTCCGGTGTCGCTTTCCCCGCCGCAACCGCCACCCGGCTGAGGCCGCTCAGCGGTCCGCCGGCGGGAAGTCGGCCGAGCGGCTCGCCTCGGCCCACCGCTCGGTCTCGGCGGCCCGCTCCTCGCCGGCCTTCAGCGCGGCCACGACGGCGTCGCCACCGAGGATCAGCCGCCGGGGCGGGTCGTCCGAGCCGACCACGTCGACGACGACCTTCGCGCCACGGGCCGGGTCGCCCGGCTGCTTGCCGTCGTGCTCCTCCCGGTAGCGGTGGATGGCGCCGACGGTCTCCTCGTAGTCGGCGCCCACGGTGTGCCGGGTCATCGACGAGCCCTGCCAGTCGGTCCGGAACGCTCCCGGCTCGACGATGATCACCTTCACGCCGAAGGGAGCCGTCTCGCTCGCCAGCACCTCGGAGAAGCCCTCCACCGCGAACTTCGCGGTCTGGTAGGCGCCCATCCCGGGGGTGCCGCCGACGCGGCCGCCGATCGAGGAGAACTGCACGAAGGTCCCGGACCGCTGCGCCCGGAAGACCGGCAGCGCGGCCCGCGTGACGTTCACGACGCCGAAGAGGTTGGTCTCGATCTGCGCGCGGAAGTCGTCCTCGGCCATTTCCTCGATGGGCGCGCCGTTCGCGTAACCGGCGTTGTTCACGACCACGTCGAGGCGCCCGAAGACGTCGACGGCTTCCTTGACGGCACCCGCGGCCGCGCCGGCGTCGGTGACGTCGAGGGCGAACGGCCGGATCCGGTCGCCGTACCGGGCCACCAGGTCCTCCAGCTGCCCGGGCTGCCGCGCGGTGGCGAGAACGGAGTCACCCGCCGCCAGCACCTCCTCGGTGAGGCTTCGGCCGAAACCCCGGGAAGCTCCGGTGATCAACCAGGTCCTGCTCATCGCCTTGCTCCTGTTCACTAAGTGCACCATCGATGTGCCAATTAAAGCACCTAGTGACACAGATTGCGACGCGATGTGACGGCCGCGACAGCGCTCCACATCTCTGTGCACCGCCTCACACATGCGCCACTTACTCGCGCTAATTGCTACATTGATGTGGCAGATCGAGACACCAGGAGGCATCCAGTGATCACCCACGACCAGCTCTTCATCGGCGGCGCGTGGACCGCCCCGAGCAGCACCGAGCTGCTGGACATCGTTTCCCCGCACGACAATTCGGTCATCGGCCGTGCCGCGCAGGCGCTGCCCGCCGACGTCGACCGCGCCGTCGCGGCGGCCCGGACGGCCTTTGACGAAGGTCCGTGGCCGCACACCACCCCCGCGGAGCGGATCGCCGTGCTTCGCCGGCTCGCCGGCCTCCGCGAGAAGCGCGCGGACGAGATCGCCGCGCTCATCTCCGCGGAGAACGGCTCGGCGCTGTGGTTCACCAAGGCCGGTCAACCCGGACTGGCCCGGCAGGCGAACGCCTACCTGAAGGCGGCCGCGGAGTTCGACTGGGAGAAGACCCTCGAACCGTCGGACCCGGCGCTGCCGTTCCGGTCGGTCGTGCGCCGGGAGGCGATCGGCGTGGTCGCCGCGATCATCCCGTGGAACTCGCCGTTCTCCTCGGCCATGGCCAAGATCGTCCCGGCGCTGCTCGCCGGCAACACCGTCGTCCTCAAGGTCTCGCCCGAGAACACGCTGAGCATGAGCCTGCTCGCCGACCTGCTGGCCGAGACGGGGCTGCCCGACGGCGTCATCAGCGTCCTGCCCGCGGACCGCGAAACGAGCGAACACCTCGTCAAGCACCCGGACGTCGACAAGATCGCCTTCACCGGGTCGACCCGCGCCGGGCGCCGCATCGCGTCGCTGGCCGGTGAGCAGCTCAAGCGGGTCAGCCTCGAACTGGGCGGCAAGTCCGCCGCGATCATCCTGCCCGACGCCGACGTCGACGCGGCGGTCCAGGGCCTCAAGTTCGGCTCCCTGCTCAACAACGCCGAATCCTGCATCGCCCAGACCCGCGTCCTCGCGCCGCGCAGCCGCTACGAAGAAGTCGTCGCCGGGCTGAAGGAGCTGATCGAGTCCCTCGGCGTCGGCGACCCGGCCGACGACGCGACCTTCATCGGCCCGATGATCCGCCGCGACCAGCAGCAGCGCGTCCTCGACTACATCCGCGTGGGCCTCGAAGAGGGCGCACGGCTCGTCACCGGCGGCGCGGAAGTCCCGGCGGGGCTGGAAAAGGGCAACTACGTCTCGCCGACGCTGTTCGCCGACGTCGACAACTCCATGCGCATCGCGCGGGAAGAGATCTTCGGCCCGGTCCTGGTCGTCATCGCCTACGACGACGAGGACGACGCCGTCCGCATCGCCAACGACTCCGAATACGGCCTCTCCGGCGGGGTGTGGTCGGCGGACCCGGCGCACGCGCTGGCCGTCGCGCGCCGCGTGCGGACCGGCACCGTCACCGTCAACGGCGCGCCGATCGGCTTCGACGGCCCGTTCGGCGGCTTCAAGGCCAGCGGCCTCGGCCGCGAATACGGCGCCGTCGGCCTCGGCACCTACACCGAGTACCAGACCATCACGATTCCGGAAGCGACCGGCCGATGACCCTCGACGTCCCCGTCAGACCCGCGGCGCGCCCGGCGATGGCGGCACTCGTCCTCGCCGTCCTGCTGGCCGCGCTGGACCAGACCATCGTGTCCACGGCCCTGCCGAAGATCGCCGCCGACCTCGGCGGGTTCCGCGACATCGCCTGGATCACCGCGTCCTACCTGCTCGCCTCGACCGCCGCCACCCCGCTGTGGGGCAAGCTCGGCGACATGCTCGGGCGCAAGCGCCTGTACCTCGCCGCCACGACGGCGTTCCTCGTCGCGTCCGCGCTGTGCGGGCTGGCCCAGGACCTCCCCCAGCTGATCGCCGCCCGCGCCGTCCAGGGACTGGCGGGCGGCGGGATGATCGTCCTTACGTTCGCGCTCGTCGGCGACATCGTCGAGCCGGCCGAACGCGGGCGCCACCAGGGCCGGTTCGGCTCGGTGTACGGCGTCGCCAGCATCGCCGGCCCGCTGCTCGGCGGGCTGTTCACCGACCACCTGTCGTGGCGGTGGGCCTTCCTGGTCAACGTGCCGGTCGGGCTGGTCGCGCTCGTCCTCGCGGCACGCGCCCTGCCGGCCCCGGTCCGCGGGCCGGCGGCACGCATCGACTACGCCGGCGCGCTGCTCCTGGCCGGCGCGGCCACCGCACTGGTGCTGATCACCTCGTTCGGGCCGCGCTGGGGCTGGACGTCCCCGGGCACGCTCGGGCTCGCGGCCGCGGCGCTCGTGCTGGCCGTCCTGGTGATCCCGGTCGAACGCCGGGCCGCGGCGCCGGTGCTGCCGCTGTCGATGTTCGCCTCCCGCACGGTCGTCATCGCCTCGCTCGTCGGGTTCATCGCCAACGTCGCGATGTTCGGCGTGCTGGTTTACCTGCCGACGTACCTGCAGGTGGCCGACGGGGTGTCGGCCACGCTGTCCGGCGTGCACATGCTGCCGCTGGTGATCGGGCTGGTGGTCAGCCAGTCGCTGGCCGGCCGCTGGGTCGCGAACCCGGCGCGGCTGCGGGTGGTCCTGGTGTCCGGCATGGCGCTGAACGTCGCCGGGCTCCTGCTGCTGAGCACGCTGGCCCCGGGCACGGCCCAGGCGGCGCTGGTCGCCTACTTCCTCGTCGCGGGCATCGGCATCGGCATGGTCCCGATGGTGGCGCTGACGGCGGCGCAGAACGCGGTGCCGCCGGCCGACATCGGCGCGGCGAGCGCGGTGGTCACGTTCGCCCGCTCGATCGGCGCCGCGTTCGGGGTGGCGGTGTTCGGCACATTGCTCGGCGAGGACGTCGCGCACACGATCGGCGGGGCCTTCCTCGCGATCACCCCGGTCGTCGTGCTCGGGACCGTCCTCGCCGGGCTGCTGAAGCGTCCACAAGCGACAGCCTGAGCCGGCCACCGGACGAGGCGCCCCTTGCCACGGGGCGCCTCTCCGGCGTTTCAGTCGCGCATCTCCGCGAACATCCCGGCCTCGTAGGAACCGCCCTGCTGGTGCACGATCACCGCGAGCCGGTTGGCGGCGTTGATCAGGGCCACCAGCGCGACGAGCGCGGCGATCTGCTCGTCGTCGTAGTGCTTGCGCACGTCGGCCCACGTGTCGTCGGAGACGCCCGTGGCCGCGTCGGCGAGGCGGGTGCCCTCCTCGGCCAGTGCCAGCGCGGCGCGCTCGGCCTCCGTGAACACCGTCGCCTCCCGCCAGGCCGCGACGAGGTGCAGCCGGACGGCCGTCTCCCCGGCGGCCGCGGCCTCCTTGGTGTGCATGTCGATGCACCAGCCGCAGCCGTTGATCTGGCTGGCCCGCAGGCTCACCAGCTCCTGCGTGGACTTCGGCAGCGGCGACCGCGCGACCACCTGGCCGAGGTTCGCGAACCGCTTGCCGAGCCGGGCGCCGGTCTCGGTGGTGAACAGGTCGATGCGGGGTTCCATGGCTTCGTCCTCACTCGTGTCGTGGCGGGTGAACGACCTCAAGACACCGGGTGCGCCGGCCCTGTGACAGCCACGTTTCGACGGCCGGTTCCCGGGTATTCCGGCCGGGTGCGGACGTCCACCAGCTCGCGTCGTCAGGCGGCCGGGGTCGCGTTGGCCGTGCTCGCCGTGTTCTGCGCGGCGGGCTGCGGCACCTATCCCCAGGCGGAAACCGTGCACGCCGGCCGGGAGATCCGCGGCCAGCTCGAGCTCCTCCGCCTCGTCGTCACCGCCGACCGCGACTCGGTGCCGCCCGTGCCCAGCCTGTCCATCACCGTCCGGGACGCCGCCGACGAGCTCGGGGCCGCGGGCAAGGACGTCGGCCGGCTGACCGACGACCGCGCCCGCGCGGCGCTGGCGTCCATCACCGACCGCGCCGTCGGGCTGGCCCACCAGCTCGACGACGGCCTCGGTGACGGCAACGACGACGGCCTCGACCGGATCGACGCCCAGCTGCAGGGACTCGTGCGCGAGCTCGCCCAGTGGGGCGTGACGTCGTGAGCAAGAAGTTCCTCGCCATCACCCTCGGCATCCTCACCGCGGTCGGCGGCTTCGTCGACATCGGCGACCTGGTCGAGAGCGGGGTCGTCGGCGCCCGCTACGGGATGGCGCTGGTCTGGGTGACCGCGCTGGGCGTGCTCGGGATCTGCTTGTACGCCGACATGTCCGGGCGGATCGTCGCCGTCTCCGGGCGTCCGGTGTTCGACCTGATCCGCGAGCGCCTCGGCCCGCGGATGGCCCTGCTCAACCTCGTCGGCTCGTTCCTGATCACGCTGCTGACCGTGAGCGCGGAGATCGGCGGCGTCGCACTCGCCATCGAGCTCGCGTCCGGAGTGGACCGGCTGATCTGGGTGCTCCCGATCGGCGTGCTGGTATGGCTGGTGGTCTGGAAAGTCGGGTTCGAGAAGATGGAAACCGGCTTCGGGATCGGTGGTCTCGCGATCGCCGTGTTCGCCGTCGCGGTCTTCTTCCTGCACCCCGACTGGTCTTCGCTCGGCGCGCAGATCGCCGGGATCGCCCCGCCGCCGGACCAGGCGCTGCCGACCTACGCCTACCACGCGGTCGCGCTGTTCGCGTCGGCGATGACGCCGTACGAGGTGTTCTTCTTCTCCTCCGGCGGTGTCGAGGAAGGCTGGACGGTCAAGGACCTGCCGGTGCAGCGCGCCAATGTCCTGCTCGGCTTCCCCCTCGGCGGCCTGCTCGCGCTCGGCGTGATGGCCTGCGCCGCCGTGGTCCTGTTCCCGGCGGGCGTCGACGTCAGCCAGCTGAGCCAGATCGTGCTGCCGGTGACGCTCGCGCTGGGCACCGCGGGCCTGGTGATCGTCCTGATCGGGATCTTCGCCGCCACCTTCGGCGCGGCGCTGGAGACCGGGCTGTCGTCGGGGTACATGCTCGCGCAGTACTTCGGCTGGGAGTGGGGCAAGCGCCGCCGTCCCCGCGACGCCGCCCGGTTCCACGTCGCCGTGGCCGGCGGCCTGCTGCTCGCGGTGATCGTGGTCCAGACCGGGATCGACCCGGTGGGGCTGACCGAGATCTCGCTGATCTTCTCCGCGGTCGCCCTGCCGTTGACCTACCTGCCGGTGCTGATCGTCGCCAACGACCGCGAATACCTCGGCGAGCACGCGAACAAGCGCTTCAGCAACGTCGTCGGCTTCGCCATGCTCGTCGTCATCGCCGTCGCGGCGGTCGTGGCGATCCCCCTGATGATCTTCACCGGAGCCGGCCAATGAACCCCTGGGACGAGGTCCACCCGATCGACCTGAGCGATGCCCTGCTCGACCGCCAGATCCTCGGCGAGGACGGCACCGTCGTCGGCAAGGTCGACGACCTCGACCTGCGCGCCGAAGGGGACACCTACGTCGTCGACGCGCTCCTCGTCGGTCCGGACGCGCTCGCCGACCGCATAAACGGCCCGATCGGGAAGCTGCTGCGGCGGATCGGGCGCGGCTTCCGCACCGGGGCACCGCAGC
Source organism: Amycolatopsis sp. NPDC049691 (assembly GCF_040675005.1). Classification (NCBI taxonomy): domain Bacteria; kingdom Bacillati; phylum Actinomycetota; class Actinomycetes; order Pseudonocardiales; family Pseudonocardiaceae; genus Amycolatopsis; species Amycolatopsis sp. NPDC049691. The sequence goes on from NZ_JBFANX010000008.1 coordinate 350,712, forward strand.
GGATCCCGATGAACGCCATCCGCCGCGCCGAGCCGGCAATCGTCGTGACCACCGCCGTCGCGCACGCCACGCGGAGCCCCTCCCAGGAGTGGCTGCGCCGCAAGGTGATCGACCGGATCCCGGGAGCCGGCCGTGCGAGCCGGTGAGCTGCTCGGCCGGCCCGTCCGCGACGGCACCGGCCGCAGGATCGGGGCGATCCGGGAAATCCGGACCATGGCGACCCCCGGCGCCGACGGGATCCCGCAGTTGGTGGTGCGCGGGCTGGTCGTCGGCCGCACCCGGGTCCGCCTCTTCGGCTACCAGCGCCACGACCAGCGCGGCCCGGTACCGCTCGTCGCGCTCGTGCGGTGGCTGCACCGGCACAGCCGGTACGTCGAGTGGGCCGACGTCGACCTGTCGGGCCCGGAAGTCCGGGTGCGGCGGCCGTACGCGGAGCTGGCACCGCTCACGCGCGGCTGAGGGGCTACGGCCGGGCCGGCTGGATCAGCTCGATCAGGTTGCCCTCGGGGTCTTTGACGTACCCGTACCTCGCGCCCGGCTGGACGGCGTCGGCGGGCGGCCACACCGCCTGCGCGCCCGCGCCCGTCAGCCGGGCGTAGGCGGCGTCGAGGTCGTCGACTTCGAGGGCCCAATGGCCGTACCCCTGGGCGCGCAGGACGTCCATCGGGTCCGCGAACGTTTCCGCGCGCCGCGAGCCCGCGCGTTCGATCAGCTCGAGCCGGGTACCGCCGCCGGTCCGCACGACGGCCGTGCGGACTCCGGCGTCGGGCACCTCGAACTGCTCGATCACTTCGGTGAAGCCGAGCGCGTCGGCGTACCAGCGCCGCTGCGCGTCGAGGTCGGCGACCGAGACGCTGACGTGGTGGAAGCGGAAGGGAAAGGACATGGCGGCTCCTCTATGGTCTGGCCGCCAATGTAGGCACTGCCCATATTGTTGTCAATGACCACATTGTGGGCAGTGACTACACTGCGGGCCATGGACAAGGCCGCGCCGTACCACCACGGCAACCTGCGATCCGAGCTGCTCGACCTCGCCGAGCGGACGGTGGAGCGAAACGGGGTCGCGGGCTTGTCGCTGCGCGGCCTCGCCCGCGAGCTCGGCGTCAGCCACAACGCGCCCCACCAGCACTTCGCCGACAAGCAGGCCCTGCTCGACGCGCTCGCCGTGCGCGGCTTGCGGCGCCTCGGTGACGAACTCGACAAGGGCCTCGGCCGGGCGCGGGGCGGTTTCGAGGAGCGGCTGACCGCGTTCGCGCGGGTCTACGTCGGGTTCGCGACGCGGTACCCGGCACTGCTGGCCCTGGTGTTCGCGCACAAGGACGATCCGGCGCGGCCGGAGCTGCGCGAGGCGAACGAGCGGGCGTTCGCGGCACCGGTGGCGCTCATCGAGGGAGCCGCGGAGTGCGGCGAGATCGTCGCCGACGAACCCGACCGGGTGGCGATGGCGGTGCTCGCGGTGCTGCAGGGCCTCGCCGCGATCATCACCGGCGGCCTGATCGGCGACCGGTCCCCGGACACCGTGGTGACCGGGACGGTGCACAGCCTCGTGCAGGGCCTGCGGCCGCGCGGTTAGTCCACTGTGGACCTCCGCTCGGCTACCCGGCGGTCACCGCGCCGAGGACGAAGTCGACCAGCTCGCCCGCGTAGTCGGTCAACCCGGCGGCTACCCGGGGCCGCAGGTGGGCCGGCGTCGCCAGCGCGTGGTTGAGGCAGCCGCCGACGATCGCGTCCAGCAGGAGCGTCACGCTCGTTTCGCCGTGCAGCTCGCCGCGGGCGATGCCGCGGCGGACGATCGCGCGCGCCGCCAGGACCTGGGACTGCCTCAGCCGGGCCACTCTTTCCGCCACACCGGGAATCCGGTCGGCCTCCAGCAGCAGCCTCGTCGTCGCCCGGCCCGACTCGCCGAAGAACGCCGTCAACATCTGCTCGGCGAGGCGGACCAGATCCTCGCGCACCGAGCCGGTGTCGATGTCCGCGACCGGCGTCACCCGCGCTTCGAGGCAGCTGGCCAGCAGCTCCTTCTTGTTGGGCCAGCGCAGGTAGATCGACGCCTTGCCCACGCCGGCGCGCCGGGCCACGGAGTCGACCGTGAACCGGCCCCAGCCGTCCTCGCCGAAGACCTCCGCGGCCGCGCTCAGCACCCGGCGGTCGACCTCGGGGTCGCGGGGCCGCCCGGCCTCGCCCGCCATGCGCCTCACCCCCCGTGATCGGGGTCATTGCCGACCGGAATCCGCCCACTATAGAGTCGGACCATTACTGGACGCACCTTGTTCAGTATCTCGCGGAAGGTGCACACATGCCGGGAATCGAGGTGCTCGGCACCGAGCAGCAGGCGGCGTGGCGGGCCCGGCGGCGGCCGCCGGTCGAAAAGCTGCCGGGCGGGCTGTGGTCGGTGCCGGTGCCGATCCCGGACAACCCGCTGCGCTACACGCTCTCCTACCTCGTCCCCGCCGACGAAGGGCTGGTCGTCGTCGACCCCGGCTGGGACACCGACGAGGGCTGGACGGCCCTGCTCGACGGCCTCGCCACCGCGGGCGCGTCGCCCTCGGACGTGGCCGGGATCGTCACCACGCACGTCCACCCCGACCACCACGGCCTGTCCGCCCGGCTGCGCGCCGAGTCCGGCGCGTGGATCGGCATGCACCCGGCCGAACGCGACACGCTCCCCCAGCGCCGCCGCGACGAGCACGGCGACACCCGCGCAGAGATCACGACGTGGCTGCGCGGCTGCGGCGCCCCGGAAGCGGAGATCGCCGGCCTCCTCGGCGATCTCGAAGCCGCCCCGCGCCCGGCGGCCGAGCTGCCCGACCCCGACGTCCTGCTGGAGGACGGCGACCTCGTTCCGGTGCGCGGCCGCCGGCTGCGTGCCGTGTGGACGCCCGGGCACACCCCCGGGCACCTGTGCCTGCAGGAGCCGGACGCGCAGCTGCTGCTCACCGGCGACCACGTACTGCCCCGGATCACCCCGGCGATCGGCTCGTGGCCGGGCGCCGCGGAGCCGCCACTGGGGCAGTTCCTCCGCTCGCTGGACCGGACGGCGACGTTCGACGACCACGACGCGCTCCCCGCGCACGAATACCGCTTCCGCGGCCTCGCCCGGCGCAGCGAACTGCTGCGCGAGCACCACGACCAGCGGTGCGCGGAGATCGTCGCGGTCGTCGGCGAGCTCGGGCGGCCGACGCCGTGGGAGATCGCGACGCGGCTGACGTGGTCACGTCCGTGGCCGGAGATCGGCTTCATGCGGCTGTCGGCGGTGGCCGAGACCGTCGCCCACATCGAGTACCTGGCCGGGCAGGGCCGCCTCGCCTGGCCCGGTTACGGCCCCACGCCGGCGCGAGTCACCACGCCCACCCGCTGACCGGCCTCGCTGCCCCGTCACAGGTCCAGGGCACTCATCAGCAGCGCGGCGACGGCCGCCCGGTGCTCGGCGCTGTCCTGCCACCGCAGCCGCCGCCCGGTTTCCACGACGACGCCGAAGCCGGCGTGCACCAGCACCCGGGCCTGGCGCGTGTCGAGGTCCGGCCGGGCCCGCCGAAGATGCTCTTCCCACACCGCGATGTGCTCGCGCTGCGCGGCGACCAGCGGACGGCGCAGGCCGGCGGGCAGGCCGGCGACCTCGGCGTTGGCCACGCTGTTGAGGGCGCTGTGCTCGAAGCTGTACGCCACGTACGTCGCGGTGAGGACGGTCAGGGCCGCGAAGGGATCGGTCACCCCGCGCAGGTTGTGTTCGACCGCATGGGCCAGCAGGTCCGCGGCCTGCAGGCACGCCGCCGCCAGGATGTCGGCCTTGCCGGGGAAGTACCGGTACAGCCCGGACGGCACCAGCCCCACGGCCTCGGCGATCATGCCGTTGGTGACGGCGGCGAACCCGTCCCGTTCGAACAGCGGGATGGCGGCCGCGAGGATTTCCGACCGCCGCGTGCGCGGCACCGGCCGGGCGGGCAGTTCGACGAGGCCCGCGTCCGCGGCCACCGCCGTCGGATCGGTCGCGACCACGCGCAGCGCGGACGCCCGCAGCAGGTCTTCGACGCGACGGCGGCCGATCGTGTTGTGGTGCATGGTGATCGACCCGATCGCGCCCAGGGCGGCCACGGCACGCAGGTGCTCGCCGGGCAGCGGGTATTCCTGCCGCGCGAGGTCCGCCACCCGCCCGACGACGTGCGCGAACTTCGCCTTCAGCAGCCGCCGGTCGTCGCGGTCGAGGTAGCGGGCTTCCCACCGGTACACGCCACCGGCCGCCCGGTGGGCGACGGTGACCCGGGTGACGGCGGCGAGCACGTCCGCCAGGGCCGCGTCCGGCGGCACCTCGTCGAGTGCCGCGACGAGCCGGTCGGCCATGACGTTCGCGCACTCGGCGAAGAGCGCGTACTTGTTCGGGAAGTGCCGGTACAGCGCGGCCGCGGTGATCCCGACCCGGGCCGCGATCTCCTCCATGGACGCCGCGTGGTACCCGCGTTCGCTGAAGACCGTGGCACCCGCTTCGACGATGAGCTGCTTGCGGTTGCGCGGCCGGACGGCCGCGGCCGGCTCGGCGGTCACCGCGGCCACCAGGCGGGGTGGAGCGCGAGCGGGGCCATGCGTGCCAGTCAACCACGACGAGCGCCGAACGCCCTGCGCACGCCCTCTTGCCGACCGGCGACCCGGGTCGTTATGTTAATGGAGAATCTCTGCTTGTACGTGCGCGGCTCATGAATGATCCTTCCCGTCGGGTCCCGGCTCGACGCGGTGGGTGCCTACCAAGGAAGCTAGGTAAGTTAATGAGCAATCTCAGCAGGAGGAACGTCCTTTCACTCGGCGTCGCGCTGGGCTTGGCGAGCGTCGTCCCGGCCTGGCCGGCGGCGGGTGCCGCCATCACGGCGGGCACCGACCCGTGGTGGGTCTGGGACGACGAAGTCGACCGCCTGATGGCCGGCATCCTCGACACCGGCGGGGTGCCCGCGCTCAACACGGCGCTGCGGCCGTGGGTGAACAACGACGACCCGCTGCCGGCCGGCCTGCCCACCGACCTCGCGAGCCACCTCCAGCGGGCCAACCGCCTGCCGTCGTGGGCCGACCCCGCCAAGCTGCGCCGCGCCGCGGACTTCAACCGGCGCAAGGACACCTACCTGTTCATGCTCTACGGCCTCGGCAGCGGCATCATGAGCACGGTCATCCCGCGGGAGGCCAAGTCGGTCTACTGGTCCGCCGGCGGGGCGAACATGCAGGACCGCGCGGCCAAGACGTTCACCTTCGGCTACGACCTGAGCGACCTCGACGCGTTCGAGCCCACCGGCCAGTTCGTGGTCACGGCCAACAAGACGCGCCTGGTGCACGCCGCCGTGCGCCACCTGCTGCCGCAGTCGCCGCACTGGCGCGCGGTCGCCGACGAGCAGATCCCGATCAGCAACGGCGACATCCTGGTGACCTTCCACAGCCTCGGCACCTACGTGCACCGGAAGCTGCTCGAATGGCGCGTCCCGATGTCGGCCGCCGACGAAGAGGCCTTCCTGCACCAGTGGCAGGTCGCGATCCACCTGCTCGGCGTGCGCGACGAGTTCATCCCCAAGACGTGGGCCGAGGCCGACGCGCAGTCGACGCGAGTGCTCACGCCGCTGCTCTCCCCCACGACCGAGGGCAAGGAGCTGGCCGCGGACCTGCTCGGGCTGACCGCGCAGATCGACCTGGGCGTCACGCGCGGGTTCCTCGACGAGTTCGTGCGGTACGTGCTCAGCGACGCGGTCGGCGACTGGCTCGGGCTGCCCCGCGACTACGCGGCGGCCACGCTGGTCCGCACCGGGTGGCCGGCCTACATCGCCTTCCGCGAGGGGCTGCTGCCGATCGCCCCCGCCGGGTTCTACCTGTTCGACCAGTTCATCCGCGCGATCGCGATGCTGTTCCTCAACAAGGTTTCCTCGCCGACGACCACGCCCATCACGATCCCGACCGGCAACCGGCCCGGCGCCTGACGCGGGCGCTCCGGGGATCGGCGCCCGGGGGCGTCACGCCCGGGATCGGCCGGCGGGGCCCGCCCGGCGCGGAATCCACCGCCACAACGCCCCGGCGGCCAGGAAACCCACCACGCCGCCGGCCACGATCCCCGCGCCGAGGCCGGCCAGCGCGGTCACCGCGGACAGGATCAGCGGCCCCACGCCGGTGCCGATGTCCGCGAGCTCGTTCCAGATCCCGAGGTGGGTCGGCCTGCCGACGGCCGGGGACACGTCGGCGCCGAGCGTCATCACGATGCCCGAGCCGATGCCGTTGCCGAAGCCCATCACCATGGCCGCGACCGTCAGCAGGACCGCGCCGTCGGTGAGCGGCACGAGGAGGAAGGACGCGCCGAGCACGAGGGTCGAGGGCACGGCCACCCAGCGACGGCCGTGGCGGTCCATGACCTTGCCTGCCGGGTAGAAGGTCAGCGCGTCGATCGCGCCGGCGACGCCGTAGATGATCGAACTGGTCGTCGGCGACAGCCCGATGTGCGCCGCCCACAGGGGAACGACGGTCTGGCGGGTCTGCCGGATCGCCGACAGCAGCAGGACGCCGACGCCGAGGGTCGCGTACACCCGCCACTGCCGCCCCAGCATCTTCCGCGTCGTGACGGCGGAGGCGGCGGCCCGGTCGTCGGCGGTGACCGCCAGGTCGGGCACGCGCAGCACCAGCGCGGCCGCGGCGACGATCGCGGCCAGGCTCACGTAGTAGGCGCCCGGCAGCCCGGCGGCCCGCATCGCCGCGGCCCCGGCGAACGGCCCCAGGAAGACGCCGATCCGCATGCTGCCGCCCAGCGTCGACAGCGCCCGGGCACGCAGGTGCGGCGGGACGATTTCGGTCAGGTACGACTGGCGGGCCAGGCCGTAGACGGCGCTCGCCGCGCCGATCAGCACGACGCCGCAGCCGTAGAGCAGCAGCGACCACGGCCCGCGGCCCAGGTCGACCAGGCAGGTCACGACGCCGGCGACCATCACGCCCGCGGCCAGCAGCATCGACCGGCGCTCCCCGATCCGCGTCGCGAGCACCCCAGCGGGGATGTTGGCGGCCAGCGACCCGACGCCGAGCATCGCGGCGATCAGCGCGGCCGTCGAAGTGCTCGCGCCGCGATCGATCGCGCTGAGCGCGATGACCGGCAGCACGGCTCCTTCGGACAGCCCGAAGAGGGCGGCCGGCCCGTACGCCGCCGCGGCGACCGAGCGCAGGCGGAAGTTCTCGACCATCTCGGGGCCATCATGCGCGGCCGACGGGACGGCCGACGCCGGGAGTGATCATTGTCGCGTCCCGGAATCGCACGCCGGCCCGGCATTCCGGACTTACCGGTGGGATCGGGCGGTCTTGTCCGGCCTTGTCCCCGCGGCGGGTGTTCCTTTTTGCGCTGTCCTGAGCGATAGTGGTCGAGCCTGTGTTTTACAACGTTGTAAATCTCTCGCGGAGGCGTGATGCGACGGTCCTGGAGACGCACCCGAGGCGTGGTCACCTGGCTGGCCACGGCCGTTCTGCTCGGCTTCCCCGGTGTCGCGACCGCGGCCGGGAACGCCCCCGCGCCGGCGGGCGGGACGCACTTCCTCGACCACGCCGCCGCCCTCGCCGGCTACGCCGATCCCGCCTGGTACGAAGCCAACATCCCGTTCGTCGACCTGCCGGACGCCACCATGCAGAGCGTCTACTACTACCGGTGGCGCGTCTGGAAGGAGCACCTGCGCTACACCGATCCGGCCAACGGCTGGATCTCGACGGAGTTCCTCGACTGCTGCGGCTACGCGGCGCCCTACCAGGCGATCAACGCCGCCGCCGGGCACCAGCTGACCGAGGGGCGCTGGCTGCGCGACCCCGGCTACGCCCAGGACTACCTCCGGTTCTGGCTCACCGGCCCCGGCGCCGGCCCCAAGCCGGCCACCGACGACGTCAACGCCGACACCACCGACTGGGCGCACGAGTACAGCGTCTGGCTCGCCACCTCCGCCTACGGCCAGGCCCAGGTGACCGGCGACTTCGCGCCGTTGCGCGAACTGCTGCCCGCCCTCGTGCGCCAGTACCGCGGCTGGGACAAGCAGTTCAACGCCGAGCTCGGTCTCTACTGGTCGGTTCCGGTCTGGGATGCCATGGAATTCTCGGCCTCCTCCTACGAGTCGCCCGAGCCCTACCACGGCGGCGCCGGGTACCGCCCGACGCTGAACTCCTACCAGTACGGCGACGCCGTCGCGATCAGCCGCATCGCGGACTCCGTCGGCGACCACCGGCTCGCCACCGAATACGCCGAGCGCGCCGCCGGGCTCAAAGCGTCGCTGCAGAAGTGGTTGTGGGACCCGGCCCGCGGCTTCTACTACGCGATGCCCCGCGACGACAACCCGGCACACCGGCTGTCCGGCAGCCGCGAGCAGATCGGGTTCGTGCCGTGGATGTTCGGCGCCGCCGGCACCTCGAACGCCGGGGCGTGGTCGCAGCTGCTCGACCCGAACGGCTTCGCGAGCGCCTACGGCCCGACCACGGCGGAGCGCCGCAGCCCGTTCTTCATGAAGGACGCGGGCAGCTGCTGCCGCTGGGACGGCCCGAGCTGGCCCTTCGCGACTTCGCAGACCTTGACCGGCATGGCGAACCTCCTGGACGACTACCCGGCCCAGTCCGTCACGTCCAAAGAGGACTACGCGGCGGCGCTGGCCACCTACGCCCGGACCCAGACCAAGAACGGCAAGCCGTACGTCGCCGAGGCCCACGACCCGGACCGGGATTCCTGGATCTACGACGGGCAGAACCACAGCGAGGACTACAACCACTCGACCTACACCGACCTCGTCCTTTCCGGACTGCTCGGCCTCCGCCCGCAGTCCGGGACCACTTTGGACGTGCGGCCGCTGACCCCGTCCACCTGGGACCACTTCGCCGCCGAGAACGTGCCGTACCACGGACACGACGTGACGGTGCTGTGGGACCGCGACGGCCGGCACTACGGGCAGGGCGCCGGGATGCGGCTCTACGTCGACGGCCGGCTCGTCCAGCACTCGGCGACGCTGCGGAACACCACCATCGACGTCGGCCCGACCCTGCCCCCCCGATCCGACGACCTGGTGAACGACGCCGCGAACCCGCTGCGCACCGGCTACCCGCGGCCGATCACGTCCTACACGTGGACGTACGACAACGCGTGGAACGCCCTCGACGGCAAGGTCTGGTACAACGAGGTGCCGGAGAACACGCGGTGGACCAACTACGCGTCGCCGAACGCGAACGACTTCTACGGCGTCGATTTCGGGGTCCCCACCCCGGTTTCCGACATCCGGTGGCACGGTTACGACGACGGCGGCGGGGTCAGGCCGGCCGCGGCCTACCGCCTGGAGTACTGGACGGGCTCGGCCTGGCAGGAGGTTCCCGGCCAGGTCCGCGCGCCGGCGGCACCGGTCGGCAACGGCGTCAACCGCATCACCTTCCCCACCTTGACGACGAGCAAGGTCCGGCTCGTGTTCACCAATCCCCCGGGCGCGTTCGTCGGCGTGACCGAGTTCCAGTCCTGGGCGCCGTCGAGCCCGGACGCCCGGATCACCGTCGGGCCCGGCACCGGGGTCGTCACGGTCAAGGGGAACACGCCGGTGACCGTGACGGTGCGGAACACGACGCGGAGCCCGCTCGTCGCCCCGCGCGTGGCGGTCGCCGTGCCGGCCGGCTGGTCGGCCGTCCCGGCCGGGCAGTCCGCCGCGGCGATCCCGCCCGGCGGGTCCCGGACGTGGACGTACACGCTGACGGCCCCGGCGGACGCCGAGCCGGGCAGCGCGGCGACGCTGACCGCGACCGCGTCCTACCGCGGTGGCGCCGGCTGGTCGGCCACGCACCAGCGGCAGAACCTCCAAGTCGCCCACGCGGCGGGGCAACACGACCCGGTCGGCGCGTGGACGTTCGACGAAGGCACCGGCACGACCGCCCACGACACGGCCGGCGCCCACGACGCGACCTTGACCGGCTCGTGGGTCCCCGGCGTGACCGGCAACGCGGTGCAGTTCGACGGCTCCGGCCAGTACGGGCAGACCGGCGGGCCGGTGCTGGACACCACGGGCAACTACTCGGTCGGCGCGTGGGTCCGGCTGGACCGCACGGGTTCCTGGGCGACGGCGGTCAGCCAGGACGGTGCCCCGAGCAGCGGGTTCTACCTGCAGTACTCCGCCGCCGACGACCGCCTGGCGTTCTCGACCAGCTCCGGGCGGGCGTTGTCGGACGTGGCGCCGCAAACCGGGCGCTGGTACCACCTGGTCGGGGTCCACGACGCCGACGCCGGCACGTACGTGCTGTACGTCGACGGGGTGGCGCAGGCCAAGACGTGGACGCAGCAGGCCGGCGACGCCGCGCCCGGGCCGCTCGCGATCGGGCGCGCGGTTTCCGGTGGCCGGTACAGCGATTTCTGGCCCGGCAGCGTCGATGACGTGGTGGTTTGGAATCGAGTGCTGACTTCCGCCGAGGTCGCGGGGAGGTAGGCCGCCTCGCCGCCGGGTGGTGCTCCTGCCGCGGGAGCACCACCCGGTGCGTTCCCGGCCGCGACCGCGAGAGGCGGGTCACACGCGGCATCTGTGTCCACTGTGGACTTTCCTACGCCGCCACGTCCACGGCTCGGCGACCGTCCGCCCGGGAACCCGCGGAAGGGACTTCCGGGCAAACTTCCGTCACCCCTCGTCATCACCCGATGGTGTGGTGTTAACTGTCCGGACAGACAGAGAGCGTTTCCCCGACCTCGGCTGCGACGGCACGACGCTGTACCGGTTCGCCCGCCCCGCCAGGAAAGGCCGTCCTCGATGCGAGTGTCCGCCCCGCTGTCGTCCGGCCAGCAGCGCCTTTGGACCGTTTCCCAGCTGGACGGGGCCGGACCGGCCTACAACGAGACCATGGCCTTCGCCCTGCGGGGCCCGCTGGACCGCGAAGCCCTCCAACGGGCTTTCGACGCCCTCGCCGATCGGCACGAAGCCCTGCGCACCCGGATCGTCGTCGAGGACGGCCGGCCCCTGCAAATCGTCGAACCCGCCGGTCAGGGCTTTCCTTGTGCCGTCACGGACGTTGCCGGCCGGCCGGGCGAAGCGGCCGAGTTGCGGCGGACCGATCCCTTCGAGCCGTTCGACCTGACGCGGGCGCCGCTCGCGCGGGCTCGGTTGCTGGCCGGGGCCGGGGCGCCGCCCCCCGGTATTCACGCTACCGGGGACCACCGACAGTTCCACGTCCTGCTGATCACCGTCCACCACGTCGTCTTCGACGGCTGGTCCCGGACCCTGCTGGTGCGCGAACTCGGTGTCCTCTACGCCGCTCAACTGAGCGGTACGGCACCGGATCTGCCGCCTGCCCGGCCCTACCGCGACCACGCCGAGACGCAGCAGGACTGGCTCGCCGGCGCCCGCCCGAAGCCGCACGAGGCCTACTGGCGGGAGCGGCTCGACGGCGTCACGCCGGTGCTGGAGCTCCCCACCGATCGGCCGCGGCCGGCCCGGCAGGACTACCGGGGCGCGCGGGTGCCCGTCTCCCTCGGGCCGGACCTCACCGCCCGGCTCAAGGCAGTGGCGCGCGAGCACGGTGTCACGCTCTACTCGACCATTCTGACCTGCTGGTTCATCCTCCTGCACCGGCTTTCCGCGCAGGCTGACATCGTTGTCGGCGTCCCGACCGCCAACCGCGGGGCCGGCGGGGAGTACCCGGACACGATCGGGTTCTTCGTCAACACCCTCGCCGTGCGCGCCGACCTGAGCGGTTCGCCCACCGGAGCCGTGCTGCTCAAGCAGGTCCGGGCGGCCCTGCGGGGTGCGATCGACCACGTCGAGCTGCCGTTCGAACGGGTCGTCGAGCTGGTGAACCCGCCCCGCAGCCCGGCGCACACCCCGCTCTTCCAGACGATGTTCGCCTGGGTGCCGACCCTGCACGACGTCCTCGACCTGCCGGGCGTCGAAGTCGAATCCCTCGACGTCGAGCACGCGCCGGCGAAGTTCGACCTCGCCCTCGGCCTCGCCGACGAGGACGGTGACGTCGCCGGGCACCTCGACTACGCCGTCGCCCTCTTCGACCACGCCACCGCCGAGCGGTACGCCCGTTACCTCGTCCGACTGCTGGACCAGCTGGCCACGCGACCGGACGCCGGCATCACAAGCTACGAGCTGCTCGACGAGGCCGAACGCCGCGAGATCCTCACCGCCTGGAGCACCGGACCGCGCCCGAACCGGCGGCCCGGCGGCCTCGTCGAGCGGTTCACCACCCACGCCGACACGACCCCGGAGGCCCCCGCGCTCGTCTGCGACGACCGGACCCTCACCTACCGCGAGCTGGACCGCCGCAGCACGAAGCTCGCGAACGCCCTGCGCCGCCGGGGAGCCCGGCCGGGCGGGATCGTGGGCATCCACAGTGGACGGTCGGTCGAGCTGGTGGTCGCGGTGCTGGGCGTGCTGAAGACCGGCGCCGCCTACCTCCCGCTCGACCCGGCCCAGCCGGCCGCCCGGCGGGCGGCGATGGTCGAGGACGCGCGGCCGGTGCTGGTCCTCGGCGACGACGTCACGGCGCTGGAAGCCGAAGGCGACGAGACCCGGCGACCGGGCACGACCGGCCCCGGCGAGACGGCCTACGTCATCTACACCTCGGGCTCGACCGGGCGCCCGAAGGGGGTCGCCGTCACCCACCACAGCGTCCTCGCGCTGTTCGACCAGTGGCTCGACCGCTTCGGCGCGACGCCCGGCGAAGCGACGTCGGCGTGGTCGAGCATCGGCTTCGACGCCTCCGTGCACGAACTGCTGCTCCCGCTGACCACCGGCGCCGTGCTGCACGTGGTGCCCGAAGACGTCCGGCCCGATCCGGCGGCGCTCATGGCGTGGCTCCGGGAACACCGGGTGGTCCAGGCCTTCCTGCCGCCCGCCTACGTCCGGTGGGTCGACGAAGACCCCACCCGCCTGCACGGGCTCGCGCTGCGGCAGCTGCTGACCGGCGTCGAACCGCTGACCGACGCCGCGCTCGCCCGGTTCGCCGCCGCTCTGCCCGGCCTGCGGATCTGCTTCGGCTACGGGCCGACCGAGGCCACGCTCTACGCCACCGCGCACTTCGACCCGCGGCCACGCGACCGCCCGGCGCCGATCGGGCGGCCGCTGCCCGGCTCCCGGCTCTACCTGCTGGACGAGCGGCTGCGCCCGGTGCCGCCCGGCGTCGTCGGCGAGGTCTTCCTGGCCGGCGACTGCCTGGCCCGCGGCTACCTGCACCGGCCGGGGCTGACCGCCGAGCGGTTCGTCGCGGACCCGTTCACGACCGGCGAGCGGATGTACCGCACCGGGGACCTCGCGCGGTGGCTCCCGAGCGGGGAAGCCGAATACGCCGGCCGCCGCGACGACCAGATCAAGCTGCGCGGGTTCCGCATCGAGCCCGGCGAGGTGACGGCCGCGCTGCTCGCCGTTCCCGGGGTGAAAGAGGCCGCCGTGCTGGTGGACCGCGAAGGCGAGCCGCGGCTCGTCGCCGGTGTGGCGGGCGGCGGGGGCCGCACCCCGCACGAATGGCGGGCCGCGCTGGCCGGGCGGCTGCCGGACTACATGATCCCGTCGGTGTTCGCCGAGTTCGACCGGCTGCCGTTGAGCCGCAGCGGCAAGCTCGACCGCGACGCCGTCCTGGCGCACGCCCGCACCAGCGCCCCCGCCGCGGTCAACACCGCCGCCCCGCGCGACCACGTCGAGCTGGCGCTGCTGCGGATCTGGCGGAACCTGCTGCTGCACCCCGCGATCGGCGTCTCGGACGATTTCTTCGACGTCGGCGGCACCTCGATCTCGGCGATCAAGCTGGCCGACGCCATCGGCGCGGAGTTCGGCCGCGAGCTGCCGATCCGGGACGTCATCCTGCACCCGACCATCGAGGCGCAGGCCGCGCTCCTGCGCGCGGACCGCCCACCGGAGACCGGCAGCCTGATCGAGTTCCGCCGCGGCGACGGCACGGCCCGCGTCGTCTGCGTGCACCCGGCCGGCGGCACGGCGTTCTGCTACCTGCCGCTCAGCGGCCTGCTGCCCGACGACGCCGGCGTCGTCGGCATCCAGTCCCCCGGGCTCAACCCCGGCGAGGAGCCGCTGCCGAGCGTCGAGGCGATGGCCGAGGAGTACCTGCGGCTCGTCGAACCGCACCCGGAGGAGACCCTGGTCCTTTGTGGACTTTCGTACGGCGGTCTGGTCGCCTACGAGATGGGCCGCCGGCTCGCGGAGCACCACCCGCGCGTCAGCGTCGTCCTGCTCGACACGACGGCCACCGACGACCCGGCCGCGAAGGCGGCGATCGAACCCGTGCCCGCGGCCGAGTTCCGCGAGAAACTCGTTCGCTTCAACGGGATGTACCCCGGGATCGAGGACGCGCAGATCGAGCGCTACCACCGCACCTACAACCACAACCGGCTGACCGCGCGCGAGCACGACCCCGGCGAGACCGCGGCGCGGGTGCTCTTCGTGCAGGCCGTCGGCGAGGACCCGATCCCCGGCACCGCCGAGTTCTGGCGCCGCCGCGCCCGCGGCGAGTTCGAGGTGGTGCCCGCGGGCTGCGGGCACTGGGACATGCTGGAGAGTGACGCGTTGCCGCTGGTCGCCAAGCTGATCGCGGCCGAGCTGGCGGCCCGATGACGTCGATCGCCCGCCGCGTCCACGACCGGGCCCTGCGGCACCCGGACGCCCTCGCCGTGTCCGACGGCGACCGTCGGCTCACCTACGCCGAGCTGAACTCCGGTGCCGCGGCGGTCGCGGAGTCGTTGGCCCGCAAGGGAGTCCGTCCGGGTGACGCGGTCGCCGTCAGCCTCCCGCGTTCGGCGGACCTCATCCTGGTGATGCTGGGCGTGCTGCGCTTGGGCGCTCAGGTCGTGCCGCTGGATCGGCAGAGCCCGCCCGCGCGCCGCGACGCCATCCTCGAAGACGCGGGCGCGGTCGTCGTCTGCGACGAGCTGCCCGCCTTGACGCCGGCCGCGGCCGGGACGCCCGCCGAGCCCGCGCCGGCGTCGTTCCTCTTCTCCACCTCCGGCACGACCGGCAGGCCCAAGGGCGTCGAGGTCCGCGACGCCGGGGTCCTGCGGCTGGCCGAACCCGGCTGGCTCGACATCGGCACGCGGTTCGCCTGCCTGGCCAACCCCGCGTTCGACGCGATCAGCTTCGAGGTGTGGGTGCCGCTGCTGACCGGCGGCACGTGCGTGGTCCTCGACGACGAGACCGTCCGCGACCCGCAGGCGTTCGCCGACGCGCTGGTCCGGGAACGCATCGACACGATGTTCGTCACCGCGACGCTGTTCAACGCGGTCGCCGAGACCGTGCCGGGCAGCTTCGCCACCGTGCGCCGGGTCGTCATCGGCGGCGAGCAGCTCAACGCCCCGCTGATCCGCCGCTGGTACCGGGCCAACCCGGAGTCGCCGACGCGGCTGCAGAACGGCTACGGCCCGACCGAGACGACGACGTTCGCGCTCAGTTACACCATCCCGCGCGGCTTCGACGGCGACGTCGTGCCGATCGGCCGCCCGCTGCCGGGCACCGGCGCGGTCGCGGTCACGCCGGACGAGCGCGTGGCCGCCGAAGGCGAGGTGGCCGAGCTGTACATCTCCGGGGCCGGCGTCGCGCTCGGCTACCGCGGGCTGCCCGCGGAAACCGGGCAGCGGTTCGTCCGGCTGCCGTGGCTGGACGAAGGCCGCGCCCGGTTCTACCGCACCGGCGACCTGGTCCGCGTGCTGCCGGGCGGCCGGTACGCCTACGTCGGGCGCACCGACCGGCAGGTCAAGGTCCGCGGGTTCCGGGTCGAGCCCGGCGAGCTGGAGCAGCGGCTCCTGGCCCACCCGGAGATCCGGCAGGTGCACGTGGCCGTGCGCCGCGCGGCCACCGCCGAGCTGCTCGCGTTCGTCGTCGCCGGCGACCTGTCCTTCGACGCGTTCGAAGCGCACCTGAGCGAAACCGTGCCGGCCTACATGCGGCCGCACCACGTGTTCCGCGTCGACGAGCTGCCCCGGAACGCGAACGGGAAGGTCGACGAAACCGCGCTCCTGGCCGGCGGGTTCCGGGCGTGGCGGCCGGACACCGGCGGCGCGGCGACCGCGTGGGAACGCGAAGTCCTGGACGTCGTGTCGGAGACCCTCGGCGTCCCGGATCTCCGTCCCGGCGACACGTGGCTGCGGTCCGGGGGCGACTCGCTCAAGGCGCTGCGGCTGCGGTTCGCCATCCGGGAACGCTGGGGCACCGACCTCGCGCCTTCGGTCGTGCAGCGCGGCACCTTCGCCGACCTCGCCGCGGCGGTCTCCGGGGCGGGGCGCGCGGTCTACCCCGAGCCGGGCGCACCGACCGCCGCGACCAGCGCACCCGCCACGAGTGAACAGCAGCGGCTTTGGCTTCTGCAGCAACGCAATCCGGCGTCCACGGCGTACCACGTGCCGCTCGCGTTCCGGCTCACCGGCACACCCGACATCGACGCGCTGCGCCGGGACGTGCGCGGCCTGGTCGAGCGGCACCCGGCGCTGCGCACGGCGTTCGAGGCCACCTCCGACGGCCTGCGGCAGGTGACGAAACCGGCGTACGACCCGTGGACCGACCCTTCCGACGACTTCTTCACCGCGCCCTTCGACCTGGCCTCGGGCCGGCTGCTGCGCGCGGCCTGGCGTCCCGACGGCACGTTTTCGCTTTGCCTGCACCACATCGCGGTCGACGGCTGGTCGCTCAACATCCTGTTCCGGGAACTGTCCGGCGCCCGACCTCGACCGGACCCGCACACACCACTCGACTTCGCCGCCTGGCAGTCCCGCTGGTTCGCCTCCCCGGGCTACCGCGACCGGCTGACCGACCGGTCCGACGACGCCGAGCCCCTCGGTCCGGCGGCACTGGCCGGGCGGCTGCACACGACCCGCATCGACCGCGAGCGCGTCGACCGGTGGGCCGCCGAGCTGGGCCTGACGCGGTTCCAGCTGCTGCTCGGCGTGTTCGCCTGGAGCCTCTACGCCGTGACCGGCCGGACCCGGCCGCGGATCGCCGCGCCCGTGGCGAACCGGCCGGTGCGGGAGTTCGAAGACAGTGTCGGGATGTTCGCCAACACCGTCCGGCTGCCGCTGACCGTGGACCCGGACGAGGACCTGGACAGCCAGCTCCGCCGGCTCGGCGCCGCGGCGGGCGCGGCGCTGGACGGTCAGGACGTCGCGTTCGCCGACCTCGATCCCGGCTACGCGGCCTTCGACTACCTGTTCGTCTTGGAGAACACCGACTTCGGCGCGCTGCGCCTGCCCGGCTGCTCGGTCAGTCCACAGTGGATCGAGGCGGCCGAGGCGAAGTGCGCGCTCACGCTGTCGGTCGTGGAACGGCCGGACGGCTTCGACTGCCTGTGGGAGTACGGGGCAGGCCACTTCACCGAAGCCGAGGCGGCGGCCCTCGGCGACGTCTTCGACCGCGCCCTGCACGGCGACGCGCGGACACCGGACCGGCATGACCACGGCCGCGGCGCTTCTGTGGAGCTGACCTGGGAAACCATCGCCGAAGGCTTCGCGCGGCAGGTCGCGCTGACGCCGGATGCCCCGGCGCTGACCGGCGACACGACGCTGACCTACGCCGAGCTGGACGCGCACGCGGCCCGGCTCGCCGCCACGCTGCCCGAGGACGCCACCGACGTCGCGCTGTACTTCCGGCCGTCGGCCGAACACGTCGTCGCGCTGCTCGCGCTCGCGCGGCTGAACATCACCGCCGTGCCGCTGGACCCGGCTTACCCGCCGGAACTGCTGCGCGCGATGCTCGCCCGGGTGCGGCCGCGCTGCGTCCTGCTCGCGCCGGGCGAAACGTTCGACACCGACGTCGAGCAGCGGTTCGTGACGCTCACCGGCGGGCCGGTGCCGGACGTCCCGGCCCGCCACGCCGGACGGCCGCTCTACACGCTGTTCACCTCGGGCTCGACCGGCGCGCCGAAGGGGGTGCGCGTCCCGGACCGCACCCTGGCCAACCTGCTGCAGTGGCAGGCCGCGCCGCCCGCGGCGACCCAGCAGTTCTCGATGCTGTCGTTCGACGTGTCGTTCCAGGAGATCTTCACGACCCTCTGCGGCGGCGGCCGGCTGCACCTGATCCGCCCGGAGTGGCGCCACGACGTCCCGGCGTTGCTGGCGCAGCTGGACAGTGCGGGGATCGAACGGATCTTCCTGCCGTACGTGGCGTTGCAGCTGCTGGCCGAGCACGGTGTCCGGTTGGGACGGTACCCGGCGAGGCTGCGGGACGTGCTCACCGCCGGCGAACAACTGGTGTGCACACCGGCGATCCGCCGCTGGTTCGCCGGACTGGCCGGCGCGCGCCTGCACAACCACTACGGGCCGACCGAAACCCACGTCGTCAGTGCGCTGACCCTCGACGGCGATCCGGCTTCGTGGCCGGAGCGGCCCGCCATCGGGCGGCCGGTGGCGAACGCGGTCCTGCGCGTCGCCGACGCCGCGGGCGCGCCGCTGCCGCCCGGGCAGGTCGGCGAGCTGCTCATCGGCGGGCTCGCGGCGAACCGCTGCTATCTCGGCGAAGCGGCTCCGGAGAAGTTCGCGGAGCTCCCGGAGCTGTACTACCGCACCGGCGACCTCGCCCACTTCGACCGCGCCGGGCTGCTGCACTTCGACGGCCGGGCCGACCGGCAGGTCAAGGTCAGCGGGCACCGCCTCGAACTGGGTCAGGTCGAGGCGGCGCTGCTGCGGCACCCCGACGTCGTCAACGCGGTCGTCACGGTGCAGGGTGACCGGCTCGCCGCGGTCCTGGAGTGCCGCCGGACGCCTTCCGCGGCGGAACTGGCGGATTTCCTGGCGCCGCTGCTGCCGCCGCACGCGCGGGTCGACCGCTTCCGGGTCGTGGCCGCGTTGCCGCGCACGCCGAGCGGGAAGCTCGACCGGGACGCCGCTCCCCTGGTGGCGGGGACGGATCTCCACCGGGTGGCGGGGACGCCGTCGAGCGAGCTGGCGGCGTTGTTCGAGGAGGTGACCGGGGCGCCGATCGGCCCGGACGAGACGTTCTTCGCGGCCGGCGCCAGTTCGTTGTCGCTGATGCGGTTCCACCTGCGGTGCGCGGAAGCCGGCTACCGGTTCACCGTGGCGGACCTCTTCGAGCACGTCACCCTCCGGGACCTGACGCGGCACCTCGAGAGCGGCCCGGCCGCGGCTGCCTCGGCTTCCCGGCCGTCGGCCGGCGAGCCGGTGGCGGTCGTCGGCATGGCGGTGCGGCTGCCGGGTGCCCGGGACCTGGCGGCGTTCTGGGACCTCGTCGTCTCGGGTCGCCGGGGGATCGAGGAGTTCCCGGCGGCGGAGGGCATGGTCGGCGCACGCAGCCTCCTCGCCGATCCCCTGGCGTTCGACCCGGAGCACTTCGGGATCAGCCACCGGGACGCAGGTCTGATGGACCCCCAGCAGCGGCAGTTGCTGATGGCGTGCGTCGAGGCGTTGGCCCATGCCGGGATCACTTCGGGTGCCGGAGTCGGGGTGATCGCGGGCTGCGGCGAGAACACGTACTTCCAGCAGATGCTGCGCGAGGCCGACCCGGCCGCGCTGCCGGACGGGTTCCAGCTGGCCTTGCAGCACGAGAAGGACTTCCTGGCGACGAAGGTCGCCTACCACCTCGACCTGACCGGTCCCGCGCTGACGACCCAGACGGCGTGCTCGAGTTCGCTGGTGGCCGTCCACCAGGCGGCGGCGATGCTGCGCGGCGGCGAGGCGGAGGTGATGCTGGCGGGCGGGGTGCTCGTCGACGTCACCCTGGCGGCCGGCTACCGGTACCGGCCGGGACACATCTTCTCGCCGGACGGGCACTGCCGCCCGTTCAGCGACGACGCGGACGGCACGGTGGGCGCGAGCGGCGTCGGCGTGGTGGTGCTGAAGCCGCTTTCGGCGGCTCGCCGCGACGGCGACACGGTGTACTCGGTGATCACGGGTTCGGCGCTGACCAACGACGGCGCGGTCAAGCAGGGGTACAGCGCGCCGTCGCCGGCCGGGCAGCGCGCGGCCATCCGGGCGGCACTTCGGCGGGCCGGGCGGTCGGGCGCGGACGTCGGGTACGTGGAGACGCACGGAACGGGAACCCGCCTCGGCGACCCGATCGAGGTGGCGGCGTTGCGCGAGGCGATGCCCGACGCGTCGGCGTGCGCGTTGTCGTCGGCGAAGAGCCAGCTCGGCCACCTCGGCGCGGCGGCCGGCGTGGTGGGGCTGATCCGCGCGACCCTTTCGCTGTACCACGGAGTGCTGCCGCCGACGGTGGACTTCCGGGCGCCCAACCCGGCGCTGGACCTGGGGCCGTTCCGGGTGCCGGGTGCCGCCGAACCGTGGCCGGCGGGCCCGCGGGTGGCGGGGGTGAGCAGCTTCGGCATCGGCGGGACGAACGCGCACGTGGTGCTGGAGTCGGTCCGGCCGGTAGCCCCGGCCCGCCCGGACCCGGCACGGTGCTTGGTGCTGTCGGCCCGCAGCGAGGCGGCGTTGCGTCTCGAGGCGGACCGGGTGGCGGAGTACCTGGCGACGCACCCGACGTCCTATGTGGACGTGCTGCGGCACTTGCAGTCGGGGAGGCCGGAGGGCAGCTGGCGCATGGCGGCGGCGTGCGAGGACGCAGCGGCGGCGGTCGAGTGGCTCCGCACGGCTGAGCTTCGCGAGGTGGCTGAGCCGGCGCCCGCGGACTCCCTGCCCGCCGCACCGGATCCGGCCGCACTGGCCGCCGCTTGGCTGGCCGGCTCCGCCGTCGACTGGGGACACTCCCCCACCCCCGCACCATGGGACTTCCCGCCGCCCGCCTTCGCCGCCCGGGACTTCGACTTCCCGCGGAAAGCCGCCGCGGCCCGGCTGCCCGAAGGCGACTGGCTGCACCAACCCACCTGGGTCCGGCTCCGCCGGGCAACGGCCGCCGCGAAGACCGACCGCATCCTCGTCGTCTCCGGCGAAGGCCCGCTGACCGCACCGGCCCTCGACGCCGTCTACCCGCGTGTCGTGCGGGTCCACGCCGCCGACCACTTCGCCCGCCGGAGCCCCGACACCTTCGAAGCCGACCCCACCGACACCACGCACCTCCGCCAGATCCTCGATGCCCTGCCGCACGACGAAATCGACTGGCTGCACGCCCTCCCCCTCGGCATCGCCGGTCCCGTCGGCGAAAAGTCACTGACACAAGCACAATGGGCCTGCCTCGACACCCCCGCCGCCCTCCTGCGGGCCGCCCGTGACCGTCCACTCAGGACGTGGTGGCTCTCCGCCGGTGCCGCGCCCGCGAACGCCGGCGTCACCCGTCCCGAAGCCGGGCTGCTCGCCGGGATCACCGCCGTCGGCCCACAGGAAACCGGCGTGCCCGGCCACTGGGTCGACCTCGAACGCCCGGACCTCGACGCCCTCGCCGACCTGCTGACCGGCCCCACCCCGCCGGAACGGGTCGCCCTCCGCAACGGGTTCTGGTGGGTCCAAGGCAGTGCGCCCGTCACGCCAGGTGAACCCGGAACACCGGACGGTGGAACGTACCTCGTCCTCGGCGGCACCGGCGGCATCGGCACCGCCGTCGCCGAAGAGCTGCTCGCCCGCACCTCCGGCCGCGTCATCCTGCTCGCGCGCGAACCCCACCTGCCCGAAACGCTCAAACCGTGGGCCGACCGCGTCGACCTGCTCGCCGCCGACCTCACCACCGTCACCGCCGACGCGATCCGCGCTCCCATCACCGGGATCGTCCACGCCGCCGGCACCCCCGACGGCGGCCTGATCGCCACCCGCGGCGAAGGCACCCAGTCCGCCAAACTCGCCGGTGCCCTCCTCACCGAGCGGCTCATCGACCGCGACCGGCCCGCCTTCGCCGTCTACTGCTCGTCGCTGTCCGCGCAGTTCGGCGGTACCGGGCAGCTGGACTACGCCGCCGCCAACGGGTTCCTCGACGCCCTCGCCCACCGCGACGGCCCCACCACCCGGCTCTCGATCGGCTGGGACGTCTGGCGTGACAGCGGCATGGCCGTCACGGCCTTGGAAACCGACGCCCGGCACCAGGCACACCTGGCGGTCGGCCTGAGCGACGACGAAGGCCGGCGCACCTTCGCCCGCGCCCTCGGGACCGGCCTCCCCCAGCTCCTGGTTGCGACGACCGGTCTTGACGCCGCCCGGGCGTTCCACGAACGCGAAACCGAGCCGAAGCCGGCCGAAGCGGACCTGACCGAGGAAGTCCGCGCTCTCCTCGGCGTCGCCGAACTCGACCCCCACGTGCCGCTCTACGACCTCGGTGCCGACTCCCTGACCCTGCTGGACGTCGTCGAGTCGGTGAAACGCCTCTACGGCGTCGACCTCGACCTCGCCTGGCTCGGCCCGGAGGTCACGATGTCGGCGTTGCTGGCGAAGCTCGAGAAAGCCGCCGACGCCGGCGAAGTGGTGCTGCAGGTCTGGCGCGAAGGGACCACCGAGGAGGTCGTCTGCCTCGTGCACCCGGTCGGCGGGGACGTCCACGCCTACCGCCCGCTCGTCGCGGCCCTCCCGCCGGAGCTCGGCGTGTGCGTGATCGCCGATCCGGCCTTGAGCCGCCCGGAACCCCCGGGGTGGTCCATTGTGGACCGCGCGCGTCGTTACCACGCGGCTCTGGAAGAGCGGTTCCCCCACCGGGGAAAACAGCTGGCCGGGTGGTCGTTCGGCGCCTGGGTCGCGGCCGGCATGGCCGCCGAAGCCGAGGCGGCCGGGCAGCCGGTGCGGGCACTGCACCTCATCGACCCGCCGCCGCCCGGCGCGAGTGCCGCCGACTACGACGACACGCAACTGGAGACGGTGTTCGAGCGTGAGCTCGGGGTCGCCGCCGCCGAACACGCGCACAACCTCGCCCGCGCCACCCGGGCCAACCTGCGCAGCATGGCCGGGCACGAACTGCCCCGCCTGACCGCGACGCCCAGCCACGTCTGGCTCGCCACCGAACCCGAACCGGGCTTGCCGGTGGCTGACCGCGGCGGCTGGCGAACCCTGCTGCCCGAGCCGAGCCACTGGCACGAACTGCCCGCCACCCACTACGGCATCGTGCGCGCCCCGCACGTCACCGCGGTGGCCGCCGCCATCGGACTGTGAGACCCACAGAGGGAAGGAAACCATGGAGCAGTACGAACTCGACGCCGTCAAGCGGATCACGACGCGGCCGGCGCGCGACTACCGGACCCTGGCCGTGCGGGGCCTGACCCCGGTCATCGGCGCCGAGGTCACCGGCCTCGACCTGACGCGGGAACTGACGGACGAGCAGCTCACCGAGCTGAAGACGGCCTTCCTGGACCACCACGTGCTGGTGTTCCGCGACCAGGACATCACCCCGGACGACCACCAGCGGCTGGCCGCGCACTTCGGCGAGCTGCGCCCGGTGAACCCGCCGCCCGAGCACGGGAACCCCTACATCCTCGAGGTCGCGACGGCGCCGGAGGCGGCCACCGTGTTCGGCAACGGCTGGCACGCCGACGGCACCGCCGACGCCGAGCCGTCGCTCGGTTCGATGCTGCACATCACGCGGCTGCCGGCGCCGGGCAGCGGCGGCGACACGCTCTTCGCGAACATGCACCTCGCGTACGACATGCTTTCGCCCAAGCTGAAGGAGTTCCTGACCGGACTCACCGCGATCCACGACGGCGCGCACGCCTTCCGCGGCCACAAGATCCCGGACGGCTACGAACCACCGGTCAGCGAGCACCCGGTGGTCGTGCGGCACCCGGAGACCGACCGGCCGCTGCTGTACGTCAACCCGGCCTACACCTCGCGCATCCCGCAGCTGTCGGCCGACGAGAGCCAGGCACTGCTCGAGCTGCTGTTCTCGGTCGTGCCGAACCGGCCGATGCTCGCGTGCCGCGTGCGCTGGGAGCCGAACACGCTGGTGTTCTGGGACAACCGCTGCGTCCAGCACCACGCGACGTACGACTACTACCCGCACACCCGCTTCGGCCACCGCGTCGCCATCAACGGCGGCCCGCTCAAAGGCTGACAGGAGACCCATGTCCTCCGAACCCGTGGTGGACGTCCGCGATCCGGCCGTCCTCGACGACCCGATGGGCGGGTACGACCGCGTGCTCGCCGAAGCACCGGTGTGCTGGGCCAAGCTGCCGAACGGCGGGGAAGGCTGGCTGGTGACCGGCAGCGACGCCGTCCGCGCGGTGCTGTCGGATCCGGCCGTGCGCAACGACCCGACCGGACTGCCGGGGCAGGGCGCGCAGACGCAGGAGGAGGCGTTCCTCGCGCTGGGCACGCCCCCGGAGCACCTGCCCTACCTGCGGGCCAGCCTGCTCAGCCTCGACGGCGCCGAGCACGCGAGGCTGCGCCGGAGCATCAGCCACGCGTTCAGCGCGTCGCGGGTAGCCACGCTGCGCCCACGGGTGCAGGAGATCGTCGACGGACTGCTCGACGGTCTCGGCGAAACGGCGAACCTGCTCGACGAATATGCCTACCCGCTGGCCATGGCCGTGGTCTGCGAACTGGTCGGAGTCCCGGAGCCGGACTGGGCGGACTGGTGGCGCTGGGGCAAGGTGCTGGTCGACGGCGACCCGGCGCGGATCACCCCGACGCTCGGCGAGATGTTCGCCTACTGCCACGCCCTGGTCGACCGGCGCCGGGCCGAGCCGCGCGCCGACCTGCTGAGCGAGGTCGTCGCCCAGGACGACCTGACCGACGTCGACGTCGTGGCCCTCGTGGTGTTCCTGGTGCTCGCCGGGCACGAAACGATGGCGCACATGCTGTCCAACGCGGCGCTCGCGTTGATGCGCGACCCCGCCCAGCGGGAGCTGCTGCGCACCGAGCCCGGGCTGTGGCCGGCCGCGGTGCGTGAGCTGGTCCGCACCGACGGCCCGGTCCAGCTGGCCCGGTTGCGGTACGCCGCAACGGATCTGGAGGTGGCCGGGGTGTCGATCAAAGCGGGCGACGCGGTGCAGGCCGTGCTCGGCGCCGCCAACCGCGACCCGGCGCGGTTCGCCCACCCGCACGCGGCCGACGTGCGCTGGCAAGCCGAGCACGGCGGCCGCGAAGGCAGCGTCGGATTCGGCTGGGGGCCGCACTTCTGCCTCGGGGTCGCCTTGGCGAAGCTGGAGGCGGAGGTGGCGTTGCGAACTCTCTTCGACCGCTTTCCCGCGGTGGCGCCGATCGGCGAGCCGGCGTGGGTGCCGCTGCCCCGGGGCCGGCACCGGGTCGCGCTGGAGGTGCGGCTGCGGTGAGCGACCCCGACGTTTCGATCATCCTGCCCTGCGCCGGTTTCGGGACGCGCTTCGGAGCGCCGTACGCGAAGGAGCTGCACTGCCTGGCACCCGGGGTCACCGTGCTGGACCGCAGCCTGGAGCCCGCGGCCGAGCTGGTGAAGAGCGGCCTCACCGTGCGGGTGGTCGTCGTGTTCGCGCCGCACAAGCTCGACACGGTGAAGTACCTGGCGCGCTACGCCGGGGTGTTCCAACTGGTCTTCGTCTACCAGGACGACGTGGCCGAGCCGGGACTCGACGGCGCGATCCGCTGCGCCCTGCCGATGACGCGCGGACCGGTGGCCCTCGTGCTGCCCGACATCGTCGTCAGCGACGTGGGCAGCCTGCTCGCCGCCCTGCGGCAACCGGGCTGGACGGTGGTGGCGGCGAAGGAAAGCGACCCCGTGGTGCTGCGGCAGATGGGCGCGCTCACCGTTTCCGGCGGGGACGGCGTCGTGACCGTCGAGGCCGCCGCGGAGAAGCCCGCCGATCCCTCGGGGTTCAACGCGCTGTGGGGCACGGTGGTGGCCGCCGAGGAAGAGGCCCACCGGTTGCCGGACGTGGCGCGGCGCGACGCGGACAGCCCGCTGGCCGGGGCGCGCGCCTTCATGGTGGAGCGGATCGTCAACTACAACACCACCGAGGGATGAGCATGCTCGACGACGTGATGGGGGCGCTCGACGCCGTCCTCCCCCGGCTGGCCGCGGTCACCGGCACGCCCGGGGTCGCCGTCGCGGTGACGACGAGCGACGAGCTGCGGACGGCCGCGACCGGGTTCGCCGACCTGGCCGCGGGCACCCCGATGACCGCCGAAACGCCCGCACCGGCCGGCTCGCTCACCAAACCCGTCACGGGCCTCGCCTTCGCGCAGCTGGCCGAGGCGGGTGCCGCGGCCTGGGACACGCCGGTCGACGACGTGCTGCCCGCGGGACTGCGCGGCGACGCGCCGCCCGTCACCACCGCGATGCTGGCCTCGCACCAAGGCGGCTACTACAGCGACATCGTCACCGCCACGGCATGGGGAGCGCCGGCCGAGCCGATCCTCGACTACGTCCGGCGGCGCCACGAAGCCGGGCGCTCGGTCGAGTACGGCGGGGCACTGCCGCTGCTGACGGCGCCCGGGCCGTACTCCTACTCGAGCTTCGGCGTCGGCGTGCTGGGCGGTGTGGTCGAGCACGTGACCGGCGAACCCTACGCCGCCCGTGTCGGCCGGGAGGTGTTCGCCGCGACCGGGATGACGGCCACGAGCATCGACGACGGCACCCGCGAGACCGGTGGTGCCACCGGCTACCTGGCGTTCGGCGACTTCTGCGTGCCGAGCCCGCCCCTGCGCACCGCGGCCTATCCGGGGGTCGGGATGTACACCAGCGCGGCGGACTTCGCGCGGCTGCTGCAATCCCTGCTGCGCGGCGACCACGGCCTGGTCGCGCCGGACTCGCTGGCGGCGATGGTGACCCCGCGGGTGGAGCGGCCGAGCCCGCACGGTGTCCGGTCGTTCTCCGGTCTGACGCTCGAACTCGCGGACCCGGACCTGGGCGAGGACTGGTGGTGGGGGCACACCGCGGCGTTCCCGTGGGGGTTCTGGTGGGAGGCGCGGGTCTGGCCGCACCGCGACCTGGCCGCGGTGGCGGTCGGCACCCGCTGGGACATGGCCCGGTTCCACAACCCCGCCTCCCGCAGCGCGCCGGGCCTGGCCGTGGAGTGGGCGGGCCGCTGGGCGGTGTCCGGCGCGCCCGCGAAGCTGCCGGACCTCGACGAGCGGCCCCGGTGGACCGGGCCCCGGCCGACCCCGGAAACCTCCCGCTGGATGGGGGTCCTGGTGGGCGAACGCACCCACGGCCTGCTCGGCGTCCCCGAGGCGCTGCCCGTCGCGGCACTGGCCGGCGGGGCGCGGTCCCTCGGCGACGGGGACACGAGCGGCTGGGACCCGGACGCGTTCGCGCGCGGGGTGGCGCAGGCGCGGGCGGTCGCGCCGGACCCGGCCGCGCTCGGGGTGCTGGGCCGGGAACTCGGCCCGGCCGCCGCGTTGTGGATGCTGGAGTGCGGGGCTTCGAGCGCCGACGTCACGATGCCGGTCGGCTTCTACGCCGGGGCCGCGCGATGACGCGGGTGCTGCTGTCGACCTACGGAACGCTCGGGGACGTCGAGCCGCTGGTGGCCCTGGCGGGGCAGTTGCGGGGATTCGGCGTGGACGTGCGGATGTGCGTTCCACCGGAGTTCGCCGACCGGCTCGCCGGGCTCGGGATCGAGGCGGTGCCGGTCGGACCGCCGGTGCGGGCGGTGACGCGCGGAGCCACCGCGGCCGAGCTGACCCGGTACCGGGCCGAACTCCTCGAAACGCAGTTCGACGTTTTCCCTCCGGCGGCCGAGGGGTGCGACGCGCTGGTCGTGGCCGGCCTCGCGCAGGTCGCGGCGCGGTCGGTGGCCGAAGCCGCGGGCATCCCGTACGTGTACGTGACTTATGCCGCAGTCAACCTGCCCTCGCCGCACCACGCGCCGCCGCCGCGGCCGGGCTGGCCCGAGGGGGAAGGCAGCGGCCACGCGGCGTTGTGGGCGGTGGACGCCGAGAGGGTGAACGCGCAGTTCCGCGAGCCGCTCAACCGCCACCGCGCCGCGCTCGGTCTGGCCCCGGTGGAGAACGTGCGCGACCACGTCTACTCCGGCCGGCCGTGGCTGGCGGCGGACCCGGTCCTGGGCCCGGCGGTCCCGGGTCTCGACGTGGTCCAGACCGGGGCGTGGACCCGGGTGGACGAGCGGCCCCTGCCGCCGTCGCTGGTGGACTTCCTGGCGGCGGGCGAGCCGCCGGTCTACGTGGGCTTCGGCAGCATCGGCCCGGCGCCGGACATCGCCCGCTGGTCGGTCGAGGCGAGCCGCGCGCGGGGGTACCGCGTGCTGGTGTCGCGCGGCTGGGCGGACCTGGACCTGGCGGACTGCTTCACCATCGGCGACGTCAACCACCAGCGCTTGTTCGCCCGGCTGGCGGCGGTGGTCCACCACGGCGGCGCGGGGACGACGCAGGCCGCCGCGCGGGCGGGCGTGCCCCAGGTGGTGGTGCCGGTCCGGGTGGCGGACAACCCGTACTGGGCCGGGCAGGTCGCGGCGCATGGCGTCGGCGCGGCCCTCAACGGGCCGACGGCGACCGCGGAGTCGCTGAGCGCCGCGTTCGACACGGCGCTGGCCCCCGCGACCCGGGCGCGGGCGGCGGCCTTGAGCGCGCGGATGCGCACCGACGGAGCAGCGGTGGCCGCGCGCCGGCTGCTCGACGAAGTTCTGCCCTCGTGAGTGGTCCGGGCGGTCAGAACCGCCCTAACCACTCACGACCGGCTCCCGGGCACCCGTCCGCTCGGCACCGACCCCCGCCACCACGACGAACGCCACCCCGGCCACCGCGGCCGCGTCCGGGACCTGGTGCAGCACCACCAGCCCGATCACCAGCGCGATCGCCGGCTCCAGGCTCATCAGCGTCCCGAACGCCGACGTCGTCAACCGCCGCAGTGCGAGCATCTCCAGGCTGAACGGCACCACCGGCAACAGCACCGCCAGCCCGAGCCCGGTCAGCAGCAGCTGCCACGTCAGGTGCCCGATCACCGCGGGCCCGTACGCCAGCGTCGCCACGATCCCGGCCACCGGCATCGACACCGCCAGCCCGCGCACGCCGGACACCTCGTCGCCGACCCGCTGCGTCAGCAGGATGTAGCCGGCCCAGCAGACCGCCGCACCCAGCGCGAACCCCACGCCCAGGAGGTCCGCGCCGCCCTGCCACGGCTGGGTCAGCAGCACCACGCCGACCGCCGCGAAGACCGGCCACCGCCGCTTGCCGCCGCGACCGCGGGCGATCGCCACCGTCAGCGGCCCGAGGAACTCCAGCGCGCTCGCCGTGCCCAGGGGCAGCCGCGCCACCGCCTCCATGAACAGCATGGTCATCCCGGCCGTGACCACGCCCAGCGCCACGCAGGCCGCGAACGTCGTCCGCCGGAACGACGACGGCCGCGGCCGCACCAGAACGACGAGCAGCACGCCGGCCCACGCGAGCCGCAGCCACGCGGCTCCTTCCGGGCCGACGCGGTCGAACAGGCCGACGGACACGGCGAGACCGAGTTGCACGCACAGCATGGACGCGACCGCGAGGGCCGCTCCGGATCGGGTCGTGGGAGGCACGGCTCCAGGAAATACCGCCGCCACCGTTCGTGTCCACTTGCCGATACTGGACAGTCCATTCAGGAATCATGGACAATCACGGCATGGACACGCGCCGGCTGCGGTACCTCCTGGAGCTGTCCAGGCACTGGTCGATGCGGGCCGTGGCGGACGTGCTCGGCGCCACTACGTCGACGGTCTCCCAGCAGATCGCCGTGCTGGCCAGGGAGGTCGGGACGCCGCTGCTCGAACCCGACGGCCGCCGCGTGCGGCTGACCCCGGCCGGGCGGCGGCTGGCCGACCACGCCGTGACGATCCTGGCCGCCGTCGAGGCCGCGCACGCCGATCTCGACCCGCACGCCGAACCGGCGGGGACCGTCCGCGTCGCCGGGTTCGCCTCCGCGGTCCGGCGTTCGGTGCTCCCCGCCGTGGCGCGCCTCGCCCGCAGCCACCCCGGGGTGCGGGTGCTCGTCAGCGAGTACGAGCCCGCCGAAGCACTGGCCGCGCTGCTGGCGGACGACACCGACCTCGCGCTCGTCTACGACTACGACCTCGCACCCGCCACGGTGGACCCCGCGGTCGCCGCCAGTCCACTGTGGACCACGAAGTGGGGCCTCGGGGTCCCCGCGGCCGACGCGCGGCGGGTGCGCGGCGAAGGGACCCTCGCCGTCTTCGACGCCTTCCGCGACCACGACTGGATCGGCAATTCTCGCAACACCGCCGACGAGGACGTGCTCCGCACGCTCGCGTCCATGGCGGGGTTCACGCCGCGCGTCGCGCACCGCGCGGACAGCCTCGAACTGGTCGAAGACCTCATCACCGCCCCCGGCGGGGGTGTCGGCCTGCTGCCGGAAGGGCGGCCCACCCGGCCGGGAGTCGCCCTGCTGCCGCTGGCCGATCCGGCCGTGCGGCACCGGGCCTACGCGTGCACCCGCCGGGGCCGCGCCGCGTGGCCGCCGTTGGCGCTGGTGCTCGACCTGCTGACGCACTGAAGCCACTCGGCCGGTCGCGATCGCCCGGATGGTCCACCCCGGCCCGCTCGCCGGCGCGCCGACTCCCCAGCGTCACAACGCGCTCCGCCGGTCGTGCCGATGCACGCCCATTCGCAGGTCCGCGGGACGACGTAGAACCGTTGAGGCGCAACGAACATTCCGGCCATCCGTCAGGTGACGGATGTCTGATCCACGCCCGGAAGCGAAACATTGTTCCACGGGGCCCGCCGCTCCGACCTCGACACCGAGGAGGAGCGATGACTCGTGCTACCACCACCGCCTCCACCGTTGTGATCTTCCTCTTGGCCATCAACCTGCGGCCCGCCGTGACGAGCCTGGGTGCGGCTCTGCCGGACATTTCCGTCGCCGGAAACCTGGTCGCCGCGGTGCTCGTCGCGTTGCCCCTGTGGGCCATCGGGCTCGGCGGCTGGGCGACGCCGTGGCTGTGCGGCCGGGTGGGCACCCACCGGACCGTCACCGTCGGCCTCGCCGGCCTCGTGCTTTCGCTCGCCGGCCGGGTGCTCGGAGGTTCGGCGCAGCTGCTGGTCGGGACGGCCCTGGCGTGCCTGTCCATCGCCGTGCTCGGCACGATGCTGCCGTTGCTGGCCAAGGGTTCCGCCGCCTTCACGTTCGGGCTCGGGCTCGGCAGCACGGCCGGCGCGCTGGTCACGCCGGCCGTTGTCATGTCTTCGTCGTGGCGGTACGCGCTCGGCCTGTGGGCGATCGTGGCGCTGCTGGCCATGCAGCTGTGGCAGCGCACTCCCGACGAATCCCTGCCGGTCCCCCGGCGCGCCACCGGGATGGTGCCCGCCGGCGCGCTGACCATCCACTTCGGACTCATTTCGACGGTGACGTTCCTGGTCATGGGCTGGCTTCCCGGCATCCTGCGCGACGCCGGGGTCGCGCCGACGACCGCGGGCACGTGCCTCGCCGTGTCGATGGCCATGGGGTTGCCGATGATGCTGCTGGTGCCGGGCTGGACACGCCGGTGGCGCAACCAGACCCTGCTCGTCGTGGTACTGGCCACGCCCAACGTCATCGGGGTGACCGGCCTGCTCGTCGCACCGGCGGCGGCGCCCTGGCTGTGGGCCGTGGCCACCGGCGCGGGCATGGGGTCGCTCGCGTTCGTGCTGACGACCATCTCGTTGCGCAGCAAGGACAGTTCGCTCGCGCTGTCGGCGGTGGTCCAGGGCGTCGGGTACGTCATCGCCGGCTTCGGCGTCCTGGCCTGCGGCTGGCTGCACACGCACACCGGCACGTGGCAGACGCCGCTGCTGCTGGTGCTGGCGATCCTGCTCGGCCAGATCACCAGCGGGCACGTGGCGGTGACCCGCCGGACCTCGGTGGCGCCGGTCAAGCGCACCCTCACGGTGCGCCCGCAGGGGAACGCCCCGGAGGTGGGGGTCTGACCTCAGTCCGAAGCGGACTGGTGACCAGCGGCTTCCCTCGCGATGCCGACGCGCGGGAAGCCGCACCCAAATCGGATCCCGGGGCCGAGGTCACGGCCGCCGCCTGGTGCCCACGCCGGCGGCTACGCGCGAACGCGGACGCGCGGCCCCGCCCGCGCCGGGCAAGCCGGGCCCCGCACCGCTCCGGCTGCCCGGCTCAGCCCGACGCGGACTGGTGCCGGGCCGCTTCCCGGGCGATGTCGATCCGCGAGTGCACGCCCAGCTTGTTCAGGATGTGCGAAACGTGCGTGCCGACCGTCCGCGGGGACAGGTACAGCCGGGCCGCGATCTGCGGGTTGGACAGGCCTTCCACCACCAGCGCCGCGATCCGGCCCTCCGTCGGGGTCAAGCTGTCCCAGCCGTGGGTGGCCTGGCGGTGCTTCACCGTCGGGCCCCGCCGGATGCCGAGAGCCCGGAACATCGCGCGCAGCCTCGCCACGTCCCACTGTGCGTCCAGCTCCGCGTACATGTCGGTGGCGTGGGTGAACGCGGCCCGCGCCGAACCGCGGTCGTCGTCGCGGGCCTTGGCGAACGCGATCGCGGCGGCTTCGAGCGCCCTCGCGCGGGACAGCGGCCGGCCCGCGTCGCGGTAGCCGTCGGCGGCTCGCAGCAGCATCGTCCCGTCCTGCTCCAACAGACCGCGGCAGTACAGCGCCAGGGCGCGGCGGTGCGGGATCGCGGACTCGGCCGCGAGCGCGCGCACCCGGGCCTCGATCGCCGCCACCGTCCGCTCGTCGCCGGTCGCCGCGGCCAGCCGGGCCGCGTCGGCCAGCAGCTCCTGGCTCGCGTCTTCGCCGCCCTGCGCGGCAGTCAGCACGGCGAGCGCCCGCTCCGGCGCGCCGGCGTGCTCGAAGGCGAGGCCGCGGGCCCGCGCCAGCGGATCCACGACCCGGTCGCCGATGCGTTCCGCGTACAGCGCCGCGACGTCGAGGTGGCGGCGGGCGTCGGCCGTTTCGCCGCGGTGGAAGTGGATGATCGCCGCGACACCGTGATCGGCGCACACCACGGCAGGCTCCTTGCGGTCGTCCGGGACGACGTCCACCTCGGCCAGGGCGTCGTCCCACCGGCCGGCTCCCAGCAGCACCTGCCCGATCGCGCTCTGGGCCTGGGCCAGGCGCACGGCGCTGCCGGTGCGGTCGGCCAGTTCCCGCGCCTGCCCGGCCGCGGCGAGCGCGTCGCCGAGGCGATCGAGCGCGCCGAGGGTGACCGACTGGTTGATGCGCAGCAGCAGGGTGAGGTCGATCAACGCGGGGTCGCCGCGCACGATGGCCATCGCGCGCTCGAACAGCGGCAGCGCCCCGGCCCAGTCACCTCGCGACATCGCCGCCAGGCTCAGCAGGTGCAGTGCCCAGCCGGTCGCCCAGCGGTCTTCGGCCGGGCCGAGCTCCACCAGCGCCGCCGTCGCGACCTCGCCCGCGGTCTCCACGTCACCGAGGTCCTGGTGCGTGCGCGCGATCAGCACCAGCAGCTTCGCGCGGTGCCGGGCCTCCAGGCCGGGTTGCGTCAGCGCTTCGTTCAGCGCGGCGAGGGATTCGGCGGCACGGCCGGTCGACCCGCGGCACTGGACGACCGTCGTGTGCAGGTCGACGCGCACGTCGGGGTCGCGGACGCGGTCCAGCGCGCGGCACGCGATCCGCTCGGCCTGCGCGATGTTGTCGACGCGGTAGTAGGCGTCGGCGAGCCGGCAGGCCAGCGCGCCGGTCACGGCGTCGTCGAGCGGGGCGTCCCGCACCGCCCGGCGCAGCAGCGCGACGGCGACCACGGGCGCCTGCCCGATCAGCAGCGTGGCCACCTCGAGCAGCCACCGCACGGCCCAGGCGGGCACCGGCACGCGGCTGTCGGTCGTCGACACCATGGGCAGCAGCTGCCGGGCGACCCGCTCGACCGGCGCGCTCGCCTCGGCCAGCGCCCACGCGGCGGCCTGGTGCCAGGCGACCCGGACCGCCGTCGGCATCTCGTCGTAGAGCGCCTGGCGGATCAGCGGGTGCCGGAACGCCAGGTCGTCGCCCGCCGCCACCAGCACCCCGGCGGCGCGGGCCTCGTCGAGGGCGGGCAGCAGGTCGGCGAGCGGGGTGTCGGTCACCGTCACCAGATCCGCGACCGAGAAGCCGACGCCGAGCAGCGCCGCCGCGCGCAGCACGCCCTGCGCCTGCTCCGGCAGGAAGCCCAGCCGGTCGGCGATCGCCTCCGGCAGCGAGTCCGGCGTGGCCGCGCCGGTCAGCTCGACGACGCCCGCGGTGTCGACCGCCAGGCACGAGCTCCGGTTCAGCGCGTCGACGAGTTCGGTGAGGTACAACGGGTTCCCGGCCGCGCCGTCGGCCAGCTGCGCCAGCTCCTCGCCCGGTTTGCCGCCGGCCAGCGCGGCCACCAGCTCGAGCACCGCGGGGTCCGCCAGCCTGCCCAGCCGCAGCCGCTCGGCGGGCCCGACGAGCCGGAACAGCGACCGCAGGTCGTCCCGGCGCGGCACCGGCCGCAGCACGCCGATCAGCAGCAGCGGGAGCTGCCGGACCGAGCGGGCGAGCCTGCTCCACACCGCGACCGTGGTGCGGTCGGCCCACTGCAGCTCGTCGACGACCAGCACGGCCGGGCCGGCCTGGCAGAGCTCGTCCACCAGCGCGATCAGCTGCTCGGAGGCCGCGGCCGCCAGGTCGGCGCCCTGGCCCGCGACGGCGCCGCCCCGCAGCAGCTTGGAGATGGCTTCCCGGCGGGGATCCCGCGTGCCCGGCGTGATCCCCAGCGCGTCCAGGAGCGGGAGCAGCGGCAGGGCCTGCCCGAGCTCGTCACCGGCTCCCCAGTACACCTGGCAATCGGCCGCCTCGGCGGCGGCGCAGGCGGCTCGCACCAGTGCGGACTTGCCGATGCCCGGTTCGCCGTCCACCAGCACGGCGTGGCCGCGGCCCGCGGCGAGATCACGGATCCAGCCGACCAGCCAGGACAGCTCACCGTCCCGGCCGACCAGCAGTTCGGTACCGTCCGTGAGCGGCCGCACACCGGAATAATAGAAGTAAAAGTTGTTCCCCAACAAGAGGTATATCGGGCCAACCCCGATCACCTGGGCTTCTCCCGCGCCAAACATCGATTTCGGGAAATTCGCCGATCCGTGATCCGAACGTGATTCCACCGGCCCGGCGACGAAGGATCACCAACCGCCGGTGCGCCGTCGGGGAATGGCTCGTCGTCGACCATTCTCACAGTGGGCGTCCCGGGTGCCTGCGCAGTGTACGCCACCGTCAGCAAAACGCGGAAGATCCGCAGAAAACGAGGGGAAACAGCGTTTCCGCCGACGATCGAGAGAAAATTTCCCGGCCGGACCCCGCCTCCGGCGTTTCTCGCTCGCGGTCGAGACGTGCCCACCACACGCGGCATTCGATGATTTCGACACGACCACCCTCCGTCGCACGATCTTTCCCCGTGCGCGTCCGGGAATACCAAGGCGCCGCCGAACACCGAGACCGGAGCCGATCGGCGGCGGCCGGTTTCCAAAAAGTGAACGTTCCGGGTTTCGCCGCCGCGAGGTGCCGCCGACCTGTTGTTTTCCGCGTCGGCAGCGGGTATCTGGCAACGTTTTCCGCACCGCGGCGGTAAACGCCGGGCAGCCGATTGACGTCGTCACCGAAGATCGCCGGACCCACCCCGCCCGCCAGTCCGATGTCACTGTCCGCAACCGGGAACCGGCACCGGCGGCCGCCGAATGGCCGACCCCCGGACTCGCCGGATTCCCGCGTCCGACGACCCGCATCCCGAGAATTCACCGGCCGCACCACCTTTCCGCCGCATTGATTCGTAGCATCCGGCGAGCGCCCGGTCGCAAAAACAAGATCGTCGATCAAGAATTGGTGCGGCCATTCTGGTGAAATCCCGTTTTCGCGCGCATCCCGCGTTGTCAAGCGATGGTCCGGCTCCTACAGTGGCCTGCCTGACGCCGGGGAATATTTCACACGAATCCCCTGGATTCGGTACCTCAACTCACCTCCTTCTAGGAGCAGGCCTTGTTTGGAATCGTCAGGAGTGGTGGCCGGGCTCGCGCTCGCCACGCCGCGCTCGCCCTCGCCGCCGCGATGACCGTCACCGGCTGCGGCGCCCTCGGTTCGGCCGACCCGAACGCCGCGGCGAGCAGCGACCTGGAGAAGTCGACGCTGAAGGTCTCGATCTTGCCCACGACCGACCTCGGGCCGTTCTGGCTGGCCCAGGACGACGGCTTCTTCAAGGCCGAGGGCCTGACCGTCGACTCGGTCATCGCCGCCAGCGGCCAGGCTTCGCTGACGAAAGCGATTTCGGGCGAGGCCGACATCGCGTTCTCCACCTACCCGCCGTTCTTCACCGCGACCGGCACCGGCGCCGCCGACATGCAGCTGGTCGCCGACGCGACCTCGGTCAACGCCAAGAGCAATGCGATCGTCACGGTGCCGAATTCGCCGGTGAAAACAATCAACGACCTCGCGGGCCGGAAGATCGCCATCACCGCGAAGAACACCGCGTCCGATCTGCTCACCCGCTCGGTGATGCAGGACCACAACGTCGATTTCAGCAAGGTCAAATGGGTGCTGATCCCGCTGCCGAACATCGCCGCCGCGCTGCAGCAGGGCGAGGCCGACGCCGCCTACCTGCCGGAACCGTACATCACCCAGGCCGCCAAGACCGCCGGCGCGATTCCGGTGATCGACATCAACACCGGCGCGACCCAGGACTTCCCGCTGACCGGTTACGGAGCGACGCGGAAGTGGGTCCGGGAGAACCCGAAGACCCTCGCCGCCTTCCAGCGCGCGATGCAGAAGGCCACCCACGAGGCCCTGATCGACCGCGCCAAGGTCGAGCCGCTGCTGGTGCGGTTCGCCAAGATCGACGAGGACACCGCCAAGCTGCTCACCCTGCCCGGCTACGGCTCGATCCTGGACGCGCGGCGCCTGCAGCGGGTGCCCGACCTGCTGCTGCAGCTCGGCGCGATCCCGAAGCCCATCGACGTGAACTCGATGATCGGGCCGCAAGCGGGAAGATGACCGCGATCCACCTCGTCCGCGCGGTCGTGCGATCCTCACCCGGGACCGGGCGCCGGAAAGTTTTTCCTCTGCCGTGTTGATCCGCGCGTCGCCCGTTCGACAAGAGGGGGCGAGGGCCGAGAGGCGGCCCCGCGGACGAGGAGAGCGCGATGCCGCAGTACATGCTGATCATGCGGGGCACCGACGAGTCGAACGCGGCCATGATGGCGAACATCGACGAGATGATGGCCACCAGCCGCCGGTTCATCGAAGACCTGTTCAAGGCCGGTGTCTACGTCGCGGCCGAGGGGCTGGACGACCCGAGCCAGGGCGTCGTGGTCGACTTCGGCGGCGAGACCCCGGTGGTCACCGACGGGCCGTACGGCGAGACCAAGGAGCTGTTCGGGGGCTTCTTCCTGATCGACGTCGCCTCGAAGGCGGAGGCGGTCGAGTGGGCCAAGCGGGTCCCGGCGGCGCCCGGGGCCAAGGTCGAGGTCCGGCGCGTGCCCGGCAGCGACGAAACCCCGGACTCCGACGGCCGGAACTGATGGGTCCGGCCGACGTCGAAGCCGTCTGGCGGATCGAGTCGGCGCGGATCGTCTCCGCGCTGACCCGGTTCACCGGCGACTTCGGGCTGGCCGAGGACGCCGCCCAGGAGGCGGTCGCCGAGGCGCTGGTGGCGTGGCCGCTCGACCCGCCCGCCAACCCGGCGGGCTGGCTGCGGGCCACCGCCCGGCGGCGGGCGATCGACGCGATCCGCCGCCGGGCCGCCCTTCAGGACCGGTACGCCCTGCTGGCGGCCGACCCGGAACCCGAGGAGGAGGCCGACCCCGACCGGATCGACGACGACGTCCTGGCGCTGATGTTCACCAGCTGCCACCCGGTGCTCTCCCCCGAGGCCCGGGTGGCGCTGACCCTGCGCGTGGTCGGCGGCCTGACCAGCGAGGAGATCGCCCGCGCGTTCCTCGTGCCGGTGCCGACGGTGCAGGCCCGCATCACCCGGGGCAAGAAGACGATCGCCGCGGCCGGGGTGCCGTTCGAGCTGCCGCCGCCCGAACAGCGCCGCGAACGGCTGGGCGGCGTGCTCAGCGTGCTCTACGTGATCTTCACCGAGGGCTCGACGGCCACGTCGGGCGACCGGCTGCTGCGCCCCGACGTCGCGTACGAGGCGATCCGGCTGACCCGGACGCTGGCCGCGCTGCTGCCGGACGAGCCGGAGGTGCACGGCCTGCTCGCGTTGTGCGAGCTGACGGCGGCGCGCTTCCCGGCCCGCACCGGCGCGGACGGTTCGCCGATCCTGCTCGAGGACCAGGACCGGCGGCGGTGGGACTTCTCGGCGATCCACCGAGGGCTGGCCGCGCTGGCCAAGGCATCGGCCCGCGGCCTGGGCCCGTACGGCCTGCAGGCCGCGATCGCGGCCACCCACGCGACGGCGGCCTCGGTCGAGGCGACCGACTGGGACCGGATCGTGGTGCTGTACGAGGCGTTGGGCCGGGTGGCGCCGTCCCCGGTGGTGGAGCTCAACCGGGCGGTCGCGGTGGCGATGGCGGCGGGGCCGGCGGACGGGCTGGCGATCGTGGACGAGCTGGTCGCCACCGACCGGTTGCCGGGATCGCACCTGGTCCCGACGGTGCGCGGCGAGCTGCTGACCCGCCTCGGCCGGCGGCGGGAGGCACGCGCCGAACTGGAACTGGCCGCGCGGCTGTGCACCAACGAACGCGAACGCTCGGTGCTGTTGAGGAAGGTGTCCGCACTGGACTGAGCCGTGGGGCCGGGTGGCGCGGTTACTGGTGGTGGAGGTCAACCGGGCGGTCGCGGGTCGGCGGAAAGGCTGGCGATCGTCGACGAGCTGGTCCCGACAGTGCGCGGCGAGCTGCTTACCCGCCTCAGCCGACACCGCGAGGCACGCGCCGAACTGGAACTGGCCGCCCGGCTGTGCACCAACGAGCGCTCGGTGCTATTGGGGAAGCTGGCCGCACCGGACTGAGCCGGCCGGCGCGGTTACCGTCGGGGCATGAAGCCGAGTACATCGCACTGGGGCGCCTTTTCCGCCGAAGTCGACCCCGACGGACGGCTGCGGGTCGAGCCGCACCCGGCCGACCCCGCGCCGTCGCCGCTGCTGGGCAACCTGGCCGCCGCGCTGGACCACCCGAGCCGGGTGGCCCGGCCGGCGGTCCGCCGCGGCTGGCTCGACCACGGCCCCAGCCCCGACGACCGCCGCGGCCGCGACGAATTCGTCGAACTGCCCTGGGACGACGTCCTCGACCGGCTCGCCACCGAACTCGACCGCGTCCGGACCCGACACGGCAACCAGGCCATCTTCGGCGGCTCCTACGGCTGGGCCAGTGCCGGACGCTTCCACCACGCCCAAAGCCAGCTCCACCGCTTCCTCAACACCATCGGCGGCTTCACCGCCTCCCGCAACACCTACAGCAACGGGACCTCGTCGGTCCTGCTACCCCACATCGTCGGCGACACCCACGCCGTACTGCGCCAAGCCTCGACCTGGCCCACGATCGCCGAGCACACCGAACTGCTCGTCGCCTTCGGCGGGATACCGGAAAAGAACGTCTACGTCACCCCCGGCGGAGTCACTGTCCACGGAACACCCGGACACCTCGCGCGGCTACGAGCCCGCGTCGCGCTCATCAGCCCACTGCGCGACGACCTACCGTCCACAATAGACGCCAAGTGGTACCCGATCCGGCCCGCCACCGACACCGCGCTGATGCTCGCCCTAGCCCACACCCTCGTCGTCGAAGGACTGCACGACAAGGAGTTCCTGGACCGCTACTGCGTCGGCTACGCGGAGTTCGAGCGCTACCTGCTCGACAAGGACCCGAACTGGGCCGCCGGGATCACCGGCATCCCCGCCGCAGACATCGTCGCACTGGCCCGCGAAATGGCCGCCAAACGCACCCTGATCACCGTGACCTGGTCACTGCAACGCACCGAACACGGCGAACAACCGGTCTGGGCAGGCATCGCACTGGCCGCCATGCTCGGCCAGATCGGCCTGCCCGGCGGCGGATTCGGCCACGGCTACGGCTCGATGGGCGACGTCGGCGACACCGGCCCCGAACTACCCATCCCCCACCTGCCCCAAGGCACCAACCCGATCGACGAATTCATCCCCGTCGCCCGCATCGCCGACCTCCTGCTGCACCCCGGCGAAACCTACGACTACAACGGCGAAACCCGCCACTACCCCGACACCCGGCTCGTCTACTGGGCCGGCGGCAACCCCTTCCACCACCACCAGGACCTCAACCGCCTGCGCCACGCCTTCACCCGCCCCGACACCGTCGTCGTCCACGAACCCCACTGGACGGCCACCGCACGCCACGCCGACATCGTCCTACCCGCCACCACCGCACTCGAACGCGAAGACCTCGGCTCCGGCCGCCGCGACACCCACCTCATCGCCATGCACCGGATCGCCGAACCCGCCGGAGAAGCACGCGACGACTACGCGATTTTCGCGGCACTGGCGTCCCGGCTCGGGGTTGCCGAAGCGTTCACCGAAGGCCGCACAGCCCGGCAGTGGCTGGAACACCTCTACAACGGTTGGCGCGGCGAACCATCGTTCGAAGAGTTCTGGGCCAACGGCGAACTGAAGCTGCCGCCCGGCCGCAACCACCACACGCTGTTCGCCGACTTCCGCGCCGACCCCAACGCCCACCCGCTCAAGACACCCAGCGGCCGCATCGAAATCACGTCCACGACCATCGCCGGGTTCGGCTACCCCGACTGCCCCGGCCACCCGGTCTGGCTGCCGCCGACCGAAACCGGGCCGCTGTGGCTGATCGCCAACCAGCCCCACACCCGCCTGCACAGCCAACTCGACGCCGGCGAAACCAGCCAGGCCGGCAAGGTAGCCGGCCGCGAACCCGTCCGCCTCAACCCCGCCGACGCAGCGGCCCGCGGCATCACGACCGGCGATATCGTCCGCGTGTTCAACACCCGCGGCGCCTGCCTGGCCGGCGCCGTGCTCGACGACGCACTCCGGCCCGGCGTCGTCCAGCTCGCGACCGGCGCCTGGTTCGACCCGATCGACGACCACCCCACCGGCCCCCTGTGCGCACACGGCAACCCCAACGTGCTCACCGCCGACATCCCGTCGTCCCGGCTGTCACAGGGCTGCGCCGGCCAACACGCCGCCGTCGACGTCGAACGCTTCGACGGACCGGCCCCGCGCGTGCGGGCACTCCATCCCCCGGTGCGGGAAACCGCTTTCCGGCGGACGGCACAGCGCTAGACTGACGTGCCCTGACCGGCACCGCCGCACCTGAATCCGCACCACGGACAAAGGAGTTCGCATGGTCACCGCGTTCAGCCGTCGCACTGTCCTGCTCACCGGCGCGGGCGTCACCGCCGGCCTCGCCTTGCCGAGTACCGCCCTCGCCGCCCCGGCCCCCGGCGTGGGGTTCACCCTCGACGCCGAAACCCTCGACGGCGGCGAACAGATCACCTCGCTCACCCTCGGCACGTCCCGGACCGGGCCGATCGACCCGGCGAGCCTGACCACCGGCACGTTCGGCGTGCACGCCAAGGCCACCAGCCCGATCGACACCGGCGGCCAGGACATCGGCTACGACCTCGACCGGCCCGTCACCGCCGCGCGGCTCGACCACCGCGGCAACATCGTGCTCGAACTGAGCCACGGCGAAGGCCAGACCGGCGGCGGCACGCTCGGTTATGTCAACAGCAAGAGCCGCAACGTCCGGCTCGACCTGGTCTACACCATCACGCAGAACACCCCGCTCCGGCGGCACGGCCGCCCGGTCACCTTCACCCGGTTCACCCAGGGCCGGCTGGTCAACCCCGAAGTCGACGCCTTCACCTACCACGCTTCGCGTTCCGGCATGAAGTACCGGCTGTACTCCCCCGTGGCCGGGCACGGCCGCCGTCCCCTGATCGTCTGGCTGCACGGCGGCGGCGAAGGCGCCTCCCTGCCCGACGGCTACTACGACAACGAAACGACGTTGCGCGCCAACCGCGGCGCGCTGGGCTTCGCGACCCCGGAGGCGCAGGCGATCTTCGGTGGCGCGTACGTGGTGGCCCCGCAGTGCACGGCCGCCTGGATGGACGACGGCCCCCGCTTCGCCCCGCTGATCCGGGAAATCATCCGGGACGTGCTCCGCACCCGGGACGTCGACCCGCGCCGGATCCACGTGGCCGGCTGCAGCAACGGCGGCTACATGAGCCTCAAGATGACCACGGTCTACCCGGGCACGTTCGCGGCGTCGGTGCCGATCTGCGGAGTCGTCGCGGGCCGGAAGGAGGGCGACCCGCCGCTGATCCCCGACAGCGAGCTGACCGCGATCCGCACGCCCACGTGGCTGGTCGCCTCCCGCGACGACGACACGGTGGACCCGCAGGCCAACTCCGTCCACGCGCACGACCTCATCCCCCGCTCGACTCTGACGCTCTACGACCACGTCGTCTGGAACGGCCACCGGTTCCCGGGGCACTGGTCGTGGATCTACGTGGCGCGCAACGATCCCAGCGCCGGCGGCACCCACGTCTGGCAGTGGATGGCGCGCAAGCACATCTAGGCCACGGTGCCGGTGATTGCCGTCGCGCCGCCCTCGGCCATGCCGGACAACGCGAGCTTGCCGCCTTCGCGGCGTCCGTGGGTCAGCACCGTCGCGCCGGCGAACACCGGGCTGGACAGGCGGTAGCCGAACGACGTCACCGGCCGGTCGGCGTGCCGGCGCGGGATCTCCAGCAGCAGCAACGCGAGCAGCGGGCCGTGCACGACCAGCCCGGGGTAGCCCTCGACCTCGGTCGCGTACGGCCGGTCGTAGTGGATGCGGTGGGTGTTGTAGGTCAGCGCGCTGAACCGGAACAGCAGCTGCGGCCCGGTCGGCGTGCTGGTCTTCCACTCGTGCGGCGGCTCGGCGGCCGGTTCCGGCTCGGCGAGCCGCCGCCGCTGCCCGGCGGGCTGCGACCGGTAGACGACGTCCTGGTGTTCGGTGAGGAGGAGTTCGCCGCCGCGCCGGAATTCGTGGCGGACGGTCACGAACGCCAGCTGCCCGCTGCGGCCCTCCTTCACCGCGACCCCGGCCAGCTCGCTGCGGCGGTCGATCCGGTCGCCGATGCGGATCGGCGACCGGATCTCCAGCCGGCCACCGGCGATCATCCGGCGCCGGTCCGGGATCGGTGGCAGGAAGGGCCCGTCCGCCGGGTGGCCGTCCTCGCCGAGCGCGGCCTGCGGGGTCGGCTCGAGGAAGTGGAACCAGTGCCACAACGGCGGCAACGGCCCGGCCGGCGCGGGCCGGTCGAGCAGCGCCGAGAACGCCGTGGCCGGCCAGGAGCCGATCACCTCGGACGTCTCGACGGCGGCGGGCCGCCAGCCGTCGACCGCGTCCCGCAGGTTCATTCCAGTCCCCCGCGGGCGACGAGCCTGCCGACGATGACGTTCTGCTGGATCTCGTTGGTCCCTTCCCCGACGATCATCAGCGGCGCGTCCCGGAAGTAGCGTTCGACGTCGAACTCGGTGGAGTACCCGTAGCCGCCGTGGACGCGGATCGCGGCGAGCGCGACCTCCATCGCCGTCTCCGAGCAGAACAGCTTCGCCATCCCGGCTTCCAGGTCGGCACGCTCGCCGGAGTCGTACCGGCGTGCGGCGTGCAGCAGCAGCTGGCGGGCGGCGGTCAGCTTGGCCGCCATCGTCGCGAGGTGGTTGCCGACCGACTGGTGCTGCCAGATCGGCTTGCCGAACGACTCGCGTTCCTGGGCGTACTTGAGGGCGTCGTCGAACGCGGCCCGCGCGACGCCGGTGGCACGGGCGGCGACCTGGATGCGGCCGATCTCCAGCCCGCGCATCATCTGCGCGAACCTCTCCCCCTCGGTCTCGCCGAGCAGCGCGTCCGCCGGCACGTGGCAGTCGTCGAAGGTGATCTCGCAGCTCTCGACGCCCTTGTAGCCGAGCTTGGGCAGGTCCTTGGAGACGGTGAACCCGGGAACCTTCTCCACCAGCAGGATGCTGATACCGCGGTGGGCGGGCTCGGCTTGCGGGTCGGTCTTGCACAGCAGGGCGACCAGGCCGGACCGGCGGGCGTTGCTGATCCACGTCTTGGTGCCGTCGACGACGTACCCGCCGCCGTCCTTGCGCGCGGTCGTGCGCAGGGCCTGCAGGTCGGACCCGCCACCCGGTTCGGTCAGCGCCATGGTCGCGCGCAGCTCGCCGGTCGCCATGCGCGGCAGGTAGCGCTGCTTCTGCTGCTCGGTGCCGAAGGTGAGGATCAGCTTCGCCACGACGGTGTGGCCGCCCATGGCACCGGCGAGGCTCATCCAGCCGCGCGCCAGTTCCTCGGTGACGAGCGCATAGCACTCGGTGGAGACCCGCAGCTCGCCGTAGGGCTCCGGAATGGCCAGCCCGTAGACGCCGAGCCGCTTCATCTGCTCGATGAGCTTCTCGGGGTAGGTGTCGGTGTGCTCGAGTTCGCGCACGACCGGCCGGACGTCGCGGTCGACGAAGTCGCGGACCGTGTCCACGATGGCGTGTTCGGCGTCGTCCATGGGCTTTCTCCTCGGAACGGGTTCGCGCCCCGAGCTTCCCACCGAACCCGAGCCGCCGCGCGGCGGGGTGCCGGGGGGGGCGCCCCCCCGCGGCCCCCCCCCCCACACCCCCGGGCGCCCGGGCAGAACCCCCACC
>NZ_JBFANX010000009.1:0-9834 GCF_040675005.1 Amycolatopsis sp. NPDC049691
CACCGAACGACCGGTGCTCCCCCGCCGCCGTCATCGTCGCTTCCGGACCGGCAGGGGACCTCAGCCGAGGAGGTCGCGACCCATTTTGCCGATCTGGTCGAAGGTGGTGAGGTCGGGGACGGTCCAGCCGTCGAGGTCGTATTCGGCGAGGCATTGGTCGACGAAGTGCTTGTATCCGTCGAGTTGTCCGTCGGCGAGCTGGCCGAGCAGCAACGCCACCCGGGTGTTTTCGTGGCTGCCCGTGTAGTTGCGTTCGTAGAGTTCGTGGCGGCCGCCGAATTCGGTGCCGACGGAGTCCCAGAGGAGCTTCATGACCTTGACGCGTTGGGTGGCGTCGATGCCGTGCGAGCCGCGGAGGTACTTGTCCAAGTAGGGCCGGACATCGGGGTTCTCGAAGTCCTTCGCGCTGGAGTTGAGGTAGATCAGGCCGCTGGCGACGTCCTGGAGGACGATCTCGCGGATCCGGGCGTAGCCGAGCTGGGAGAACCAGCGGTAGGCCATCCCGTAGTCCGGGTTGGGGAGCACCGACCCGTTGCGCCACGGCACCGGGTTGCGGGCGGCGGCGTCGGAGAGCCCCCAGAGCAGGTTGCGCCAGGCGAGGACTTCGCCCAGCCGGGACTGCACGCCGCGGAAGTC
Organism: Amycolatopsis sp. NPDC049691; assembly: GCF_040675005.1. Taxonomy (NCBI): domain Bacteria; kingdom Bacillati; phylum Actinomycetota; class Actinomycetes; order Pseudonocardiales; family Pseudonocardiaceae; genus Amycolatopsis; species Amycolatopsis sp. NPDC049691. Next base: position 637 of record NZ_JBFANX010000009.1, read on the forward strand.
GCTGACGCCGGTGATCTCCAGTGCCTTGGCGAGCAGGCCGGCCAGGAATTCGAACTTCACGGCGAGCCGCGTGGCGCCGTGGAACTGGGCCCGCTCGTTGAACCCCGACTGCCCGGCGAACATGCCCACCTTGGCCACGTCGCCGTAGATGAACACGTTCTCCCAGGGGATCAGCACCTTGTCCATCACGAGGACGGCGTCGTTTTCGTCCATCCGGGAGGACAGGGGATAGTCGAAGGGGCTGCCGGTGAGGGCGGAGGCGGCGGTGTAGGACTGGCGGCAGATGAGCTTCATGCCGGGCGCGTCCATCGGCACCGTGGCCACGATGTTGAACTTGCGGTCCTTGACCGGCAGCCGGTCGTGGGCGATGAAGTTGTAGTGCGTGAGGGCCGACCCGGTGGCGACGACCTTGGCGCCGGAGACGACGAGGCCGTTGTCGGTTTCGCGTTCGACGTGGACGAAGACGTCGGCGACTTCGTGCGGCGGCCGGTCACGGTCGACGGGCGGGTGCACGAAAGCGTGGTTCCAGTAGAGAACCTTTTCCTGCGATTCGCGGTACCAGCGGCGGGCGTTGTCGGCGAAGGGGTTGTAGAAGTCGGCGTTGGCGCCGAGGGTGCCGAGGAAGGCGGCCTTGTAGTCGGGGGACCGGCCCATCCAGCCGTAGCTCAGCCGGGACCAGGCGGCGATGGCCTGCTGGTCCGCGACGAGATCGTCCGCGCTGTGCGGGGTGGTGAAGAAGCGGTGCGTGTAGCCGCTGCCGCCGGTGTCGGTGGCGGTGGTGAGCACGTCTTTGTGTGCCGGGTCGTGCAGGGCGTCGTAGAGCCGCGCGGTCATTCTCGCGGGGTTGTGGAACGCGGGATGCGCGGTGATGTCCTTGACGCGTTCGCCGTAGAGGTAGATTTCGCGGTCGTCGCGCAGGCTCTCGAGGTATTCCGCGCCCGTCATCGGCCGCGTCGGCTCGGTCACCGGGCCACCTCCGCCCCGGACTCGGCGTCCGCCGCCGGGCGAGTGCCGCGCTCCCGCGATGGGGGCCGGTGGTCGGCGTCCGGTACTGCGAGCGGTTGGGCCATCTGTCCCGTCTCCTCTGTCGGGCCGCCGGGTCGTCCGGCCGCTGGGCGAAGGTCTGCCACGGCGCCGAACCCGGTGAACGGCCGGGCGCGCGGGAAGGGGCGTCTTCGCCAGCATGCTGGAGGTGCCGATCGCGGCGCATCTCGTTGCTTGCTGGGGCAACGCCACCCCCGCTGCGCCCTCAGGCGTCGGCCCTGGCGTACCGGGGGCGGCCGTGGGTCCGATAGGTCTGGAGTGTCATTCCCGTAGCGGTGGATCGCGATTCGACCTGCTCGAGCACGGTGTCGAGGCCGGCGTCGGCGAACAGCCGCGTGCCCTGGCCGAGGATCACCGGGGTGATCAGCAGGGTGATCTCGTCGACGAGCTCGTGGTCGAGCAGCCACCGGATCAGGGCGCCGCTGCCGTGCACCTGCAGCTCGCCGCCCGGCTTCGCCTTCAGCTCGCCGACGGCGGCGGCGAGGTCACCGGAGAGCACGGTCGTGTCCGCCCACCCCGGATCGGTCAGCGTGTTCGACGCGACGTACTTGGGCTTGGAGTTCAAGGCCATCGCGATGACGTTGCCGCCGGGGTCCGCGGCCATCGCACCCCACGAGCCGGCGAAGATTTCGTAGGTCCGGCGTCCGAACAGGAACGCGTCGGCGCGCGCGTAGACGTCGTTCAGGAATGTTCCGGCCTCGTCGTCCCACAGCGGACCCTGCCACCCGCCTCGCTCGAACCCGCCCCGGCGGTCTTCGTCGGCTGCGCCGAGTCCCTGCATCACGCCGTCGACGGTGACACACGTCGTGGTGGTCAGTTTCACGGTCTTCCTGCTCTCTTCCGGCTTCTGCGGGTGTCCTCCCGAATGCGCGCGCCAGAATAACGCGGCCGGTCCGTATTGGAGCCGCGAAGCGGATCCGGAGCAATTGCGGAGAAATCCCGGATACGCGCGAGGGACGGCCAGCACGGACCGAGATGCCCGCGTCCCGGCGGGCGGGCACGATGAACCGCACCGTCTTCACGGATGCGACCGGGCGATGAGAGGAATTGCAGTCCGATGACCCTCGAACAACAGTCTCCGGCCGCCGACGACGTCACCGACCGGCGGCAGCTTTCGGCCAGCCAGGCGTTCATGTGCGCTTTCGACCAGGGCAACGACGACTTCGGCGCGTTCGGGCCGCGGAACATCGTCTCCGCGGGCTGGCGCCTGCGCGGCCCGCTGGACCTGGGCACCCTGCAGTCGGCCCTGGACGACGTCGCAGCGCGCCACGAAGGGCTCCGCACGCTCATCGTCCGGAACGACGGAGAGCCCTACGGCCGCGTCCACCCGCCGACTTCCGTGCGTCTGGCGGTCAGCGACCTTTCCTCGGCGGTGACCGAAGCCGGCCGGGAGCGGCGCGCGCAGGAGTTCCTCAACGAGGTCGAGTGCGCCGACCGGTGCGACATCGGCGAGATGCCGCTGCTGCGAGCCAGCTTGGGGCGGTTCGACGACGAGGACGCCGTGCTCGTGCTCGTCACCCACCACTCGGTCAGCGACGCCTGGTCCATGCATCTGATCCTTCGCGACCTCGCCACCTGCTACGCGAACCGCCGGGGGTTCGCCGAACCCAGGCTGCCGGACATGCGGCAGTACGGCGAGCACGCGAGCTGGCAGCAGGACGAGCTGGCCGGTGCGCGCGCGGTCGTCGCGCGCGAATACTGGCGGACCAAGCTGGCGGGCGCGAAGTTCGTCACCATCCCCACCGATCGGGTGCGACAGCCGGGACGCAAGCCGTCCTATTCGGTGTACCGGTTCTCGTTCGAGCCGGAGCTCTTCAGCGCCACCAACGCGCTGGCGAGGTCGATGCGGAGCTCGTCGTTCATGGTTCTCTACGCGTGCTACAACCTGTTCCTGCACCGGAGGACGGGTGCGACGGACATCGTGGCGTCGACCTTCATGGCCGGCCGCGGGGAGCCGGCGTTCGAGGAAACCGTCGGCCTGTTCTTCAACCTCGTGCCGATGCGGACCGACGTCGCCGGCTGTGCGTCCTTCCGCGAGCTGGTGCACCGGACCCGCGCCACGATGCTCGAGGCCATCAGCCACGAGCTGCCGTTCCGCGAGGTCCTGCTGCAGGCCGACCCGGGCCTGATGGAACCGTTCATGGATCCGCACGGGGTCGTCAGCACCTTCGAGGTCAACCACTACCCGCAGACGCTCGAGGAAGAGCCCATCGGCGATCTCCGCTACAGCGGCCTCCGCCGGCGCCTGTTGTCGGCCACGGACACTTCGGAAATACCGAACGGCAGCCTGTGGGACTTCGACCTGGATCCGGCGGGCGACATCGTGGGCCTGGTGAAGTACAACAGCTTCGAGTTCGACGAATCCACGATCGTCGCGATGGTCGCCGAGTACGGGGAACTGCTGCGCGCGTCGCTGGCCTCCCCGGATGCGGCGTTGCCGGCGTGAAGCAACCGGGAGGACGCCGCACCGGGGGCACGCTGGAATCCTGTAGTCAAACCCGACGCCAGAGGGGAACCCCGTGAGCGAACTGAACTGGAACCCGGCCGCGGTCGCCGACTTCTACGACGGCGCGAGCGCGTTGGCCGACAAGTACTTCGGCGGCTACCAGCGGCAGGGTTACTGGTACGACGAGAACGACGACGCTTCGCTGGAAGAGGGCGCCGAGCGCCTCACCCGCAAGATCGTCGACACCCTCGGGTTGCGACGCGGAGAGAGCCTGCTGGACGCCGGGTGCGGTTCCGGGACCGCGTCGATCGACATCGCCGGCGCGTACGGCGTCGAGGTCACGGGCATCACGATCAGCCCGGTCGAGGCCGCGAACGCCCGGGCTCGGGCGGCCGCGAGCGACGTCGCCGGCCAGGTCCGGTTCGAGACCGGCGACTACCACTCCCTGTCCTTCCCGGAAAACCACTTCGACGCGATCGTCGCGTTCGAATCGCTCTTCAACGCCTTCGACCTCGAGAAGGCACTCGGCGAATTCCACCGCGTGCTCCGGCCCGGTGGCCGCGTGGCCATGTCCGAAATCGCGAAGGCGACGGATGTCTCGCCGCTGAAGAAGCCGTTCCCGCTGGCGCGCGAGCCCATGACCGCGGAGAGCTGGACCAAGGCGTTCGAGGCCGCGGGTTTCGTGGTCGAGGAGCGGATCCAGAGCAACCGCGTGTACGTGAACACCGGCAAGCGCCACACCGAGCACTTCGAAAAGGTGAGCGGCCGGCTCACCGAGGAATTCGGCGCGGAGCTGACCGAGGGGATCCGGCAGGGGATGCGGGAGGCGTTCCACCTGGGACCGGAGGACGTCACCTACCTGATCCTCTGCGCCAGGAAGCAGTAGTACCGCGGGCAAGTGCGGCGGATCGCGGCGAAACCACGAATGGCCGGGTGACGTTCCAGGCACCCGGCCATTCGTCGTCCCGGCCGGCGGACCGGGCATTCTCGAAGATGCCGGAGCCGGTCGCCGGCTGTGACAATCCCAAGAGACGGCTGCCGGTGTCCACACCGGCGCCTCGCCGGGAATCGGCATTCGTTGATTTGGGAGGAACAACTGTGAGCGAGACTGTGGAGACCGTGGGCCGGAGCCCGTTGCCCGGCGTTACCCCCGGCACGTGGGTGATCGACACGGCGCACTCGTTGGTCGGATTTTCCGTGCGTCACCTGATGAGCCGGGTGCGGGGGCGCTTCGCCGAGTTCTCCGGCGAGATCGTGGTGGGCGAGACGCTGGACGCGTCGTCGGTGCACGTGGACATCGAACTGTCCTCCGTGGACACCGCGAACGAGATGCGCGACAACCACCTGCGCAACAAGGACTTCTTCGACGTCGAGCAGTCCCCGAAGATGACGTTCGCCAGCACCGCCCTGCGCGCGGCCGGCGACAAGTGGGTGCTCATCGGAGATCTGACGATCCACGACATCACCAAGGCGGTGGAGATCGAGGTCGAGTTCCTCGGCGTGGACCCGACGGGCCTGCAGGGCGAGCCGCGCGTCGGGTTCGCGGGCAAGACGTCCATCAGCCGCAGTGACTTCGGGATCACCTTCGGTGTCGCCGCCGATGGCGCGAAGGTCTTCGTCGGTGACCAGGTCGAGATCTCCCTCGAGGTCGAGGCCGTCTTCAGCGAGTGAGCCGGCGACCGGCCGGGTCGCCATGACAACCGGATGGAAGCGCGTCGCTTCGGGTGCGCGCCGACGACAGGATTTGGTGTGACTACTGCAGACACGGGGCGCGCACCCGGACGGCGGGAATGGCTCGGCTTGGCGTTGCTCTGCCTGCCCACGTTTCTCGTTTCGATGGATTTCTCGGTGCTGTACCTGGCTGTGCCGCACCTGACCGCCGACCTCGCGCCGAGCGGTGTCCAGCAGCTGTGGATCGTGGACATCTACGGCTTCGTGATCGCGGGTTTCCTGGTCACCATGGGAACCCTCGGCGACCGCATCGGGCGGAAGAAGCAGCTGCTCGCCGGGGCCGCCGTGTTCGGCATCGCCTCGGTGGTCGCGGCGTTCTCCAGCAGCCCGGGCATGCTCATCGGCGCCCGTGCGGTGCTCGGTTGCGCGGGTGCCGCGGTGCTGCCGTCGGTGATGGCCCTGGTCACCGGCATGTTCACCGAGCAGAAGGACCGTGGCCGGGCGCTGGCCATCTGGACGGCCTGCTTCATGACCGGTTCGACGCTCGGCCCGCTCGTCGGCGGCGTCCTGCTCCAGTACTTCTGGTGGGGCTCGGTGTTCCTGGTGTCCGTGCCGGGGATCGTGCTGCTGCTGGTGTTCGGCCCCGGCCTGCTGCCGGACCAGAAGAGCCCGTCGGCCGGGAAGCTCGACCCGGTCAGCGTGGTGCTGTCCCTCGCCGCGATCCTGCCGTTCGTCTACGGGCTGAAGGCGCTGGCCCGGGACGGCTGGGCGTGGTTCCCGGCGGCGGCGCTGGTGTTCGGGATCGTGGTCGCCGTGGTGTTCGTGCAGCGGCAGCGGCGCCTGGAACACCCGCTGCTCGACCTGCGGCTGTTCGGCAACCGCATCTTCCGCTCGACGGTCATCATGTTCTTCATCTCCGCACTGGTGGGCGCGGGCAGCCTCCTGTTCGTCACGCTGTACCTGCAGAACGTCATCGGGCTCACCCCGCTCGCCGCCGGCCTGCTGCTGCTCGTGCCGAACGCGCTGATGATCATCGCCAGCCTGACCACCCCGCGGCTGGCCAACCGCGTCCGGCCGTCCTACCTGCTCGCGGGCGGTATGGCCGTCGCCGCGATCGGGTACGTGATCTTCACGTTCACCGGCTCGGCTTCCGGTCCCAGCACGATCTTCTTCGCGATGTGCGTGGTCATGCTCGGCACCGCCCCGCTGGCGGCGCTGGCCAACCACCTCGCGATGGGTGCGGTGCCGCCGGAGAAGGCCGGTTCGGGGGCGTCGATCGTCCAGACGGCCACGGAGTTCGCGATCGGGCTCGGCATCGCCACGCTCGCCACGATCGGGACCGTCGTGTACCGGAACAACCTGGAAGGTTCGCTGGGTGCGGTCCCGGCCGGCTCGGCGAACGCGGCCAGGGAAAGCATCGACCGCGCGGTCGACGCGGCCAAGGGCCTGCCCGGCGCGCAGGGGAGCGGCCTGCTGGCCGCGGCCCGGGACGCGTTCACGTCCGGCCTGCACGTCGTGGGCGTGATCAGCGCCGTGCTCTGCGCCGGACTGTGCGTGCTCGTCCTGCGAGCGTTCCGGGACGCGAAGAACGCGCACGGCGGCGTGGACGAAACGACGCAGCAGCCGGCCGCCGATCCGGTGGCCGAGACCGCGCCGCTCATCGAGGGAGCGGCGTAGGAGCGGCGGGATCGCGTCAGCTGAACTGACGTCCGTGGATGGCGTACGGCTCGAAGCCGTACGCCATTCCGTCGTGAACGGGTACGCCGTGCCGTGGCGGAGATCGCCGCCGACGCCGGGCTTTCCGGCCCGGTGCGGCGGTTTCGAGGCCGCTCCGCGGGACGGCACACCCCGTGGTTCATCCTTCACGGCGAGTGGCGCCAAATGGAGAAGGAAAATTTTTCCGACAGGTGTCGAATGGTGTCGAGTCCGTTCGTAGTCATGATGAGAGACCGGAACAGAGCCGGTCGCCAAAACACGGAGGCACACGTTGTCCGTCACCGCCAACACCGCGACCACCACCGCCGCCGCCACCACCACCTCGACGAAGTCCCTCGTGGCCGGTGGGCTCACCGCCACGGCCGTCGCGGCCGTCGCGACCACGGCCGTCGCCGGGCTGGGCAAGCTCGCCGGGAACAGCCTGGCCGTCGGCGGTGCGCCCATCCAGCTTTCCGGCTTCGCGCTGCTGACCGTCGTCTTTTCGGGACTGGGCCTGGTCTTGGCCCTGGTGCTCGCCCGGAAGGCCCGCCGGCCGCGCACGGCGTTCGTCCGCACCACGCTGGTGCTCACCGCCTTGTCGCTGGTCCCCGACCTCGTCGTGGACGCGGCCGTTTCCACGAGGCTGCTGCTGATCCTCGCGCACCTGGTGGCCGCCGCGATCGTCATCCCGGCGATCGCCCGGCGCCTGCACGTCTGATTCCCCGGTTCGAAGGGAGCTCGTCCGTGAAGAAATACCTGCTCGCCGTCCACTTGGACGAAAGCGCGGCGCCGCCGTCCGAAACGGAATTGCGGGCACACCTTGCCCGGACGGGGCAGGTCACCGACGAAATGCGGGCCGCGGGCTCGTGGGTGTTCGTCGGTGGCCTGCTGCCCTCCCACGCCACCACGGTCGTCCACCCCGGCAACGGCGGCTCCACGGTGACCGACGGCCCGTTCGCCGAAACGAAGGAACAGCTCGGCGGTATCTGGGTGATCCGGTGCGAGGACCTCGACCAGGCGCTGGGCTGGGCCGAGAAGTGCGCGCTGGCTTGCCGGTGCCCGATCGAGGTGCGCCCCTTCGAGGATTCCCGCCGGGCCTGAGCAGATGGATCTGGACAGCATCTACCGGGCGGAGTACGGCCGGTGCGTGGCCACCCTGACACGCCTTCTCGGCGACATCGGGCTCGCCGAGGAGGCCGTGCAGGACGCCTTCGCCGTAGCCATCGAAAAGTGGGGTGAGGCACCGCCGCCCAACCCCGGCGCGTGGATCGTGACCGCCGCCCGCAACCGCGCGATCGACCGCCTGCGGCGGGAATCGACGCGGGAAGCCCGCCATGCACAAACGCTGCTGCTGCACCAAGCCGACGAACCGGAGGAGGTGGGACCCGTGCGGGACGACCAGCTGCGCCTGATCTTCACCTGCTGCCACCCGGCGCTGTCCCCCCTCGCGCAAACCGCGCTCACCCTGCGGTTGCTCGGCGGGCTCGAGGTGGCGGAGATCGCCCGCGCCTACCTCGTGCCGGAAGCCACCATCGCCCAGCGCATCGTTCGTGCGAAGAAGAAGATCCGCGACGCCGGCATCCCGTACCGGGTACCCGCCGAAGCGGAGCTGCCCGACCGGTTGCCGCCGGTCCTCACCGTGCTCTACCTGATCTTCAACGAGGGGTACACGTCCACTTCGGGCGGACTGCTGCGGACGGACCTGAGCCTCGAAGCGGTCCGCCTGGCCAGGGCACTCGCCGAGCTGATGCCCGATGAGCCGGAAGTGCTCGGGCTGCTGGCGCTGCTCCTGCTCGTCGAAGCCCGCCGCCCCGCGCGGGTGGGCCCGTCGGGGGAGCTCGTGGTGCTCGCCGAACAGGACCGGTCGCTGTGGAACCGCGAGCTGATAGCCGAAGGCCACGAGCTGGTGCGGCGCTGCTTGCGCCGCGGGCAGCCGGGGCCGTACCAGCTGCAGGCCGCGATCAACGCCGTCCACACCGACGGGCCGGCCACCGACTGGACGCAGGTGCTCGCACTCTACGACCAGCTGCTGCGGCACAGTCCGACGCCGGTCGTGGCACTCAACCGCGCCGTCGCCGTCGCGGAGGTGCACGGACCCGCACGCGCCCTTGCCGCCATCGCCGAGCTCGAGCTGCCGGGCTACCACCTGCTGCCCGCCACTCGTGCCGACCTGCTTTCCCGGCTCGGCCGGACCGCCGAAGCCGTCTCCGCCTACGACGAGGCGATCGCCTTGGCGACGAACGCCACGGAGCGGGGCTTCCTGGAGAAGCGCCGGGCGCGGTTGAGCACCGGCGCCTGACCCGGCCGCGGGGGGGGGGGGGGGGGGCCGGGGCGCCGGGCGC
>NZ_JBFANX010000009.1:9844-375054 GCF_040675005.1 Amycolatopsis sp. NPDC049691
CTGGTTGATGCGCGGGGGGGGTTTCCGCCCCGGCGCTGTCCCCGCCGGCGGGGTCCCGCCCTGCGGCGGGGCCCGCGCCGGGTGTCTGCGAAACGACCAAGCCGCGCCTCAGACGGCGATCCCGAGCCGGCCCGCCGCACCCCGGAAGCCCGCCGGGGCGAACACCGCTTCCAGCCACTGGCCGGCGCTCTCCGCGCGCAGCAGCGCCCGGCGGCCGGCGACCCCGCCCGCTTGCGCGGTCCGCCCGTCGAGCGCGGCCTCCATCGCCGTGCTCGTCCCGCCGATGTCGAACGGGTCGATCGGGACGGCGAACCGGCCGAGCTGCTCGTGAACACCGGCGTTTTCCGACAGCAGGAGCGACGCGGAGTCGGGGAGGACCAGCGCCGCCTCCTTGGCGAACAGGTTGAGCCCGTCGTAGGTGGAGTTGACCAGCGCGGCGTCGCACATGCCGAGCGCCGCGATGACGCTGTTGCGCGAGTCGCCGCCCGTCCCCGGGTAGATCAGCGAGACCGCCTCCCGGTCCGGGCTGCCGAAGCGCTCGTTGATCCGCCGCACGATCGCCTCGTTCTCCGCGCGGTAGGCGTCGTGCCGGGCGGTCGCCCGGCTGGGGACGGTCGCGATGGACGCGAACCAGCATTCGCCCGCGAGTTCGGGACGCCGTTCCAGCATGGCCTCGTAGGCCAGGAAACCCCGGGTCATGTTCTTCCAGAGGTCCAGCCGGTCGGCCCGGGTCAGGATCCGCCTGCCGCCGGCGAGCGCGGCGAGCCGGCCCTGCCAGACCGCGGTCGCGGGCTCCTGGCGCACCCGCTCCACCGCGTCCACGTCGAGCGGGAACGGCACGGCGACCATCCGCGTCGTCCGCCCCCGGTGGCTCACGGTCCAGCCGTCGATCGTGGCGTCCGGCAGGTACCGGCGGCAGCAGGCGAGGAAGGCGTCCACCCAGCGGCCCGCGTGGAAACCCACGACGTCGCACCGCAACAGGCTCTCCAGGATCTTCGTGCGCATCCAGGACGGCAGGATCGAGAAGTAGTCCGGCTCGCACCACGGCGTGCCCAGGAAGTACGCCAGCCGGTTCGCGCGTTCGCCCTGTGCGGCGTAGAACTCCGGCACCAGCATCAGGTGCGGGTCGTTGATCAGCACCAGTTCGTCCGCCGAGTTGCCCGCCAGCTCGCCCAAGCGGTTCGCGTAGGTCCGGTTGACCGCCTCGTACCCGGTCCAGGCGGCGGCCATGTCGCCGTCGACGACCGGCTGCGTGGACGTGTCGTGCAGGTAGTGCAGCAAGCCCAGCAGCAAGCCGATGGACACGGTGTCGTAGTGCTGCCGCCGGGCTTCTTCGGCCAGTTCCAGCGGGTGCAGCCGGACGCCGTCGGCCAGCTGCACGGGGCCGGCCGGCGCGCTGCCGGGCGGCGCGGTGAAGACCCAGTGCCCGCCGTGTTCGGCGAGCAGCGCGATGAGCATCGGCACGAGCCCGCCCGGTGAGCGCGGCAGCAGGCCGCCGTCGTGCCACCGGGGGCAGCTGTTGCTGAGCGTCAGCAGTTTCACGAGGGAATCCTCCTCAGGAAAAGGAAAACGGCGGCCGGTGTGCCGATGACGCAGAAGACCAGGTAGCCGCCGAAATCGGCGACGAGGCCGGAGATCGGGCCCGCGGCGGCCGCGGCGAGCCCCATCATCACTTCGGCGATGCCCTCCACGTGGGGCCGCGTTCCGGCGGGGACGGCCGCGCCGAGCAGCGTGCTGCCGCCGACGACACCGCAGTTCCAGCCGACGCCGAGGACCAGGAGGTGGACCGTCATCACGAGCGTGCCGGAATGTCCGACGAACAGGCCGATGACCATGGCGACGGTCAGCAGCACGCCGCCGAGCCGCGCCACCGCGGCCGGCCCCTTGCGGTCGGCCAGCAGCCCCGTCAGCGGGGCCACCGCGAACATGCCGATGACGTGCAACGCGACGACGACACCGACCTGGTCCAGCGAATGCCCGTGTTCGGTGAGGTGGACCGGCGCGATGGTCATGACGCCGACCATGACGAAGTTCGTCGCCGCCAGGACGCCGACGGCCGTGACCGCTTCCCGGCGGCGCACCGTGTCGGCGAGGACGGCCACGACGCCGGGCCCCGGCTCGGGCCGCGGCCCGAGCGCCCTGGACCGGGTGGCGAGCAGCACCGCCGCGAGCCCGAACGCGAGCACGGCCGCCAGGTACAGCCCGGCCAGGGGCGGCAGGCCCAGCGCCCGCGCCACGGATCCGCTCGGGCCGAGCAGGGTGGGGCTGACGACGGCGCCCAGTGCCGTCGCGGCGAACACCACGCCGATCGCACGGCCGCGGTTGCCGGTGGTGGCGGTGTCCATGGCCGCGTACCGCGACATGAACACGGCCGAGTTCGCCACGCCGAGCACAAAGCTGCCGGCGAGCAGCAGGGCCAGGCTCTGCCACTGCGCGGCCAGGACGACGAGCACCGCACCGGCGACGCCGAGGGCGTAGCCCAGCGCGAGCCCCCGCACCCGGCGGCCGATCGCCGCCTGCCGGGCGAGCAGCGGTGCGCCGGCGGCGGAGCCCAGGACGAGCAGTCCCAAGGGCACGCCCGCCATCGCCGGTGCCTTCGTGATGTCCACCGCCAGCAGGGCGCCCGCCGTGCCGCCGGCGGCGAGTCCGGTGCTCCCGATCGCCGTGGCCACCGCCAGCAGGGCGAGCGCCCGGCGCCGTTGCCTGCTCTCGCCCCGGAGCGAGGAGCCGGGCTGGGCTTGACGCGTGCTCATCGAATCACGCCGCCAGCACGTCCCCGGCCATGGGAACGGACTCGTAGGACAGCCGGCCGGCCTCGGTGGCGTGGCGCATGGCCGTCGCCATCTTGAGCGGGTCACCCGCCCGCACCAGTGCGGTGTTCACCAGCGTGGCGGCGGCACCCAGTTCCATCGCGAGCGCGACGTGTTTCGCGCTGCCCAGGCCGCCTTCGACGATGACGGGGATGTCGCACTGCTCGATGATGGCGCGGATCGGCGCCGGGTCGACGATGCCGCGGCCGGACGCCACGGGGGCGGCCATCACCCGCAGGGCCGAACACCCGAGTTCCACCAGTTCCCGGGCGACGCCGAGGTCCGGCAGGATGAACGGCAGCAGGTGCGTGCCGCCCGCGCGCAGTTCGGCCGCCGCCTCGACCGTCTGCCGGTTGTCGGGAGTATTGTCCTGGCCGCGCACGTCGAGCTTCAGGATGTCGATTCCCAGTGAGTCGCGCAGGATCTGGGCGGTCCGCAGCGCGCTTTCCTTCGACCGGGAGAACGACGTCGTGCCGATCCACACGAACCGGTCCAGCGGCAGCACCTCGTCGAGGTCCGACAGCAGCAGGCTGGAGCGCCGGCTGTCCGGGTCGACGGTCGTGATGAACACGTCGGCGCCGGTCGCCTCGAGCACGTTCTTGACGTCGGTCACCGAATCGTACTGCTCGATTCCCACGATCAACCGCGACCGGAATTCGGCCTCGCCGATCCTCAGCCACGGTTCTTCGCTGCGTGCGACTTTCAGGTCATGGATTGTGCCCACTACAACTCCCTTGTCCACGATGTGGTCGGATTTCCGGCAGGGTTTCGCGAGGAGTAGCTTGGTGCCGCGGCGAACGTGGCGGCAACTCCGAGCATGCGTGCCTCCCGGCGCGGATGTTCGCGCACGCCAACGGATCCGGCGGGCGTGTGCCCGTCGGATCCGTTGGCGCCGGGGGACCGGTCCGGCCGGTGTTCAGCTGAGGAGGTCGCGGCCCATCGCGCCGAGCTGGTCGAAGGAAGCGAGATCGGGAACGGTCCAGCCGTCGAGGTCGTATTCGGCGAGGCATTGGTCGACGAAGTGCTTGTATCCGTCGAGCTGCCCGTCGGCCAGCTGGCTCTGGAGCAGTTCCACCCGGGTGTTTTCGTGGTTTCCCGTGTAGTTGCGTTCGTAGAGTTCGTGGCGGCCGCCGAATTCGGTGCCGACGGCGTCCCAGAGCAGTTTCATGACCTTCACGCGCTGGATCGCGTCGATGCCGTGGGAGCCACGCAGGTATTTGTCCAGGTAGGGGCGGATTTCTTCGTTGCGGAAGTCTTTCGCGCTGGAGTTGAGGTAGATCAGCCCGCTGGCGACGTCCTGGAGGACGATTTCCCGGATCCGGGCGTAGCCGAGCTGGGAGAACCAGCGGAACGCCATGCCGTAGTTCGGGTTCGGGAGCACGGCGCCGTTGCGCCACTGCACCGGGTTGCGGGCGGCGGCGTCGGACAGGCCCCAGAAGAGGTTGCGCCAGGCGAGAACTTCGCCGAGCCGGGCCTGCACACCGCGGAAGTCGCTGACGCCGGTGATCTCCAAGGCTTTGGCGAGCAGGCCGGCGAGGAATTCGAGTTTGACGGCCAGCCGGGTGCAGCCGTGGAACCAGGCGCGCGCGTTGAACCCGGAGTGCCCGGCGAACATGCCCACCTTCACGACGTCGCCGTAGATGAACACGTTCTCCCACGGGACGAGGACCTTGTCCATCACCAGGACGGTGTCGTTTTCGTCGAACCGGGACGAAAGGGGGTAGTCGAACGGGCTGCCGGTGAGCGTGGACGCCGCCGCGTAGGACTGGCGGCAGATGAGCTTCAGCCCGCGAGCCCCCGTCGGGACGGTGGCCACCAAGGCGAACTTGCGGTCCTTGATGGGCAGTCCGGTGTGGGCGATGAAGTTGTGGTGCGTCAGCGCCGACCCGGTGGCGACGACCTTGGCACCGGAGACGATCAGCCCGTCGTCGGTTTCGCGCTCCACGTGGATGAAGACGTCGGCGACTTCGTGGGGCGGCCGGTCGCGGTCGACGGGCGGGTGCACGATCGCGTGGTTCCAGAAGAGGACTTTCTCCTGGGCTTCGCGGTACCAGCGCCGGGCGTTGTCGGCGAAGGGGTTGTAGAAGTCGGCGTTCACGTTCAGCGTCCCCAGGAACGCCGCCTTGTGCTCCGGGCTGCGGCCCAGCCAGCTGTAGCTGATCCGCGCCCACTCGGCGATGGCTTTCTGGTCGGCGACGAGGTCCTCGGCGCTGTGCGGCGTGGTGTAGAAGCGATGGGTGTAGCCGCCGGGCCCGCCGGTGTCGGTGGCGGTGGTGAGGACGTCGCGGTGCTTGGGGTCGTGGAGCGCGTCGTAGAGGCGGGCGGTCATCCTCGCCGGGTTGTGGAACGCGGGATGCGTGGTGACGTCCTTGACGCGGTCGCCGTAGAGGTAGATTTCGCGGTCGTCGCGCAGGCTTTCGAGGTATTCCGCGCCGGTCAGCGGACGCGTGGGCTCGGTCATCGCGCACCCGCCAGGTCGAAGACCAGCTCGGCCAGCTGCCGATTGGCGACCTTGGCCAGGAAGAGGCTCACCCCGGCGTGGCTCTGCAGGGTGGACATGTCCCGCCAGATGCGTTCGAGCCGTTCGCCGGTCCGCACGGCGCTCGACCCGGCGGTCGGGAAGAGGTGTTCGGACAACGCGGTCCACGACAGCCGGACGGCCTCCCGGCTGATCAACGAGAGCCTGATGTCCACTTCCCGGGTGAAGACGGCCGAACCGCGCGCGGCGGTTTCGTGCCACTGCCGCGCGCCGTCCGCCAGGGCCGCCTGCGCGGTGGCGATGCGCCCGGCGGCTTCGCCGAAGTGGAACTGGAAGTCGGGGTCCTGGGCGCGCGAGGTGATCGGCGGGTAGATCGTCGTGCGGTCGCGCATCAGCTGGGTGTAGACGTCGAGGGCGCCGGCGGCCATGCCGGTCGCCAGTGCGCCGTTCTGGAACTGGATCATGCTCAGGACGCCACCGCCGTACAGGGGGTTGCCGTGCAGCGCCAGTCCCGGCGTGCCGTCCGCGACGGAGGCCAGGCCGATGTGCGTGCCGGGCAGCGCGAAGTGGCCCGGGATGTGCGCCTTCTCGATCTTGATGCTGTGCGAACCGCTGCCCCGCAGGCCCAGCAGCCCGCCCCAATCCTCCAGCCGCGTCCACTGGTCGCGGGGCACGACGAACATCATCGGGGTCGGCTGTTCGCCCTCCGCGCCGGCCACGAGCGTGTGGCCGATGAAGTGGGTGGCGTACGGCGAGCCGGAGCAGTACCGGTGGATGCCGTCGACGATCCAGCCGCCGTCCTCGGCCCGTTCGGCGAACCCGACCGGCCCGATGGTGCCGGGGCTGATGAAGTCGCCGCCGGCGAACAGCTCGTCCTGCGCCGCCTCGCCGAACAGGGTCGCGGCGACGTGGGCGTGCGAGGCACCGAAGGTGTACATCCAGGCGGTGGAGCCGCAACCGCGCGCGAGCGCGGCGACGACCCGCAGGTAGGTGTCGAGGCCGAACTCGTAGCCGCCGTACCGCCGCGGGACGAGCAAGCGGTAGAAGCCCGCGTTGAGGAACTCGTTGTGCGTGTCGAGGCCGTAGTAGCCGCGCTCTTCCGTTTCCTGTTGCCGGCCGACGAGGTCGACCGCGATGCGCTCCGCGCGCGCCACGACCTCTTCCGCCGTCAGCCCCGGCTCGGGCGGGGGCGGATAGCCGTCTGCGGGCAGACTCCTGGCGGCAGTCATGTCGTCTCATCCCCTTCGGCGAACGTGGTCCGCTCTCGAGGATCACATCGGTGTCCGGAGTTGACATCCTTGGGAATGCGGTGCTTCCGGCGGCCGCCGAAGCGACGCCGGTGGGTTTCGGACGCCGGATTTCCGGCCCGCAAAAGAGAAGATGCGCGAGCCCGCAGGCCTGGGCAGGCTGGGGTCCGATGTGGACCGTCTGTTCGCACCGGCTCCGGCTCGGCAATCCATGAGACGCGCTAGGAATCGCCCCCGGTACTCCGGGCCCGGCCGGCCGAGACGCGGCAATGCGGGAGATGTGCCGCATTCGGCGTGGCGCGAGGATGGTCGCGGTTCCGTATCAGCCGCGATTGCACCGATCTGAGGCGAGCATGCAGCCGTACCGAGTCGAAATCCCGCAGGCAGCCATCGACGATCTCCGCGCGCGGCTGGCCCGCACCCGCTGGCCGGAGGAACTGCCCGACGCGGGCTGGGACCGAGGGGTTCCGCCCGCCTACCTGAAGGAGCTCGCCGAGTACTGGCGCGGCTCCTATGACTGGCGTGCCACCGAAGCGGCACTGAACAGTCACCCGCAGTTCGTCACCGAGATCGACGGCGCACCCGTCCACTTCGTGCACGTGCGCTCGCCGGAGCCCGACGCCCGGCCGCTGCTGCTCACCCACGGCTGGCCCAGCTCCGTCGCCGAGTTCCTCGACCTGATCGGCCCGCTCTCCGACCCGCGCGCGCACGGCGGCGACCCGGCCGACGCCTTCCACCTCGTGATCCCCGCGGTGCCCGGCCACGGCTTCTCCTCACCGCTGCCCGCGACCGGGTGGGACGTTTCGCGGATCGCCTCGGCCTGGGCCGAGCTGATGCGCCGGCTCGGCTACCGCGGCTACCTCGCCCAGGGCGGCGGCATCGGCTCGGTGATCTCCACGGCGGTGGCGACGATCGACCCGCGGAACTGTGCGGGTGCGCACGTCACCATGCTGCTGACCTTCCCGAGCGGCGACCCGGCCGAAGTGGCCGCGCTGAACGACGGCGACCGGGAGCGCCTCGACCTGCTCGGCAAGTTCGTCCAGGAGCTCTCCCCCTACGTGAAGCTCATGGAGACCCGCCCGCGGACACCGGCCTACGCGCTCACGGACTCGCCGATCGGCCTGCTGGCCTGGATCGTGGAGCGCTTCAAGGAATGGACCGACTGCGGCGAGGTTCCCGAGGACGCGATCAGCCGCGACAAGATCCTCGACGCGGTCTCGATCCACTGGCTGACCGCCACGGCCGCCACGTCCGCCAACTTCTACTACGAGGGCGCGGCCGCGATGCGTGCCCTCGCCGGTGAGAAACCGCCGGCACCCGCCGTCCCGATCGCGGTCGCCGTCTTCCCGCGCGACCTCGTCCTGCCGATTCGCAGCTTCGCCGAGCGCGACCTGCCGACGCTCGCGCGGTGGACGGAGTTCGACCGCGGCGGCCATTTCCCGGCACTCGAGCAGCCTCGCCTGCTCATCGACGACATCCGAGCCTTCGCCCGTTCTCTTCCGTCTCCGAAAGGCCAGCCCATGGAAAGCCGTTGCCCCATCCTGGACACCACGGGACATGACATCCACGGGGAGGCCGCCCACCTGCGCGCTCTGGGCCCGGCGACCCAGGTCGAGCTGCCCGGTGGGGTCCTCGCGTGGTCGGTGACCCGTGCGGACGTGATCAAGAAGCTGCTGACCGACGCCAGGGTCACCAAGAGCGCCCGCAACCACTGGCCGAAGTTCATCAACGGCGAAATCCCGCCCGACTGGGAGATGATCAGCTGGGTCGCGATGGACAACATGGTCACCGCCCACGGCAAGGACCACGTCCGGCTGCGCCGCCTGGTCGGAAAGGCCTTCACCCCCAAGCGAACCGAAGCCGTCCGCCCGCAGATCGAGGCGCTGACCAACATGCTGCTCGACGGGCTCGCCGCCGGCGATCCGGACGAGGTGGTCGACCTGCGCGAGCGGTTCGCCTACCCGCTGCCGGCCATGCTGGTCGCCGAGCTGATCGGGATGGACGAGCAGGCCCGCGCGGCCACCGCCAAGGTGATCGACATGATGGTGGACACCACGGTCACCCCCGAGCAGGCCCAGTCCGTCCTGGCCGGCTGGCGCTCCTCCATGGCCGAGTTGATCGCGAACAAGCGCGCCAACCCCGCCGAGGACATCACCAGCGACCTGATCGCCGCGCGCGAGGAGGACGGCTCGCGGCTGACCGAGCAGGAGCTCGCCGACACGATCTTCGCGATCCTCGGCGCCGGTTCGGAGACCACGATCAACTTCTTCGACAACGCGATCACCGCGCTGCTCACCCACCCCGACCAGCTGGCGCTCGTCAAGTCCGGGGCGGCCACCTGGAACGACGTGATCGACGAGACCCTGCGCGTCGAGTCTCCGCTCGCCTCGCTCCCGCTGCGCTACGCGGTCGAGGACATCGACCTCGGCGACGGCGTCACGATCCCGCAGGGCGACCCGATCCTGGTCAACTACGCCGCCATCGGCCGCGACCCGTCGCTGCACGGCGAATCGGCCTGCGAATTCGACATCACCCGCGCCGACAAGGAACACCTCTCCTTCGGTTTCGGCCCGCACTTCTGCCTCGGTGCCGGCATCGCCCGCCTGGTGGCGGCCATCGGCCTGTCGACCCTTTTCGACCGGTACCCCAACCTGGCCCTGGCCGTCGACCCCGCCGACCTCGAGCCCCTTTCGACCTTCATCATGAACGGCCACCGGGCCCTCCCGGTGTACCTGAAGGGCGGCGACCGGTAATCCTTCGCATGCCGGCGATCGGTGCGGCACCGCCTCGTCATCGAGGCGGTGCCGCGGCGTTCCACGTCCACCCGGAAATCTCGTGCCGCGCGACACCGAGTCCCGGGCATGTGGGCCGGCCGCGGCTTTGGTCCGTACGTCTCGCGTTCGCGGGGTCAGGCGGCGTCCGATGTGGAGGCCGGTGGTTCGGCCACCGGGCCCGGCGCCGGTGCCGGAGCGGATCCGCCGCGCTCGGCGAGGTACCGCAGCTTGATCAGGTGCCGCCGGACGAGACCCGCGCGCCGCGCCTCGTCGAAGACCGTGCGCGCCACCCGGTTGTCCCGGCGCCGTCGGTGCCGCCCGCGGACTTGGTCGTGGTCCATGGTGGACCGCCTCCTCGGTAGTCGGTGCTGTTTCGCTCGATCGGGTGGGGGCGTCGGAGCGCAGTCGTACTGGCGGTGTCCTGGCTCGCCCGGCCGATCAGGTAACAAGGTTGTCTCGGGATGAACTCGGTCGGGACCGTTCCGCCACCTGGCGGCTCACGCGGTGCGACGTCCGGCCCTGGGTGCAACCGGAAGGGTGACCGCCACCGTCCACAGTGAGGGCGTCGGGGAAGGGCTCCGAGGTGGGGCCGAGCACGGTGACCAGGAGGCGCCGTGCGCAGCCGCGCACGACGTCTTCCCTGGTGGCGCCCCCGGCAGGACTCGAACCTGCGACCTAGAGATTAGAAGGCTCTTGCTCTATCCAGCTGAGCTACGAGGGCCCGCGCCGACGGCTGCTGCCGGCAACCCGGCAATGGCAGCTTAGTCGTCGCCATCCTCTCGATCGTTCGACACCGGCGAATCGTTTCAGGTCTCGTTCGACGGAATTCGGAAGTTCGGGGGAAGCGTCGTCGAGGGCGTGGTGTAGACCTCCTTGCGTGTCGGGTGCGGTGCTGAGGGTGACCGGACGGGCTTACGGACCGGCCCCGAACCTGTAACCTGGCGATCAGAAGGCTCTTGCTGTGTCCAGCCCGACCACGCTCGCCCGCACGTCCCTGCGGCCGGGCAGGCAGCGCCGCGAGCGTCCGCACGTCGCTGCCTCCCTGCCGCGGCGGGCGGCGCGGTGGTCTCCTCACCTGCATGAATGCGGTTCCGGGTGGGTTTGGGTATGGCCGCCGGGACTGGCGGTATCGGCGATCCGGTGGACTCCTCCGAATGGTGGTGGATGGGTCGAGCCTCTCCGGAGTGCGCGGTGTGGCGGGATCGCCGAATTGCCGGCGCGGTTCGGTGGGAGAAGTGCCTCCGGCGGCTTTTGCGATGAGGTGGTGACAGTCGGTCTGACCGCTGTCGTGGACGGTGGGCTGGTCGGTAAGCCGGTACGCGTGACCCGGCCCCCAGCAGGACTCGAACCTGCGACCTAGAGATGAGAAGGCTCTTGCTCTGTCCAGCCGAGCTACGAGGGCCGCGCCGGCGTCGCTCGCACTGGTTGGTGGTCGACCGAGTCGGTTGTGGGTGCGCCGCGGACCGCCGAACCGGTGGTTCGGCGAGGTGCCGAGCTGCTCGTCGGTTGGGTGCGGACCGCCCAGGTGTCGTGACGTCGGGTGAGCAGGCGAGGTCGCCCGGTCGGCTCGGGCGCGAGTGGTCAGTGACAGTTGGGCGGGCCGGCCGGAGGCCCGAAGGTCGGTCGGGGTTCGCCCCGCTGGGCCTCGGGTGCCGGGGTGGTTGGTGACGGTCGAGCCGGCTGGTCGGAGGCCCGCCGCGGTGAGGGCTGGACCGCCTGCCCGATGCCCGGCGAACGGTCGACCCGCCCGTCGTGGGCCGCCAGGCTGCGGGTAAGCAGCCACCAGACGGCCTGAGAGGCCACTGATCGGCTTCACCGCCACTCGGCGGCCGCCGGGCCTCGGCAAGCGCCACGAGCCGCCTGGACGCCGTCGCAGGGCTGCCCAGCCCCGCTCGGCGCGGCGAGTCTCAGCCGTGGGAAGCCCGTGGGCGCGCCCCGCCGCAGAGGCGCGCCCACGGGGTGGGGCCGCTGTCGGGGGAGCGGCCCCGGACGGGCCCGGCCGCCGCCGCGAGCCGGCTCCCCCCTTGGAGCGGACGGCGGGTACGAGCCCAGCTCAGGGCGTCACTCCCAGATCTGGATTCCGCGGACCAGGAACGGCGCGTCCGGGACGAACGTGCCGCCACCCGGATAGGTGACGAAATCGCCCTCCGTCGAGCATTCGTCGTCCTGGTACACCGTGACGTCGCGGGTCATCAGATTCGCGAACGACGCCCCGGCGAATCCCTCGGGCAAGGGAATGCATTCCCCTGGATTCGCCGTGCGCAAGTCGGTTCGCGAGATTTCGCCGCCGTAGTCGTTCGTCGACCACAGGCAGAATTCCCCCTTCTGGCATCCTGGACCGGATGCCGCCTGAGCGGTCCCGACGCCGGTCAGGAGCCCGACGGTGGCCAGGACGAGCAGGTACGGCAGGCGAGCGCGGAGACGGCGTGAAGACATCGTGGAATTCCCCTCTGGAATCGCGGCTTTCGCGGGCCGCGGTGAACTGGTGATTCCAGATTGGCGGGCGGGGGAAGATTTGTCAGCCCGCGATTTCGAATCTGTGGACAGGTGCCCGGCCCGGAACCGGTTGTCCACAGATCCGCGAACGGTCTTGCCGGGGCATCGATCACGTGCTAGCCGGGCCGGTACTCGCCCGCACCACGAGGGAAACCGGCACCTCGTCCGGCGGCGGCACCGGCTCGCCCGCCAGCAGCCGCAGCACCAGCTCCCCGGCGATCCGGCCCTTCACCGCCAGGTCCTGCCGGACCGTCGTCAACGGCGGGACCGCCCACGCCGCCGGCGGGCTGTCGTCGAACCCGACCACCGAAAGCTCCTCCGGCACGCGGAGCCCCAGCTGCCCCGCCGCCGCGAGCACCGCCAACGCCAGCTGGTCGGACATGCACAGCAGCGCGGTCGGCCGCGGCGTCCGCCCGAGCAGCGCGAACGCCCCCGCCATCGCGCTCTCCACACTGAGCCCGGCCGCTTCCTCCACGACGACCGAAGCCGGGTCCACCTCGTCCAGGTACCCGGCCAGCCGCTCGCGCGTGTCGCGGAACGAAGCAGCAGAAGCGGCCCCGAGCGACAGAGCGCCCCCGCCCGGCGTGACCCGGCTACCAGCCGCGAAGATCCCGAACCGCCGGTGGCCCAGCGACACCAGGTGCCGGGCCGCCAGCGCCGCCCCCTCTCGGTCCGCGCAGCCGATCCGCGCCGCCCCGGGCAGCAGCGGCTGGTCGATCACCACCAGCGGCAACCCCCGCGCGCGCACCGAGTCCAGCGCCGGGGCGCCGTCGGCCAGCGAGTACGCCACCGCGATGTCGGCCTGCGCGGTCAGCACCCGCTCGGCGGGCGGCCCGCCGGACGCACCGCCGGGCAGGAGCAGCAAAGCGTGCGGATCGACCACGCGGGCCAGCGCGTCCAGCGTCACCGACAGCGCGGGGTCGGAGAACGCCGCCGACAGCGACGTGTCCAGCAGCACCGCGACCGCCCCGGTCCGGCTGGTGGCGAGGCTGCGCGCGGTCGGGTCCGGGCCCGCGTAACCGAGCGCGGCCGCCGCTCGCAGAACCTGCTCGCGCAGCTGGGAAGACAGCTGGTCAGGCCGGTTGTACGCGTTGGAGACCGTGGCGCGGGAGACACCCACGGCCGACGCGACATCGTCGAGCGTGGGACGACGGCGCCGGGTCATCCGCGCAGTGTAACCATGGACTTTCTGAAGCGCTTCAGTCACGCTGGGAACCATGCGGGATCGGATCGCGGTGTTCGTCGTCTTCGCGCTCAACGGCCTCGCGCTGGGGTCCTGGGCGTCGCGCACGCCCGCGCTCGCGACGCAGGTGCACGCTTCCCCCGGCGTCTTCGGGCTGGCGCTGCTCGGCGCCAGCGTCGGGATGCTCGCGGCCGCTTCGGTGTCCGGCCGGATCATCGAACGGGCCGGTGCGCGCGTGGTCGTCGCCGGCAGCACCGTGAGCGCGGCCGGCTCGATGGTGCTGGTCGGGTTCGCGCCCACCGTGCCGCTGCTGGCCGGCGCCCTGCTCCTGATCGGCGCGAGCGTCGGGATGCTCGACGTCGCGATGAACGTCGCCGCGGTCGCCGTCGAACGCCGGCTCGGCCGCGCGATCATGCCGGAGTTCCACGCGGGGTTCAGCTTCGGCGCGCTCGCCGGTTCGCTGGCCGCGGGCCTCGCCGCCGGCCACGGCTGGTCGCCGGGGCGGCACCTGACCATGGCCGCGGTCGTCGCCGTCGCGGTGCTGCTCCCCATCCTCCGCGCGGTCCCCGGCAGCCGTCCCGAGCACCACGAAGCGGCCACGCCGAGCCGCGCGCCGATCCGCCGTCCGGTGCTGTGGCTGCTCGCCGCCGTCGCGTTGTGCTCCGCGATCGCCGAAGGGGCGTCGTCGGACTGGTCCGCGCTGCTCATGACGGTCGAACGCGGTGTCGGCCAGGGTGCCGCGGCACTCGCGTTCGCTGGCTTCCAGCTGGTCATGGCCCTGACCCGGCTCGCCGGAACCTACGCCCAACGCCGCTTCGGCCCGACCCGCTGCCTGGCCGCGGGGTCGGTCCTCGCCGCCGTCGGCCTGCTCGCCGCGGCCGCGATCCCGGTCGCCGCGGTCGGCTACGTCGGCTTCGCGCTCGCCGGCGCGGGGCTGGCGGCTTCGTTCCCGATGGCGCTGAGCCTGGCGGGCGACGCCGGGAAACAAGGCGGCGGCGAACGCGAGATCGGCTTCGTCACGGCCATCGCCTACACCGGCTTCCTCGGCGGCCCGCCGATCGTCGGCGGCATCGCGCAGGTGACGGACTACGCGACGGCGTTCGGGTTCGTCGCGCTCGTCGCCGCGCTGATCCTGCCGGCCGCCCTCGGTGCCCGGCGGGCGCGAAACCGCGAGGAAGCCGCAGTGACCGTCGAATCGTGACGCCGGTCCCTGCCGCCGCAGCCCGTTGACAGTGCGGAACCGGGCGGGGCAAGCTGAGCGCGTCGTAAACTGAAATGAATGAACCGACGTTACGAGTTCAGGTGGGCTGGTCAGGGTAGGGGCCTTGACCCGGGGAGGACGTCGTGAGGGTTGTGCTGCTCGGCGGCGCGGGGGCGCTCGCCGGCGGAGCCGGGCTCCCGCTCGTGCAGGGCGCGGTGCCGAGGCTCGTGCTCGTGCCGGTCGCGTTCCGGCTCGCGTTGTTCCTGCAGGAGATCTGGGCCGGCGACCCGCTGGGCGCGCCGGTGCTCGGCCTCGCCGTCGCGCTGTACCTCGTGCCGAACCTGGCCGAGGTGGCCTGGGTCTTCCACCGCCGCACCGGAATCCGGCCGGTGCTCGTCGCCGACACCGCGTACACGCTCGTCACGAGCTTCGCCGCGGCGCTGTTCGCACCGGCCCTGCTCGGCCTGACCTGGCCGAACATCATGGGCACGGTCATGGTCTGGACGCTGCTGCGCGGCGCACCCGCCGGGGCCGTCGCGATCACCGGCGCGGTGCTCCTGCGCTACGGGATGGCTGTGGTGTCCGGGACCTCGGCGCCCGCCACGTGGATCGTGCTCGCCCTGGTCGCGGCGGCCGCGACGGCGCTGGCGATCGTCCTGCTGGTCGCCGGCTCGATGCGGTTCGCGCACCGGCTGGGGGAGCAGCGCGGCCGGGCCGCCGAACGCGAACGGCACCGCCGCGACGTCCACGACACCGTCCTGCAGGTGATGGAGTCGCTCGCGCTGCCGGCGCCCCGTGACGCCCTCGACCCGGTCGGCAGCCTCGACCAGGTCCGCAGCATCGCCCGCGCGCACGCGCTGCGCCTGCGGCTGAGCCTCGACGGCGACGCGCCCGCCGAGCCCGGCGGCCTCGAACACCGGCTCGGCGCGCTCGCGGTCGAGATGACGGCGGAAGGCCTGCGCGTCGACCTCGTTCCGCTCGCGAAGCCGTCCGACGTCCCCGAGAGCGTCGTCAACTCCTTGCACGACGCCGCTCGCGAAGCGCTGCGAAACACGTTGAAGCACGCGAAGACGTCGAAAGCCGTCATGTGCCTCGAAGAGCAGGACGGCGTCGTCACGGTCTCCGTGCGCGACCACGGAACGGGGTTCGACGCCGGCGCGCGCCGCGGCGGCTTCGGCATCGAGCACTCGATCCACGCCCGGATGGCCGAAATCGGCGGCACCGCGCGGATCGACTCGGCGCCCGGCCAGGGCACCCGCGTCGTGCTGACCGCGCCGCTAGAGCTGCGTTTCCCCGTCGGGTGAGGCGCGCCACTGCGCGAACGGCCGGTCCAGCGACCACTTGCCGTCGGACTCGGAAAGGACGCGGTATTCGCAGGTCCCCGGGTTGGACAGGGACTCGAACAGCTCGATGCTCCAGCCGAACAGCCGGCGGCACAGCAGCCGCAGCGTGAGCCCGTGCGACACGATCAGGACCGTCTCGGGGTGACTTTCGTCGCGCAGGCGCAGGTCCGACAGGAACGCCGCGACGCGGTCGTCGACGTCCGCGCCCGACTCGCCGAACGGCAGCCGGTAGAAGAAGTGCCCGAACTCGTTGCGCCGCGCCTTCTGGATCTCCTGGTCGGCCGGGTCCTGGAGATTGCCCCAGTCCTGTTCGCGCAGCCGGGGCTCCTGCAGGAGCCGCTCGCACGAGGCCTCGATGTCCAGCAGCCGCAACGTCTCCCGCGTCCGCAGGTACGGGCTGACGTAGACGGCGGGCCGCTCGCCGTCGAGCAGCCGGGTGATCTCGGGCGCCACGGCGAGCGCCTCCCGCTCGCCCTTCTCCGTCAGCGGCAGGGCGTGGTCGGGGATCCGCGTGTAGGCGAGCTCGTCGACGTTGCCGAGCGACTCGGCGTGCCGCAGCAGGATCATCTTCACGCTCCCATCCTGCCCGTCACACGGGCCTGACCGGGGCTGGGCATACCCTCAGTGGCGTGTCCGCGACGAAATCCGACGTCCCCACGCAGCGCCGGGCCAGTGTGCTGCCCCTGCTCGCGGTCGGCGTGCTGCTGGCCGCCGTCGTCGCGATCGGGCTGATCGCGCTCACCGGCGGCGCCGGGTACGCCATCGCCGGCCTGCCGGATCCGGGGCTGGTCACCAAGTACGGCATCACGGTCGTGCGGGTGCTGAGCGAAGCCGCGTCGGTGATCTGCGTCGGCTCGCTGCTGCTGGCCGCGTTCCTGGTGCCGCCGCAGAAGTCCGGCACGCTCGGCCCGGAGGGCTACGGCGCCTTGCGCGCGGCGGGGATCGCCGCGTGGGTGTGGTTCGCCGCGGCCCTGCTCTCGGTCGCGTTCACCGCCGCCGACACCGCCGGGAAGCCGTTCGGCGACATCCTGGACCCGCAGACGCTGCTCGACCTCGTCGGCGCCATCGAACAGCCGAAGGCCTGGCTCTGGACGGCGCTGATCGCCGTCCTGGTCGCCCTCGGCTGCCGGCTCGCGCTGTCCTGGGGCTGGACGGCGGTGCTGTTCTTCCTGGCCGTGGGCGGGCTGGTCCCGGTCGCGGTCACCGGCCACTCGGCCAGCGGCGGCTCGCACGACGTCGCCACCAACAGCCTGCTGTTCCACCTCGTCGCCGCGTCCTTCTGGGTCGGCGGCCTGGTCGCCCTGCTGGCGCTCGGGTACCGGCGCGGCAACCACCTGAGCCTGGCCGCGCAACGGTTCTCGCGGCTGGCGCTGGTGTGCTGGATCGTGATGGCCGTCTCCGGTGTCGTCAACGCGCTCGTCCGGATCGGCCTCAACGACCTCTTCACCACCGACTACGGCCTCCTGGTCGTCGCCAAGACGGTCGCGTTGCTGCTGCTCGGGGTCTTCGGCCACCAGCAGCGGCAGAAGGGCGTCAAGGACCTCGTCGACGGCAGGGGCGGCGCGCAGCTGCTGCGGCTGGCCGCGGTCGAGATCCTGATCATGTTCGTCACGATCGGGATCGCGTCCGGGCTGGCCAGGACGCCGCCACCGGCGGACGCGATCACCCAGCCGTCCACCACCGAGCTGCTGATCGGCTACAACCTCGACGGCCCGCCGACGGTGTGGCGCCTGCTCCTCGACACCCGCTTCGACCTGGTCTACGGGACGCTCGCGCTCGTCCTCGGCGGCCTCTACCTGGCCGGGGTCCGGCGGCTGCTGCGCCGCGGCGACACCTGGCCGGTGGGCCGCACGGTCGCCTGGATCGCCGGCTGCGTGGTGCTGCTGATCGCGACGTCGTCGGGCATCGGCCGGTACGCGCCCGCGATGTTCAGCGTCCACATGGGCAACCACATGCTGCTGTCGATGGTGGCGCCGGTGCTGTTCGTCCTCGGCGGGCCGGTGACGCTCGCGCTGCGCGCCCTGCCCGCGGCCGGCAAGGACGCCCCGCCGGGACCGCGCGAGTGGATCGTCGCGGCGGTGCATTCGCCGGTCTCGCGCTTCCTCACGCACCCGGTCGTCGCGTTGCTGCTGTTCGTCGGTTCGTTCTACGCGCTGTACTTCTCGGGCCTGTTCGACGCCGCGCTGAACTACCACTGGGCGCACCTGGCGATGAACGCGCACTTCCTGCTCGCCGGGTACGTCTTCTACTGGCCGGTGATCGGCGTCGACCCCTCGCCGCGGCGGATCCCGTACCTCGGCCGGCTCGGGATGATGTTCGCCGCGATGCCGTTCCACGCCTTCTTCGGCGTGATCCTGATGAGCAAGCAGACGGTGATCGGGCAGGCGTTCTACAGCCAGCTGCACCTGCCGTGGGTCGCCGACCTGCTGACCGACCAGCGGCTCGGCGGCGGCATCGCGTGGGCGTCCGGCGAGCTCCCGGTGCTGCTCGTGCTGATCGCGCTGCTGGTGCAGTGGTCGCGCCAGGACGAGCGCGAGGCGAAGCGGCGTGACCGGCGCGAAGCGGCCACCGGCGACGAAGAGCTGAACGCCTACAACGCCATGCTGAAGAACCTCGCGGAGGGGAAGCGACCCTCGGGCTCCAGTTGAGGTTGAGGGCGCGGAAAACAGCGCTTCCGGTGATCCGGGACTGACTTTCGGTAGTCCGACGGTGACCGGCGTCGAGCCGCGATCAGGTGCGCTCTACGATCGTCGGTATGGCCGAGTTCATCTACACCATGAAGAAGGTGCGCAAGACCGTCGGGGACAAGGTCATCCTCGACGACGTCAGCACCGCGTTCTACCCCGGCGCCAAGATCGGCGTGGTCGGGCCGAACGGTGCCGGTAAGTCCACCGTTCTCAAGATCATGGCGGGGATCGAGCAGGCCAGCAACGGCGAGGCGTTCCTCCAGCCCGGTGCGAGCGTCGGCATCCTCATGCAGGAGCCGGAGCTCAACGAGGAGAAGACGGTCCGCGAGAACGTCGAAGAGGGCCTGGGCGAGGTCAAGGTCAAGCTCGACCGCTACAACGAGGTCCTCAAGCTGATGGAGACCGACTACAGCGAAGAGCTGCTCGAGGAGATGGGCAAGCTCCAGGAGGAGCTCGACCACGCGGACGCCTGGGAGCTCGACTCGACCGTCGAGCAGGCCATGGACGCGCTGCGCTGCCCGCCGCCGGACGAAGGCGTCTCCCACCTCTCCGGTGGTGAGCGCCGCCGGGTCGCGCTGTGCAAGCTGCTGCTGTCGGCGCCCGACCTGCTGCTGCTCGACGAGCCCACCAACCACCTGGACGCCGAGAGTGTCCTGTGGCTGGAGCAGTTCCTGGCCCGCTACGCCGGCGCTGTCCTCGCCGTCACCCACGACCGGTACTTCCTCGACAACGTGGCCCAGTGGATCATGGAGCTGGACCGCGGCCGCGTCGTCGGCTACGAGGGCAACTACTCGACGTACCTGGAGAAGAAGCGCGAGCGCCTCGAGGTCCAGGGCAAGAAGGACGCGAAGCTCGCGAAGCGCCTGAAGACCGAGCTCGAGTGGGTCCGGTCCAACGCGAAGGCGCGCCAGACCAAGTCGCGCTCGCGCCTCGACCGCTACGAGGAGATGGCGGCGGAGGCGGACAAGCACCGCAAGCTCGACTTCGAAGAGATCCAGATCCCGCCGGGCCCGCGGCTGGGCAACGTCGTGGTCGAGGTCGAGAAGCTGCAGAAGGGCTTCGACGGCCGCGTCCTCATCGACGGCCTGTCGTTCAACCTGCCCCGCAACGGCATCGTCGGCGTGATCGGCCCGAACGGCGTCGGCAAGACCACGCTGTTCAAGACGATCGTCGGGCTCGAGGAGCCGGACGCCGGCGAAGTCAAGATCGGCGAGACGGTCAAACTGTCCTATGTGGACCAGAACCGCGGCGGGATCGACCCGAAGAAGACGGTCTGGCAGGTCGTCTCCGACGAGCTGGACTACATCCACGTCGGGCAGACCGAAATGCCGTCGCGCGCGTACGTCAGCGCGTTCGGCTTCAAGGGCCCGGACCAGCAGAAGCCGGCGGGCGTGCTCTCCGGTGGCGAGCGCAACCGGCTCAACCTGGCGCTGACGCTCAAGCAGGGCGGGAACCTGATCCTGCTCGACGAGCCGACGAACGACCTGGACGTCGAGACGCTGGGCTCGCTGGAGAACGCGCTGGAGCAGTTCCCCGGCTGCGCCGTGGTGATCTCCCACGACCGGTGGTTCCTCGACCGGGTCGCGACGCACATCCTGGCCTGGGAAGGCACGGACGAAGACCCGGCCAAGTGGTTCTGGTTCGAGGGCAACTTCGAGGGGTACGAGAAGAACAAGGTCGAGCGCCTCGGCGCCGAGGCGGCGCGGCCGCACCGTGTCACCCATCGCAAGCTGACCCGCGACTGAGGGGGCGGGTTTCCCCGTGGAAGCCAGCGAACAGCACCGGACGAGCCCGCTCCCCCAGGGGAGCGGGCGTTCCGTCCACGCCGGGGAAACCCTCTCCGCAGTCGGCCGGCTCATCGAACGCGCGGACGCGCTGCACCTGCGCGCGCCCGAGCTCGCGCTGGTCCTCGGCGAGCGCGCGGCCGCGCTCTCGGAGGCCGCCGGCGCCGACGAACAGTGGATCCGGGCCGAGAGCCTGGTCGTCTCCGCGCGCGTCCGGCTGGGCATGCGGCCGGGCACGGTCGGGCGCGCGGTCGCGGCCCTGCGCGCGGCCGAGCACGCCGGCTACGGCGACATCGCCGCCCGGCTGCGCATCGACCTCGCCGTGTGCGCCCGCAGCCTGGGCGTGCCGCTGACCGGGCTCGCCGCGCTGCGGCCGGTGCTCACCGACCCGGTCGTCTCGCCGGTGCACCGCGCCGCCGCGCTGACGCACCTGGTGGGCTGCCTCGGCTTGCTGGGGCGCAAGGCCGAGCTGGACCGGGTGCTCGTCGAGGCGGACAAGCTCGTCCTCGGCGACGAGTCCCTGGGTGCCGACACCCAGCTGCTGGTCCGCGCTTTGCTGCGCGTCGGCACGGCGTCGCACCGGCGGCGCCACGGCGACCTGACGGCGGCGGCCGACGCCGCCCGCACCGGGCTGGGCTTCCTGGAGAAGCTGGACAACCCGGCCGACGACGGCGGCCTCGTCCGGATCCGGCTGGTGCTGCTGCTGGTCAGCACGCTGCTCGACCGCGGTGACACGGAAATGGCGTACGAGATCGCCGAGCCGGTGCTGGCGGAGCCGGTGCGCGCGGCGGGGGTCGCGCCGATGGGCTGGCTGCGGCTGGCCGTCGCGACGCGCATCCACCTGCCCGCGGGCGCCGGGGAGGCGGCCACCGAGCTGGTCCGCGAAGCCGTGGCGAGCACCGACCGCCACGGGCTGTCCGCGGTCACCGCGCGGTTGTGGCTGGAGCTGGCGCAGCTGGAGGAGCGGTTCGGGCAGGCCGAGGAGGCCATCGCGTGCCTGTACCGCTCGCGGGCCGCCGAGCAGCTGCACGCGCGGTCCCGGCGGCAGGCGTGCAGCGTGCTGGCCGGCGAGTTCGGCACGGGCGAGCCCGCGTCGATCGACCTCGACGAGGTGCTGAAGGCGGTGCCGTCGCGGCCGGTCCCGGTGGTGGCCGCCGAGCCCGAGGCCGTCCGGCCCGCCGCCGAACCGGCCGCGAAGGCACCGGCCTGGTCGTTCGGCCGCGAAGAGAAGCCCGAACCGCGGCAGCCGGCGCCCGCGTGGTCGTTCGAGCGGCCGCGGGTGACCGCCGACGCCGCCGAGACGTCGGTGATGCCGGCAGTGCGCGACGAGCCCGTGGAGCCGCGCGTGCGCCCGGAGCCGGTCGTCGTCGAACGGCGGCGGCCCGAGCCGGCCGAGGACCGGCCGGCCGGACGCCGGCGCGAGCCGGAGCGCCGGCCGGAACCGATCGAGGTCCGTTCGGCGTCGGTCGAGCCCGTTCGGCGGGAGCCGGAGCCCATGGAGGCTCGGTCGGCTTCGGTCGAGCCTGTTCGGCGGGAGCCGGAGCCCATCGAAGTCCGCTCGGCACCGGCCGAGCCGGCACGCAGGCGCGAACCGGAGCCCATCGAGGTCCGCTCGGCACCGGCCGAGCCGGCACGCAGGCGCGAGCCGGAGCCCGTCGAAGCCCGCTCGGAGCCGGCTCGCCGGCCCGCGCTGGAGCCCATCGAGGTGAAGTCGGCCCCGGTCGAGCCGGAACGCCGGCCTGAGCCCGGCGAACCCGGACGCCGGCGTGAGCCGGCCGCCGTCGACCCGCCGTGGCGGCGTGAGTCGCCCGGCAAGGCGCAGCCCGTTCCGGCGGAACCCGCCGAAGCGCAGCCGTCCGGACGCCGGCGCGCGCCGGAACCTCCCGCCGAGCCGCCGGTGCCGGTGGAAAGCGAAAAGCCCAAGTTCTCCTGGGCCGCCCTCGCCGAAGCGCGGCTGCGGGAGACCGCCGCCGAACGCGACTCGGCGCCCACGCGCGTCACGCCGGCGCTGCCGCTCGCGCCCGAGCCCGCCGCCGAGCGGGAGCCGCGGCGCGAACCGCAGCCGTCGACGCGGCACGACGCCGAGCACGGTTCCGTGGCCGCCCGGTCGGTGCTGGACCGGCTGGGGATCTCGTCGTCGGGCGGAGCGAGCGGCGGACGTCGCCGCGCGGAAGACGCCGAGAGCCGCGCCGACGAGCCACCACCGCGTCCCGAGCCGGAGCTGGCCCCGCCGCCGCGGCCGGAGGACGAGCCGCCGTCGGTGCCGGACTACCGCGACGAAGCCGAGCCGTGGCTGCCGCGGCTGCGGATGCCACCGTCGCTGGAGCCGATGGAGGACTTCGGCCACTGGACCCCGGCGACGGCGCCGTTCCCGGAGAGCTACGCGCGCGCGATTTCGGAGGACGAGCCCCCGCCGGACGCGGGGCTCGCCGACCTCCTGGCCCGCGCGCTGGCCGAGCACCAGGCGGGCACCGCGAGCGCGGCCGCGCTCGTCAAGCAGCTGGGTTCGCAGGACACCGGCCGCCGCAACGGGCACGGCCGCAACGGCCACGGAGCCGAGGTGTCGGACTCCCGCCGCCACGGCTCGGGCGACTGAGCCGTTCCGCCGAACCCGCGCTCCCGCGCCGAAGCACCCCTATTCGTCGCCGACTCGCCGGCCGCGCGAACGAAGTGGCGTCCGTCGCACCCCGGGTTCGCCGACCGGCCGACAGCCTTCGCCGAGCGGTGCCCGCCCGGGTCAGCTGAACCGATCATGTTGGCTCCGCAGCAGGTAACGCCCGTCGAGCCCGGCTGGTCAGCGCCGCGGAGAGCGCCGGAACGCAACCCGTCAGTAGCTTGACCGATCACGCAAATCCGCTGGCCGGGAAGGGTTTTCCGGAACTGGGGAACCCCCGGGTCTTCATGTGATCCCCGACCGCGGCGCATTAGTGTGGGGTGGTCCGGTTCACCGCCGAACCGGCACGGTGCCACCTCACGCATACTGGAGAGTTGCCTCAAATGAGCTCGACCGGAGTCTCGTCCCCACCCGGAACCGGAGCCGAAACCGAACCGGAATTCGGCCGGCGTTCCCCGGCCAGCCCGGAGCAGATCAGGGACGACCTGATCGACGCGGCCGCCGGGCTGGCGCCGGAGATCGGGGAGCTCATCCGGCTCTACTACCGGCACATCCCGGCCGAGGAGATCGTCGGCGACGAGCCCGTCAACCTCGTCGGCGCGGTGCGCTCGCACCTGCAGCTCGCCAAGCACCGGATGCCCGGCCGCCCGGCCGTGCGGCTGCTCAACCCCACCGTCGCCGAGGACGGCTGGGCGCGCGAAGCCACGGTCGTGCAGGTCGTCACCGACGACATGCCCTACCTGGTCGACTCGATCGCCGCCGAGTTCGCCCGCGACGGCGTGCAGGTGCAGCGGATCGTCCACCCGATCGTCGTCGTCAGCCGCGACCTGACCGGCGAGCTCCAGGAAGTCCACCCCGAGGCCGACCCGGCCGAGCCGCCCGCGAACTCGGCCGCCGAGTCGTGGATGTACATCGAGATCGACTTCGTCACCGACCCGAACCGCGCCCGCGAGCTCGACAACCGCCTCTCCAGCGTCCTCGGGGACGTCCGCGAGGTCGTCGAAGACGCCGAGAAGATGGCCCAGACGGCCTGCCAGCTCGCGAGCGAACTCGAGACCGACCCGCCGAAGCTGCCCGAGGCCGAGGTCGCCGAAGGCGCCCGGCTGCTGCGCTGGCTGGCCGACGGCCACTTCACCTTCCTCGGCTACCGCCGCTACGAGCTGGTCGACAACCCGCACGCGGACACGCAAGAACACACCGCGCCCGCCTTGCGCGCGGTACTGGCCTCCGGGCTCGGCGTGCTGCGCCAGGACAGCCTCGCCGCCCGCGGCCTCACCGCGGGCCCGGACACCGCCGCGTCCGCGCTGGCGCCGTCGCTGCTGGTGCTGACCCAGGCGAGCGCGCCCTCGACCGTGCACCGGCCGGTCTACCCGTACTACGTCGGCGTGAAGACCTTCGACGCCGAGGGCAAGGTCACCGGCGAACACCGCTTCCTCGGCATGTTCACCACCACCGCGCTGCACGAGAACGTCCTCGACATCCCGGTGGTGTGCAACCGCGTCCGCGAGGTCATCCACCGCGCCGGGTTCCCGATGGAGTCCTTCTCCGGCCAGCGGATGCTCGAAGTGCTGCAGAACTGGCCGCGCGCGGACCTGTTCTCCGCCGACACCGACTCGCTGTACTCGACGACGACCGGCGCGATCACGCTGTCGGACCGCCGCCGGCTGCGGCTGTTCCTGCGCCGCGACCCGTACGGCCGCTTCTACTCCTGCCTCGTCTACCTCCCGCAGGACCGCTACACGACGCGGTCGCGGCTGGCGATGCAGGAGGTCCTGCTCGAGGAGCTCGAAGGCACCCAGCTCGAGTACAGCGCGCGGATCGGCGAGACCGTCCTCGCCCAGGTGCACTTCATGGTCCACACCGATCCCGCGCGCCGGCTGGAGCCGGACACGCAGCGGATCCAGGAGCGGCTGAACGACGCCGTCCGCAGCTGGGACGACCGGATGGTCGAGGCGGTCCTCGACGAGCGCCGCGAGCAGTCGGACGGCGGCGTGGCCGTCGGCGTCCTCGGCGAGGAGTCGGCGACCGAGCAGGGCCAGCGGTTCGCGAGCGTCTTCCCGGAGGGCTACAAGGAGGACTTCTCGGCCAGGGAGGCGCTGGCCGATCTCCGCGCGCTCGACTCGCTGACCGACGAAGGCGATCTCGCGCTGTCGTTCTACCGGCCGTCGGACGCCGAACCGGGCGAACGGCGGTTCAAGCTGTACCTGCGCGGCGAAGGCGTCACCCTGTCGAAGGTGCTGCCGGTGCTGCAGGCCATGGGCGTCGAGGTGGTCGACGAGCGGCCGTACGAGCTGCACCGCGAAGACGGCGGCGCCTGCTGGATCTACGACTTCGGCCTGCGCGTCGCGCAGAAGATGCTCGACGAGACCGACGAGCACGCGGTCGACCAGCTGCGCGGCCGGTTCCAGGACGCCTTCGAGGCCGCCTGGCGCGGGGACGCCGAGGTGGACGGGCTCAACGGCCTGGTCCTGCGCGCCGGGCTGACCTGGCGGCAGGTGGCCGTGCTGCGCGCGTACTCGCGGTACCTGCGCCAGGCCGGCAGCGCGTTCTCCCAGGACTACATCCAGAACACGCTGCTGAACCACACGCAGGTCGCGACGAAGCTGCTGCGGCTGTTCGAGGCCCGCTTCGACCCGAAGCTGCCGGACGCCGACCGCGAGGCGGCCACCGAAGCGCTCGCCGGCGAGCTGAGCGCGATGATCGACGAGGTCACCAGCCTCGACGAGGACCGCATCCTGCGCCGGCTGATGGCCGTCATCCGCGCCACGCTGCGGACGAACTACCACGTCCGCGACGACGACGGGAACCCCCGGCAGTACCTGGCGATCAAGCTCGACCCGGCCGGCGTGCCCGACCTGCCGGAGCCGCGGCCGCGGTTCGAGATCTTCGTGTACTCGCCGCGCGTCGAAGGCGTGCACCTGCGCTTCGGCGAAGTCGCGCGCGGTGGCCTGCGCTGGTCGGACCGGCGCGAGGACTTCCGCACCGAGATCCTCGGCCTGGTCAAGGCGCAGGCGGTGAAGAACGCGGTGATCGTTCCGGTCGGCGCGAAGGGCGGCTTCGTCGTGAAGCGCCCGCCGGCCGCGACCGGCGACGCGAGCATCGACCGCGACGCCCAGCTGAACGAGGGCATCGCCTGCTACCGCATGTTCATCTCCGGCCTGCTCGACCTGACCGACAACCGGATCGAGGGCAAGACCGTGCCCGCGCCGGGCGTCGTCCGGCACGACGGCGACGACTCGTACCTGGTCGTCGCGGCCGACAAGGGCACCGCGAAGTTCTCCGACATCGCCAACGAGGTCTCCGCCCAGTACGGCTTCTGGCTGGGTGACGCGTTCGCCTCCGGCGGCTCGGTCGGCTACGACCACAAGGCCATGGGCATCACCGCGAAGGGTGCCTGGGAGAGCGTCAAGCGGCACTTCCGCGAGCTGGGCAAGGACACCCAGACCGAGGACTTCACCGTCGTCGGCATCGGCGACATGATGGGCGACGTCTTCGGCAACGGCATGCTGCTGAGCGAGCACATCCGGCTCGTCGCGGCGTTCAACCACATGCACGTCTTCCTGGACCCGCACCCGGACGCGGCGACGTCGTACGCCGAGCGCCGCCGCCTGTTCGACCTGCCGCGCAGCTCCTGGGACGACTACGACCGCTCGCTGATCAGCGAAGGCGGCGGGATCTACCCGCGCACGGCGAAGTCGATCCCGATCAGCCCGCAGGTGCGCGCGTCGCTCGGCATCGCCGACGGCGTCACCGCGCTCGCGCCGATGGACCTCATCCAGGCCATCCTGCTGTCCCCGGTCGAGCTGTTGTGGAACGGCGGCATCGGCACGTACGTCAAGGCGGAGACCGAAAGCCACGCGGCCGCGGGCGACAAGGCCAACGACGCCATCCGCGTCGACGGCAAGCAGCTGCGCGTCAAGGTCTTCGGCGAGGGCGGCAACCTCGGCCTCACGCAGCTGGGGCGGATCGAGTTCGCCCGCAACGGCGGCAAGATCAACACCGACGCGCTGGACAACTCGGCCGGTGTCGACTGCTCCGACCACGAGGTCAACATCAAGATCCTGCTCGACCACCTGGTGCAGACGGGCAAGCTCGAGCGCGAACAGCGCAACGAGCTGCTGGAAGAGATGACCGACGAGGTCGGCGCGCTGGTGCTCAAGGACAACTACCGGCAGAACGCCGTCCTCGGCGTCAGCCGGGCGCACGCCGCGCCGATGCTGTCGGTGCACGCGCGCCAGGTGCAGGCGCTGGTGTCGGCGGGCGCGTTCGACCGCAAGCTCGAAGCGCTGCCGAGCAACTCGGAGTTCCGGGAGCTGGAGAAGGCGGGCAAGGGCTTGACCTCGCCGGAGCTGGCGACGCTCCTCGCGCACGTCAAGCTGGAGCTGAAGGACGAGCTGCTGGCCAGCGACCTGCCCGACTCGAAGGTCTTTGCGGCCCGGCTGCCCGAGTACTTCCCGAAGCCGCTGCGCGAGCGGTTCGGCTCGGCGATCGGCGAACACCCGCTGCGCCGCCAGATCATCACCACGCTGATCGCCAACGAGGTGGTCGACGGCGGCGGCATCTCCTTCGTCTACCGGCTCATGGAGGAGATGAACGCGACGGCGACGGACGCGGTGCGCGCGTACGCCGTGGTGACGCAGGTGTTCGACCTGCCCACGCTGTGGAAGGAGATCGACGCGCTGGACAACGTCGTGCACACCGACGTCGCCGACGCGATGGTGCTGGAGACGCGCCGGCTGCTCGACCGGGCCGCACGCTGGTTCCTGACCAACCGGCCGCAGCCGCTGGCGCCGCTGTCGGAGATCAAGCGCTTCGGCCGCGTGCTGGGCGAACTGGTCCCGAAGATCGGCGACCTGCTGCGCGGCCGCGAGGCGGAGTCGGTGCAGAAGCACGTGGACGAGCTGATGGCCGCGAACGTGCCGGAGGGCCTGGCCCGCCGGGTCTCGCTGCTGCTGCACACCTACGGCCTGCTGGACGTCACGGAGGTCGCCGAGCTCGCCGAGCAGCAGATCGGCGTCGACGCGACGCACAGCCCGGCGGAGACGGCGGAGCTGTACTACGCGCTTTCGGCGCACCTGGACATCGACTCGATGCTCACCGAGATCAGCAAGCTCGAACGCGGCAACCGCTGGCACGCGCTCGCCCGGCTTTCGCTGCGCGACGACGTCTACGGTTCGCTGCGCGCGATCACGCTGGACGCGTTGCGGCACAGCGATCCCGGCTCGTCGGGCGACGCGAAGATCGCCCAGTGGGAGAAGACGAACGCCTCGCGG
Source organism: Amycolatopsis sp. NPDC049691 (assembly GCF_040675005.1). Taxonomy (NCBI): domain Bacteria; kingdom Bacillati; phylum Actinomycetota; class Actinomycetes; order Pseudonocardiales; family Pseudonocardiaceae; genus Amycolatopsis; species Amycolatopsis sp. NPDC049691. Next base: position 37,736 of record NZ_JBFANX010000009.1, read on the forward strand.
CTGCAGCGGGCGCGCGTCGCGCTGGACGAGATCACGAAGTCCGGCCGGCTCGACCTGGCGACGCTTTCGGTGGCGGCCCGGCAGATCCGGAGCACGGTGCGGTGACCTACGTTTCGCACGTCCGCCCGCGCTGGACGGACATGGACGTCTACGGCCACATCAACCACGCGAAGATGGTGACGCTGCTCGACGAGGCGCGGATCCCGCTGCTGTTCGAAGGGGCCGTCGAGGCCGGGCTCGACCAGCTGCCGAAGGGCATCGTCGTGGTCAAGCTGGAGGTGGCCTACAAGGCGCCGATCGTGGTGTCGGGGCAGCGGCTGCGCGTGGACATCGACCTGACGGAGCTGCGGGCCGCGAGCTTCACGCTGGCCTACCGCGTCCACACCGGCCCGGCGGAGTCGGATCCGGTGGCGGTGACGGCGGAGACGGTGCTGGCGCCGTACGACACCGTCGCGTTGCGGCCGCGTAGGCTCATCCCGGCCGAGTCGGAGTTTCTGAAGCAGGGGTTCGCGGATGCCTGAGTTGTTCGTGCCGGACGCGGCCGACCGGGAGACCCTGGGCGCGTTCGTCGCGCGCGCGGTCCGGCTGGACGGCGCCACCGCGGTCCGGCTGCGCCGGCGAGGCGACGGCGTGGTCGAGGCCTGGACGGCGACACCGTTCGAGTGCTTCGCGACGCGCGCGGTGGCGGGCGACGTGACCCCCGCCGACGTGACGGTGTCCGGCAACGAGCTGCTGGCGGCGCTGACGGTGGCGGGCGGGCCGCGGATGGACCCGGGCCCGGCCCGGGACCTGCTGTGGCACGGCGAGCTGCCCCCGTCCGGCCGCTGGCCCCTGGTCGACTCGCTGCCGGCGCGGGTCGTCGCGGAGCTCGCCGACCGGGGCGTGACGCTGGCCAGGGAGAACGCCGGCCCGCACGGCACCCCGCCGGCGTCGCTGATGGACCAGGCGGTGCTGACCGTGTCCGGCGAAGCGGTCGAGGTCAAGGTGCAGATGCGCTGCCTGTTCGCGATGTCCGGGATGGGTTTCGTGGACGCGGACCTGACCGAGGACGTGGTCCGCGTGTCGGCGACGGATTCGTGGCTGCGGCTGGACGCGCGCTACGGCGCGATCGTCCGGCGGCGGCACGCGCTGCTGCCGCTGTTGTTCTGACGGATTGCTTACGGCGGCCACCGTTCCGCTCGAACGGTGGCACGCTGGAGTCATGACCCCGGATGACGACCCGACCGCGGAGTTCCTCGACGGTGTCCGCGCCGAGGAGACGCCGTGGCGGCGCGACCGTCCGCCGGGGGAGCAGGCGCCGGAGCGCGCCGAGCGTCCTGAGAGGTGGGGCCGCACGCGAGCGGCGGGCCGGGCGGCCGCCCAAGCCGCGCCCTACCTCCAGGCCGCGGCGCTCGTCGCGTGGCTGGCCAGTGGTGCCTTCGACGACGGTTCGGGTTCGGGCAACCAGTCCGGCTGAAGTCCCGCGCCGCGCACGGCCCGCCCTCCCTGGGGGCTGCCCCCGCTTCCAGCGTATCGGCGCCGACCGACAGAACTCCCGGGCGAAGTGGGTTGCCGCGGCAGTTGTCCACATCCGGCGTCGGTTGTGGAAGCCTCAGACCAGCCAGGCGGCCGAATCCGCCGGCAGCTTGCCTTCCACCAGCGGACTGCTCGACAGCAGCACCTCACCCGGCGGCAGCGCGATCGGCGACGCCGACGTGTTCAACGCGCACACCAGCCCGCCACCCTTGCGCCGGAACGCGAAGCAGCCCGCCGGCGCGCCGTACCACTCGAGCTCGTCACCGCGGAACGCCGGGTGCGTCTTGCGCAGCTCGATCGCCTGCCGGTACAGGGAAAGCGTCGAATCCGCGTCCTCGATCTGCTTCTCCACCGTCAGCCCGGCCCACGCGGGCGGCATCGGCAGCCACGTCCGCGGGTTGCGCGAGAACCCGAACGGCGGCAGGTCGCCTTCCCACGGCAGCGGCACCCGGGAGACGTCGCGGCCGAACTCCGCGCCGCTCGTCTTCGCGCGCGGGTCGGCCATGTCGGACGGCGCCAGCTCGACGTTCGCCAGCCCCAGCTCTTCGCCGTTGTACAGGTACACCGCGCCGGGCAGGGCCAGCTCCACGAGCGCCATCGCCCGCGCGCGCCGCACGCCGACCTCCCCGCCGCCGTAGCGGCTGACCTGCCGCCAGACGTCGTGGTTGCCCAGCGTCCACGTCGCCGGCGCGCCCGTGCGGGCCGGGACCGACAGGGACCGCTCGATGGCGGTGCGCATCGCGTCCGCGTCGAAGTGCGTCAGCACCAGGCGGAAGTTGAACGCCAGGTGCAGCTCGTCGGGCCGCAGGTAGCGGGACAGGCGCTCCTCGTCGGTCACCCAGATCTCGCCGACCGCCATCGCGTCCGGGAACTCGTCGAGCACCTTGCGGATCATCTGGTGGATCTCGTGGACGCCGTCGTGGTCCCAGCGCGGGTCGTAGTAGTGGCTCGGCCCCAGCGCGTCGGCGCGCGGGTCCATGTCCGGCAGGCCCGGCGGCTTGGCCATGCCGTGCGCGACGTCGATGCGGAAGCCGTCGACCCCGCGTTCGAGCCAGAACCGCAGCGTCCGCTCGAGGTCGGCGGCGACCTCGGGGTTGGTCCAGTTCAGGTCCGGCTGCTGCGGCGCGAACAGGTGCAGGTACCACTGGCCGTCGGGCACGCGCGTCCACGCCGGGCCGCCGAACGCGCTGACCCAGTTGTTGGGCGGGTCCTCGCCCTTCGGGCCGACGCCGTCGCGGAAGATGTAGCGGTCGCGCTCCGGGCTGCCGGGCTTGGCCGCCATCGCGGACTTGAACCAGGCGTGCTGGTTGCTGGTGTGGTTGGGCACGACGTCGACGGTGACCTTGATGTTCCGCTTGTGCGCCTCGGTCAGCAGGACGTCGAAGTCGCCGAGGGTGCCGAACATCGGGTCGACGTCACGCGGGTCGGCGATGTCGTAGCCGTGGTCGGCCATCGGGGAGCGGTAGAACGGCGTCAGCCACAGCGCGTCCACGCCCAGCAGCTCAAGGTAACCGAGCCTGGAGTGGATGCCTTCCAGGTCTCCGACGCCGTCACCGTCCGAATCGGCGAACGAGCGCACGTAGACCTGGTAGAAGACGGCATCGCGCCACCAGGCTCCGGATGTCATACGAAGCTGTTCATCATGCTGTGCGCGGCCATCTCCAGGTACGCCCAGAGCTGCCCGCGGTACGGCTCTTCCAGGTTCTCCTCGTCGACGGCGATCCGGATGCAGCGCAGCCAGGCGTCGCGTTCGATCGGCCCGATCTTGAACGGCGCGTGCCGCATCCGCAGCCGCGGGTGGCCCCGGCGGTCGGAGTAGGTGTGCGGGCCGCCCCAGTACTGCATGAGAAACAGCCGGAAGCGCTCCTCGGCCGGGCCGAGGTCCTCCTCGGGGTAGAGCGGGCGCAGGACCTCGTCACGCGCGACTTCCTCATAGAACCGCGCGACGATCCGGCGGAACGTGGGTTCGCCGCCCACCGCTTCGTAGAGGTTCGCCGGTTCGCTCACTGCAGACACGCCTTCCATTTTGCCCTTCCGGTACGGGTTCCCGACGCCCGGTCCCGTTCCTTCCGGTAGGTCGCAAACCCGTTTCCCAGCGTAACGGCGTCCGGCTACGGTTTCCGATCGTGACGACCACCCTGGACCACTGGCGCGACCACCCGGAACGCTGGGGCGAGCTCGCCCACCACGCGGCCCGGGAGGCGGTGCTGCGCCTGCTGCTGCGCGACCGCCGGGACACCGATGCCGGGTTCCTCCGCTACCTGCTGGACCAGGAGATCCGGCTGCACGATGACGACGAGGGGTACGCCGACAGCCTCGGCTTGGCGGCGCTGCTGCTGAACGAGTGCGGCGAGGCCGGGGACGTCTGGCAGCTCAGCGAAGCCAAGTACACGAGCTTCGACACCTCGTGCGGGCTGGACGCCTTCCTGCTGTTCCCCGGCGGGGTGGCCGCGACGCTCGGGTACGTCGAGCGCAGCGACCACCCCGACCGGGAAGAAGTGGCCGCCGACCTGCGCGACCACCTCGCGCACGACCCCGGCCTCGAGCACGAGCGGCCCGCCCGGCTCGCCGGGATGCGCGCGTACTTCTCAGCCTGACGTCACTTCTCGATGGCCGGGGCCACGCCGGGGAACAGGCGGCCGAGCGGGGGCTCGAAACCGGCCTCCTCCAGGGCGGCGAGCAGCTGCGCGCGCAGGGCTCGCTGGACCGCCCACTGCTTGCCCGGCCGCACCTTGACGGTCAGGCGCAGCTGGATGCCCTCCGGCGTGACGCTTTCCACACCGAGCATCTCCGGCGGTTCGAGGACGTTGTCTTTGAGCAGGTCGCTCTCCGCGGCCGCCGAGGCCGCTTCGCCGAGCACGGTGGTTGCGCGCTCGACGTCGGCGGTGTAGCCGAGGGGCACGTCGACGACCGCGACCGCGAAGCCCTGGCTCGAGTTGCCGACGCGCAGCACCTCGCCGTTGCGGACGTACCAGACCGTGCCCTTGAGGTCGCGCAGCGTGGTGATCCGCAGGCCGACCGCCTCGACGGTGCCGGTCGCCTCGCCGATGTCCACGACGTCGCCGACGCCGTACTGGTCCTCGACCATCATGAAGATGCCGGACAGGAAGTCCTTGACGAGGTTCTGCGCGCCGAACCCGATCGCGACGCCGATGATGCCGGCCGAGGCGATGATCGGGCCGAGGTCCAGGCCCAGCTCGCCGAGCACGAGGATGAACGCGAGGCCGTAGACCAGGAACGTCGCCATCGACTTGAGCACCGAGCCGATGGTCTGGGCGCGCTGGCGGCGGCGTTCGATCACGGCGGAGCCGAGCACCTCGGGGGCGCGCTCACGCAGGGGGCGCAGCATCGCGGGGAGCTTCCCGCTGCCGCGCGGCAGGGTGGTGACCCGGTTGATCAGCCGTCTGATCAGCAACCGCACGACGAACGCGATCACGATGATCATCAGGATCTTGAGCGGCTTGGTCAGCAGCCAGTTCGCCGAACCCGCCAGCCACTCGTTGTTCGTCGCCAGATACACCTGGTGACAGAAGGTGCTCACGTCGTCGATGCACGGCGGCTTGGCTGAGGGGAGCAAGGGGGACACGGGGGTTCGATCATCCTTCCGATCTGGTCGGTCACGCCAACTTGAAGTGGATGTTGGGTCGCGCGGATGTGACACGTCTTGTAACACACGTGCGCTGGGGGCCTGTTCTGTGGTCGACTATGCCTACGCCCCTGGAGGTGGTCGAGTGCCAGACCGACAACCCAGCCCCCGCGGCGCCTCCGGCCAAGCCATGGCCGACGAGACGCCAGAGGTGGTCCTGCGCGCCTATCCGGGGGGTTCCGCATCCGGCGGAGCCGTCCCGGCCGGGCCGGGGAACCGCCCAGGGGGGATTACCCGCCCGCCCGGACAGCGTAGTAGAGGGCGGGATCCGGCGGCTCCGGCCTGGGGCCGACGCCGGGTGCTCCTGCTCAACGCCACTTTCGAGCCGCTGACCGCGCTACCGCTGCGGCGGGCCGTGGTGCTGGTGATGTGCGGCAAGGCCGAGGTGGTGCACGGCGATCCCGGCGGCATCGAGCTGCATTCGGCGAAGGTGTCGCTGCCGGTGCCCTCGGTGATCCGGCTCAGCACGTACGTGCGCGTGCCCTACCGGGCGCAGGTGCCGCTCACCCGCGCCGGGCTGATGCACCGCGACCGGTACCGCTGCGCCTACTGCGGGGGGCGGGCCGAGACGATCGACCACGTCATCCCGCGCAGCCGCGGCGGGCCCCACGCCTGGACGAACTGCGTCGCCTGCTGCGCCAAGTGCAACCACCGCAAGGCGGACCGGCTGCTCTCGGAGATCGGCTGGCGGCTGCGCGTGGTCCCGCGGGCGCCCCACGGCCCGCATTGGCGGCTGCTCGCGCACTCCAAGGAGGCCGATCCGCTTTGGCGTCCGTATCTGGGCTCCGCTGCCTGACTCGTCCTGCGGGGGCTCCGGGTGGCGGAGCCCCCGGCTCGGGGCGGAGCCCCGACGAAGCAGGGTCGGCCGGCTGACGGAGCCCTGACATGCCGGCGCCCCGGCTGCCTGTGCGGCGGCCGGGGCGAGCCGGGTGCTTGCGCGTGTTCAGGTAGTGCGTGCGGCCCTGGAGTACGGGTCAGGCAGCGAGCGCGTAGTCGCTCTGGCAGGTGACGCGGGTCCCCATGGTGACGCGGGTGCCGCGGGTCACGCGGGTGCCTCGCGTGACCCGGGTGCCGCAGGTGACGCGCGTGCCCGCCGTGACGCGCGTGCCCATCGTGACCCGGGTGCCCCTGGTGACCCGCGTACCGCGGGTGACGCGCGTGCCCGCCGTCACCCGGGTGCCCGCCGTGACGCGCGTTCCCGCCGTCACGCGTGTACCGCGAGTGACGCGTGTACCCCGGGTAACCCTTGTGCCCGCCGTCACACGCGTTCCGGGCACGAATTCGGTGTCGCTCGGTGACGAGAAGGTCTCGGTGATCGCCTGTGCGGGGGTGTGGGCGCTGTTCATGGCAAGGCCTCCTGGGACCGGTGCGTTACCTGCTGGGGCTGGGGAGCGGGGCGCAAGGCCCGTACAGGTGAAAAAGCTACGAGGATTTCAAGGCTGCGACAAGACGACAGCGGCGGGTGCGGCCGCCTGTACGTTGAGTTGCAACCTTTCGGCCCGACGGTCTTCGCCCCAACGTTCCAGTGCCCGCGAGCCAAGCGGCGGACGGCACTCGGCTTACGACGAACGGTCGAGTGCGGCACGCGCGGTGGCCGCCGAGGTCATCCGATACGCTCAGCGCCGTGAACGTTGTCGAGACGATCGTGGTCTTCGCCGTGATCCCGCTGGCCATCTACGGTCTCGCCGGGCTGCTGACGCTCCGGCGCAGGTCCGGCGCCCCGCGGTACCGGTCCGGCCAGGCCTGGGAGTACCCGGCCATGTGGTGGAGCGCCAACCCCGAAGGGGTCGGCGCGGGGCACCGGCACGCCGGCGCCGAGAACAGCGCGCCCGAGGGCGCCCCGACCGCGGCGGGAGGCGCTCGTGGCAACTGGTGAGCTGACGAAGCGCGTCGACGAGTCCGAACTGGGCTACGGCGAGGCTCTGACGTCGAGTGGCCGCGTGTCGGCCGCGAAGATGTACGAGCCCGAGGCGCCGACGAGCCCGTTCAACACCCGCCAGCTGGCCCGCCTCGACGAGGCGCTGACGTTCGCTTCGCGGGAGACCGGGCTGGACTTCAGCTTGTACCTCGGCGAACTGGGTTCGGACAGTCGCGCGGCGGCGGAGAAGCTGCACGCGACGACGGCGAACCCGGCGAACTCGGTCCTGGTCGCGGTCTCGCCGGGCGAGCGCCTGATCGAGATCGTGACGGGCAGGACGGCGTACGTCCGCCTCCCGGACCGCGGCTGCAAGCTGGCGGTGGCGAGCATGGTGGCGTCCTTCAAGGAGGGCGACCTGGTCCGCGGGCTGGTGAACGGCCTGGTGAACGCGCTGCGCATGCTGTCCGACCAGGCGGGCCCCGCGCCCCGCTGACGTGTCTTGACGAGAGCCCCGCACCTCACCTGAGGTGCGGGGCTCTTTCACGTCTTGGTGCCGGTTGTCCACATCGTTGCCGTGATGTGGACAACCGACCGCCGGTCGCGCTCGTCCGAGCCTTTTCGTCGGCCACCGCCGATACGCTGGAAGCGGGGGAGCCCCCAGGGAGGGCGGGCCGCGCCGGCCGGCCTCCAGGGAGGGCGGGCCGCGCCGGAGCACGACCCGCCGCCGCCACGAACCCAAGCCTGCGCCTCGAGGCCAGGCCTGCGCCTCGAACTCAAGCCTGCGCCTCGCGGCCAGGCCTGCGCCTCGAACTCAGGTCTGGGCGTCCGAACTCAGACCTGCGCGTCGAAGTCCCGCGCGGCCAGTGCCCGCACGATCCCGGCCCGGCCCTCCGAAACCAACCGCCGCAGCGCCTGCGAGTGCTCGCCCTCCAGCCACTCGTCCGACGCCTTGACCGTCTCCGGGGCCACCGCCCACGACGGGTACAGCCCGATCGCGATCGGCTGCGCGCGCTCGCTCGACCGCCGCTGCCACACCTCGTCGATCACCTCGAAGTACTGCCCGACGTACGAGCCCAGCAGCGCCTTCTGGCCCGGGTGCGAGAAGCCCGAGATCAGCGAGTCGCTGACCGCGTTCGGCAGCTCGTCGTCGTACACCGCGCGCTGCCACGCGTCCGCCTTGGCCTCCGCCGTCGGGCGCAACGCCCGCGCGCGCTCGGCCTGGCGGCGGCCCGTTGCCGTGTTGTCGCGGGCCAGCTCCGCGTCGATCTCGGAAGCCGCCGCCTTGCCGTGCGCCACCAGCGCGTGCAGCAGGCGCCAGCGCAGGTCCGTATCCACCGACAGGCCCGGCAGCGGGGCCGAACCGTCGAGCCAGCCGGACAGCACCGACAGCGCGGCGTCGTCCAGCACCGACCCGGCCAGGGAGTTGACGAACGCCAGCTGGTGGTCCGAACCCGGCTCGGCGCCGCGGGCCAGCTCCAGCAGCCGCGCGGTGAACGCCGGCCAGCCGGTCGAGGCCGCCCACTCCTGCTCGGCGTAGGAGTTCAGCGCCGTCTGGGCCTGCAGCAGCAGCCGCTGGACGACGCCGACCTCGGACTCCGTGTGGATGCCGCGCTGCACCAGCGTGACGAAGTCGCGGGCCTTCAGCTCGGCCTCGCGGGTCATCTCCCACGCCGCCGACCAGCACAGCGTCCGCGGCAGCGGCTCGGTGATGTCGGCGACGCGGTCGATCAGCGTCGTCAGCGACGCCGGGTCGAGCCGCATCGTGCAGTACGTCAGGTCGTCGTCGTTGACCAGCACGAGCTTGCCCGCGGGCCGCCCGACCAGGGCGGGGACCTCGGTGCGCTCGCCGTCGACGTCGAGCTCGACGCGCTGGGTCCGGATGATCTTGCCCGAGCCGTCCTCGTCGTAGATGCCGACGGCGACGCGGTGCGTGCGCAGCTCACCGGCGCCCGGCTTCGCGCCGGACTGCACGACGGCGAACGAGGTGAACGTCCCGTCCGCGCCGACCTCGTAGCGCGGGCTCAGCGAGTTGAGCCCGGTCGTCTCCAGCCACTGCGCGCTCCACCACGACAGGTCGCGCCCGGACGCCTCTTCCAGCGCGCCCAGCAGGTCGGCCAGGGTCGCGTTGCCCCAGGCGTGCTTGCCGAAGTACACCTTCAGGCCGTCGAGGAAGTGCTCCAGCCCGACGTAGGCGACGAGCTGCTTGAGCACGCTCGCGCCCTTGGCGTAGGTGATGCCGTCGAAGTTCACCTCGACCGCGTGCAGGTCGACGATGTCGGCCGCGATCGGGTGCGTCGAGGGCAGCTGGTCCTGGCGGTAGGCCCACGACTTCTCGATGTTCGCGAAGCTGGTCCACGCGTTCTTGTACTCGGTGGCCTCGGCCTGGGCCAGGACGCTGGCGAAGGTCGCGAACGACTCGTTCAGCCACAGGTCGTCCCACCAGCGCATGGTGACCAGGTCGCCGAACCACATGTGCGCCATCTCGTGCAGCAGCGTCTCCGCGCGCCGCTCGTAGGCGTAGCGGGTGACGCGGCTGCGGAAGACGTAGTCCTCCAGGAAGGTCACGGCGCCGGCGTTCTCCATCGCGCCCGCGTTGAACTCGGGCACGAACAGCTGGTCGTACTTGGAGAACGGGTAGGGCGTGCCGAAGTTCCGGTGGTAGAACCCGAAGCCCTGCTTGGTTTCGGCGAAGAGCCGTTCGGCGTCCATGTGCTCGGCCAGCGACGCGCGGCAGTAGAGGCCGAGCGGGATGGTCTTGTGCTCGTCGGTGTACTCGTCGCGCCACTCGGCGTACGGGCCGGCGATCAGCGCTACCAGGTACGTCGAGAGCCGCTCGGACTCCTTGAACACCGTCCGGACGGCGCCTTCGGGGGTTTCCTCCGACGACTCGGCCGCCGTGTTCGAGATGACCTTCCAGTCCTTCGGCGCGATCACGGTGAGCCGGTAGACGGACTTGAGGTCCGGCTGGTCGAAGCAGGCGAACATGCGCTTGGCGTCCGCCGTCTCGAACTGCGTGTACAGGTAGACGCCGTCGTCGACCGGGTCGACGAAGCGGTGCAAGCCCTCGCCGGTGTTCATGTACCGGCAGTCGGCGGTGACCGTGAGCTCGTTCGCCTCGGCCAGTCCGGCGAGCGCGATGCCCTTGTCCTCGACGTACGCGCTGACGTCGACGTCCGCGCCGTTCAGGGTGGCCGAGTGCACGCGATCGGCGACGATGTCGACCCACGTCGATTCGCCGGCCCGGGCGCTGGAGAACCGGACGGTCGTCGTCGACGCGAAGGTCTTCTCCCCGGGTCCGCCGTGGCCGTCGGTCAGATCGAGCTCGATGTCGTAACCGGTGACGTCGAGCAGATCCGCGCGCAGCTTGGCTTGGTCGCGGGTCAGGTTGGGGGCGGGCACAGGCACCTCTGGTCGTTGGTATCGGTTTTCAACTCCCCGCATCCAATCATGCGGACGGGCCGGGGGGCGACGGGGAACAAGCCCGGGTCCGGCGGTGTTGGCCCGCTGTGTGGGGGTGCGCGCGCCCCCGGACCGGACCTGACTTCGCACAGGAGTGCCTGATGACCGCTGCCGAGCAGCCCACGAAGGTCGACTTCTACTTCGACCCGATCTGCCCCTTCGCCTGGATCACCTCGCGCTGGATCCTGGAGGTGGAGAAGCACCGCAACCTGGACCTGCACTTCCGGATCATGAGCCTGTCGGTGCTCAACGAGGGCCGCGACGAGCTGCCGGAGAAGTACAAGGAGTCGCTGGCCCAGGGCTGGGGCCCGGTGCGCGTGGCCGTCGCGCTCTCGCAGCTCAAGGGCGAAGAGGTGCTGCGCGACTACTACACCGAGTTCGGCACCCGCTACCACAACCAGGACAACAAGGACCGCGACGCCGTGATCAAGGAGGCCCTGGCCGCCATCGGCGCGCCGGCCGAGCTGTACGACGCCGCGAACTCCACCGAGTACGACGAGGCGCTGCGCAAGAGCCACCACGAGGGCATGGACCCGGTCGGCATGGACGTCGGCACCCCGACGATCCACATCGACGGCGTCGCGTTCTTCGGCCCGGTGCTCACCTCGATCCCACGCGGCGAAGACGCCCTGAAGGTGTTCGACGGCGCCGTCGCGCTGTCGAGCTACCCGGACTTCTTCGAGCTCAAGCGGACCCGCACGGGCGAGCTCAACTTCGGCTAAGGCGTCGCGAGGGCGGCCAAGGTGACGTCGCTGGGGTAGCGGGAGGCTGCCACGGCGGCCACCTCGGTCGTCTCGCCGCGGCCCATGGCGGCCTTGAGCGCGATCAGCTCGTGCAGGCCGTGCCGGTGGTAGCGGACGAAGTCGGCGTCGACCGGGTCGCCGTGGCCGGGCACGATCACCCGCGGCCGCAGCTCGAGGAGCCGGTCGAAGGTGTCCGGCCACGCCGTCAGGTCCGACTCGGCGCTGAACGAGAACGCGCTGAAGCCGTGTTCGGCGTTCTCGACGACGTCGCCGGCGAAGAGCACGTCCACGTCCGGCACGTGCACGACGACGTCGTGGTCGGTGTGGGCACGTCCGGGGTGCAGCAGGACGGCCGTCCGGCCACCCAGGTCGACCTCGGTCCGGTCGGTGAACAGGTGGTCCGGCACCACGAACGTGGTGCGCGCGATGGCGTCGGCGGTGTCCGCCTTGCCCTGTTCGCGGTAGTAGCCGATCCACTTGGCGCGGGCGGCCTCGGCGTACTCGGTCAGCTCGGCGCGGCAGCCTTCGTGGGCCCAGACGGCACACGGGCCGAACGCTTCGGTGCCCCAGGTGTGGTCGAAGTGCGCGTGCGTGTAGACGACCGACCACGGCAGCGGCGTCCGCTCGCGGACCGCCGCCGCCAGCTCGGCGCCCTGCTCCAGGTCGCCGCGGGTGTCGACGACCAGGCAGCGTTCGGCGCCGATCACCAGGCCGACGGTCAGGTCCAGCTCCTCGTAGCGGCGCGCGTGCACGCCGTCGGCGACCTCGATCCAGCGGCCGGTCATGCCAGTACTCCTTCGATCCGCATCGGGGCAGCATCGCTCACGTCGAGCCGGGAGGCCAGCGCGACGTCGCCGCCGTGGCCCGCCTCGGTCAGCTCGCGGCCGGAGACGCAGGACGCCAGGGCTTCGACGTCGACCGACCGGGCGGCGAGCGCCGCTTCGGGGGACAGCTTCGAGCCCAGCCGGGCCAGGGCGGCGGCGATCGCGCCGGCGCCCACCTGGTCTTCGAGGCACGGCCGCAGCGGCCCGAACGTCTCGCCTCCGCCGAAGATGTCCACGCCCCAGCGTTCCCCGGCGGCGACGAGCCCAACCGGCCCGCCCAGCTCGTGGGCCTTCGCGGCGACGGCGGACGCGTTGCGCAGGCAGCCCGCGAGGACGTGCGCGCCGGTCGCGGCGGCGGCGTCGCACAGCGTGGCGCCGTTGGGTGACGGGAGCGCGAGCAGCGTCCCGGGCGGGATTTCCGTCACAGAAGTCGGCCGGAGGGTGAACGCGCCCTCGCCGGCGATCACGGCGCCGGCCGCGCGTGCTTGGGCGACCCCGCGTTCGTCGCGCCACCGCACCGGCAGCACGCGCCCGCCGCGGCCGACCACGAGATCGGTGGTGGTGCTGAAGGAAAGCACGTCGACGACGACCAGCACGGCGCATTCCCGGCCGAGCGCGGCCACGCCCTCGCCGCCCCAGTCGAGCCGGACGTCGTAGCCGGTCTGCTCCCAGATCCCCACCCCCGGAGCATGCCCGAAACCGGACCTGATGGCAGACTCCAGCCGTGCGTGTCTACTTGGGATCCGACCATGCCGGCTTCGAGCTGAAGAACCACCTGGTGGCTCACCTGGAGAAGCAGGGCCACGAGGTCACCGACATCGGTCCGCACGTCTACGACGCGGCCGACGACTACCCGGCCTTCTGCGTCGAGACGGCGCTGCGCGTCGTGGCCGACGAGGGCAGCCGCGGCATCGTGGTCGGCGGCTCGGGCAACGGCGAGCAGATCGCCGCCAACAAGGTCCCCGGCGCCCGCGCCGGCCTCGCGTGGAGCGTCGAGACGGCGAAGCTGTGCCGGGAGCACAACCACGCCCAGCTGATCGGCGTCGGCGCCCGGATGCACACCGCCGACGAGGCCACCGAGATCGTCGAAGCCTTCCTGGCGACCGAGGTCTCGCCGGAGGAGCGGCACGCCCGCCGCGTGCAGCAGCTGCTGGACTACGAGCGCACCGGGACGCCGCCGGCGCTGCCGGAGGCCTGATGCCCGAGGGGCACACGCTCCACCGGCTCGCGCGGCTGCACAAGCGCCGGTACGCCGGCGCCCCGGTCGCGGTGAGCAGCCCGCAGGGCCGGTTCGCCGCCGAGGCGTCCCGTTTGGACGGTCGGGTGTTCGCCGGCGCCGAGGCGTACGGCAAGCACCTCTTCCACGACTACGGCCCGGCCGGGATCGTGCACATCCACCTGGGCCTCTACGGCACGTTCGGCGAGTCCCCGCTGCCCGCGCCGGAGCCGGTGGGGCAGGTCCGGCTGCGGCTGGCCGGCCGGACGCACTGGACGGACCTGCGCGGGCCCACGAAGTGCGAGCTGCTTTCGCCGGACCAGGCCGACGCGATCAAGGCCCGCCTCGGCCCGGACCCGCTGCGCCGCGACGCGAAGCCCGACCTGGCGTGGCAGCGCATCTCACGTTCGAAGACGTCGATCGCGGCGCTGCTGATGGACCAGGCGGTGCTGGCCGGCGTCGGCAACGTGTACCGCGCCGAGGTGCTGTTCCGCCACGGCGTCGCCCCGCTGACGCCGGGCCGCGCGCTGGACCGGGCGCTGTGGGAAGACATGTGGGCCGACCTGGTGGCCCTGATGCGCGACGGCGTCCGCGTCGGCCGCATCGACACGGTCCGGCCCGAGCACCTGCCGGAGGCGATGGGCCGCGCGGCCCGGGTCGACCGCCACGGCGGCGAGGTCTACGTCTACCGCCGCGCGGGCGAGCCGTGCCTGGTGTGCGGGACGCCGGTGGCGAACTCGGAGCTGGTGGGCCGCAACTTGTACTGGTGCCCCACCTGCCAGCCCGCCTGACCGACCAAAGCGCCCCAATGTGGCCTTGGTTGCTCCACCGATGCCCCCACCACCACCCTCAACGGAGGCGCTCCGCGCCGCAGTGCTGATTCAACGCACCGAAGGCCACATTGGGGCGCTTGAAGCCGGGTGTCAGAAGTCGAAACCGCCGCCGTCGAAGCCGCCACCATCGAAGCCGCCGCCGTCGAAACCGCCGCCGCCCCAGTCGCCGCCGCCCATGTCGCCGCCGCCGAAGTCGCCTCCGCCGTCGCCGCCGAAGTCACCGCCGTCGCCGCCCATGTCGCCGGACTCGAGCGCGTCCTGCTGGCCCGCGTCGTAGCCCGACTCCCAGGCCGACGCGCTCGCGATGCCGCTCATGCCGGAGAACATCGCGCTGAACAGGAACATCGACCCGAGACCCCAGGCACCGGCGACGAGCGCGGGCTTCCACCACGGCTCGCTGTACCAGCCCTGCGGCACCGGCCGCCCGGCCACGCGGCCGCCCGGGTAGTAGTACGGCGTGTCCTGCCCGGCCTCCGGCGAGGCGGCGTAGTGCTGCCCCTCGACGTCGACGTCCCGGCGCTCGGTCACCTTGCCGGCACGCTCGCGCTCGGCCTCCTCCGGCAGCTGCGGGCCCGGGTCCATGCCCATCGCGACCCGCGCGGCGCGGACGTAGTAGAGGCCTTCGACGGCCGTGTCCTTGACCAGCCGGGCCTGCTCGATCGTGCGCGCCTGCTCCAGCTGCGAGCCGGCGGCGTTGTAGCGCTCGCTCGCGTCGGCCATCGCCTGCATCGACGCGGTGTCGTTGCCGTTGAGGTTGAGGACCTGGCCGCCGAGCCGCTCGACCAGGCGCCGGGCGTCGGCCTTGGCGTCGTCGAGCTCCCGCTGCCGGGCGGCGGCGCGTTGCCGCGAGAAATAGAGGCCGCCACCGACGATCACGACGACGAGCACGATCAGGAAGATCGCGGTGCCCATGGACCACTCCCAGAAGTTCGGGGCTCGGTGACCGGAAGTCACCTTTGATTCGGACAACGCGGACGCTACGCGGAGGGTTCCCGGCGCGTGACCCGGCACACCGTGAGAGCTGGCCGAAGAAACTAGAACACGTTATAGTTCGACACCATGAAGTTCACCCTGTCGATCGCGATGAACCCCCTCGATCAGCTGGGCGAGCTCGCCCGGGCCGCCGAAGAGGCCGGCTTCGCCTCCATCGCCCTGCCGGACTCGCTCTTCTACGCCGAAACGGTGGACACGGACTACCCGTACACCCCGGACGGCAGCCGGTTCTGGACCGCGGACACCCCCTGGGTGGACCCGCTCGTCGCGACGGCGGCGATGGGCGCGGTGACCAGCCGGATCCACTTCTACACGTCCGTGCTCAAGCTCGGCTCGCGCAACCCGGTGCTGCTGGCGCGCCAGGTCGGCTCGGCGAGCGTGCTCACCGGCGGCCGGTTCGGCCTCGGGCTCGGCGTCGGCTGGCTGCCGCAGGAGTTCGAGTACTGCGGCGTCCCGTTCGAGCGGCGCGGCAAGCGCGTCGACGAGGCCATCGACGTCCTGCGGCTGATCCTCGGCGGCGGGATGGTCGAGTACCACGGCGAGTTCTACGACTTCGACAAGATCCAGATGAGCCCGGCGCCGCCGTCGCGGGTGCCGTTCTACATCGGCGGCCACACCGAGGTCGCGCTGAAGCGCGCGGCCCGCGTCGCCGACGGCTGGTCCTCGGCGATGATGAAGCTGGAAGAGCTGCGCGACACCATCGCGCGGCTGAAGGAGCTGCTGGCCGAGCGCGGCCGCGCCGACGACCCGTTCGAGTACCAGGCCGTCTGCATCGACAAGTTCGGCCTCGACGGCTACCGCGAGCAGGCCGAGGCGGGCGTCACCGACGTCATCACGATGCCGTGGGTGTTCGACGGCGTCGGGTTCGACGCCCCGATCGAGCCGAAGCTCGAGTCCATCCGCAAGTTCGGCGCCGAGATCATCGCGAAGTTCGAGGAGTGACGGGCATGGGCGTGCAGGTCAGCTGGGACACGGCGGCGGAACAGCCGCCGGCGCGGCGCGCGGCGTTCGCGTCGATGACCGCGGTGACGGCGGGGGACAAGGAGGCCTGGCTGGACCTTTTCGCCGGCGACGCGGTCGTCGAGGACCCCGTCGGGCCGTCGTTCTTCGACGAAGAGGGCAAGGGGCACCACGGCCGCGACGGGATCAGCGCGTTCTGGGACAAGACGATCGCCAACGTCGAGCGCTTCCAGTTCACCATCCGCGACTCGCACGCGGTGGGCGACGAGTGCGCCAACGTCGGCACGATCACGACGTACCTGCCGGGCGGCTACCGCGTCGACACCGACGGGGTGTTCGTCTACCGCGTCGGCGAGGACGGGCTGATCACGTCGATGCGGGCGTTCTGGGAGACCGAACGCGCGATGGCGACCGCCCGGCAGGTGGCGGAATAGCGTCCCGGCCAGCGGCACCCGAATTTCATATCTGATACATGATCTCTTGACCTTCGGTTAGGCAGGACCCTTTACTAACTGGTGTAGACCTCCGATGTCTCCACCAGGGAGCAAGCATGTCCTTCCTCCGGCGCACGGCGGTCGCGGCGGCCGCGTTCGCGCTCGCGGCCAGCGGCACCGTCCTGAGCCAGACCCCGGCTTCCGCACTGGAAAACGGGCTCCTGCGCACCCCGCCGATGGGGTTCAACAACTGGAACTCGACACAGTGCAAGGCGGACTTCAACGAGACGATGATCCGCGGCATCGCCGACATCTTCGTGAGCAAGGGGCTCAAGGACGCCGGCTACACCTACGTCAACATCGACGACTGCTGGGCGCTGCCGGACCGCGACGCGAAGGGCGACCTCGTCCCGGACCCGGCCCGCTTCCCGCACGGCATCAAGGCGCTGGCCGACTACGTGCACGGGAAGGGCCTGAAGTTCGGCATCTACACCAGCGCCGGCACGCACACGTGCAACAAGGCGGGCTTCCCCGGCGCGCTCGGGCACGAGCAGGAGGACGCGAACCTCTTCGCCTCCTGGGGGGTCGACTACCTGAAGTACGACAACTGCAACAACCAGGGCGTCGACGCGCAGCAGCGGTACAAGGCGATGCGGGACGCGCTCGCGAAGTCCGGCCGCCCGATCGCGTACTCGATCTGCGAATGGGGCCAGAACAAGCCGTGGACCTGGGCCGCGCCGGTGGGGAACCTGTGGCGCACCACCGGGGACATCTCCGACAAGTGGTCGAGCATGATCGGCAAAGCTCAGACGAATCGCGGTCTCGCGCAGTACGCCGGCCCCGGCCACTGGAACGACCCGGACATGCTGGAGGTCGGCAACGGCGGCATGACCGCGGCCGAGTACCGCACGCACTTCAGCCTCTGGGCGATGATGGCCGCGCCGCTGCTGATCGGCAGCGACCTGCGCAAGGTGTCCGACGACAGCTTTTCGATCCTGAAGAACACCGACGTGATCGCGCTCGACCAGGACCCGCTGGGCAAGCAGGCGACGGTGCTCAGCGCGAACGGCGGCCTGGTCGTCTACAGCAAGGTGCTCGCGAACGGCGACCGCGCGGTGGCGCTGTCCAACGAGACGGCGGCGACGGCGACGATCAGCACTTCGGCCTCGGCGACGGGCATCGGCAGCGCGGCGTCGTACACGCTGAAGGACTTGTGGAGCAAGGCGGTCCGCACGACGTCGGGGACGATCAGCGCATCGGTGCCCTCGCACGCGACGGTGCTGTACCGCGTGTCCCGCGCCGGTGGTTCGACGCGGTACGAGGCCGAGTCGGCTTCGCTGTCGGCGGGCGGCACGGTGGACTCGAACCACGCGGGCTTCTCGGGAACGGGCTTCGCGAACGGCGCCAACGCGGTCGGCAGCTACGTCGAGTGGCAGGTGACGGGGCCGGCGTCGGCGCTGACGTTCGGCTACGCGAACGGCACGACGGCGGCGCGCCCGGTGGACATCACGATCGACGGCACGGTGGTGGCCACGGGGGTGCAGTTCCCGCCGACGGGCGCGTGGACGACGTGGAGCACGGTGACTCGGTCTTCGGCGCTGACCGCGGGCTCGCACACGGTGAGGGTGACGGCGACGACGGCCGACGGCCCGGCGAACCTGGACTACCTGGACTTGGCGTCGTAGGCGATCCGGGCCGCCTCGACCTTGTCGAGGTTCGGTGACCACTCGGCCAGGGTCGCGAACAGCGGGCCGAGGCTGCGGCCCAGCTCGCTGATCTCGTACTCCACGCGCGGCGGCACCTCGGCGTGGTAGGTCCGGGTGATCAGTCCGTCGCGTTCCATCTGCCGCAGCCGCTGGGTGAGCACCTTCGGGGTGATCGTGCCGATGCGGTGCTGGAGTTCGACGAACCGCTGGCACCCGTATTCGTTGAGCGTCCACAGGATCGGCGTCGTCCACCGGCTGAAGACGATGTCGACCACGGGGGCGATCGGACAGGCCAGCTCGGGTGTGGTTCCGGTCACTTTCGGGCCTCCAGCCATTACTTTCCTCTAGGTACCTACTATACGCCGGAATGTAGCGTCGTCGGCATGATCGTTGTTACAGGAGCTACGGGCAATGTCGGACGGCCGTTGGTGGAGGCACTGACGGCGGCGGGTGAAGAGGTGCGGGCGGTGTCCCGCCGTGGGCCGGTTTCGGCCGACTTGTCGGACGCGGCGTCGTTGCGTTCGGCGTTCTCGGGGGCTTCGGCGGTGTTCCTGCTGCTGCCGCCGGGTTTCCAGGGACCCCTTTCGCCGGTGCTGGAGCAGGCCGGCGGAGCGCGGGTGGTGCTGTTGTCGTCGCAGGGCGTCGGAACGGGCCGTCACCCGGCGTTCTTCGAGGAGGCGGTACGCGGTTCGGGTCTGGAGTGGACGATCCTGCGGCCGGGCGGGTTCGCGTCGAACGCGTTGCAGTGGGCGGAAAGCGTCCGCGCTTCCCGCTCGTTGGCGGCCCCGTTCGGCGACGTCGGCCTGCCGGTGATCGACCCGTCGGACATCGCGGCGGTGGCAGCGGCGGTGTTGATGGACGCCTCCCACGCAGGCCGCACGTACGAACTGACGGGCCCGGCGCCGATCTCACCGCGCGACCAGGCGGCGGCGATCGGCGAGGCGCTGGGGGAGCCGGTGCGGTTCGTCTCGCAGACGCGTGCGGAAGCGTTCGCTTCGTTCCGGGCGTTCATGCCACCCGAGGTGGCGGAGGCAACGCTGGACATTCTGGGCACGCCGACGCCGGCGGAGCAGCGGGTGAGCCCGGACGTCTCACGGGTGCTGGGCCGCCCGCCGCGTCCGTTCGCGGAGTGGGCGGCGCGCAACGTGGTGGCGTTCAAGTGACCACATTGTCCTATGTGGACCTCGGCGAGGGCGCGCCGGTGGTGTTCCTGCACGGCAACCCGACGTCGTCGCAGCTGTGGCGCAACGTGATTCCCTCGGTACCGGGACGCAGGCTGGCCCCGGACCTGATCGGCATGGGCGCCTCACCGCGGCCGCCGATCGAGTACTCGTTCGACGACCACGCGCGCTACTTGGACGAGTGGTTCGACGCCCTGTCCCTCGACGACGTCGTCCTGGTGGGCCACGACTGGGGAGGGGCGCTGGCGGCGGACTGGGCGTCGCGACACCCTTCGAGGGTGCGCGGGCTGGCGTTCACGGAGGCGGTCCTGAAGCCGATGACGTGGGAGGAGTTCCCGCCGGCGGGAGCGGAGGTGTTCCGCGCGCTCAAGACCCCCGGAGCGGGCGACCCGGTGATCGACATGTTCCTGAAATCGCTCCCACCGGAGTACGAAGGCATGTACCCGACACCGGAGTCCCGGATCCCGTTGCTGCGCTGGGCCCGTTCGATGCCGCTGGGCGGCTCGCCGCCCGAGGTGGTGGCGAGCATCGAGGAGTTCGACGCGTGGCTGGCGTCATCGCCGGAGGTCCCGAAGCTGCTGATGACGTTCGACCCGGGCCCGGACACGATGCTGACGCCACCGATGATCGAGTGGATGTCGTCGAACTTCGCGTCTTTGGAGGTGATCCACCATCAGGTGGCGGCGGGTCACCACACGCCGGAGGAGCAGCCGGAGCTGATCGCCTCGACGCTGAGGAGCTGGCTGTCGGACAGCTTCGGGCAGCCGAGGAATCAACAGTCCCGATAAATGCGATCCTCTGTTATTCTCCGAATGTCCGAATGCAGGACGTCCTCGGGGAGAAACTCATGAAGACCGCTCTGGGAAGAATTCTGCTCGCCATGGTGCTGGTGTTGACCGGCACGGTGTTCGCCGGCCAGGGATCGGCCGGCGCCACGACAGCGTGGGCGCCCGATCACTTCAAAGTCTGCTGGGACGGGGGTTCTTGCATCGTCTACGCCGAAGGCGACATCACGTGGGGCAACCGAACGGCGGTGGTTTCCGTCAATTTGGTGGCGCCCGGCTACTACGCGACGGCGCATTTCGACGCATTCGCGGGCACCACGAAGGTGGATTCCGAAATAGTGTACGAGCCGGGCGATAGCTTCACGATCGGCGACCCGAACCTGGTGGGCGGAATAAACCGCATCAGAACCCAGGTCTGCGTAATGGGCACGGGCGGCGAGTACGGCTGCGGCGGCCAGTGGAACGACATCCGCGACTAGCACCACCACCCGGAGGGGGCCTCCTCGGCGCGAGCCGTCGAGAGGTCCCCTTCGTCATGAGAGCCTCCGAATCCGCACGGTCTCCGCCCGCACGGCCGCGGACGGGCAAGGGTCATTTTGACCCAGCCGCGCACACCCGGGCCCGGTCTGACCGGCAGAGGCCACTGTCCAAAACAGGCGGATGTCCCCTGCGCGGTCAGTGTTGCCGCAGGTTGCCGATCACGAACTCGGCCATCTTCGCGACACCGCCGCAGCGGTCGGTGTCCCAGTAGTTGTTGCGAAGGTCCTTGCCCTCGATCTCGAAGGTCAGCATCTGGTCCGCGGTGACTTCGACCGATACCGAGCACTCGCCGGGGGCTCTGAGTTCGTGGTAGACGACGGCGGGAAGACCGCTGATCGACGTCTCCGTCCACGGCTCCAGTTCGCCGTTCTTCTTCAGCGGCGACGTTGAGAGCTCGGTGAGCGTTTTCGGGCTCTGGACGGGCTTCAACGCGACCAGCAGAGCGCCGGCCGGATTCGGCCAGGCGCACCCGAACGCGGGGAGGGTGGTCCGCCGCGACGGCTGCATCCCGTTCGGTGGGTCGGACACCACGGCCGCGGCCTGTTCCTTGGTCAGCAGGCCGCACGGGTCGGAGTCGAACTTAGCCAAGTCGACGGGGTCGTCGACCTGGTCCAGTGGCAGGGGAGCGCCGGTCTGCGCCGGCGCCGGCGGCTGGGAGAGCAGTCGTTCCGGTGTGGACGGTCCGCAGCCGGCCAGCAGGCTCGCCGCCAGCAGCGTCGTGCACGCGATCACTGATGCCCTCATGCCGGCGCCGCCGAGGGGTCGATGCGCCACTGCCGCTGGTCGTCGATGCCGGAGTTGCCCGGCATCGGTGGCATGTCCGGGAAGTTGGTGTTGCCCTGCACCAGGGCGATGGCCTGCTTTTGGAAGCCTCCCAGCGTCTTCTGGGCCTCCGCGAACAGGTCGCTGACCGATTTGACGAGGTCGAACAGCGCGTCGGCGACGGTGTCGACCACTTCCTTGGAGGTGATGACGTCGAGGATGGGGATCTCCGCCGTCGCGATCGCGATGATCGTCTTGTAGCCGACCTTGCCCAGTTCGACGGCGCAGTTGCCGATGAACTCGATCGCTTTGGCGTAGGTGTCGATGACGCAGCCGGCGATCTCGGCGAGGATCCCGGACATGCTCGCCACGACTTCCTGCTGGCCCTCGAGCGCCTTGCCGACCAGCTCGGCGTAGCCGGTGAACTGCGCCGCACCGCGTCCGCTCCACGTGCCGGCCACGGCCAGGACAGCTTGGGCGATGTCGTCGCCGGCGTCGCCGAGGTTTTTCTTCTGCGCGAAGTCCATCGCCATGGACTGGACTTGCAGCGCGTTGCCGAGCAGGCGGTTGCGGACGTCGCTCAGCAGCCGCAGGACGTTGTCCTGGCCGAAGAGCTGGGCGATCTGCCGGATCTTCGCGTCGGCGTCCTCGGGGTAGGGCTGCGGTTGCGCTCGAGGATCGGGCGGGGCGACAGGTGGTGCCATCATGGTCAGTTCAGCCCCTTTTCCTGATCGCGCAGCCGCTTGAAGTCCGCTTCGTCCTGGGTCTCGTAGTAGTCGGCGGCCTTGTCGAGAGCTTCCGCGAGGCGCTCGAGCTGCATCGCGCCCTTGTCGGTTTTGTCCCGCATCTGCGCAACAGTCTGGTTGAAGGTGTGCACGATGTTCGCCATGACACCGAGCATGCCGACGTCGTCGTCGCGCAGGACGATGTGGGCCAGGTCCTGACTGCCGAAGGTGGCGACCTTGTCGCGGGCGGCGTAGACGTCATCGGTGGCTTTGCGCAACGCTTCGGGGTAGACCTCGAAGCCTGAGCCGGCGGCGGCGTTGCCGTAGGGGTTGAAGTTGCCGCTGCTCATCGAGTCTCCCGTGCCGCGTCGTCGAGCATGCTCGTGCGCCGTGTCGCAGCCGCGGATTCGGCGTCGGTGATCGCGCGCAGGACGTGTCCGGCGAGGCTGGCGCCGGTCTGTGCGGCGACGGCGTCCCGGGCGAGGTCGACGGAAACGAGGCCGCCCAGTCCGTCGACGGTGACCGTGCCGAGGCCGGCACCGATGTCCAGGACCAGCGGCAGGCTTTCCCCGGTCTTCGCGGCCTGCTCGACGGCAGCCACGCGTGCGTCGATCTCTTTCGCGAGGTGGTAGAGCCGTTCTTCGCTGTTCACCAGCGACCACCTCCGGTTTCCGGTTCGTCGTCGGTGAGGAAGTCGAGTTCCTCGAAGTTCTCTTCGTCGTCTCGCGCGGCTTCGCGCCGGGCCGGTTCCGGTGCGGCGATCGGCGGCGGTTGTTTGCCGAAGAGGGCGTTGAGGTGCGGCAGCGACGACGCCCGCGCGGCGCCGCGGGCGTTGCGGACGGCTTCGACGATGCTCAACCCGAGATTCTGGACGTGAGCGCCGTGCAGGGCTCGGTCATCGATCCGCAGTTCGAGGAGCTTTTCCTGGCCGGTGACCGTCGCTTTGACCAGCTGGTCGCCGGAGCGCGCAGTGTGCCGGGTGGCGGCCAGTCGTGCGTCGAGTTCGCCGGCTTGCTCTTGCATGAGCCGCAGGTCGCGGTGTGGTGCGCTCATGACAGAGCCACGACGTCAAGCATGGTTCCCCCTACTCCAGGTCCTGTCGATATGACAGAACGTGCCCGGCGTGCACCTTACTGCGGCTGTGCGGCGGCGCAAGGGCGAACCGTGAAGGAGGGGCGTAGGTCACGCCAGTCGTGAGCATCGTCCGGGGGTAGCGGCCCGCCCCGATCGGCTGCCGCGGTCTCATCGTCTCTTTCCTGTTCGCAGACGGGTTTCAGTGGCTTTCCATAACGCACACCTCCCGCGTCTCACGACGGACGGCGAGTGTGGCGAGTTCGGTCACCACGCCGTTTGCGAATCAATTCCGAACCGGTGTCCCGTTCGCGACCGAGCAGAGCAGGCTGCTCGCCACCGCCGGCGCGGACAAGACCATCCGGCTCTGGGAAGTCACCCGCACCGGTCAGCCGACGGCGATCGGGCCGCCGATCACGGGACACTCGGCCACCGTGCAAGCCATCCGGTTCACCGGCGGCTCGACACTGCTGAGCGCCGGTCAGGACGGCAGCCTCATGCTGTGGGACCTGCACGACCCGCCCTACGCACGACAGCAAGCGGCGATGTTCAGCAGCACCACGCTCACCGGGCTCTCGACCCTGGCCGTCGGACCCGACGGCCACACCGTGGCGGTCGGCACGGCCAACGCCACCGTGGTCGGCGACGTGGATCCCGACCAGGTCGCCCACCTAATCTGTGCGACCGACAGCGCACCGATGGCTGCTCAGGAGTGGGAGCACCACCTCCCCGACACGGCCCGACAGCAGCTCTGTCCCTGAAATCCGGGTCTGCCCGGCCCGTCAACCGGCTGCGCACCACGCAACAACCGGACAACAACCCCCAGGTCAGACCGTTCACGCCGACAGAGAACGGGTCAACCGGCCCTTGCGGTGGTGACCATGACCGGCAAACGACCCCAACCCCGGAACCGAGAATTCCTCGACGCGCTCTACGAAGAGCACGAGACAGCCCTGGTGAGGTTCGCGATGGCACTCGTCGACGGCGACAGGTGCGCGGCGGAGGACATCGTGCAGGAGACCATGCTTCGCGCGTGGCACAGCGCGGACACGGTCCGGTCCGCGACCTCGCCACGTGCGTGGCTGTTGGCCGTGGCCCGCCGCATCGCTGTGGACCGCTGGCGCAGCCGCCAGGCGCGGCGCCGGGAGACCCCCGACACGCCGTTGCAGTTCATCGGCGTCCCTGACCACGCGGATGCGACGGTATCGGCCATCCTGGTCCGTGAAGCGGTCGCCGGCCTGAGCCCGAAGTACCGGGCCGCGATTGCCGAAGTGTTCCTGCACGGTCGTACCGCCCCGGAGGCAGCGTCTCGGCCGGGCGTCCCGGTCGGCACCGTGAAGTCCCGCCTGCACGCCGCGATGCGCATCCTGCGCACGGTCATGGACGAACCCGCCGCCTGAGCCCGGTCACGTTCGTCCACCAGCGCAGTGCTCAGGTGTACAGCGCCGGGTTGCCCCAGCCGAGTTCGGGCAGACCATTCGAAAGCCCGCCGGCGATGCGGGCGCCTGCGAGCATCGGGTGCGCCGTGGTGTCGGTCCGGTAGGCGACGAGCCGGAGCCGGAGCACTTCGGAGACGTCGAGCGTGAGCGTGGCCGGTGAGCCAAGTTTCACCGCGGCTCCCGGCTGCGCAACGCTGTCGAGGAACACCTCGAAGTGGCCTGTCTGGCCGGCGTCCGTCGCGTCGTCGAGCACGCCCACCGTGGTTTCGAACGCGCGATACCGCCGCCCGAGGTCGTATTCGACGACGCCTCGAGGTTCGCTGCAGAACATCGAGCAGCGGTAGGCGATGCCGTTTCCGTAGTGGACGCCATCGATCCGGACCGCCGAGAGCTGGACGTCCGGCCCTTTCGACACTGGCTTGAGTTCGGTGGTGAGCAGGAGTTTCCGGTGGGCCGGGAAGGGCGTGAACGCCCCGCCGATGAAGACACCGGGTTCCTCGGCGGGGCCGGGGTTCTCGGGCCGCTGGGCGATGGCGCGGACGAGACTCTGCACCCCGTCGTCGGTGACCGAAAATCGGCGGACCACGTAGTGCGTCGTCGAATGCGGGTTGAGGAACTGCGGGATTTCCTCGATGGAACGCCCGGGGAGTACGACCGGCAGTATCCGCGCCGTGTACTCGTCGACGTTCCCGGTCAGCTGGTCTCGCAACACCGCGCCCTCGAACTGCGAACCCCGGCCGATGTGCGGTGGTTCTTCGCCGTCGGTGCGCCGCCGGTACACCGGCGACGCGATCGCGAGGGTGTAGTCGGCGGCCTTGAGTTGCCGCAGCGCCCATTTCGACCAGTCGATCCGGGCGCCATCGGCCCATTGGTCGAGGTGCACTTCGAGGCCGACGTGTTTGTGGAGGAACTCGGCGAATCGGCGCACGAGTGTCTTGTGGTCTTCGTCGTCGTGGGAGTACGAAATGAAGACCCGAGGGCGGCTCGACACCGGTTTTCCTCCGTCCAATCGTGGGCGACACCAGAGTCGGTGAGTCGCGGATCCCTGTTACACAGCCGGACGTCACGTCCGCGTGCCGCAGCACCGGTGCAGCCGGCTCCGCGATTCGTCCGCGGCCGGGAATCAGCTGGTCGGGATCGGTGACGTCGGCACCTCGCCCGGCACGCCGAGCAGCATCGCCTCGCCCAGGTTCAAGTAGTTGTCGGATGGTCCGCAGGTCTGCCCGGTCTTGACCGGCTGCCAGCCGAT
This sequence comes from Amycolatopsis sp. NPDC049691, assembly GCF_040675005.1. Taxonomy (NCBI): domain Bacteria; kingdom Bacillati; phylum Actinomycetota; class Actinomycetes; order Pseudonocardiales; family Pseudonocardiaceae; genus Amycolatopsis; species Amycolatopsis sp. NPDC049691. The sequence continues at coordinate 63,675 of NZ_JBFANX010000009.1, forward strand.
CTTGAGCCGCAGCACCTGGGTCACGTCGAGGTCGATCGGAGTCAGCTTGTTGATCTCGAGCGTCGTCGAGATCAGCTTCTTGCCGTCACCGAAGACTTCCAGCTGTACCTTCAGCGCCGAATCCGACGAGTTGTCATCCAGCCCCGCGGAGGCGACGAACTTCCGATAGCCCTTCGAGACGTTGTACTCGACGAAGTCCGCTTCGGAGCATTCGTAGACCGATGCGGCGACGGTGTGCAGATATGCCTTGCCCGCTACGTTGCCGGTCTCGTGGTTGTTGGAGAACGCGCCTTGCACTGGCTTCAGCTCGGACAGGTACTGCTCGACGGTCGCGTCCGAGCCCGCCGCGGTCGGAGCCGTGGTCGCTGCGGCGGCGGCGCCGGACGGCGCGGACGCCGTCACCGTGGCGGTGCCCGGCGCGGCCGTCACGGTCACCGGTGTGGCGGGCGCGGCCGCGGGAGAACTCCCGGAACTGACCAGCGCTACTGTCGTGACGCCGGCGGCGGCGAGGACCGTCGCGGCCATGGTGACCGGAATCCACTTCTTCCGCTTCTTCGGGGGTGGACTGTACAACTGTTCGCCGAACATCGCGTCTCCGATCGGGAATGCGGGTGGGATTGTCGAAGTACGTTGCCGCTGCGCGGGTTCGGTGGGCGGAGGCCGGTCGAGCCGCTGCCCGACCGGCGTCCCGACGAGGTCCGGCAACATCGCGGTGAGCGCGGCCGCGATCCGGTCCGCCGGCGGCCGCAACGCCGGCTCGACGGCCAGGAGCAGGCGGATCAAGTCCCACAACGGGCCCGGGATCTCCCCAGGCCGTCCCGGGCCTTCGCCGGCGTCGCGGACGAACCCGCCGGCGAACGGGGCGACCCCGCAGTAGAGCTCATAGAGGACGACCCCCAGTGAGTAGAGATCGCTTGCCGGGCCCGCTTCCTCCCCGCGCACGACCTCGGGCGCCGCGTACTTCGACGCGGTCGCCAGCGACGTGTGCGTCTGCTGCGGGGCGAGGAGCGCGAGGCCGGTGTCGGTCAGCTTCGGGACCCGGACCGAGGCGGTGTCGTCCATCAGCACGTTGGACGGCTTGACGTCGCCGTGCACCACCCCGAGTTCGTGGACCACGTGCAGGGCCGCAGCGACACCGGCGCCGATCCGCGCGATCTCCGCGGGCAGCAGCGTGCCCGAAGCGCCGAGCCGGTCGCGCAGCGAACCGCCCGGCACCCGGTCCACGACCAGTGCGACCACGCCGGCATCGACTACGAGGTCGTGCAGAGTGACCAGGTGCTCGTGTGTCAGTCCCACCAGCGGTGCCTGCGCCCGCAAGAAGCGGTCCAGGGTTTCCCGGTTTCCGGTCAAGCCCGGGTCGAGGAGTTTGATGGCGTATTCGCGGCCGCCTGGGCCGGTGCCGGCGACGACTTCGCCGAGTGGTCCTCGGCCGAGGAGAGCACCGAGGTGGTAGCGGTCGGCCAGCGGACGGTCCATGGTCATTCGCCTTTCTTGCGGCCCGGCCAGATCAGCCGTTCGACGATGAATAGGGGATGGGCGAACGGTCTGGGTGCCCGCACGACCCGCTTCGCGGCCTATGCCTTGGCGTCCGCGAGTTCGGCTGGTGCGAGGTGCCCGGTTCCGGGTCCGCCTCCGCGCCGTCCGGGGCTGGCGGGCAGACCGGGATCTGGATCCGTCATCGGGGGACTCCGGTGGCGTCGTTCAATGGGTGATCAAGAGGTTGGGTCAAGGTGCTCGGCCGCAGTACGGTCGGTGGATCGGCACGCGACGCGGTTTTGCTACCGCTTTCCGCGGAGCGCAGAGAAATGTCAAGAATTTGACCAGTAGTTCGGTGCCGGCCACCCCGATAAGTTGAGAGATCGGTTTCTGGTTAACGGACAATTCCTGGACAAGAACCATCAGCTTGCAACGTTGCTGGCCAGCGTCTCGATTGCTCCGGTTGGTTGTCCGAGAACTTGGGAGCAAAAATGGAAATCGCCACAGGAGCCGAGGGTGGGAACGTCGTACTGGGGATCATCGCACTGGTCGTCCTCATCGGCCTCTACATCGGGTACAACGCCTTCAAGACCCATGGATTCCGGCCGCGCCGGGTCGAGACGAACCTGAGTGCAGAGCAGTTGCGGGGCATCTTCGCCGAGAAAGTGGCCGGTCACGGATGGTCTATTGTGGACGACGGGAACCCGATGGTTGCCCAGTCCACCCTGCTCGCCGGGATTCGGCAGCAGATCGCGCTGAACGTCGTGGAGAACGGCGGCCGGTCGGTCGCGAACCTCATGGTCACGCGCTATTCCAAGAAAGTACTGGGCGGCGCGACCAAGGCCTACACCCTGCGTTGGCGGATGAACGCCTTCCTGACGCACGTCCAGCGGCTGGACGCGACCGCGTGTGTGGCGGGCTGAGCCGTGACCGTGCTGATCGTCGTGCTCGTGGCCGTGGCGGGTGTCTACCTGTGGTCGGCGATGACCACCTGTTCACTCACCGGATTCGTGCCCGGCGCCTCGGTGGTCAGCCAGCTGGCCGGGCCGGGCGCGCACGCCGACTTCGTGGTCGCGCTCGGTGCTCTGGCCGGCGTGCGGGTGCTCGAGCGGAGTGACGACGCCGTGTTGGTGTCCGTGATGCCGGTGCCTAGCTCGATGGAGCGCGGGTTCGGCCTGTTCGCCGTCGCCAGGCGCGTCGAGAACGACGGCGTGGTGCTGCTCGGCCGTGGCCGGCTGCCCGTGGCACCCGGGCTCGAAGCTGCGCTCCGACAGCTGGAACGCGACGTGCGGATGCGGGTCTCCTACGGTCCGCGGTCCGGCGGCGAGCGATAACGGCTGCGCCCGGAACTGGCGAGGCCTGGAGGCTTGCTTGCGGGCGAGGCGACTGATCAGGTATCGGTTGGCTGCCGGCACCTTGCATTCCGGACCGTCCGTGGTGTGCGCGGGGAATCCCCATCGGACGGCACGAAAGGGGCTGAACCCGCAGGCCCAGCCCGTCCGGTCGGGATGACAGGATTTGAACCTGCGACCCTCCGCTCCCAAAGCGGATGCGCTACCAAGCTGCGCCACATCCCGTGACACCCCCAGGGGGGTGTGTGATCAGCCTAGCGGGTCCCGCTAAACTAGCCATGCACCCGGGGTACCTCGGGGGCACGCGGGTGTAGCTCAATGGTAGAGCCCTAGTCTTCCAAACTAGCTACGCGGGTTCGATTCCCGTCACCCGCTCCACCGTAGGACGCGGCGTCCGCCTCCAAGGACGCCGCGATCACGTCCAGTAGCTTGTCCGTGTCGACCGGCTTCGTGATGTAGTCGTCCGCTCCGCTGGCCAGTGTCCGGGCGCGGTCCTCCGGGGTTGCCTTCGCTGTGACCGCGATCACCGGCAGGTCCGCGTTGGTCGCTTCCGCCCTGATCGCCGCGATCGTCGCGTTGCCGTCGAGCTCCGGCATCATCACGTCCATCAACACCAGGGCCGTGTCCTCGTGCCGTTCCAGGGCCCGGATTCCGTCCACGCCCGTCTCCGCGTAGATCACCTCCAGGCCCGCCTGCTCCAGGACCGCGGCCAGCGCGAACACGTTGCGCAGGTCGTCGTCGACGATCAGGACCTTCTCGCCGTGGAAGCGCTTCGGCGTCACGTCCGGTGCCGCCACCAGGACCGTGCTGGGCACCGCCGGCAAGCGGGGTGACGACAGCGCCGTCACCGCCGGGTCGACCAGGTTGGCCGCCGCCACCGGGAGGTACAGCGTGAACGTCGAGCCCACGCCCGGTTCGCTGACCACGCGCAGCTCGCCCCCGAGCAGCTCCGTCAGCTGCTGGCTGATGTTGAGGCCCAGGCCCGTGCCGCCGTACTTGCGGCTCGTCGTGCCGTCCGCCTGGCGGAACGCCTCGAAGATGACCGCCAGCTTCTCCTCGGGGATGCCGATGCCGGTGTCCTCGACCGCGAACGCGATGATGCCCGGCGCGTTCTTCAGCGCCTCCTGCTCCACCTCCGCCGGGTCCGCCGCCCGGATGTGGAGCCGCACCCCGCCCTCGTCGGTGAACTTCGCCGCGTTCGACAGCAGGTTCCGCAGGATCTGCTGGAGCCGGTGCTCGTCGGTGTGGACGCTGCCCGGCACCGGCGGGTCGATGTGGACCGCGAACTCCAGGCCCTTGTCCGCCGTCAGCGGGCGGCACAGCGACTCGACGTAGTCCACCAGCTCCGGCAGCGTGATGTCGGACATCTGCAGGTCGAGCCGGCCCGCTTCGACCTTCGCCAGGTCGAGGATGTCGTTGATCAGCTGCTGCAGGTCCGACCCGGCCGCGTAGATCGTCTTCGCGAACTGGATCTGCTTCTCGGTCAGGTTCCCTTCCGGGTTCTCCGACAGCAGCTTCGCCAGGATCAACGCGCTGTTCAACGGCGTCCGCAGCTCGTGCGACATGTTCGCCATGAACTCGGTCTTGTACTGCGACGCCACCGTCAGCTGCCCGGCGCGCTCCTCCAGCTCCTGGCGCGCCTGCTCGATCTCGCTGTTCTTGACCTCGATGTCGCGGTTCTGCTGCGCCAGCAGCGCCGCCTTCTCGGCCAGCTCGGTGTTGGACCGCCGCAGCTCGCCCTGCTGGGCCTGCAACTGCTCCGACCGCGCCCGCAGCTCCTGGGCCAGCCGCTGCGACTCCGTCAGCAGCGCTTCGGTCCGGGAGTTCGACAGGATCGTGTTCACGTTGACGCCGATGGTGTGCCGCAGCTGCTCCAGCAGGTCCTGGTGGACCGTGCTGAACTCGTTGACCGAGGCCAGCTCCAGCACGCCGAGCACCTCGCCCTGGAACAGCACCGGCAGCACGATGAGGTTCACCGGCGCGGCCGAGCCGAGCCCGGACGACACCAGCGCGTACTCCGGCGGCGCGTCCCGGACCAGGATCGTGCGGTGGTCGACCGCGGCCTGCCCGATCAGCGACTCGCCGAGCGCGAACCGCAGGCCGGCGCGGGACTGGGCGAGCCCGTACGCGGCGATGCACTCGAGCACCGTGCCGTCGCGGTCGTCGTCGCGGGCCAGGAAGAACGCGCCCTGCTGCGCCCGGACCAGCGGTGCCAGCTCGGACAGGATCAGCGCCGCGACCGACGCCAGGTCGCGGTGCCCCTGCATCCGGCCCGACAGCTGCGCGAGGTTCGTCTTCAGCCAGTCCTGCTCGCGGTTGGTCCTCGTCGTCTCCTTGAGGTTCGCGATCATCTGGTTGATGTTGTCCTTGAGGTCGGCGACCTCGCCGGACGCGTCGACCGTGATGTGCCGGGTCAGGTCGCCCGCCGTCACCGCGGTCGCGACCTGGGCGATCGCGCGGACCTGGGTGGTCAGGTTCCCGGCCAGCTGGTTCACGCTCTCGGTGAGCCGCTGCCAGGTGCCCGACACGCCGTCGACCTCGGCCTGGCCGCCCAGCTTGCCCTCGGTACCGACCTCGCGTGCGACGCGCGTGACCTCGGAGGCGAACGCCGAGAGCTGGTCGACCATCGTGTTCATCGTCGTCTTGAGCTCGAGGATCTCGCCGCGGGCGTCGACGTCGATCTTCTTGGTCAGATCGCCCTTCGCGACGGCGGTGGTGACCTGCGAGATGTTGCGCACCTGGCTGGTCAGGTTGTGCGCCATGAAGTTGACGTTCTCGGTCAGGTCCTTCCAGGTCCCGGCGACACCCGGCACCCGGGCCTGGCCGCCGAGGATGCCTTCGGTGCCGACCTCGCGGGCGACACGGGTGACCTCGTCGGCGAACGCGCGCAGCGTCTCGACCATCCCGTTCAGCGTCTCGGCCAGCGCCGCGACCTCGCCCTGGGCCTCGATCCGGATCTTCTTCGACAGGTCGCCGTTGGCCACCGCGCTCGCCACGGTGGCGATGTTGCGCACCTGGTCGGTCAGGTTGTCGGCCATGACGTTGACGTTGTCGGTCAGGTCCTTCCACGTGCCCGCGACGCCGCGGACGCGCGCCTGGCCGCCGAGGATGCCTTCGGTGCCGACCTCGCGCGCCACTCGGGTGACTTCGTCCGCGAACGCGGACAGCTGATCCACCATCGTGTTCAGCGTGGTCTTGAGCTCCAGGATCTCGCCGCGCGCGTCGACGGTGATCTTCTGCGTCAGGTCGCCCTGCGCGACCGCCGCCGTGACCTGGGCGATGTTCCGGACCTGGTCGGTCAGGTTGTTCGCCATCGAGTTGACGTTGTCGGTGAGGTCCTTCCAGGTCCCGGCGACGCCGGGCACGGTGGCCTGGCCGCCGAGCTTGCCCTCGGTACCGACTTCGCGCGCCACTCGGGTGACCTCGTCCGCGAACGCGGACAGCTGATCCACCATCGTGTTGAGGGTGTCCTTCAGCTCCAGGATCTCGCCGCGCGCGTCCACCGCGATCTTCTGGGTCAGGTCGCCGCGCGCGACGGCGGTCGCGACCTGGGCGATGTTGCGGACCTGGGTGGTCAGGTTGTTCGCCATGAAGTTCACGGACCCGGTGAGGTCGCGCCAGGTGCCGGCGACGCCCGGGACCTGCGCCTGGCCGCCGAGCTGACCCTCGGTGCCGACTTCGCGCGCCACTCGGGTGACCTCGTCCGCGAACGCGGACAGCTGATCCACCATCGTGTTCATCGTCGTCTTGAGCTCGAAGAACTCGCCGCGCGCGTCGACGGTGATCTTCTGCGTCAGGTCGCCCTTCGCCACGGCCGTGGTCACGTGCGAGATGTTGCGGACCTGGTCGGTGAGGTTGTCGGCCATCTGGTTGACCGAGTCGGTGAGGCTGCGCCACGTCCCGGCCGCGCCGGCCACCTCGGCCTGCCCGCCCAGCTTGCCCTCGCTGCCGACCTCGCGCGCCACGCGGGTCACTTCGCCGGCGAACGCCGAGAGCTGGTCGACCATCGTGTTCAGCGTGTTCTTCAGCTGCAGGATCTCGCCGCGGGCGTCGACGTCGATCTTCTTCGTCAGGTCGCCGTTGGCCACCGCGGTCGCCACCTGCGAGATCCCGCGGACCTGGTCGGTGAGGTTGTCGGCCATCAGGTTGACCGAGTCGGTGAGGTCGCGCCAGGTGCCGGCGACGCCGGGGACCTGGGCCTGGCCGCCGAGCTTGCCGTCGGAGCCGACCTCGCGGGAGACGCGGGTGACCTCGTCGGCGAACGCCGAGAGCTGGTCGACCATCGTGTTGATGGTGTTCTTGAGCTCGAGGATCTCGCCGCGGGCGTCGACGTTGATCTTCTGGGTCAGGTCGCCGCGCGCGACGGCGGTGGTCACCTGCGCGATGTTGCGGACCTGCTCGGTCAGGTTGTCGGCCATGAAGTTGACCGAGTCGGTCAGGTCGCGCCAGGTACCGGACACGCCCGGGACGACCGCCTGACCGCCGAGACGTCCCTCACCCGCGATTTCGCGGGAGAGCCTCGTCACTTCGGCGGCGAAGCGCGACAGCTGCGCGATGAGGCCGTTGACCGTCTTGGCCAGTGTCGCGTACGCGCCTTGAAGCGGACGGCCGTCCAGGGTCAGGGTCATGGGCTGGGAGAGATCGCCCTCGGCGACCGCGCCGAGCACCCGGTCCAGTTCGATGGTGGGCCGGGTGAGGTCCTCGATCAGGCCGTTCACGCTCTCGACGGCCGTGTTCCAGCCACCGGGACCGACCTCGGTTTCCAGCCGTTCGCTGAGCCTGCCGTCCTGGCCGACGGCCGCGCGCACCCGCAGCAGCTCGCTGACCAGCCGCTGGTTGCGTTCGGCGATGTCGTTGAACGCGACCGCGAGCTGCGCCGAGATGCCGTCGCCGTGCGGGACGAGCCGCCGGCGGAAGTTGCCGTCCCCGAGATCCCGCACCGCCACGAGCAGCCGCTCCAGCGCCGCCGCCTCGCTCTGGGATTCCGTTGTCATGTGTGCCGACCCTCTCCACCACGCATGCGCCAGCCATGGTCCACGACCCAGCGTGTCATGATTCGCCCTACACTTCGAGCCAGTCCGCCCGCTCACGCGGTAGCCGTGCGATAGCAGTCCGGAGGCAGGAGGTCCGTGCATGGTGTCACGTCCGGCCCCGGCGTCGGCGGCCCTGCCACCGATGACCGGTGAGGACGCGCCGCCGGGCTTCGACGCCTTCGGGCGCGCCGTGCTCGAAGACGTGCGGGACGCGGTGTTCCTCACCGACGCCGAGGGCGCGCTGCGCTGGGCGAACCCGGCCGCGCGGACGCTGACCGGCGGCGCCGAGCCGCGGCTGCACCCCGTTGCGGAGACTGCGACATCCGGGGCTTCGCCCCAAGCCGGGGGCTCCGCCACCCGGACCCCCGGAAAGACTGTGGTGGGCCACGTCGAAGTGGCGGGTAATCGTCGTCCCGCCCGGATCCGGGCCCTGCCCGGCGGCTGGCACTCCTGGACCGTGCCCGCCGAGGACGTCCCGCAGCGGCACGTCGGCGACTTCCTCGCCGAGGCCGGTCCCCGGCTGGCCGCCGCCCGCGGGCGGCACGGCACCGCGCGGGTGATCGCCGAACTGGCCGCGTCCGCGCTGGCCGAGACCGTCTTCGTGCTGCTGCCGACCACCCGCGGCCGGTGGGAGTGGTGGAGCTGCGAGCGCCCGTCGGCGCACGGCCACGGCCGGATCCGCCGCGTCCCGGCGCAGGTCGCCCCGGTGCTGGCGGCGACGTTCGCCGCCACCGGCCGGCCGGAGCTCGCGCCGGTCCCCGCGCCGGAGGTCGCGACCCTGCCCCCGGTCGTGGCCGACCGGTTCGCCGGGCACGCCGAGGTCGCGGTCGTGTCGCTGGGCCCGAGCGCCGGCGCCGGCGTCACCGGCGCGCTGCTGCTGGGCCGCCGCGCCGACCCGGACTTCGGCGCCGAACAGGACCGCGCCGTGGTGGAGTTCGCCAAGGCCGCCGGGACGGCGCTGGTCAACGCGCAGCGCTACGCCCGCCAGGAGGAGGCCACGCGCGGCCTGGAGACCACGCTGCGCCCGGTCGACCCGCCCGAGCTGGACGGCGCCCGCTTCGAGACCTGGTACGAGCCGGCCGGCGGGGTGCTCGCGGTCGGCGGCGACTTCTTCGACGTCCTCGCCCACGACGACGGCAGCGCGTTCCTCGTCCTCGGCGACATCTGCGGCAAGGGCGCCGAAGCCGCCGCGCTGACCGGGCGGGTCCGGCACGCGCTGACCGCGCTCGCCATGGTCGAGCGCGACGGCCGGACGCTGCTGCGGCTGCTCAACGAGCTGCTCATCGCCGGCGGCAGCAGCCGGTTCGCGACGCTGGTGCTGGGCTCGGCCCGGCCGTCCGAAGGCGGTGTCGACCTGACGCTGGCCTCCGGCGGCCACCCGGCGCCGCTGATCGTGCGCGGGGCCGGGCACGTCGAAGAGGTCACCGTCCCGGGGACGCTGGTCGGCATCTCGCCGCAGGCCCGGTTCGCCGAAGCACAGGTGCGGCTCGAGCGTGGCGACGTCTGCCTCCTGTACACCGACGGCATCACCGAGGCCCGCAACCGCCACGACCCGACGGAGCTGTTCGGCGACGACCGGCTGCGCGGGGTGCTGGCCGCCGCGGCGGGGCAGCCGGCCCGCGAGGTGGTGCGGCGGCTGCGTCAGGCGGTGCGCGACTGGCTGGGGAGCTCGGCCCACGACGACATCGCGGTGCTGGCTGTGGAGTGCACCGACTGAGTCCATTGTGGACCTGGTTTGACCGGTTTTCGAGCGGGTAATTCCTTCGTGCATTGATCCCGACGGAGGGTTCCCATGGCGAACGCACTGCAAGGACGCCGCGTCGCGATCCTGGCCGCGGACGGCGTCGAACAGGTCGAACTGGAGAAACCGCGCCAGGCCGTGCTCGACGAGGGCGCGACGGTGGAGCTGGTGTCCCTGGACACCGGCGAGATCCAGGCGATGAACGGCGACATCGACAAGGGCGACCGGTTCCCGGTCGACCGGAAGGTGGCCGACGTCGAGGTCGGCGACTTCGACGCGCTGCTGCTCCCGGGCGGCACGATGAACCCGGACAATCTGCGCACGGACGGGGCGGCGGTCAAGTTCGTCGGCGACTTCGTGCGCGCGGGCAAGCCGGTCGGGGTGATCTGCCACGGTCCGTGGACGCTCGTCGAAGCGGATGTCGTCCGTGGCCGCACGCTGACGTCGTACCCGAGTATCCGGACCGACCTGCGTAACGCCGGCGCGACCGTCGTCGACGAAGAGGTAGTGGTCGACAACGGCTTGGTGTCCAGCCGCAATCCGGACGACCTGCCGGCGTTCTGCCGGACGGTCGTGCGGGAGTTCGCGGGCTGAAGTCCTTTGTAGACATTCACCCGGCCGTGTGTTAAGTCCCGCTTAAATCTGTTGGCTTTCGGCGCCCCGGCGGAGCACGCTGAGGGTGTGACCAGGATCGCCCGTGGAGAGGAGGTGGACGCGATGACAGTGCAGGCCCGCCGGTACGGCCGCTGGTGCCGGGAGCACTTCGACGTGGTCGCCGCCGCCCAGGGCGTTCCCGCACCCCGGGGCGCCGACTCCGCGGAGGTTCCGCCGGAGCCCGAGCCGCAGCCCGACGAACCCGTTGTCGAACAGCCGCAGAGCTAGTTCTCCGGCGTGAAGAAGGCCTCCCCGGGAGTCCCGGGGAGGCCTTCTTCGTGGCCGGTCAGTGGTAGCGGTAGCCGCGGCGGTACCAGACCCGCTTGGGGCCCGGCACCCCGATCCGCGTGATGACGTCCGTCAGGATCGCGCCGATGACCAGCCAGAGCACCGCCGCGAGGCCGTCGTTCAGGAACGTCGCCAGCTTCTCCGAGTCCGGCGTGAACAGGTTGCGCAGGCCGAGCGAGACGCCCGCCGACCACTCGTTGATCATGTGGGCGAAGCCGTTCGCCATGTTCGCGTCGCCCAGCACGAGCACGATGTGGACGGCGAGCACCAGCGCGAACAACGCGCACACGAGGTGGATGAGTGCGTTGACCGTGCGCACGATCCGGATGCGCGGATGCGTGCGTTCCACGACTTCTTCGGCCTGAGCCTCTTCGTACCGCGGTTCGTACGGCTCTGGGGGAGGGGGATACGGCATCGTCGGCGCCGTCCTTTCGACTGTCCGAGTGGACGTGTCTGGCGAGCGGAAGCAACACTGGTGGATACCCGCCATCCGGGTGGCCGAACCCCCGGTTCCGCGAAGTTCCCCCGGGACGGCGCAACCCCGGCCGGGGCGACACGTCCAGGTGATCATGAGAATCCCGGCGCTGCTGGCGTCCGTCCTCACCCTCCTGTCCCTCTCCGCGTCGCCCGCGACGGCGGAAACCGCGGTCCCGCAAGGGTTCCGCCCCGCGTCGACGAGCTGGACCGGCCCCGCCACCGGGTACGTCCTCGGCTACTCGCCGTGCGGCGGGACGTGGTGCCCGGCGCTGCTCGGCACCACCGACGGCGGGACGCACTGGCGGCGGCTGGGCGCGCCGCCGATGGCGTTGCCCGACAACCACGACCACGTCGCGCTCACCGTCACCGGCGACCGCGTCGCCTACGTCAGCGACGGCGTCCACGTCCGCACCACCCGCGACGGCGGCGCGAGCTGGCACCCGGTCGGCCTGGTCGGCGCGCGCGAGCCGTACTACCTCTCGAAGATCACCGAAACCGGCGGGCGCGTCTTCGCCATGCTCACCACCTACGGCGAAGGCCGAGGGTCGACACGGCTGTACGCCGGCGCCGCCGGCTCGCCCGTGCTGGTGCCGGTGCCCGGGTTCGCGGTCACCGGCGGCCTCACCTACGGCGACCTGGCCGTCGGCGGCGGCCTGCAGGTCGCGCTCGGCTCGGACTACGGCACCGAGCGGTACTGGACCTCGCGCGACGGCGTCCGCTTCACCCCGGCCGAGCCGCCGTGCCCGGCCGGGACGGTCGCCTCGCTCGCCGGGGTGCGCGACCGGCGGGTCGTGGCGCTGTGCAGCGGCAGCCCCGGCACCCCGCAGCCCGGTTCGACCGAGCGGCGGCTGCGGCACGCGGGGCGGCTCGGCGGGCCGTTCAGCGGCGACGACTCGGTGCCCTACCTGGGGATCAACCAGGGCTTCGCGGCCGCGTCGCCGACGTCCGCGACCGTCGCGGCCGAGGGCGGCGGCACCGGGTTCCTGCACAGCACGACCGACGGCGGCCGCACCTGGACCACGACCGAGCTGCCGGACCGCGGGTTCAGCCTGACCGATCTGGACTTCCCGGGCGGCGGCACCGGCGTGGTCGTCGACGGCCAGCCGGACGCCGACGGCGGCTCGGCCCTGTACCGCACCACCGACGGCGGACACCGGTGGCGCGAGCTGGCGATCGGGTAGTTGTGCCTGGCAGGGAAGGCCCTTCGGCCCGGTTCACTTGGTGAACGGCATGTCGTAGTCTGAGCACTGTCCGTTGCCGGACACCGGAGGCCGGACCCGGGGCAGGGGCCGGCGCCGCACGACGAGGGAGAACAGCCGATGACGCCTGGCGACCTGCGGTCCGGAACCGAGGGGGGCTCGGCGTCCCTCGATTTCTCCAAGGCGAGCCTGGCCCGGTTGTCGGACGCATTGCTGGGCGGGCACGACCACTACGAGGTCGACCGCGAAGCGATGCGGCGCCTGCTGGCGATCGCGCCCGGCGCGCGCACGATGGCCAAGGAGCACCGCGACTGGCTGGTGCGCGCGGTCCGGTTCCTCGCCGGCAAGCGCGGCATCGACCAGTTCCTCGACCTCGGTTCCGGCATGCCCACGGCGGAAAACACCCACGAGGTGGCGCAGCGGTACAACCCGGACGCGCAGGTGGTGTACGTCGACAACGACCCGGTCGTGCAGGTGCACGGCCGGGCGCTGCTCGAAGAGAACTACCTGACCCACGTCACGGGCGCCGACCTCACCAAGCCGGCCGAGACGCTGAACGACGAGGTCGTGAAGGAGTACCTGGACTTCACCCGGCCGGTCGCGCTGATCCTGACGTCGATCATCCACCACATCGACGACTACGAGCGCGCGAAGTCGATCGTCGCGGAGTACGTGGCGGCGCTCGCGCCCGGCTCGTACCTGCTGCTCACGCACCACTTCGACCCGGAAGAGGACTCCCCGCGCCAGGAGCTGGCGCGGCTGCTGGAGACGAGCTTCCAGGGCACCGGGCTGGGCAGCGTGCACCGCACGCGGGAGCAGATCACGGCGTTCTTCGACGGCACGGAACTGCTCCGGCCCGGGCTGGTCTACCTGCACGAGTGGTGGCCGGACGGCCCGCGCCTGCACCCGCTGAGCGAGCTGAACTTCCTCACCCTCGGCGGGGTCGGCCGCAAGCAGTGACCCCGTGAGTGAGAAACAGCGTTAGAACACTGTTTCTCACTCACGACGGGTCAGGCGGCGTTGAAGGTGTCCGGGTCCGGGCCGGTGCGCTCGCCGCGGTCCAGCGGCGACAGCGACTCCAGCTCGTCATCCGACAGGGTGAACCCGAACAGGTCGAAGTTCTCCGCGATCCGCGACGGCGTCACGGACTTCGGGATCACCACGTTGCCCAGCTGCAGGTGCCAGCGCAGCACGATCTGCGCGGGCGTCCGGCTGTGCTTGACCGCCAGCTCGGCGACCACCGGGTCGCCCAGCAGCGAGCCGCCCTTGGCCAGCGGGCTCCACGCCTCCGTCGCGATGCCGTGCTTCGCGTCGAACTCGCGGACCTCCTGCTGCTGCAGGTACGGGTGCAGCTCGATCTGGTTGACCGCCGGGACGACGTCGGAGGCGTCCATCAGCCGCTCGAGGTGCGCCGGCTGGAAGTTGGACACGCCGATCGCGCGGACGCGGCCGTCGGCGTACAGCTTCTCGAACGCCTTCCAGGTGTCGAGGTACTTGCCGCGCTCGGGCGTCGGCCAGTGGATCAGGTAGAGGTCCAGCTGCTCCAGGCCGAGCTTCTTCATGCTTTCGTCGAACGCCTTGAGCGTCGAGTCGTAGCCCTGGGCGGAGTTCCACAGCTTGGTGGTGACGAACAGCTCGTCGCGGGCGACGCCGGCTTCGGCGATGGCCCGGCCGACGCCCTTCTCGTTGCCGTAGACGGCGGCGGTGTCGATGCTGCGGTAGCCCGCGTCGAGGGCGGCCTTCACGGCGGCGGTGGTCTCGTCGTCCGGGACCTGGAACACGCCGTAGCCGAGCTGCGGCATCCGCACGCCGTTGTTGAGTTCGATCACGGGCACGCTGGTCACGAGGGTTCCTTTCGGTGGGTGGTTCATCGGGCGGGTACCCGTTCCCCGGCTTCGAAACTAGCCGGGGTCTTGCGGTCGAGCAGGCCGGAGACGAGCGCCACGGCGAGGCCCGCCGCGGCGAGCGCAGCGCCGATCCAGTTGGGGGCGGTGTAGCCGAGGCCGGCCTCGATGGCCTGGCCGCCGAGCCACGCGCCGCCGGCGTTGCCGAGGTTGAACGCGGCGATGTTCGCCGCCGAGGCCAGCGCCGGAGCGCCCTCGGCCTTGGCCAGGACGCGGGCCTGCAGCGGCGGCACGGTCGCGAAGCCGGCCGCGCCGAACAGCGCGATGGTGATCGCGGCCGGCACCTTCGCGTGCGCGGTGAAGACGAACGCGACCAGCACGATCGCCAAGGCGGCGAGGATGACGTAGAGGCTCGGCATGAGCTTGCGGTCCGCGGCCTTCCCGCCGAGCAGGTTGCCCGCGAAGAGGCCACCGCCGAACAGCACGAGCAGCCAGGTGACGGCGCCGCCGGAGAAGCCGGCGACCTCGGTCATCATCGGCGCGATGTAGGTGAAGGACGCGAACACGCCGGCGAAGCCGAGGGCCGTCATGACCAGGGCGAGCCACACCTGCGGGCGGCGGAACACGGCGAGTTCGCCGCGCAGGCCCGCGCCGGGCTCGGGCTCCTGGTGCGGCACCAGCGCGAGGATGCCGATCGCGCCGGCCACGCCCAGCGCGCTGACCACCCAGAACGTCGAGCGCCAGCCGAAGGCCTGGCCGAGCGCGGTGCCCGCGGGCACGCCGAGGACGTTGGCCACGGTCAGGCCGGTGAACATCAGCGCGATCGCGCCGGCCTGCTTGGCCGGGGCGACCAGCGACGCGGCGACGACCGAGCCGACGCCGAAGAACGCGCCGTGCGACAGCGCCGCGACGACCCGGCCGGTCATCAGCAGGCCGTAGCTCGGGGCGAGTGCCGAGAGCACGTTGCCCGCGATGAACAGGCCCATCAGGGCGACGAGCACGGTCTTGCGCGGGACCCGCGAAGCGAGGGCGGTGAGCACGGGCGCGCCGACGACGACGCCGAGCGCGTAGCCCGAGATGAGCAGGCCTGCGGCCGGGATCGAGACACCGAAGTCGGTCGCGACCTCGGGCAGCAGGCCCATGATCACGAACTCGGTGGTGCCGATCCCGAAAGCGCTGATCGCCAGTGCGAGCAGAGCGGCGGGCATGGACTTCCTTCTTCCGGAGGTAGACTGAGGGCGTTGGCAACTACAAGCGTCCGAGATAGTTGCAGACGCCGTATATTGCACAGGCTTGATAGTGCAGCGTGCAAGGGAGCACGCGCAAGCCGGGGAGAGGTGAACCGTGTCACTGGACGACGACGCCGTCGAAGCGCGCGCACAGGGCTGGCGCACGCTGGCCGCGCTGCACGCGCGGATCGAGGACAGGCTGCAACGCGCGCTGGAGCGCGACCACGAGCTTTCGGTGAGCGAGTACAGCGTGCTGGACGCACTGGCCCGCCAGGACGGCTTCCACCTCCGGATGAACCAGCTGGCGAACGCGGTGGTGCTGAGCCAGTCGGCGACGACCCGGCTGGTGACGCGGCTGGAGGGGCGGGGGCTGCTGGCCCGCTACCTGTGCGCCGACGACCGCCGGGGGATCTACACGGAGGTGACGCCGGCGGGCCAGGCGTTGCTGACGGCGGCGCGTCCCACGCACGATGCGGCGCTGGCGGAAGCCCTCGCCGACGCCGAATCCTTGCCGGAACTTTCACCGCTGGTCGCCGCGCTGGGCAAGCTTTCTTTCCCGGCGGTGCCGTCGGCCTGACGCAAACTTGCGCAAGATCCGCCGACACTCCCGCTGAGCGGTACAGCCCTGATCGGCGGTCGGATTACGGCGTCCGCGCGCCCTAACTCCTGCTCCATCCGTGGGACACTTTCGCTTGCCGCGTGCGATAGTTTCGCTGGTCAGCACCGTTTGTCCGGCTTTCGTCCCCCGTGCCGCCTCGTTGACCGGATCGTTTCGCCCGTCCTAATTTGTTGGTCCACCAGACGAACCGGGGCGGTGTCGGCGTGGACTCCTCCTTCTCCCTCAAGCCGGTGCGCCCGGCCGACCAGGCCGCCGTCCGCCGGAGCAACCTGGCGCTGGTGCTGCGGCACCTGCGGGACGCCGGTCCTCGGTCGCGCGCCGCGATCGCCGCGGACACCGGGCTCAACAAAGGCACCGTGTCGAGCCTCGTTTCGGAACTCGTCGGCCGGGGGCTCGCGCGGGAAGGCGAGCGGGAACGCGCCGGCGCCGTCGGGCGGCCCGGCACGATCGTCGAACTGGACGGCCGCGGGGTCGGCGGCATCGGCGTCGAGCTCAACGTCGACTACCTGACCGCGCTCGCCCTCGACCTCACCGGCACCGTCCTGTTCGAGCAGCGCGTCGCGCTCGACGTCCAAGCGCTTCCCGTCGCGAAGGTCCTCGACGCCGGCGCGGAGCTGACCGCGCGGGCGCTGCGGGAGTGCCGGCGCCTCGGGGTCGTGCCGGCCGGGGTGACCGTCGGCATCCCGGCGCTGGTCGACGTCGCGAGCGGCACGGTCGCCTTCGCGCCCAACCTGCACTGGACCGACGTCCCGGTGGTCCGCGGCATCACCGACCGGCTGACCCGGCGGCTCGGCCCGCCGTCGTTCCCCATCCGCACGGCCAACGACGCCAACCTCGGCGCGCTCGGCGAGTACGCCATGGGCAGCGTCGCCGGCACCGCCGATCTGGTCTACCTGACCGGCGAGATCGGCGTCGGCGGCGGGGTGATCTCCGGTGGCAGGCTGCTCGGCGGCGCCGAGGGGTTCGCCGGTGAGATCGGGCACATCCAGGTCGACCCGGGCGGCCGGCTCTGCGGCTGCGGGCGCCGCGGCTGCTGGGAGACGCTCGTCGGGCTCGCCGGGATGCTGCGCCTGGCCGCCTCGCCCGCCGATCCGGTGCACGACCCGTCGCTCGACCTCGAACAGCGGCTCGACATCATCCGCCGCCGCGCCGAGCGGAAGGACCGGCGGACGCTCGACGCGCTCGCGCGCGTGGGCACCGGGCTCGGTGTCGGCGCGGCCGTGCTGGTCAACGTCTTCAACCCCCGGGTCGTGCTGCTCGGGGGCTACTTCGCCCAGCTCGGGCCGTACCTGCTCGGCCCGATGCTGACCGAGCTCGAAGCCCGCGTGGTCGCCCCCGGCATCGGCGGCTGTCGCGTCGAGCTGTCCTGGCTCGGGTTCTCCGCGGCTTCGCGCGGTGGGGCGCACGTCGCGCTGCAGGCGGTGTTCGACGACCCGGCGCTGGTGCCGGTGCGAGCGGAAAGGGACAGCGGATGATGCTCCGGCCGACCGAACGGAAACACCCGATCGGGTACCGCGATGTAGATCAGGTGGACCCGCGCTCGGGGAGCGGGGTCTCCAGCCGTGGCACGCCGGGGGCGGCGGGCCGGGGCTGACCCGAGAACAGGTGGAGGAATCATGAGGAAGATCGGTGTCTGGCTGATCGGTGCCCGGGGATCGGTGGCCACGACCGCCGTCGCCGGGGCGGCCGCCATGCGCGCGGGACTCGCCGCGCGCACGGGGTGCGTGACCGAGCTGTCGGACTTCGCCGGGGCGGACCTGCCCGGGCTGGGGGACCTGGTCTTCGGAGGCCACGACGTCGTTGACACGCCGCTGGTCAAGCGGGCCGAGCAGCTCGCGGCGGCCGGGGTGCTCCCGGCGGCGCTGCCCGCCGCGGTGAGTGCGGAGCTGGAAGCGGCGGAGGCCCGGCTGCGGCCGGCGCCGTCCGGGGGTGGCCGCGCGGCGGTCGAGCAGATCGCCGCCGACCTCACCGAGTTCCGCGCAGGTCTGGACCACGTCGTCGTGGTGAACGTCTCCTCGACCGAGCCGCCGTGCGCGCCGCACCCGGCGCACGCGTCCCTGGCGGCGCTGGAGGATGCGCTGGACACGCTGCCGCCGAGCGCGCTGTACGCCTACGCCGCGTTCCGCGCCGGATGTGGCTTTGTCGACTTCACCCCCTCCACGGGCGCGCGGCTGCCCGCGCTCGACGAACTCGCCCGCACGGCCGGGCAGCCGTACGCGGGCCGGGACGGCAAGACCGGCGAGACGCTGCTGCGGGCGGTGCTCGCGCCGATGTTCGCCCAGCGCGGGCTGAACGTCCTGGCGTGGTCGGGCACCAACCTGCTCGGCGGCGGCGACGGCGCCACGCTCGCCGACCCCGGCGCCGCGTCGAGCAAGAACGCCTCGAAGCAGCAGGTCCTCGAGCAGAACCTCGGCCACGCGGTCGACGGCGAGGTGCACATCGACTACGTCCCGGCCCTCGGCGACTGGAAGACCGCCTGGGACCACGTGCTGTTCGAAGGCTTCCTCGGTACGCGGATGACCCTGCAGCTCACCTGGCAGGGCTGCGACTCCGCGCTCGCCGCGCCGCTGGTGCTCGACCTGGCCCGGCTGACCGGCAAGGCCTGCCGCGACGGCGTCGCCGGGCCGGTGGCCGAGTTCGGGTTCTTCTTCAAGGATCCCGTCGGCGACGGCCCGCACGACCTCGCGTCGCAGTACGCCGCGCTGCGTGAGTGGGCGAACCGGTGAAGGCGCTCGTCGAACTCGTCCGCGCGCCCGCCGCGCTGACCGTGCCCGGGGACGCCGTCGCCGGGGCCGCCGCGTCGGGCTGGCCGTTCGGCCGCCGCACGCTGGCCCTGACCGGCGCGTCCGTCTGCATCTACTGGGCGGGCATGGCGCTCAACGACTACGCCGACCGCCACCTCGACGCGATGGAACGGCCCGAGCGGCCGATCCCGTCGGGCCGCGTTTCGCCGGGCGCCGCGCTCGGCGTCGCGACCGGGCTGACCGCGGGTGGGCTCGGCATCGCCGCGGCGGCCGGCGGGAAGCGGGCCCTGCGCGTCGCACTGCCGCTGGCCGCGACCGTCTGGGCGTACGACTTCGTGCTCAAGGAGACCGTGTTCGGCCCGGCCGCGATGGCCGCGGCCCGCACTCTCGACGTCCTGCTCGGCGGGGGCGGGGCCCGGGCGGCCGTGCCGGCGGCGCTGACCGTCGGGGCGCACACGTACGCCGTGACGCAGTTGTCGCGGTCCGAAGTGGATGGTGCCAGACCCGCGCTGCCGGCGGCCACCCTCGCCGCCACGGCCGGGGTGCGCGTCGCCGCGGGCCGCGTCGGGCCGCTGGCCTCGGCCCTGCTCGGAACGTACCTGGCGACGACCGGGCGGGCGCAGTACGACGCCGTCCGCGACCCGGCCGCGCCGAAGATCCGCCGCGCGGTCGGCGCCGGGATCCACGGCATGATCCCGCTGCAGGCCGGGCTGATCGCGCGGACCGGGGCGTGGCGCTCGGCGCTGGCCGTCGCCGCCGCGTTCCCGATCGCGCGGGCGCTGAGCCGGAAGGTGTCGCCGACATGAGGTTCGGGTACGGCACCAACGGCTTCGCCAACCACCGCCTCGGCGACGCCCTGCGCGTCCTGGCCGACCTGGGCTACGACGGCGTCGCGCTGACGCTCGACCACCAGCACCTCGACCCGTTCGGGCCGGACCTCGCGAGCCGCGTCGCGTCGCTGGCCGCCGAGCTGGACCGGCTCGGGCTCGCCGTCGTGATCGAGACCGGCGCGCGGTTCCTGCTGGACCCGTGGCGCAAGCACTCGCCGACGTTCCTCGACCCCGACCGCGCGCGCCGCGTCGAGTTCCTGACGAGGGCCGTCGAGATCGCCGCGGACCTGGGTGCCGAAGCCGTATCGTTCTGGAGCGGCAACAAGCCGGCCGATCTGTCCACTGAGGACGCTTGGGCGCACCTGGTCGACGGGTGCGCCGACGTGCTCAAGGCGGCCGACGAACACGACGTCAAGCTGGGTTTCGAACCGGAGCCGGGCATGCTGGTCGAGGACCTCGACGGGTACTTCGAGCTGGCCCGGCGCCTGGGTGACCCCGAGCGGTTCGGGCTGACGCTGGACATCGGGCACTGCCGGTGCAACGAGTCCGCGTCCGTGCCCGACTGCGTCCGGCGAGCGCTGCCGCGGCTGGTCAACGTCCAGATCGACGACATGCGCCGCGGCACGCACGAGCACCTGGAGTTCGGGCAGGGCGAGATCGACTTCCCGCCGGTGCTGGAAGCGCTGTCGCCGTACACCGGGCTGGTCGCCGTCGAGCTGCCGCGGGACAGTCACGCGGCCCCGCGGATCGCCCGCGAATCCCTTGAATTCCTCCGGAAGGCGGTGACGGCGTGAACGCCTGGCTCGACGAAGCCCTGACCAAGGTCGCGGCCGACGCGACCGCGCTGCGCACGGTGTTCCCGGGCGTCGGCAGGCGGGTCGGCCGGGGTCCGTCGGACACGCCGGGGTGGACCGTCGACGACGTGGCCCGCGTGGAGCTGCTCAAGGCGGCTCCCGGGGCCGCGGCCGAGATGCCGGACCTCTACCGGTACGGCGACGCCGCCGAGAAGCGGGCGGTCCTGCGTGGACTGTCCGTTGTGGACATCGGCGACGCCGGGCTGGAGCTGGTCGCGGACGCCCTGCGCACCAACGACACCCGCCTGGTGACCGCCGCGATGGGGGAGTACGCCGCCGAGCACCTCGACGACGCCGCGTACCGCCACGGTGTCCTCAAGTGCGTCTTCATGGGCATCCCCCTCGCCGAAGTCGCCGGGCTCGACCGCCGGACCGACGAAGAACTGCTGCGCATGATGCGGTCCTTCGCCGCCGAGCGCACCGCCGCGGGCCGCGACGTCCCCGCCGACCTCCGCCCGCTGCTGACCGAACAGGACGCCTGATGCGCATCTTCGACCCGCACGTCCACATGAGCTCCCGGACCACCGACGACTACGCGGCCATGCACGCCGCCGGTGTCCGGGCGCTCGTCGAGCCGGCGTTCTGGCTGGGCCAGCCCCGCACGAACGTCGGCAGCTTCACCGACTACTTCGACGCGCTCGTCGGCTGGGAGCCGTTCCGCGCGAGCCAGTACGGCATCGCGCACCACTGCACGATCGCGCTGAATCCCAAGGAGGCCAACGACCCGCGCTGCACGCCGGTGCTCGACCTCCTGCCGCGCTACCTGGAGAAGGACGGCGTCGTCGCGGTCGGCGAGATCGGCTACGACTCGATGACCGCCGAGGAGGACAAGGCGTTCGCCGCGCAGCTGGCGCTGGCGATCGACCACGACCTCCCGGCGATGGTGCACACCCCGCACCGGGACAAGGCCGTCGGCACCGAACGCAGCATCGCCGTCGTCCGCGAGTCCGGCATCGCGCCCGGACGCGTGGTGCTGGACCACCTCAACGAGATGACCGTCGCGATGGTCAAGGAGTCCGGCTGCTGGATGGGCTTCTCGATCTACCCGGACACGAAGATGGACGAGGAGCGGATGGTCGCGATCCTGCGCGAATACGGCACCGAACGGGTGCTGGTGAACTCCGCCGCGGACTGGGGCAAGAGCGACCCGCTGAAGACCCGCAAGACCGGCGACGCGATGCTGGCCGCCGGGTTCACCGAGGACGACGTCGACCGGGTGCTGTGGCGCAACCCGGTCGAGTTCTACGGCCAGAGCGGGCGGCTGTCGCTGGAATCCGGCACCGCGACCGCCGAGTTCGCGGGCAACTCCATCCTGCGGGGTGCGCGCAAGTGAGGTTCCGGCACCGCGACGGCACGCTCGTCCACCTCGCCTACTGCACCAACGTGCACCAGGCCGAGGACCTCGGCGGCGTGCTCGCCCAGCTGGCCCGATTCGGCGAGCCGGTGCGGGACCGCCTGGGCGTCGACCGGCTCGGGCTCGGCCTGTGGCTGGCCCGGCCGGTGGCCGCCGAGCTGATCGCCGACCCGGGGGCCGTCGGCAAGCTGCGCGCCGAGCTCGCCGCGCGCGGCCTCGAGGTCGTCACGCTCAACGGGTTCCCGTACCAGGGGTTTCACGACCCGGTCGTCAAGCACAAGGTGTACCGGCCGGACTGGTCGACGCCCGAGCGGACCGCCTACACCCTCGACCTCGCGCGGCTGCTCGCCGAGCTGATGCCGGACGACGCCGTGCGCGGCAGCGTCTCGACGTTGCCGCTCGGCTGGCGCACCGAATGGCGGGACGACCGCGGGCAGCTCGGCCTGCTCGCCGAGGGGCTGGCGAAGGTCGGCCGTCCGGTGCGGGTGGCGTTCGAGCCCGAACCCGGGTGCGTCATCGAGACGACCGCGCAGGCGGCGACCCTGCTGTCCGATGTGGACAAGGACTGGCTCGGTGTCTGCCTGGACACGTGCCACCTCGCCGTGGGCTTCGAGGAACCGGCCGCCGCTTTGCGCCGGCTCGAAGCGGCCGGCCTCGACGTCGTCAAGCTGCAGGCGTCGGCGGCGCTGGAAGCCGCCGCGCCGAAGGACCCCGCGACCCGGAAGGCGCTGGAGTCCTTCGTGGAGCCCAGGTTCCTGCACCAGAGCAACGAAGCTGCCCCACCGGGCGCCGACGACCTCGATCTCGCTCTGGCGGGTGGGTTGCCGGGAGAGGCGCCGTGGCGCGTGCACTTCCACGTCCCGCTGCACGCCGACCCGGCGCCGCCGCTGACCTCGACCCGGCCGGTGCTGGCCGGCACCCTCGCCGAGCTGTTCGGCGGGGCGGCCGCGCGCACCGACCACGTCGAGGTCGAGACCTACACCTGGCAGGTGCTCCCGGACGCACCCGCCGACGACGCCGGGCTGGTCGCGGGCATCGCGGCCGAGCTGGACTGGACCCGGCGGGAACTGATCGCACTGGGCTTGGAAGAAGAGGTTTCCGAATGAGTTTGCTCGTCCTCGACGTCGTCGGGCTGACCCCGCGGCTGCTGCCGCACATGCCCAACCTGCGCAAGATGGCCGAGCCCGGCTTCACCGCGCAGCTGGACACCGTGTTCCCGGCGGTCACGTGCTCGGTGCAGTCGACGTTCCTCACCGGTCTGCAGCCGGCCGAACACGGCATCGTCGGCAACGGCTGGTACTTCCGCGACCTCGGCGAGATCTTCCTCTGGCGCCAGCACAACAAGCTCGTGCGGGGCGACAAGTTCTGGGACGCGGCGCGTAGAGCGGACTCGGGGCACAAGGTCGCCAACGTCTGCTGGTGGTACGCGATGGGCATGGACGTCGACCTGACCGTCACCCCGCGGCCGATCTACCACGCCGACGGCAAGAAGTCCCCCGACGCCTACACCTACCCGCCGCAGCTGCACGACCGCCTGGTCGGCGACCTCGGCGAGTTCCCGCTGTTCACGTACTGGGGTCCGACGGCCGCGATCACGTCGTCGAAGTGGATCATCGCCGCGGCGCAGAAGATCATGGCCGAGGACAGGCCCGACACGACGCTCGTCTACATCCCGCACCTGGACTACGACCTCCAGCGGTTCGGCCCGGACGCACCCCAGGCCGCGGCGGCCGCGCGCGAGATCGACACGGCGCTGAAGCCGCTGCTGGACTTCGCGGCCGCGGGCGGGCACACCGTCGTCGCGCTCTCGGAATACGGCATCACCAACGCGAGCCGGCCGGTGGACATCAACCGGGCACTGCGCCGCGAGGGCCTGCTCAACGTGTACGTCCAAGCGGGCATGGAGTACCTGGACCCGTGGACGTCGCGCGCGTTCGCGGTGGCCGACCACCAGGTCGCCCACGTCTACGTCGCCGACCCCGCCGACGTCCCGCGGGTGCGGGACATCGTCGCGGGACTGTCCGGTGTGGACGTCGTGCTGGATCGCGCAGGCCAGGCGGGGATCGGGATCAACCACGAACGGGCCGGGGAACTGGTCGCGATCGCCGACCCGGACGCCTGGTTCACGTACTACTACTGGCTGAGCGACGACCGCGCGCCGGACTTCGCGAAGACCGTCGAGATCCACCGCAAGCCCGGCTACGACCCGGCCGAGCTGTTCTTCGACCCGAACGACCCGGCGGTGAAGCTGAAGGCGGCGTCGGCGCTGGCCCGCAAGAAGCTCGGCCTGCGGTACTCGATGCAGGTCGTCCCGCTCGACCCGGCGCCGGTCAAGGGCAGCCACGGCCGGCTGCCCGACGCACCCGAGGACGGACCCGTGCTGCTGTGCTCGGATCCTTCGCTCGCGCGCGAAAAGATCCACGCCACCGAAGTCAAGGATCTGCTGCTCACGGCTATCCGCACCGAGTAGGACGCACCCAGGAGGTCAGACATGGCACGACCGTTGACCCTGTTCACCGGGCAATGGGCCGACCTGCCGTTCGAGGAGGTGTGCGAGCTGGCGAGCGGCTGGGGCTACGAAGGCCTCGAGATCGCCTGCTGGGGCGACCACTTCGAAGTGGACAAGGCGCTCGCCGACGACGCCTACGTCCCGGCGAAACTGGCGACGCTGGCCAAGTACGACCTCAAGGTGTGGGCCATCTCGAACCACCTGGTGGGCCAGGCCGTCTGCGACCACCCGATCGACGAGCGGCACGAAGCCATCCTGCCCGCGCGGATCTGGGGCGACGGCGAACCCGAAGGCGTCCGGCAGCGGGCGGCGGCCGAAATGCAGGCCACCGCCCGCGCCGCGGCGAAGCTCGGGGTGTCCACTGTGGTCGGTTTCACGGGCTCGTCGATCTGGCACACGGTGGCGATGTTCCCGCCGGTGCCGCCGTCGATGATCGAGCGCGGGTACGCCGACTTCGCCGCGCGGTGGAACCCGATCCTGGACGTCTTCGACGAAGTCGGCGTCCGGTTCGCCCACGAGGTGCACCCGAGCGAGATCGCCTACGACTACTGGAGCACCGTCGCGGCCTTGGAGGCGATCGGGCACCGCGAAGCGTTCGGGCTGAACTTCGACCCGTCGCACTTCGTCTGGCAGGACCTCGACCCGGCCGGGTTCCTGTGGGACTTCAAGGACCGGATCTACCACGTCGACTGCAAGGAGGCCCGCAAACAGCTCAACGGCCGCAACGGGCGGATGGGTTCGCACCTGCCGTGGGCGGATCCCCGCCGCGGCTGGGACTTCGTCTCGACCGGCCACGGTGACGTCCCCTGGGAGGACGTCTTCCGCATGCTCAACGCCATCGGCTACGACGGCCCGATCTCCATCGAGTGGGAAGACGCGGGCATGGACCGGCTCATCGGCGCGCCCGAAGCCCTGGAGTTCGTCCGCAAGCTCAACTTCACCCCACCCACCGCGGCGTTCGACGCCGCTTTCTCCACGAAGTAGCGCTTCTGTTCAACGGGTGACCGCCAGCCCCGTCGGAAGGTGATCGAAACCGGCTTCGCGCCACACCGGGGCGAAGCACGCGCAAAATCAGGAAGGATCCCGCATGTCTCCGTCCCCACCGAAGTGGGCGAGGCTGTTCGGCACCGCGCTGCTGGGCGCCGGCCTCCTGCTCACCCTCGACACCCCGGCCCGCGCGGACATCCCGCCCGCGGACTACCAGCAGGTCGCCCTCGCCACGGGCGCGGCCGAACTCGGCGAGGCGATGTCGCTCGCCGTGCTCCCGGACCGTTCGGTCGTGCACACCTCGCGCGACGGCACCGTCCGCGTCACGACCGCGGCCGGCGCGACGTCGGTCGCGGCCAAGCTGAACGTCTACACCCACGACGAGGAAGGCCTCCAAGGCGTCGCCGCCGACCCCGGGTTCGCGACGAACCGGTTCGTCTGGCTGTACTACTCTCCACGACTGTCCACACCGGACGGTGACGCGCCCACCGAGGGCACCGACGCGGACTTCGCGCCGTTCAAGGGCGAGCTGCACCTGTCGCGGTTCGTCCTCAAGACCGACAACACCCTCGACCTCGCCAGCGAAAAGGTCGTGCTGAAGGTCGCCAACGACCGCGGCCAGTGCTGCCACGTCGGCGGCGACATCGACTTCGACGCCGCCGGCAACCTGTACCTCACCACCGGCGACGACACCAACCCGTTCTCCTCCGACAGCTACTCGCCGCTCGACGAGCGGACCACGCGCAACCCGCAGTTCGACGCCCAGCGCTCGTCCGGCAACACGAACGACCTGCGCGGCAAGCTGCTGCGGATCCACCCGCAGGCCGACGGGACGTACACGATCCCGTCGGGCAACCTCTTCGCGCCGGGCACCGCGAACACGCGGCCGGAGATCTACGCGATGGGCTTCCGCAACCCGTTCCGGATGAGTGTCGACAAACCGACCGGCGTCGTCTACCTCGGCGACTACGGCCCGGACGCCGGCACGACCGACCCGAACCGCGGGCCGCAGGGGCAGGTCGAATTCGACCGGATCACCGGGCCGGGCAACTTCGGCTGGCCGTACTGCACCGGCTCCAACACGGTGACGGAGACCTACAACCACTACACGTTCCCGAGCGGTCCGTCCGGCGCGAAGTACGACTGCGCCGGCGGGCCGGCCAACTCCTCGTTCCGCAACACCGGTCTCGCCAAGCTGCCGGTGCCGAAGCCGGCGTGGATCAAGTACGCCGGCGACGAGGGCTCGCCGCCCGAGTTCGGCAGCGGCTCCGAGTCGCCGATGGGCGGGCCGGTCTACCGGTACGACGCCGCGTCGACGTCGACGGTCAAGTTCCCGCAGTCCCTGGACGGCAAGTTCTTCGCGGGTGAGTACGGGCGCAAGTGGATCAAGGCCGTGACCGTCAACGCCGACGGCAGCCGCGGCCCGATCGAGGACTTCCCGTGGACCGGCACGCAGGTGATGGACATGGCCTTCGGCCCGGACGGCGCCCTGTACGTCCTCGACTACGGCACCGGCGACGACAACCAGGCGCTCTACCGCATCGAGTACCTGGCGGGCACGAACCGCAACCCGGTCGCGAAGGCGGCGGCCGACAGGACGTCCGGGCCGAACCCGCTGACCGTGAACTTCTCCTCGGCGGGCAGCAGCGATCCCGAAGGCGGGGCGCTGACGTACCGCTGGGACTTCGGCGACGGTCAGACGTCGACCGCGGCCAACCCGGCGCACACCTACACCACCAACGGCACCTACTCGCCGACGCTCACCGTGTCCGACCCGGAAGGACTGACCGGCACCGCGAGCCTCGTGGTGACGGTGGGGAACACCGCGCCGTCCGTCACGCTCGCCTCCCCGGTGGACGGGCAGCTGTTCTCCTTCGGTGACACCGTGCCCTTCCAGGTGACGGGCAGCGATCCGGAGGACGGGCCGCTGGACTGCTCGAAGGTCAAGGTCACCTACCTGCTGGGCCACGACAGCCACGAGCACCAGATCACCCAAGCCACCGGGTGTTCCGGCTCGATCGCGGTCCCGGTCGACGGTGAGCACGACGCCGCGGCGAACATCTACGGCGTCTTCGACGCGCAGTACACCGACCGGGGCGGGCTGACGTCGCACAGCGTCCGGAAGCTGCAGCCGCGGCACCGGCAGGCCGAGCACTTCGCGGCGCAGTCCGGCATCCAGCTCGCCAGTCACGGCGCGGCGGAGGGCGGCCGGACCGTCGGGTACACCGACAACGGCGACTGGATCTCGTTCACGCCGTACGCGCTGGGCAACGCCACGGCGATCACCGCGCGGGTGTCGTCCGGCGGGCCCGGCGGCACCCTGGAGGTCCGGGCGGGCTCGCCGACCGGCACCCTCCTCGGCTCGGCGGCCGTCGCGAACACCGGGGACTGGGACACGTTCGTCGACGTCACGGCGAACCTGGCGAACCGGCCGGCCGGGACGACGTCGCTGTACCTGGTGTTCACCGGCGTGACCGGGCAGGGGAACCTGTTCGACCTCGACGCGTTCACCTTCACGACGGCGTCCGCGGCGATCGAGGGCGAGTCGTTCACGTCCGGCTCCGGCGTGCAGATCGCGCCGCACGCCGCGGCGAGCGGCGGCAACACCCTGGGCTACATCGAAAACGGCGATTGGGCCGGCTACGCGTCGGTGAGCACCGCAGGCGCGCGGTCGTTCACGGCGCGGGTCTCGTCCGCCGGCGCGGGCGGGACGATCGAGATCCGGTCCGGTTCGGCGACCGGGACATTGCTGGGGTCGGTGGCCGTGCCGTCGACCGGTGACTGGGAGACGTTCCAGAACGTGACGACGTCGGTGTCGGGTGGTTCGGGCCCGCTGTTCCTGGTGTTCCGCGGCGGTTCCGGTTCCCTGTTCGACGTGGATTCCTTTACGCTGAGCGGTATGCCGACCCAGGTGGACCCGTCGTACGACGTGTTGGTGTTCTCCAAGACGGCGGGCTTCCGCCACGACTCGATCCCGGCGGGGATCCAGGCGATCCGGGAACTGGGCGCCGCGAACGGCTTCGGCGTGACGGCGACCGAGGACGCGTCGGTGTTCACGGCCGCTTCGCTGGCTTCCTATGAAGCGGTCGTGTTCCTCTCGACGACGGGCGATGTCCTGGACGCGACGCAGCAGGCGGCGTTCGAGTCCTATGTGGAGGGAGGTGGCGGCTACCTCGGGATCCACGCGGCGGCCGACACCGAGTACGACTGGCCGTGGTACGGGCAGCTGGTCGGGGCGTGGTTCAAGAGTCACCCCGCGATCCAGCAGGCCCGGTTCGTGACGGAGGACGGCGGTCACCCGGCGACGGCCGGCCTGCCGTCGGTGTGGACCCGCACGGACGAGCTGTACAACTACCGCACGAACCCGCGCGGCAGCGTCCACGTGCTCCAGACGCTCGACGAGTCGAGCTACACGGGCGGTGAGATGGGTGCCGACCACCCGATCACCTGGTGCCACCCGCAGGGGAGCGGCCGGGCGTTCTACACCGGCCTCGGCCACACCATCGAGTCCTACTCGGACGCCCTGTTCCGGACCTCGTTGCTGGGTGCGATCCGGTACGCCGCCGGTGTCGCCCCGGCGTCGTGCGGGTCATCCTCATCGTCCACTGTGGAGGGTGAGTCGTTCACGTCGGGGTCGGGCGTGCAGATCGCCCCGCACGCCCCGGCGAGCGGCGGCAACACCCTGGGCTACATCGAGAACGGCGACTGGGCCGGGTACGCCTCGGTGAGCACGGCGGGGATTTCCCGGTTCAGCGCGGTGGTGTCGTCGGCGGGAGCGGGCGGCACGATCGAGGTCCGCGACGGCTCGGCCACCGGGGCCCTGCTGGGCACGGTGACGGTCCCGAACACGGGGAGCTGGGAGACCTTCCGGACGGTCTCGACGGCCGTCACGCCGGGCTCGGGTCCGCTCCACCTGGTGTTCCGGGGCGGCTCGGGTTCCCTGTTCGACATCGACACCCTGACCGTGTCGTAGCGGAAGCCGGGGCCGCCGTGTCGTACGGCGGCCCCGGCCCGTCAGGGGGTGACTTCGGCGATGCCGAGCATGTTGCCCTCGCTGTCGCGGAACCACGCGGCGCGTTCGCCGCGGCCCTTGCTCGGGTAGTTGCCGCGGATCTCCATGATCCCGTTCACACAGCCCTCGTACTCCTCGAACACCACTCCGCGCGCCCGCAGCTCGGCGACCGTCGCCTCGATGTCGTCGACGTAGAAGCCCAGCTGCGTGAACGAACCATCGGACGCGCCGGCCGAGGCGAACAGGCAGAACACACCCGACGCGCCTTCGTACCGCAGGCCGCCTTCGCGTTCTTCGGCCGCTTCGAGCCCGAGCTTCTCCGAGTACCACCGGCGGGCTCGGGCAAGGTCCTGCGTGGGGATGCGGGCTTCGAACTTCGCGTCGCTCAGCATCCCCCCAGGCTAGCCGTCAGCGGACGCCGAGGAGGTGCTCCAGCGCCAGCTGGTTCAGCCGGGTGAAGTGGTACCCGCGCTGGGCTGCCACGTCCGGGTCGAAGTCGTCGTTCAGGACGTCGTCGAACGTCTCGCCCGGCGCCAGCGTCGGGGTCGACAGGTCCGGGACGCGGGACGCGGCGAGGGCTTCGACGACCTCCGGGTCGGAGCGGAACTTGGCCGACTTCTCCTTCAGGATCAGGTAGGTCCGCATGTTCGCCGCCGCCGAGACCCACACGTCGGCCGGGTCCTCCGTGCGCAGCGGCTTGTAGTCGAAGTGGCGCGGGCCCTCGTAGCCGCCGTTCTCCAGCAGGTCGACGAGGAAGAACGCGCTCTTCGTGTCACCGTGGCCGAAGATCAGGTCCTGGTCGTACTTCGGGCCGTGCTGGCCGTTGAGGTCGATGTGGAACAGCTTGCCCTGCCACAGCGCCTGCGAGATGCCGTGCACGAAGTTCAGGCCGGCCATCTGCTCGTGCCCGACCTCCGGGTTCAGCCCGAACATCTCCGGCCGCGCGAGCTGGGAAATGAAGCCCAGCGCGTGCCCGATCGTCGGCAGCAGGATGTCGCCGCGCGGCTCGTTCGGCTTCGGCTCGAGCGCGAACCGCAGCGAGTAGCCCTTCTCGACGACGTAGTCCGCGAGGAGGTCGAGGCCCTCCTTGTAGCGGTCGAGCGCCGCCCGGACGTCCTTGGCGGCGTCGGACTCGGCGCCCTCGCGGCCGCCCCAGACGACGTAGGTCTCGGCGCCCAGCTCGGCCGCCAGGTCGAGGTTGCGGCGCACCTTCCGCAGCGCGTACCGGCGGACGTCGCGGTCGTTGCTGGTCAGGCCGCCGTCCTTGAACACCGGGTGGGTGAACAGGTTGGTCGTCGCCATCGGGACCTTCAGGCCGGTCTCCGCGAGCGCCTTGCGGAACCGCTCGATCGCCTTGTCGCGGTCGGGCTCGGTCGCCAGCAGGTCGTCGTCGTGGAACGTCACGCCGTAGGCGCCCAGCTCCGCGAGCCGGTGCACGCTCTCCACCGGGTCCAGCGGCGGCCGCGTCGCGACCCCGAACGGGTCGTTCGCGGGCCAGCCCACGGTCCAGAGGCCGAAGGTGAACTTGTCGGCCGGCTGGGGAGCGTAGTCGCTCATGACTGTCCCTTCATTTAGTTCACGTTGTAGACTAAATATGCGCCGCGGGGGTCCCGGGCGTCAATAGGCCGGTTAGAGTGCTTCGCAGGAGGGACCGATGACCCAGGCCGTGCGGCACGACTCCATGCGCGCCCGCAACCTCGAGGTCGTGCTGGGCGCCGTCAGCCGCGGCGGCCCGCTGACCCGCGCCGCGCTCGCCGAGCTGACCGGGCTGACGAAGTCGACGGTCTCCAAGCTCGTCGGCGATCTGGTGGACGCGGGACTGCTGGCCGAGACCGGGCCCGCGCGCGCGGGCGAGCGGGGCCGGCCGGGGGTGGAGGTCGTGCTCAGCGGGGCGCGCGTGGCGTCGCTGGGGCTGGAGATCAACGTCGACTACCTCGCGGTGCGCGTGCTCGACCTCACCGGCGGCGTCCGGTTCGCCGCCCGCCGCGACCGCGACAACCGCGGTTCCCGGCCGAAGAAGGTCCTCGCCGAACTCCAGGCGCTGGCGACCG
This sequence comes from Amycolatopsis sp. NPDC049691, assembly GCF_040675005.1. Taxonomy (NCBI): domain Bacteria; kingdom Bacillati; phylum Actinomycetota; class Actinomycetes; order Pseudonocardiales; family Pseudonocardiaceae; genus Amycolatopsis; species Amycolatopsis sp. NPDC049691. The sequence continues at coordinate 94,928 of NZ_JBFANX010000009.1, forward strand.
ACGCGCTGGCCGAAGCCCACCGGCTGGGGCTGGAGGTGGCGGGCGCGGTGCTGGCGGTGTCCGGCCCGGTCGGCGACGGCGTGCTGTTCAGCGCCCCCAACCTCGGCTGGCAGGACGTCCGCCCGGCCGGCCTGCTCCGCCTGCCGGTCCCGGTGGAGCTGGACAACGAAGCGAACCTCGCGGCCCTGGGCGAGCTTTGGTACGGCGACGGCGAGCGCGACTTCCTGTACGTGTCGGGCGAAGTGGGTATCGGCGCGGGTCTGGTCGTGAACGGCACGCTGTTCGCCGGCGCCCGCGGGCTGGCGGGCGAGCTGGGCCACGTCGTGGTCGCCCCCGGGGGCCCCCTCTGCCGGTGCGGCGGCAACGGCTGCCTGGAGACCTTCGCCGGCCAGGAAGCCTTGCTGACGGCCGGAAACGCTCAGACGCTCCCAGCGTTCCTCGCCGCCCTCGAAGCCGGCGACGCAACGGCCCGGCAAGCGTGTGCGGCAGCGGGCCAAGCCCTCGGCATCGCCTTGACGTCGGCGGTGAACCTGCTGGACCTCGACCGGATCGTGCTGGGTGGGGTGTTCACCCAGCTGTACCCGTGGTTGTCCGGGCCGGTGTCGGAGGTGCTGACCACCCGGCTTGGCGGCCTGCGCGGCGAGCCGCCGGTGCTGTCGGCGTCACGGCTGGGCGGCGACGCGGCGACGCTGGGTGCGGCGGGCCGGGTGGTGCACCGGGTGCTGGCGGATCCGGCGCCGTTCGTGAGCCGGGCTCAGGAGGCGTAGGCCTCCACCTCGGCCGCCTGGCCGGCCGGCCAGCCGGTGTTGCCGGTGAACGTCAGCCGCAGGTGGCGGTCCGTCGACGACACCGGGATCGTCACCGTGTTCCCCGTCGCCGGGTCGAAGACGTAACCCGCCGGGCTCCCGTCGCCGACCGCGATCGTCTGCGTGCGGCGCCCCCACGACGGCGGCAGTTTGAGCACCACCCGGCCCACCGCCGTCGCCGAGCCGAGGTCCACCGTCAACGTCTGCGGGAACGCGTTGTTCGTGCTCTCCCAATAGCTCGACGCGTTCCCGTCGACGGCGTTCCCCGCCGGATAGCCGCCCTGCGACCCGCTCGCGGTGACCGCCTTGCCCCGCGCCAGGTTGACCGAGGCGGGCGGCGGGCCGCCCAGCTGGGCCGCCCAGTACCGCGTCCGGTCCAGGTACGCGGTTTCCGACGCCGCGCCGGAAGTCCCGTAGGCGCCGGCGAACGTCTCGTAGGCCGGCGATGGCGGTGACGACCGCGCCGGTTCGATGACCGATCCCTCGTGCCACTCGTTGAACGACGTCACCGAAACCCAGTCGGCGCCCGAAGAAAGCGCGTTCTGCCACTCCCGGTCGTAGGTGGCGCCGTTGTCGCGGGACAGCGTCGGTGTCGTGTTGCCCGGCACCGCCCGGTCGTCGTCGTAGCCCGGGCCCACCGAAGGCGCCCACACGAGACCGTTGGCCTCGCAGTACGCGCCCGCCTCGCGCCAGCCCGGCGCCGTCGCCCCGGCGATCGCGTCGTAGGTGTACATCCCGCCGAAGTGCGCGACCTTGCTCGTGTCCGTCGTCTGCGCCAGCACGATCGCCGACGAACGCACCTGGTCGAGCGGGGTCCAGTCGGTGATCCGCAGGCTTTCGAAGACATAGAACGCCCCGCGGCCGCCCTCGCGGTAGAAGGCGGGACTCGACCCGTAGCGCCCCAGGATGTAGTTGACGTCCGAGACCGTGGACGCCGCCGTCCGCCCGCTGTAGGGCTCCAGGTGCCACGCGACGCGAATCCCGTGCCGTGCCGCCGCTGCCAGCACGCCGGGTGCCAGACCGTCCTCATAGGACCCCTGGCCCCACCAGCTGTAGACGATCACCCCGGCGCCGGACTGCTCGATCCACCGCATGTGCTGCTCGACCGCGCCGGAGAAGTCGCCGGAGTCGTACGGACCCAGCACCGGGTAGAAGTTCGCACCGACGTCGTCCGGTGGCGTGTGGCCGCCCTGCACCCAGTGCCGGTAGCCGGTGGAACTGCCTCCGTACCAAGGGTAGTAGAACAACTGGGTCCGGGAGGAAAGCGCGGCCGCGTGCGCGATGCCCGGCAAAGTGGCCGCCAGCAGGAGAAGCGCGGCGAAGAACGTCGAAATCCGTCGCATGGGGACCCCTCGGTGGATGCGGAGTGTTCCAGACCATACGGACGCGCGACGAGTCAGGGCAATAGTTCACCGGACATACGCAAACTTGCGTCGGAAAGCGACCAGGAACACGAAAGCCGCGTCGGGTGATCGTAAGCTTCAGCATGTGACAGGGAAAGAGGCATCGTTGACAGGCATGCGGACGGTAACTCGTATGAGTGATATGACGTCGTGTTCATGATCATTTAAAGTGCGCCTGACCTGCGGTTTTGTTAGAACCTGAGGCCGCTGCCGCATGTAGTAAGATGCCATCATGGTTGACCATGCGTTCCATGCAGGACTATCCTCTTGGCAATGTAGTTGAAACTGGATGGTAGAAATGGACCTTGAAGTCAAGGCGATGGGCGAGGTTGCCGCAGCGATCGACGGCTTGGACGATGATGCGCGGAAGCGTGTCCTGCAGTGGGCTGGGGCAAGGTATGGGGTGTCGCTGACTGCAACGGGTGGCAGTCGAGGAGCTGTGGACACTCCGGAGCCTGAGTGGCAACATCGGGTGCCTGATGCTCGCGACGTGCCGCGAGAAGATCCCGTTTATGAAGACTTCGTCGATCTATTTGATGCTGTCGATCCGGGAAGTGACGTTGAAAAAGCTCTGGCTGGAGCGTACTGGTTGCAAGTTATCCAGCGTAGCCCTTCATGGCGCGCGCTTAACGTCAACAACCTTCTGAAAGACACGGGCCATGGCATCGGGAATGTCACAACGGCGTTGACTTCCTTGCAAAGTCGAAAGCCGGCTTTGGTTCGTCAGATGGCAAAATCTGGGAAATCTCAGCAGGCGCGAAAGACTTACAAGCTGACGACTTCGGGAATTGCCTATGTTCGCAATAAACTTGGTCTCGGATCTTCGGTTCCTGCTGCTCTTGCGGACAATGGTGACCCTGAGTCATGAAACCCATTGACAAGGTAAACCTGCTTGCTGGAGTTCCGAGTTCTGTTCGGAGCGAACTTATTGATACGTTGACAAGAATAGCAATAAACTTTCGTGAGCGACGCTGGGAGCCGTCAGAGCTTAATGGCGGGAAGCTGTGCGAGATTGTCTACTCAATCGTGCGAGGTGAGGCGGATGGTCAGATACTTGCTCGACCGGTCAAGCCGAAGAATATGGTGGACGCTTGTCGAGACCTAGAAAAAGAGGTTTCCCTGCCGCGATCCATGAGAATTCAAGTGCCGCGAGTGCTCATGGCTCTTTATGAGATTCGCAATAACCGAGGAGTCGGTCATGTTGGCGGGGACGTAAACCCTAATCACATGGATGCGATTGCTGTTCTGTATATGTCAAAGTGGCTGGTTGCGGAGCTGGTGCGCTTCTATCACAAGGTGGACACGGTCGTTGCGACTGAAGCTGTGGATGCAATTGTTGAGCGTGAACTGCAGGTCGTATGGCCTGTCGATGGACGAAAGCGTGTCCTTATTGAAAAAGCTACGCTTCGCGATAAAACTTTGTTGCTGCTCTATGGAGAAAGTGTCGCGATTCCCGAAGATCAAATAAGAGATTGGGTTGAGGCTTCAAATTCAAGTAGCTATCGAAGAGATGTCCTGAAAAAAGCTCATAAGGCAAAGCTTATTGAGTATAATGCACTAGAAAAGAATGTTAGACTGTCTCCACTGGGGGTTCGCTACGTTGAAGAGAATCTTTCTCTGATAGCATAGTTTATTTGGGGTTATTCCCGCTCAACGAAAACCGCCCCGGGCGCACCCGGGGCGGTTTCCGTTGAGCGGGACTAGCCGACGGAGTTGACCAGCACCAGCGAGGAGCCGACCGTGACACCCGTGTCGGTCTGCACGGTCAGCTGACCGCGCAGGATCCGGCCCGCCGCGGGGGCGGCCGTGGCCGTCACCGTCGCCGGCACCGTCCACGAGGTGCCCGACGCCCGCGCCGCGTTCGCGTCGGTCACCGCGACCGAACCGAACGCCGGGTTGGTGAACACGTCGAGGTAGTCGTACTCGGTGGTGCCGGCGGGCACCGCGTACCCGTCGACGAGCGCGACCCACACGCCGGGCGCCGGGTTGGGCACGGTCACCGACTCCTCGGAGTCACCGTCCGCGCTCACCGCCGCCTGCACGCAGGAACCGGTCGTGCAGTTGTACAGCACCAGGTCCAGGTCGGCGCCGACGTCGGACGTCTTGCCGATCGTGGCGGTCAGCGACGTCGAGCCCGGCGTCACCGCGATCTGGTACTGCTGCTGCGCGCCCTCGGTGATCGACGGCCGCGAGACCTTCGCGCTGCCCAGCGTGGCGCCGTTGAGCTTGCCGGTGAACGCGCCGAGCGTGTTCTGCACGGTGTAGGACCGCGCGACCGGCTGGCCCAGCGTGGCCGAGGCGATCGTGTCCGGGTTCGGCGTGATCGCCGTGCCCAGCACCGACGCGCTCAGCTTGTACGCCGCATTGTCCACATCGGACGTCCGGCGCGCTTCGACGACGATCTCCCACACACCCGGCAGCGGGTTCGCGAACGTCCGGCTGGTCGGCGTGCCGCCCGGGCAGCCGGCCCCCGCGTCGGGGAGGTAGCAGTACGTCGTCGACGTGCTCGCCTCGGCCGGCACGCCGGTCGGGTCGTAGCGCAGGAACCGCACCTGGCCCTTGCCCGGGGCGCCGGCGCCGGCGTCCAGGTCCACCTTCAGCGCGCTGGCGCCCTGCGGCACCCGCACGAAGTAGCTGGTCGCCTGGTTGCGGGCGATCTTGCCGGTCACGTCGACCTGGAAGCCCTTGTCGGCGGTGAACTCCTGCGGCGCGAAGACCGTGTTGAGGGTCTGCACGTCGATGCCGATGGTCAGCGGGTTGTCCAGGTACAGCAGCGCCGAGTGGACGCCCGCGTTCTTCGGGTTCACCTTGACGTCGAACTTCACCGGCGTGTTCAGCGGCAGCACCACCGTCGACGCCGAGGAGAACGTCCCGTCGTTCCCGGTCCACCGCGCGAAGTACGGCACGGGGTGCGCCGAACCGGTCGTGCGGGTGATCGTGTAGGTGCGGGTGTAGGCCTTGCCCGTGGTCACGCCCTCGCGGTCGTGGATGCCCACGCCGGTGTTCGGGGTGGCCAGCAGGCCCGACAGCGCGGTGTGCACCTCGACCGAGGTCGACACGGTGTCCGGCTTCGGGTTGAGCGACAGCGCGACGAACGCGGCCGGGACGTTGAACAGGCCGGCGCCCTGGGCGTACGCGCCGATGCCCGGCACGAACCGCGCGGTCGACTTGATCGCCGAACGCAGCTGCGCCACCGGCGGCCGCTGGCCGTTGTGCGTCGCCTTGTACGCGCTCACCAGCAGTGCCGCCGCGCCGGTCGCCTGCGGCGCCGCCATCGACGTGCCCTGCAGCATCGCGTAGCCCGCGGGCAGGCTGTACGTGCCGGCCACCGGGCCCGGTGCCTCCCAGCGCGGGGTGGTGGAGATCGCCGCGCCGGGCGCGATGATGTCCGGCTTGAAGCCGCCGTCCTCACGCGGGCCGCGCGAGGAGAACGGGTGCAGCGACTCGGCGTTCTGGGTCTTCGAGCCGTAGTTCGAGAGCCAGGTCTCCTTGGTGATGTACGAGCCGACCGAGATCGCGTCCGACGCCACCGACGGGTCGCCGACGGTGTTCGCCCCGGCGCCGCTGTTGCCGGCCGAGATGAAGATCTGGACGTTGTACTCGGCGATCGTGCGGTTGTAGAGCTCCGCGCGGGCGTTGTTGCCGTCGTTGAGCGCCGGCAGGCCGCCGATCGAGATGTTGATGACGTCGGCGCCGTGGCTCGCGGCGTAGACGACCCCGTCGATCAGGCCGGACGAGGTGCAGGCGCTGCCGGTGAGGCAGACCTTGACCGCGAGCACCTTCGCGCCCGGGGCCGCGCCGTCCATCTTGCCGCCGAACAGGTCGTTGCCGGTGGCGATGCCCGCGACGTGCGAGCCGTGCTCGGCGCCGGCGATGCCGATCCCGACGTAGCCCGCCTTGTCGGTCTGGACCACGAAGGCCATCCGCTCGGCGATGTCGGTCGCCGGGTTGTCGGTGCCGAAGAAGCCGACGTCGTTCTTGACCTTGTAGTCGGTCATCGGCTTCTCGTCGGTGAAGTCGCCGTTGCCGTTGAGGTCGACCCGGACCTCCTTGGTCGCCGGGTCGAGCAGCACGCCCCAGGAGTCGGCGCGGTCGCCGTCGCGGTTGATGTCCCCGCCGGTCTCGCTGTCCGCCGCGCCCAGGTCGCCCGCGGTCTCGCCGAACACGCCGAAGGTGTAGGGACCGCCGGTCGCCGGAGCCGTCCAGCTCCGGCCGTTGGCGGTGAAGGTGCCGGTGTAGGTCTGGGTGGACTGCTTGACCCAGGTCCCGTCGCCGGAGTTGGTGGCGTTGGCGTTGTACCAGTCGACGATCTTGCGCTCGCCGTGGCTGGTGGTCGCCAGCGCGGGCGAGTCGAGGTCGACACCGGAGTCGAGCACCGCGACCGTGGTGTCCTTGCCGTCCCAGTTGGGCAGGACCTGGCCGAACTGCGCCGCGTAGGTGTCGCCGGTCGGCAGGTACGGGTTGACGCGCGGGGTGTCCTTGCCGGGGGCCGGCTGCGGCAGCGGGGTGGTCGCGCCGTCGGGCTTCGGGTCGTCGCGGTAGACGAGGCCGTCGACGTCGACGGCGTTGACCGCCTTGAGCTTCGCGGCCTTCTCCGCCTTCTCGGGCGGGACGGTGACCTTGATGTAGTCGAGCTTGGGGTCGGTGGACTGGACGACGCCACCGAGCGCCTTGAGCTGGTCGACGGCCGCGCCGGTCTGGCCCTTCTCGGCCGCGATCAGCAGCGTGACGTCGGGCTTGCCGGCCTTCTCGGCTTCGGCGACGAGCGCGCGGTCGTGCTCGTCGAGGGTCTTGCCGTCGGCCGCGCCCGAGGTCGGTGGCGCGGGCTGGGCGGCGGCCACGGGAACGGCGACGCCGAGGACGGAGGCGCCGAGTGCGGTGGCGAGGACGGTGATCCCGGCCCGCCGTCTCCAGCGCGATCTGAGCTGTGTCACTGAGAACGACCCTTCGTGAAGAGATGCGTCCGAGAAGTACACAACGTGAGATCTTCGTCAGCAATCAGACAGTTAGCCCATCGACCGCAATTGGTTGTGGGCCGAACGGCCTAGTGCGATCACCGGTTGGGCGGCCACGGGAAACGCCGATTTCCGGTGAAAGGGACGCCTTGCTATACGTGCGTGCAGCGAGCTATATTCACGTGTAGTCGACTACACGTACGTATAGGACCGTCATGAGCACCGAAGACTTCACCGCACGGGCCCGGATCCGCGAGGCCGCCATCAAGCTCTTCACCGAGCGCGGCATGGAGAAGACGTCGATCCTCGACATCGCCAAGGAGGCCGGGGTCTCGGGTGGCCTGATCCGCCACCACTTCGGCTCCAAGGACGGCCTGCGCGAGGCGTGCGACGCGTACGTCTTCGACGAGCTGGTGAAGTTCAAGGAGGAGGTGCTGGCGAAGGGCGCTGCGAACCCGGGGTTCGTCCCGACGTTCGACGCCCGTCAGCTGCTCTACCGCCGGTACCTGGGCCGCGCGATGATCGACGGCTCCGAAGCCGCGGCCGCGCAGTTCGTGGAGATCGTCGACGAGACCGAACGCTACTTCCGCGAGCAGGGCATCGACCTGCCCGACCCGCGGGGTGTCGCCGCCGCGCTCGCCGCGATGACCGGCGGGCTGATGATCCTGCAGGACCACGTCGCCCGCGCGCTCGGCGAGGAGCCGGGCACGAACGAGGCGATGCTGCGGATGTCGGCGGCCGCCGGGCACCTGTTCATGAACCCGCTCGCCACCACCGAAGTCCTCGAAAAGGCCCGCGAAGCGCTGGCCGCCTACCAACGGAAGGAATGACGATGGCCGAAGCGATCACCGCCGACGGCCTCACCAAGGCGTTCGGTCCGGTGAAAGCCCTCGACGGGCTCGACCTGACCGTCCACACCGGCGAGGTGCACGGGTTCCTCGGACCCAACGGCGCCGGCAAGACCACCACGATCCGCGTCCTGCTGGGACTGATGCGGGCCGACGGCGGCCGCGCCACCCTGCTCGGCGGCGACCCCTGGACCGACGCGACCGAGCTGCACCCCCGCCTCGCGTACGTGCCCGGCGACGTCACGCTCTGGCCCAACCTCACCGGCGGCGAGGTCATCGACCTGCTCGGGCGCCTGCGCGGCGGGCTCGACGGCAAGCGGCGCGCGGAGCTCGTCGAGCGCTTCGACCTCGACCCGCGCAAGAAGGGCCGGACGTACTCGAAGGGCAACCGGCAGAAGGTCGCGCTGGTCGCGGCGCTCGCGTCCGATGTGGAGCTGCTGATCTTCGACGAGCCGACGTCCGGGCTCGACCCGCTGATGGAGGAGGTGTTCCGCGAGGTCGTCGAAGAGGAGCGGGACCGCGGCGACCGGACCGTGCTGCTGTCCTCGCACATCCTGTCCGAGGTCGAGGCGCTCTGCGACCGCGTCACGATCGTCCGGGCGGGGAAGACCGTCGAATCGGGGACGCTGGACGAGCTGCGGCACCTGGGCCGGATCACGATCGACGCGTCGCTCGCGCACGTGCCCGCGGATCTCGCCGCGCTGCCGGGGGTGCACGACCTGAGCTCGTACGGCTCGCACGTCCACCTGTCCGTCGACCAGCCGGCGCTGGACGACGTCATGCGGCACCTGGCCGAGGCCGGGCTGCGGAACCTGGTGAGCCGGCCGCCGACGCTCGAAGAGCTGTTCCTGCGCCACTACCGGCACGACGAGCCGGTCGGAGCGGCGCGATGACGGGGACGTGGTCGCTGCTGCGGCTGGTGCTGCGCCGCGACCGGCTGCTGATGCCGCTGTGGATCGTCTGCCTGGCGATCGCGCCGATGGGCTACCTGTCGTCGATCAAGGCCGCTTACCCGGACGCGGCGGCGCGCCAGCACTTCTACGACCTGAACGCGTCCAGTGCGACGTTCCTGGTCCGCAACGGGCCGCTGTACGGCTCGTCGGTGGGGAACCTCCTGGCGTGGCAGTGCGGGTTCGTGCCGGTCGTCGTCGGGCTGATCGCGCTGCTCACGGTGGTCCGGCACACCCGGACCGAGGAGGAGGCCGGACGCCGGGAGCTGACCGGTGCGACGGTGGTCGGGCGGCACGCGGGCCTGGCGGCGGCGGTGCTCGCCGCGTGTGGAGCATGTCTGGTGTACGGGATCTTGGTGGGCCTCGGCGTCGGGGCGCAGGGCGTTCCGTTCGCCGGGGCGTTCGCCCTGGGACTGGGCTTTTCGTTGGCGGGCTGGGTGTTCGCCGCGGTGGGGGCGGTCGCGGCGCAGCTGACGTGGGGGGCGAGCGGCGCGCGGGGCGCCGGGATCGGCGTGCTGGTGCTCGCGTTCCTGCTGCGGGCCGCGGGCGACAGCGGCTCGGCGGGGTGGCTCGCGTGGCTGTCGCCGATCGGCTGGGCGCACCGGATGCGGCCGTTCGCGGGGGAGCAGTGGTGGGTGCTGCTCCTGGCGGTGTCCGCGACGGGCTCGCTGGTCGTGCTGGCGGTCGCGTTGTCGGCGCGGCGCGACCTCGGCGCGGCGCTGCTCCCGGCCCGGCTGGGGCGGTCCGGCGCGCGGGCGTCGCTGCGGTCGCCGCTGGCCTTGGCGTGGCGGCTGCAGCGGGGGACGCTGCTGGTCTGGACCGGCTGCCTGGCGCTGGTCGGGCTGCTGATGGGCGGGGTCGCGCAGAACGTCGCGGAGACGATGCGGGACAACAAGGCGGTCGCGGACGTGCTGTCCCGGTTGGGCGGCGGAGGCGGGGTGATGGACGCGTACCTGGCGGGCACGATGACGCTGTTCGGCTTGGCGGCGGCGGGGTACGCGGTCCAGGCGACGCTGAAGCTGCGCGCGGAGGAAGCGGGGGGCCGGGCGGAACCGGTACTGGCGACGGCGGTCGGGCGCATCGGCTGGGCGCTCGCGCACCTGACGTTCGCGTTGGCCGGCTCGGCGTTCCTGCTGACTGTCACGGGTTTGGCGACGGGGCTGGCGTACGGCGCTTCGCTGGTCCCGGCGGCACTGGCCCAGCTGCCGGCGGTGTGGGTACTGGCCGGGCTGTCGACGTTGCTGGTCGGCCTTGTCCCCCGTTTCGCGGCGGCGGCCTGGGGTCTGCTGGGCGCGTTCCTGCTGCTGTCGCTGGTGGGATCGGCGTTGCGGTGGAACGAGGTGGTGCTGGGGATCTCGCCGTTCCAGCACCTGGCAAGGCTGCCAGGAGGAACGTTTTCGGTGACGCCGGTGCTCTGGCTGGTGGCGATCGCGCTGGTGGCCGGGATCGGTGGCCTGGCAGCGTTGCGAAGGCGTGACATCCCGGTGGGCTGACAGCAGTGAAGGCCACCTCGAGGGGGAGGTGGCCTTCACCAATCATCGAGCGGCAACCGAGGGAGTCGAACCCTGCGCGGCTTGTGAAGGCGGCGCCCCTGACCGGCCCTGACCCTTCGGCGGGCGACGGCTGCCATCTCTTACAACAGTAGCTAATACCCATCTCATTCCCATCTCACTCCGTGCTTCACCCGGACGGGTCCGCCTGGCAGGGTGGTCCGCATGGATGATCTACTGCTGCGCCGGGTGCGGCCGGGGCTCGGCGGGGAGCTTTCGGACGTCCGGGTGAACGACGGCCGCGTCACGGCGATCTCCGAGCCGGGTTCGGCCGGGTTCGCCGCGCGGGTCGTCGACGGGCACGGCGGTACCTTGCTGCCCGGGCTCGTCGACGCGCACGTCCACCTGGTGCAGTGGGCGACGTTCCGGCGCCGGATCCCGCTGGACGCGGCGCGGTCGGCGGGGGAGGCGATCGAGCTGTTGCTGGCGCACCTGCTGGCGACGCCGTCGCGGCCGTCGGAACTGGTCGTGGGCGCGGGGTTCCGCGACGGGCTCTGGCCGGACAAGCCGCACAAGGACCTGCTGCAGCGGGCGCTGCCGGGCCGGGCGGTGGCGTTGTTCAGCGCGGATCTGCACACGCTGTGGCTGAGCCCGGCGGCGCTGAAGCTGATCGGCCGCGACCACCCGACGGGTGTGCTGCTGGAGAACGACTGCATGAGCGCGACGGCCCAGCTGCCGACGGCCGCGATCGAGGTCCAGGACGAGTGGGTGGCGGAAGCGGTGTCCGCGGCGGCCGCGCGCGGGGTGACGCAGATCGTCGACTACGAGTACGCGGACACGGTGGCGGACTGGACGCGGCGGGGTGCCCCGGCGGCCCGGATCTCGTGCGTGATCGCGAAACACCTGCTGGACCAGACCATCGAGCGTGGCCACCGCACGGGCGATGTCCTCCCGGATTCGGACGGGCTGCTGACGGTGGGCCCGTTCAAGCTCTTCGTGGACGGGTCCCTCAACACCCGCACGGCCTATTGCCACGACCCCTATCCCGGCGGGGATTCCCCGGGGCTGCTCGAACTCCCGCCGGCGGAGCTGGTTCCGTTGATGGAACGGGCTTTCGCGCACGGGCTGATCCCGGCGGTCCACGCGATCGGCGACCGGGCGAACACGATCGCGCTGGACGCGTTCGAGGCGGTCGGCTGCCCGGGGCGGATCGAGCACGCGCAACTGCTCTCGGCTGCCGACGTCGCGCGGTTCGCCGAGCTGGGCGTGATCGCGGCGGTCCAGCCGGCGCACCAGCCGGACGACCGCGACGTCGCCGACCGCCATTGGCACGGCCGGACCTCCCGGGCTTTCCCGTACCGCTCGCTGCTGGAATCGGGTGCCCGCCTGGAGTTCGGGTCGGACGCGCCGGTGGCACCGCTGGACCCGTGGGACGGCATCGCCGCGGCGGTGTTCCGGACCGACGACGACCGGCCGCCGTGGCACCCGGAGCAGGCCATCTCGTTCACCGACGCGCTGGCGGCGTCTTCGGGCGGCCGCCGGGGCGTGTCGGTGGGGGACGTGGCGGACTTGATGGTGACGGCGGCGGACCCCTCGACGCTGTCGGCCGCGGATCTGCGAGCCCTCCCGGTGACGGCGACGGTCCTGGCCGGGCACGTCACGCACCAGAGCTGACCCGGCGAGCCGTTTCCCCGCCGGTCGCCGTGGCTGGCCCCTCGCCGCGTCCGGGCTTGATTTGTCCACCGGACAACGGAAAAGATCCCACCGTGCATGTGACAACGTTGTCAGGAGGACACGGATCATGAGAACGCGGACGCGCGTCCTTGCCACCTTGCTCGCCGGCGCCACCACCATGGCGCTCGCGACCCCCGCTCAGGCCGCCGGGCCGAGGTTCGCCGACGACCCCACCACCCTCGTCGACACCTCGATCGGCAACAACGGGGACGGCACCACCTTCCCGGGCGCCACCACCCCCTTCGGCATGGTGCAGCTGTCCCCGGACACCCAGCTCAAGAAGTACGCGTCCTACGACTACGCGCAGGACACCACCCTCGGCTTCAGCCACACCCACCTCTCCGGCGTCGGCTGCCAGACCATGGGCAACTTCCGGTTCATGCCGACCACCGGCGCCGTCACCAGCAGCGACCCCGCGCAGTACGGCGCCAAGTTCAGCCACGCCAACGAGACCCGCCAGCCCGGGTACTACGGCGTGAAGCTCGACAACGGCATCGACGCCGAACTTACCGCCACCCAGCGCACCGGCCAGCACCGCTACACCTTCCCGGGCGGGGCGAGCGAGAACGTCCTCATCGAGGTCGGCGAGAGCAACGGCTACACCTACGCCGGCGACGTCCACGTCGTCGGGGACGACACCGTCGAAGGCTGGCTGCAGGGTGGCAACTTCTGCTGGGAGACGCAGAAGGAGCGCTACAAGGTCTTCTTCAGCGCCAAGTTCGACCGCGAGTTCACCAGCTTCGGCACCTGGACCGACAACAAGCTGACGCCGAACCAGCGCGACGCGAAGCTCGGCACCCAGCGCACCGGCGCGTGGCTCACGTTCGGCAGCGACTCCAGCCAGGTCGGGGCGTCCGTCGGCCTCTCCTACACCTCGATCGACGGTGCTCGCCTGAACCGCACCGCCGAACAGCCCAAGTCGTTCGACAAGGCGCGCAAAGCCGCCCACGACACCTGGGCGGACGAGCTGAACCGCCTGCGCGTCGCCGGCGGGACGACCGCCGACCAGCGGACCTACTACAGCGCGCTGTACCGGTCGCTGCTGCACCCGTCCGTCGGGTCCGATGTGGACGGTTCCTACCGCGGCTTCGACGACGCCGTTCACCGCAGCCGGGACACCTACTACCAGATGTTCTCGCTGTGGGACACCTACCGGTCGCAGAACCAGCTGGTCGCCTTGCTGCACCCGGACAAGGCCGCGGACATGACCAAGTCGATCCTGAAGATCTACCAGGACGGCGGCTGGGTCCCGCGCTGGGCGTTGGCCGGCGGCGAGACGAACGTGATGAGCGGCGACCCCGTAACGCCGTGGGTCGTCGACAACTACCGCCGCGGCCTCCTGGACGACAAGACCGCGCGTCAGCTCTTCGCCGCGTTGTGGCGCAACGCCAACGAGGTGCCGGCGGACCAGTCGATCTTCCGCGGCCGCGACGGCAACCCGACGTACGTGCAGAACGGCTGGATCGGTTACCAGGACCTGCCCGGCTACACCTACGGCGACACGCGCCAGGCCGGCTCGGCGACGCTCGAGTACGCCCTCGCCGACTGCGCGTTGTCCACCATGGCGTCCGGGCTGGGTTACCGGGACAAGGCCGCGACGCTGTCCGCTCGCTGCGGCAACTTCGCGAAACTGTGGGACACCGGCGTCGAATCCCACGGCTTCACCGGGTTCCCGCGCACTCGCGCGGCGGACGGCACCGGCGTCGGCGACCCGGATCCCGCCCAGTCGACCGGCTTCCACGAGGGCACGCCGTGGCAGTACCAGTGGCTGGCCCAGCAGGACACGGCGAAGCTGTTCGGCCTGATGGGCGGCCCGGCGCAGGCGGAGAAGCGGCTCGACACGTTCTTCGACATGCCGCTGCTGCTCACCGATCCGGCGAAGGCCGCCAAGGACTCGTGGGTCCACGGCGCGTACGACTATCACAACAACTTCGCCTTCAACCCGAACAACGAGCCGGACCTGCACGCGCCCTGGATGTACAGCTGGACGGGTGCGCCGTGGAAGACGTCGGCCGTGCTGCGCGCGGCGCGGACGCTGTTCACCGACACGCCCTACGGCATGCCCGGCAACGACGATCTCGGCACCATCTCGTCGTGGCTCGTCTTCGGCATGACGGGCGTCTTCGAAGCCCAGCCCGGCTCCGGGACGTACCTGCTCAGCACGCCGATGTTCGAGAAGGTGGAGATCCGCCCGGCCGGCGGCCGCAAGATCGAGATCGAGGCGCCGGGCGCGAGCGCGGCGAAGCTGCAGTACACAAAGGACGTCCAGATCGGACACCGGGCGTACGACCGCAGCTGGATTTCGCACGCGGACCTGCTGCGTGCGGGCAAGATCCGCTTCTCCCTGAGTGACACTCCCACGGCGTGGGGCACGAAGTCGGCCCCGCCCGCGATGTGATCCGGTGGGGGCACCTTCATGGCCGTGAAGGTGCCCCCACCGGCCCTTTCAGGCCCGGCGCAGGGACGGCAGCAGCGCGGCCACGCCGAGGACGGCCACGACCAGCGGGACCGGCAAGGCCGCTCGCAGGCCGCCGGCGGCGGCGACCGCCGAGACCACGCCCAGCGCCAGCGCCGGACCGACCTGGAACGCCGTGTTCACCAAGCCGCCCGCCAGGCCCTGGTCGGCCGCCGGGACGCTGTCGGCCGCGGCCATCGTCAGCGGGCCGTACGTCAGCGTGAATGCCAGGCCCACCAGGAGGAACGCGGGCAGCATCAGCGTCCAGTACCCGCTGGAGGCGTCCAGGAACAGCAGCAGCGCGTACGCCGCCACCGACGAAGCCAGTCCCGCCAACGCGACGCGTCCCGAGCCGAACCGGCCCACCAGCGGCGCGGCGATCCGCGGCGCCAGGACCGCGACGACCAGCCCGCTCGGGCACACCGCCAGACCGGTTTCCAGCGCCGACCAGCCGCGGACGTCCTGCAGGTACAGCGTGACGAGGAACAGCGCGCCGACCCAGCCGCCCAGCAGCGACATCGCGCCGACGTTCGCCCGCACCAGCGCGCCGGACCGCAGGACGCCGAGCCGCACGAGCGGGCTCGCGGCCCGCCGTTCGATGGCGACGAACACTGTCAGCAGCGCCGCGACGGCCACCAGCGAGCCGAGCGTCCGCAGTGAAGCCCAGCCCGCGTCCGGTGCCTGTACCAGCGTGAACACCAGGAGCAGCATCGCCGACGTGACGGTCGCCGAGCCCGCGACATCGAACCCGCGACCCGGCGCGGCGGGCGAGCGCGGGACGACCGCGAGCGCGCCGGCCAGCGTGGCGAGCGCGACCAGCACCGGCGCGTGGAACACCCACCGCCAGCTGATTTCGGTGAGCAGCCCGCCCGCGACGAGCCCGAGCGAGAACCCGGTGGCGCCGGTCGCGGTGTAGATCGACAGCGCCTTGTTGCGGACGGGCCCTTCGGTGAAGCTCGTCGTGATGATCGAGAAGCCGGCGGGCGCGCTGAAGGCGGCGCTGACGCCGGTGACGAACCGCGCGGCGACCAGCAGCGGGCCGTTGGTGGCGAAGCCGCCGAGCGCGGTCGCGACGGCGAACACCACCAGCGCGCCGACCAGCATCCGGCGCCGGCCGAGCAGGTCGGCGGCGCGGCCGCCGAGCAGCAGGAACCCGCCGAAGCCGAGGACGTACCCGCTGACCACCCACTGCAGGGAGCCGGTGGACAGGCCGAGCTCGGCGCCGATCGAGGGCAGGGCGACGCCCTTCATCGAGACGTCGAGCGCGTCGAGGAACATCGCGCCGCACAGGACGAGCAGCAGGACGCGGGCGCGTGCGGTGAGGCGGTCATGGACAGCCGAGATGGTCAAGAGAACCCCCAGATGAGTCGGACCGATCGGTCCCGGACCGAACGGTCCGAATCATGACGAGGGTCGGAAGCCGTTGTCAAGCGGGGATTCACGATGTGGACCGTTTGGTCCGGTACGATGGCGCTCATGCCGCGCAAGCCGACGCCGGACGCCCGTGAGCGGATCCTCGAGACCGCCACCCGGCTGTTCAACCGCCACGGGGTGCACGCCGTCGGGATGCAGCAGATCATCGACGAGTGCGGCTGCGGCAAGAACCTGCTCTACACCCAGTTCGCCGGCAAGGACGACCTGGTCGTGGCGTATTTGAAGCGCTGCAGCGGCGACTGGGACACGATCGTCGCCGCCGCCCGCGCGGCCGCGGGGGATGCCGAAGGCCGGCTGGTGGAGCTGGTGCGCGAGGTGGGCGTGCGGGTGAACGTGCCGGGCACGCGCGGCTGCCCGCTGCGGAACACGTTCGCGGAGTTCCCGGAGCGCGAGCACCCGGCCCACCGGGTATCGATGGAGCACTTCGTGCGGGTGCGGACGCAGCTTCGCGAGCTGGCGGCCGAGACGGCGGCGGCCGACCCGGAGCGACTGGCCGACCGCATCATGTTCATCATCGACGGCCTGTACACGAACGGCCCGATCTTCGGCGAGGAAGGCACCCGGACGGCGGTCGCGTTCGCCGAGGACGTGGTGAAGTCGGAGACGTCAGCGAAGCCGGCGAAGAGCCGCTGACCAGGCCTGGCGCGAGAGGGTGAGCTGACCGGCGGCGGGAGCCTTGCTGTCCCGCACGCCGACGGTGCGCTCGATCGCCACCTCGACGCACTCGGAGTTGCCGCCGCTGTGGCTCGACTTGCGCCAGATGGCTTGCATTCGGCTCCTCGGGCTATCTGGCCGCCTCCGCGATCAGCTCGCGTGAGGCAGCTTCGCTCAAAGCTCTCTCCGCCAACACTTTAGCAAGCCGGAGGTATGCGCGAATGTGATTGTCCGCGTGGAGGAAGGCGCTCGAGTAGGCGTGTTCGAGCAGTGCGATCGGTGGCGTGTCCTCGTATTCGTAGATGAAGAAGGAACCGAGCATGCCGGGGTGGTAGCCGGCCTCGGCCGGCAGCACCCGCAGCGAGACGTGAGGCCGCTCGGCGACCGTGAGCAGGTGGTCCATCTGGTCGGACATGATGTCCTCGCCGGCCACCGGCTCGCGCAGAGCGCGCTCGCCGATGATCGCGCGGTAGTGGACCGGGTCCGGGCGGGTGAGCATCTTCTGGCGGTCGAGCCGCATGACCAGGTGGGCATCGGCCTGGCTCTGGGTGAGGTCGGAATTGTCGAGGACGGCTCGTGCGTAATCGGGAGTCTGCAGGATTCCGGGAATGATCGAGCAGGCCCACGCGGTGATCTTGGTGGCGGACCGCTCGCATTCCACCAACCCGGAAAGTTCGGGGCTGATTTCCGGGGAGCCCGGAGT
This sequence comes from Amycolatopsis sp. NPDC049691, assembly GCF_040675005.1. Classification (NCBI taxonomy): domain Bacteria; kingdom Bacillati; phylum Actinomycetota; class Actinomycetes; order Pseudonocardiales; family Pseudonocardiaceae; genus Amycolatopsis; species Amycolatopsis sp. NPDC049691. The sequence goes on from NZ_JBFANX010000009.1 coordinate 112,360, forward strand.
GACCCAATCCCGTTCCCGTGCAGTCCTGGCCAATTCCAGCAGATATTCTTGCTTTTCGCCGCGCACTTTGAAGAAGCCGAGGATGAGGGCCACGTCCGCCACGGACGGCAGCCTCAGCCCCTTCTCCCACAGTGACAACACTTGTGGCGCGAAGCCGAGTATCCGCGCCAGCTGGCGCAACCCCACTCCGTGCGCTTCGCGTACTTCGCGCAACCCGGCGGCCAACGCGCGTGCGCGCGGCGTGGAAGAAGTCGCTTTCATGGGGCCGATAATACGAACGCCGTCCATCACTCCATCAGCGTGTTGGTGTCTACCGGATCGGACAGATTGAATGGTCCCATGTTGAGGTGGCAGCAAGCGGAGGGAAAGCGCCACGCGCTCGACGGTGCTTTCCCGCCGCGTCCCGAAGAACGGTTCACGGCCCTGTGCGGGGAGGAGGTGACCGTCGCGGTGTGCGATGTCCCGCAGCTCGGCGGGAACTGGTTCGACCCGACCTGCGCCGAATGCCGGGCCGCGTGGCTGGCGCGGTGCTGACCGAAGCCGACCGGGACCTGCGGCTGCTCGACCGCGTCCGGGACCTGCACACGTCGCTCGCGCTGGACGTCTCCTGGCTGGCGCGCACCCTCGACGACGAGGCACCCCGCCCGGACATCCTCCGCGACCTCGGCGAACGGCTCGCCGACCTGGGCGCGGACCTGGTCGCCCGCGCCGACGAGCTGGACGCCCGGGTCCGCGCCACCCTCCCGGACCACGGCTGGCTCCCCGAAGCGGGCGCGCGGCGGCGCGCACTGGCCGTCGCCCACCAGGTCGGCCCGCACCCCCTCCGGTGCGGGCCGATCTTCCTGGCCGTCTGCGGCGCGGCGTGCTTCCCGTTCTACGGGACCGACCCCGCCGGCCGGACAGCCCGGCACGAACGGTGCGAAAGGTGCCTCCACGTGCGTTGATCCGCCGTTCGTGCTGAGCTGGGGGCATGTCCGAGACGAAGACGACCGCGACCGAGAAGTTCTTCCGCGTCGCGATCGCGATCAAGGGCCTCGACGGCGCGTTGCAGGTCGTCGGGGCGTTGATCCTCGCGTTCATCCCCGCCTCGACCGTCAGCGGGTTCACCCACGCGGTCATCACCCGCGACCTGCTGGGCGACCCGTCCGGCACCCTCGCCCGCCACCTGCAGTCGGCGACCGAGAACTTCCTCCACGGCGACACGAAGACGTTCGCCGTCGCCTACCTGCTGGCCCACGGCCTGATCAAGCTCGGCCTGGTCTGGGCACTGGCCCGCAAGATCGTGCGCGCGTACCCGGTCGCGGCGCTGGTCCTCGCGGCGTTCGTCGTCTACGAGATCTTCCGGGCGGTCCACACCCACTCGATCGCGCTGCCGTTCTTCGCCGCGCTCGACGTCGTGATCATCATCCTCGTCCTGCGCGAGTACCGGCAGCTCAAGCGCGACCGCGCCTAGGAACGACACGTCGGGGACGTGTCCAGCGGGTGTCCCTGCGACCAGACCAGGGCGTCCGAGCCGGTCGAGCCGTCGGCCCGCAGTTCCAGGATCGGCAGGGCCTTGTCGACCTGGTTGCCGTCGTCCTGCCGGAACGCGACGAAGCCGGTGGCACCGGGCAGCGCCGAGTTGCAGTCGATGTTGGCCACGAAGTTGGCCATGCCCTCGTGCCCCCGCGCCGGGTTCTCCTCCGCGGCCTTCACCGCCGTGGCCGCGGCGTCGTACTCGATCATCGCGGCGCCGTCCAGGAGGTCGGCCGGGGCGAACTTGTGCCGGGTGAAGCGGTTTTCGAAGTCGGTGTAGTTCGTCCGGTAGGTCAGCGACGCCGGGTCGCCGACGAACTTCTGCCACTGGTCCCGGTGGGCGAGGGCGGTGTACAGGGGCCGGACGGCGATGTCGCCGTCGAGCGGGAGCGGCGAACCGACGAGCGTCGCGGCGTCGTCGCCGGTGAGCACCGTCACCGACGGCAGTTGCCGGCAGGCGCCGTCTTCCGCCAGCGCCGTGGTGAACGAGCGCAGGTCGACGCCGCGGCCGGCGAAGTAGATCACGTCCGGCTGGGCGGCGCAGATGTCGGAGTGCATGCCGCTGAAGAGCTTGAGCAGGTAGTCGTGCCGGCTCGCGCCGGTGAGCTTGGCCGGCAGCCGGTACTTCTTCGTGAACTCGACCGGGATCCGGTCCTGCTCCTGGAAGGCCCTGGCCAGGGTCGCGGCGTAGATTTCGGCGTCGCTGACGTCCGCGACGAGCATCGTGCGGCGCTTCGGCAGGCCCGCGATGTAGTTCACGGCCGCCCGGGCCTCGTCGCTGTTCGTCGGCCCGACCCGGAAGAAGTTCCGGATCGGCCGGTGCGCCGCGTCGAAGTTCAGGTCGTCGCCGGTGACCGTGGCGCCGATCGTCACGATGTCGTGCTCGGACAGGGCGGCCACGGCGTCGCGGACGTTGCCGAGGCTGATCCCGAGGCCGGTCACCGCGGCGATGTGCTCGCTGTCGGCGTGCTCGACGATCCGGTCCACCACCCCGCTCCAGTGGGCGGCGTCCCCGCCGATGTTGGCCAGCAGCAGCTTGAAGTGCGGCGTTTCGGGGCCGGGCCACACCGCGGCGATGGCCCCTTCGATCTCGTGGCGGACGTACTCGGTCGGCGTGCTGTCGGTGGCCGGGTCCGAGGTCATGTTCTCCAGCAGCACGATCGTTTCGTAGTCGCCGGCGACCTGGCCGTTGCGGTCGGCGATCAGGGCTTCGAGGTCGGCGAGCGGGTCGTCGTCCCGGAACGGCCCGGACGCCAGGTTCAGGCCGACGCACCCGGCGTCGGCGGTGTCGTCCAGGCCGGGCCCGCAGTTTTCCCACGGCGGGTTCAAGACCACCACGCCGGCCAGCACGAGCAGGACGGCGAGGGAGAGGACGAGCCAGTGCCGGTGCGCCCAGCCGCGCGGGCGCACCGGCGGGACGGGACGGCGGCCGCGGGATGGCGCGCGGCGGGCCAAAGCGGTGGGGGACAAGGTGGCTCCTCACGGCCAGAGGCCGCGCGCGGCCCGGTCGGCGAAGGTGTAGAGGTGCGTGGTGTCGGCGCGCTCGGACGCCCGGGAGAGGTTGGCCAGGGCCAGCTCGATGTCGCGGTTCTGGGCGCTGCCCCGCACGGCGAACGGGTTCGTGGCGAGCCAGCTCGCGGCGATCAGCCGGGCGAGCTCGCTGCGCAGCGGCGTCCGGTCCGGCCGGTGCTCGCGGTCGGCCTTGACGAGCTGTTCGCGCAGCTCGTCGTAGCCGGCGCCGAGCGGCTGGTCGTCCGGTGCGTGGACGACGAGCGTGAGCCGGTCGAGCCACTCGAGGTGCGGCAGCTCCGGGAAGTCCCGTTCGAACAGGTCGACCACCGCGGGGAACTCGCCGAGGGCGAGCAGGCAGTAGGCGCGCCGGACGGCGTCGGTCCCGGCGGTGGCCTGGAGGGCGGCGAACTGCGTCCGGTAGGCGGCGCCGTCGTCGCGCCGGGCCAGCGCGGAGGCCAGGTTGCCCGCGAGCCACGGGTGCAGCGTGACCTGGTCGCCTTCGCCGGCCCGCACCCACAGGGAGGCCCGCAGCTCGGTGAGGATCGGCCCGACGCGCGGCTGGACGACGGCGCCTTCCGCCCGCGGCTGGACCAGCCAGGGCGCGGTGGCGAACGGCGCGGCCGCGACCAGCTCGTCGACGTCCACTGTGGAGAGACCGAGCCCGGAAAGCCAGGACCGCCAGGGTTCCGGGCCGCCGGCGCCGAGGACGTCGCGCGCGCCCGGCACGATCTCCTTGTCGCGCAGGACCTTCGCGACGTGCCGCACGGCACCCGGCAGGCCGCCGGTCGCCCGGTGTGCGAACTCCGCGTGGGCACGCGGGACGTCGCGGCCGAGGAGCTCGGCGACCGCGCCGACGGACAGCGGTTCCAGCAGTACCGGGTAGTACGCCGAGGCCCGGCCCTCCGCCTGGCCGGCCCAGTGCTCGTGGGAAGCCTGCCCGCAGACGGGAACGGTCCGGCCCGCGCCGCTTCCCGGCTGCCAGGGCGGCCGCCAGGTGCGGCCCAGTTCGTCGTCCCATTCGCCGTGCCACGACCCGCTGGTCGCCACGACCAGCAGCGGGTCGGGCGTGCCGTGGTGGCGTTCCCGCGCGGCGGTCAGGGCCCGCAGGAAGGCCAGTCCGCCGGGGTGGTCGACGTTGTCCAGCAGCGCCACCCAGGTGTGCACGTGGGGCTGCCGCCGGGAATCGGGGCAGTCGCAGGGGCTCCGGCGTTCGGGGCCGGACATCCGGCGGTGGTTTTCGCGGACGTCGGCGAGGAAGGCTTCCAGCAGCCAGGCCGTGAGCCGCTCCGGGTCGGCTTCGCGGCCGCGGGCGAGCCGGTTGAGGTCGATGAGCGCGTCGTAGGCGTCGCCGCCCTGGAACCACTCGACGTCCCGCAGCGAGCGCAGGGCCTGGGTCAGCCGTGGCCGGACGGCTCGCACCAGCTTCGGCAGCTCGGCGGAGAAGGCGTCGGCGACGGGGGCGGGGACCGCTCCGGTCGCGGTGGCGAGCCGGACGCCGAGGCCGGTCGTCGCGTCGACCCACCGGGGCACCCGGTCGCGGTGGAACTCTTCGAGCAGCCGGCGCAGCTTGGCCTTGTCCTGGGTGTAGTCGGTCGTGCCGAGGTCGGCCCGCGCCGCGATCAGCGCCAGCGCGAACCGCAGGAACCGCGGTTTCGCGCGGTGGCGCCAGCTGCGGGAGAACCCGTAGGCGAGGCGGGTGAGCACGTCGGCCGGGCTCGGGGCGCCGTCGCCGAAGTCGAACCGGCTGTGCACGACACCCCAGCCGAGATCGACGTCGATCTGGTGCAGGGCATGGGTTTTCCCGGAGCCGGCCGGGCCGAGCAGCACGACCACCGGGGGCTTGCGCGGTGGTTCGCCGACGGCGCCGTGCCACAGCAGCTGCCGGGTGAACAGGACGGTCCGGTCTGGTTCGGCCATCGTGCTGACTCCCCTGCGACCCCTCGATACAGTGGGTAACGAGAGTAAGCAGAAGGTGACCGATCAGCTACCGGTTCGGCCCGATTGGCCAGGTTTTGTCAACTCACCTCAGGCGGCGACCGGAAATCGCACCGTCGTGACGTCGGCCTCCAGGGGTTCGACGTAGACGGCGGTCGCGTTGTCCGAGCCACCGCGGGCCAGCGCGGCCTCGACCAGCTCGGCGGCCCCCGTGCCCGGCTGGGCCAGCACCGCGCGGATGCCGCTGCCGGTCAACGGCTTGTGGACGCCGTCGCTGGTCAGGAGCAGGCCCGCGCTCGTGGTCTCCACCGTGCCGATCTCCGCCGGCTTCGTGGTGCGGACGCTCGTGGTGACGACGTGCTCCATCCGCGGGGTCACCGGCTGGTGGCGGGCGCGGAAGTACTCGGCGAGCGTGTGGTCGGTGGTCAGGAGGCCGAGGGTGGTGCCGTCCCAGGCGTACGCGCGGGCGTCGCCGACCCAGGCGATGCGGTACCCGCCGTGCTCGGCCGGCATGGCGACGACGAGCACGGCATCCCCGAGCGTCTGCGCGCGCACCGCTTGCTGCGCCACGAGAACCGCCTCGACGGGTCCTTTGTGGACAGGCGTGCGAGCGGCGGCCGCGGCGGCGATCCGGGCGGCCCGCGCGGCGGCGGGATCATCCCCGACACCATCGGCGAGGGCGAAGACGACACCGGGCCCCCCGGCGGCGGCATAGGCCCCGACGGCATCGGCATTGAGCGAGCGCGGCCCCTGGGCGCTCGCGGTGTGCCAGCGCGGGTAACCCGGACGTGTCGTGATCATCGCGGCCTCCTCATCACCTCTGGAACCCATGATCCGCGCCGAACCTGTGGGCCGTCTGAGACTTTCCTGTACCGGCGGTGTCGATCCGCGCGCCCGGCTGAAGTGGTTGTGCCCGCGGCCGCGATTGCCCGCGCCAACCCCGCGAGTCGCCTCCTGTGCCGGCGATCTCGATCCGCGTACCGTGGGAACGGGGTGGGGGACATGGAGTTCCGGATTCTCGGCCCGCTCGCCGTGGCGCGCGCGGACGGGCGGCCGGCCGTGCTCGGCGGGCGGAAACCGCGCACGCTGCTGGCCGCGCTGCTGCTCGCGCGGGGGCGGGTGGTGCCCGACGAACGGCTGATTTCGCTGCTGTGGGCGGACAACCGGCCGTCGACGGTCGACGCGCAGCTGTGCACGTACGTCTCTCGCCTGCGCAAGGGCCTCGGCCGGCCCTCTCGGCTCGTCCGCACCGGTGGCGGGTACCTGCTGGCGCACGGCGGGACCGTCGACGCCGAGGAGTTCGAGCGGCTGGCTTCCGCGGGGCACGACGAACTGCGCGCGGGCCGTGCCACCCGGGCCGCGTGCCTGTTCGGCGCCGCGCTGGACCTGTGGCGGGGTCCGGTGCTCGCCGATGTCGCCGAACCGCTCCGCGCGGGGGAGTCGGCGCGGTTCGAGGAGCTGCGGCTGGCGGTGCTGGAAGGCCGCATCGAAGCGGACGTGATGGCGGGCGACCACGTGCGCGCGGTGCCCGACGCCACCGGTCTCGTGCTCGAACACCCGCTGCGGGAACGCGCGCGGGCGCTGCTCATGGCCGCGCTCTGCGCGAGCGGGCGGCAGGCGGACGCCGTCGCCGAGTACCACCGGGGCCGGCGGATCCTCGCCGAACGGCTGGGGATCGCGCCGGGCCCGGTGCTGCGGGCCGCGTATCAGCGGGTGCTGTCCGGGTAGGGCGTCGCGCGGAAGTCGTGGTCGAGCTCGGCGGGCGACCGCGGCAGCCAGTACCGCGCCAGCGCGCGCACCTGTTCGCGCGGCAGGCCCGGGTTGACGTGCCGGTGGTCGGGCTTCGCGATCGACTGCAGCGCCCACGCGAACCCGAGCAGCGGGTCGATCCGCGCCCACCGGTGGCGGTCGATGCCCAGCAGCATCTGCGCGCGCTGGATGCAGTGCCAGAAGTGGTAGCCCGACGGCGGATCTCCGTCCATCGTGTGCACTTCGGACTCGACGTCGGCCCGCCGCGGGTCGTACAGGATCCCTTGCCCGAAGGCGGCGAAAGCTCTGCCGAGACCTTCTTCGTCACCGCGGTAGAAGCGGTCGAAGTTGCCGAGCTGCAGGGCCGAAAGCGTCCTCAGCTGCGGCTCGACGGGCTTGACGAACTCCGCGTAGTTCTTCGGGTAGCCCGGTTCGAGGCTGAGGGCCCGCCACTTCGCGGGCAGGCCGTCCGGGGCGTTCTGCTGGATGAAGGGAAAGAGCACCGCGTAGGCGTCGCGGACTTCCTGCGCCGGGTGGTACAGCGCGATTTCGTCGAGCTGGTACCAGAGTTCGTTGGCCGTGCGGTCGCCCAGCATGCCCGGCACCGGCGGTAGCGCCGAAGCTTCGGCGGTCCCGGTGAGCAGTCCGGTGCCCGCGACCGCGACGGCCGCTCCCGCACCGAGTTTGAGCAGGCTGCGTCGATCGAGCGTCATGGATTCACCCCCGTCGGCGGCCCCCTGCCGCCGTCGCCGCCACGGTACGGAAGGTTTCTATACTTTCTCTGTACGATCGGGCCCGTGGACGATCACCGCGCGCTCGAAAACCTGGTCTACTCCTACGCGTCGCTGGTCGACGCGGGGGATTTCGACGGCGTGGGCGCGCTGTTCGCCGCCGGGGCGTTCGTCGGCAGCGGCGGGGTCTTCCGCGGCGCCGAGGTCGCGCGGATGCTGCGTGACTCGGTCGTCGTGTACGAGGACGGCACCCCGCGCACCAAGCACGTGACGACGAACCTCGCCCTCGAGGTGGACGGCGACACGGCGTCCGGCCGGGCCTACTTCACCGTGCTGCAGGCGGTCGCCGGGCTCCCGTTGCAGACGATCGCGGCGGGCCGGTACGCCGATCGGTTCACCCGCACCGCCGACGGGTGGCGATTCACCGAGCGCCGGGCGACGGTCGATCTCGTCGGGGACGTCCGCCACCACCTGCGGCCCCGGCCGTAACGAGCCGCTGACCTGCGACGACTTCGGTTACACGACCGAAGGAGCCGACGATGGGCGCAGCGTCGCAGGACTCACGGCCGCTGGTGGTCTACGGTCTGCGCTTCCCCGGCGCCGTGGTGGCCGAAGGCGATCTGCTCGCCGTGGTGGAGCTGCAGGCCCAGCTCGGGTCGGCCGTCCGGCTCGTCGAAGCCGAGGCGCTCACCGAAGACGAGATCCGCGACGATCTCATCCTGATCGGCGGCAATTCACTCACCGAACGGGTTCTCGAGCGCTTGGACGGCGTGCTGTCGCTCGGGTTCGCCGAGAACGGATCCTCCGTGTACGACCGCAAGTCCGGCTTCGCCGCCTCGCCGCGCTACGACGACGCCGGTGCGCCGCGCGTCGACTACGGCCTGGTCATCCGCGCGGCGAACCCCTTCGCGCCGGAAACGTCGGAGGTCGTGGTCGTCGCCGGGTGCGGGGGCCACGGCACCGCCGCCGCGGCCGAGGCGTTCGACGAGGCCGAAGCCCTCGGCGGGTACCGGCACTTCGAGGCCCTCGTCGAGACGACCGTCTTCCGCGGCTCCCACCGCGACACGTTCGTCCGCGAGGCCCGCGGGATCGCGTGAAGCCGCCCGGGCTTCGCGGGGAAACCCGGGCGGTGGTCACTTCCGCAGGTCGTAGACCGTCTGGCCGTCGACCGTCGTGGCGGTGAAGTTCGCCGTCACCCACGCGGTGATCTCCGACGAGCCGCCGCCCGGGCCGCCGCCGCGGCCGCCGTCGATGTAGTACTCGATCTCGCCGGCCGCGACGTACGCCTTGAACTCGTCGAGCGTCGGTGCCGGGTCGGAGCCGCTCCAGCCGCCGATGCCGATCACGGCCTTGCCACTGGCCAGTTCCAGTGATGCCGCGTTCTGCGAGCCCGTCGTCGCCGCGGCCCACTTCGTCGTCGTCTTCGCCAGGAGTTCGGCGACCGCGTTCGAGGACGACTCGGGGTCGCCGCCGAAGCCACCGCCCATCGCGCTCGACGTCGGTCCCGAGGTCGGGATCGAGCCGCTGTGCGCGACCGACGCCGTCTCGACGCCGTAGGCCGCCGTGGAGACGCCCAGGGTCAGCACCACCGCCGTCGCGACGACCGCGGCCGCCTTGCGGGCGGTCGGCACGCCCATCACCAGCACCGTCCCGGCGAGGACGCCGAGCACCGCGACGATCCAGCGCAGCGCCGGGAACCAGTCCGGCGTGCGGTCGAGCAGGATGAACGACCACACGGCCGTCGCGACGACCATGCCGGCCAGCGTCGCCCGCGGGCCCAGGTTGGCCCGGCCCTGCCACAGCGCGCGGCCCGAGATGGCGACCAGCGCGGCGATCGCCGGGGCGAGCGCGACCGAGTAGTACGGGTGCACGATGCCGCTCATGTAGCTGAACACCAGCGCGGTGACGAGAAGCCAGCCGCCCCAGAGGACCAGCGCGAGGCGCGTCCGGTCGGTGCGCGGCGCGCGGCGGGTGAACCACAGGCCGGCGGCCAGCCCGATCAGCGCGGCCGGCAGCAGCCACGAGATCTCCGTGCCGAAGCTCAAGCCGAACATCCGGAACAGCCCCGAAGCGCCGCCGAAACCGGTGTTCCCGCCGCCCATGCCGCCGCCGGGGCCACCGCCGTCGGCGCCGCCGAAGATGCGCGACAACCCGTTGTAGCCCAAGGCGAGTTCGAGCAGACTGTCCCCTTCGGACCCACCGATGTAGGGCCGCGACGCCGTCGGCCAGAGGTCGACCAGCGCGATGTACCAGCCCGCCGAGACGACCAGCGCGCCGACCGCGCCGCCGAGGTGCAGCAGCCGCTTGGGCAGCGACGCCGGCGCCGCGATCAGGTACACCAGCCCGAACGCCGGCAGCACCAGGAACGCCTGCATCATCTTCGTCAGGAAACCGAACCCGATCGCGACACCCGCCAGCGCGAGCCACTTCGGCGACGCCTTTTCCGTCGCGCGGACGACGAAGTAGGCGCCGGCGACCATGAGGAGCACGAGCAGCGCGTCCGGGTTGTTGAACCGGAAAATCAGTGCGCCCACCGGTGTCACGGCCAGCATCGCGCCGGCCAGCAGCCCGGCGACCGGGCCCGAAGTCCGTTTCACTGTCAGGTAAAGGATGCCGACGGACGCGACGCCCATCATTGCCTGCGGGGCCAGCACGGTGAAGCTGGAGAAGCCGAAGATCCGCGCGAAGGCCGTGGCGACCCACAGCGCCGCGGGCGGCTTGTCGACGGTCAGGACGTTGCCGGAGTCGAGCGACCCGAACAGCCAGGCCTTCCAGCTCTGCGTCCCGGACTGCACGGCGGCGGCGTAGAAGCTGTTGCCGTAGCCGGAGGCGGTGAGGTCCCAGAAGTAGAGCACGGCGGTCGCGGCCAGCAGTCCGAACACGGCCGGGCGGACCCAGCGCGGCGGCGCGTGCGCGGCGTCTTCCTTGCGGTGGCGCGGTTCCCGCGTCAGGGGGTCGGACAGGACGGCGGTCATCAGTGCTCCTCTTGGGTGGCGGCCTGGCGGCGCGGGTTGAACACCCAGCCGCGCAGGAGCAGGAACCGGAGCACCGTCGCGGCGAGGTTCGCCAGCACGAGCACGGTGATCTCCAGGACCAGGCCGGGGGTGGTGGATCCGTTGAGCAGGGCGAGCGACCCGCTGGTCAGGGCGAGGCCGAGGCCGAAGACGATCAGGCCTTCGAACTGGTGGCGCCCGGCGCCGGTGCGGCCGCGGATGCCGAACGTGAGCCGCCGGTTCAAGGCGGTGTTCCCGATCGCCGTCACCAGCAGCGCGGTGAAGTTGGCCGCCTGGGCGCCGACGACTGTCCGCAGCAGCAGGAACAGCACGAGGTAGGCGAGCGTGCTGCTGACGCCGATGGCGGCGAACCGCACGAGCTGCGTCACCAGCCGCGGCGGCACCCCGGGTGCCTCGACCCCGATCGGCCGGCGGCCGAGCTGCTCGCGCAGCCTGCTGATCGGGATCTCGCCGGTGAAGGTCGCCTTCGTGACGCGGGCGATGCCCTTGAGGTCCGCGGTGGCGGTCTTGACGATGTTGACCGAGGAGTCGGGGTCGTCGACCCAGTCGACGGGCACCTCGTGGATCCGCAGCCCCGCGCGCTGGGCGAGGACGAGCAGCTCGGTGTCGAAGAACCAGCCGGTGTCCTCGACGTGGGGGAGCAGCTCGCGGGCGACGTCGGCGCGGATGGCCTTGAAGCCGCACTGCGCGTCGCTGAACTTCGCGGCGAGCGTGGACTTGAGGATGAGGTTGTAGGCGCGGGAGATGAACTCGCGCTTCGGCCCCCGCACGACTCGCGCGCCCCGGGCGAGCCTGCTGCCGATGGCGAGATCGGAGTGCCCGGAGAGAAGCGGGGCGACGAGCGGGCCGAGCGCGGCGAGATCGGTGGAGAGGTCGACGTCCATGTAGGCGAGAACGGCGGCGTCGGAAGCGCGCCAGACGGCGTTGAGCGCGCGGCCGCGGCCCTTTTCGTCGAGGTGGTGGACGGCGACCTCGGGGAACTCGCGGGCGAGTCGTTCCGCCACCCGCAGCGTGGAATCGGTGCTCGCGTTGTCGGCGATGGTGATCCGGTAGCGGTAGGAGACGTGGTCGGCCAGGTGCGCGTGCAGCCGTCGGATGCACGGTTCGAGGTCGGTCTCTTCGTTGTAGACCGGGATGACGACGTCGAGAACGGGCTGCGGACCGGCCAGATCGACCGGGACGGTCCCGGGCCGTGCTGCGGAGGCGGTGGCTGTCATGCGTACCACGGTCGCGGCCCCCGCTTTGGTGATCGTGTGATCGCCCTGTGCGGTTGCTGTGCGCCGCGCTCGGCCGGACGTGCGGGTGACGATCAAGCACTTTACTTCCGCCTGGGTCCTCCAGGCGCTGCCGAGGTGCCACAAGTGCCGGTGGCCAGGTCGAGCCGCGCGCTGAACTCGTTGTGGGAACGCTACGAACCTTCGCGCGGCCTGTGGGCTTGGGGCAGTGGCGATCTCCCGATCTGGATGACGCTCGACGCGGTGACGGCTCTGCGCGCCGTCGCACTGGCTTTCCCGGCTCCGCAGTTCCTGCCCCCGTCAGCCGCAGAATAGAGAACTCGCCAAATGACAACCACACCTTTTCGCAGCATCTGCAGCTGTGGTGCCGCGCTCCGCCCGATGGAAAGAGGTCGATCATGAAGCCTTGGCTGCAGGCGTTGTCACAGGCCCTGAGAGCCGGCGGCGCGGCGGGGGTCATCAACCCCGTGTTGATCGTCGCGCTGGCCTGTGTGGTCTTGGAGACACCCGCTGCGGCCATCTATGCCATCGCTGTCCTGCTGGTGGCCGCCGCTTTCCTGACCATCGCCGCAGTCGTCGCTTTCCGGTTCTCGGCCGATACCGAGGAAACCGAGGACTGATCGAGCCGCGCCCGGCGTCCACTTGCTGGACGCCGGGCGCGGCTGTCAGCTGTGCGCGCGCAGCGGGACGACCTCGCCCGGCGACGCCGCGCGGCCGGGCTCGCGACGAGCCGCCTTCGCGCAGATCGTCAACGTCACCAGCGCCCCGTACTTCGGGTGGCGGTCGACGTAGATCTCCGTCGCGAAGCACGCGTCCGCCAGGACGTCGCGCCGGGAGTGGATCTGGTCGAAGCCGATGCCCGCCGGGCAGAACAGCGACACCACGACGTCCCCGTCGACCGGGCGGGTCCACAGGATCGCCGGGCGGCGGCCGTCCACCGTGCAGATGCGGGCGCTCGCGAACGCCGTGCGCAGCCGGTGCTGGACCACGATCGCGCGCAGCCGGCCGCGGACGTGCCGGCGGGCCGCGCGCCAGTAGAACACCCAGTTGAACGCCACCACGAAAGCGACCGCGGACCAGACCGGGCCCAGCCACAGGACGAGGTTGACCAGCGCGTACGGCAGCAGCGTGACGGCGAGGATCTCGTAGCGCCAGTGGTAGAGCCACAGCAGCGGGTTGGGCCGCTTGACGGGGGCCAGCTGCCGGGCCAGTTCCGGGATTTCGTGCGTCATGACCGTGCTCCTTCGCAGCCGTCGGCGACCGGGACGGCGGTCGCGGGTGCCCGGCGGACGACTCCGGTTCCGGCGCAGCCCGGGCAAGCCGTGCCGTCGGAGGGGCTGAGTCCGTGGCCGCCGCACGAGCCGCAGGCGTGCACGGTGTCCCAGCGGGGATCGCGGTACACGCGGGTGCCTCGGGCCCCGCGCCGGACCTCCCAGCCGCGCGCGGTCGCGCGGGCGTCTTCGTCGGCGGCGAACAGCCACTCGCCGAGGCGGAGCAGCAGCCGATCGAACCAACCACGTTGGCGGGACGTAGGTAGGTTGTGGTCTTGCATCGTGGCACCCCCGGAAAGAACGCACGGACTCGAACGGGCGGCCCGGCACGGGCGCCCACGGGCGGCTCGGGGAGGCCGCCGGGCACTTTGCGTAGTGCCCCAGCTGCGCGTGGTCGCGTTCCCTACGACAACTAGGGGGTCCGCGAGCTGGGCGTCCAACCCGTTCGGGCGAGTCGACCCCAGTCCGCACCAACAAAGAGTTCCCGATGGGATAAGGTGCGCTCTGTGTCCACATATTGTCACCTCCCCTACGTATGCCTACCTGGGTAGGTAAGGTAGATGTCGAGTGCTTACCTACATTCTACGGCCGCGCAGCGGCCGTTAGGTAGTGATGATGTGGTAACAACCGAGCACGTCGGCGCCGAGCTGCGCCGGCTGCGCAAGGCTGCCCGGCAGACCCAGGCGGACGTGGCCCGGATCGTGGGCGTCGCCCGTGCGAACCTGACCCAGTGGGAGGCGGGCCGGTACCTGCCTTCGGCGGAGAACGCCCGCCTGCTCGACGATCACTTCCGAGCCGGAAATTCCCTGGTGGACCTGGTCGAAGCCGCGCGCTCGCCCGCGCCGGCGGCCGCCGGGACGCTGACCACCGGCGGCTCCCTGCTCGAGGTCTTCCGCCGGGCCGGGGCCGGCCTCGCCGGTGAGCTGATCCGCGACGGCGACGGCCGCGCCGTCGGCTGGCGGCACAACCTCCAGAAGCGGGGCGCGCACACGACGCTCGCCACCGCCTACGGCATCTCGGCGATGGTCGTGGTAGGGGAGCCCTACCTCGACCTACATTCCGTCGTGAAAGACCTCTACGACCGACGATCCGAGTTCGGCTGGCAAGGCCGCTCGGAAGGTCGGCGGCCCGAGGTCACGGCGGCGGTCGTCGGCGCCCTCTTCCAGGCCAGCACCATCCTCACCGCCGAGGAGGGGTTGGCCTACCTCGAGCGCTCGCTCGACGACCGCACCCGGACGCGGCCGTTCCTGCTCTCTTCCGCATTGCGCACTTCGGTCCGGCTCGCGCCGGACGCGCCGCTCACCCGGCGCCTGACGGACGACCTCCTCGCGGCCCGGCTCGACTTCGACGGCGTCCCGCTCTGGGGCGAGAAGAAGGAAGAGGGGCTGGTCTCACCGGAGCCGTCCACCGCACACACGGCTCGCGCGGTGGTGGCCCTGCGCGAGCTGCTGCGCGCCGGCCGCGGCAGCGACGAAATCTCCGACGCCGTCGACGTCGCCACCCGGTGGCTCGTCGAGCGGGTCCACCCCGACGACGGTGTCTCCGAGGACCTCGCATTGCCGCAGCCGCACGGGCGGCCGGACGTGCGGGTCACGATCAAGCACTTCACCTCCGCCTGGGTCCTCCAGGCACTGGCCGAGGCGCCACAAGTGCCGGTGGCCAGGTTGAGCCGCGCGCTGAATTCGCTGTGGGAACGCTACGAACCCTCGCGCGGCCTGTGGGCTTGGGGCAGTGGCGATCTCCCGATCTGGATGACGCTCGACGCCGTGACGGCTCTGCGCGCCGTCGCACTGGCTTTCCCGGCTCCGCAGTTCCTACCCCCGTCAGCCGCAGAATAGAGAACTCGCACCCATGAGCACGACCCCCCGGGTGGTCAACGGCGATCACCCCTTCCCGCGGCGATTGGCGGAAGCGTTGCGCGGCAACGGTTCCCGCCCTGGCCTCGACCTGCTCGAAGCGGCGGCCGAGTACGTCCGCGCCCACCGCCCGGCGTTCGCGGCCTGGCTGCGCGACCTCGCCGGCGACCCCGCCTCGGCCGCCGAAGTCGCGAAACGCTCTTACTGGCACCCCAACGGTTTCGCGAAGATCGTCCTGCACACCGGCGTCGAGCCGGAGTTCCGCGTCCGCCTGCACGTCTGGCCGAGCAGCGACACCGTCTCCCGCGGCGAGTCGAACCCGCACAGCCACCGCTGGGAGTTCGCCTCCCACGTGCTGACCGGCACCGGGATGCACATGGTCGAGTTCGCCGAGACGGCCGACGGCGGCAAGCCGTTCCGGCGGTACCGCTACGGCGCCGACCCCGCGAACCCGGCGGCCCTGGTCGCCGACGGCGAGGTCCGGCTCAGGCGCCGAGCTTCGCCGCACGTCCAGAGCGGCGACGTCTACCGCTGCGACACCTCGATCGTCCACACGGTACGGCCGGTCGACGCCGGGCTCACCGCGACCGTCGTGGTCCAGGGGCCCCGCCGGACGTCCACCACCGTCGTCTACTGCGAACCGGGGGAAAGCGACGACCAGCCGAACTTCGACCTGACCCCAGCGGACTTCGAGGAGCTCGTGACCGCCGTACTGGCGAAGCTGGACATCGGGGTCGCACCATGAAGCCCGTGCGGCCCGAGCAGCCCGGCGTCCTCACCGACCGGGCGATCCGGCGGGCGTACGAGAGCGGGCAGCTGTGGGTCGACCCGTTCGACGCGGCGCTGGTCCGGCCGGCCGCGCTCAGCCTCCGGCTCGGCCGCGAAGCGTTCTCCCTCGTGACGCGCGGGCCGGTCGACGTCGCCGACCGCTCGACCCACCCCGAACTGGTCCCGAAGGCACTGGACGCGAGCGGGCGGCTGACCGTCGAGCCGGGCGAGGTCGTGCTCGCGCCGACGCTGGAGAAGATCGGGCTCTCGGAAAACCTGGCCGGGCTCGTCGACGGAACGAGCGACTACGCGCGGCTCGGGATCAGCGTGGTCCTGTGCGGTCAGGTCAGTCCCGGGTTCGGCCGCGACACCGGTGCCGTGCTGACCCTGGAGATCGTCAACCACCTGCGGCACCCGGTGCTGATGTATCCCGGCGCCCGGATCTGCAACTTGATGCTGTTCGCTTCGACCGGGAGCGAGCGGCCGTACGGCGCCATGCCGCACAACTACTCGAGCGACCACGCGGTCGTCGCGTCCCGATTGGCGGATCATGTCCGGCACCCCTGAAACCCTCGGCGACCTGGGTGAGCAGCTGATCCAGCGGCGGATCCTGCAGCCGAGGTACCGCGGCACGGAAGGCTTCGGCGACGACAGCGCCTTGCTCGGCACGGTGACGACGCCGAGCGAGCTGGTCGCGACCACCGACAGCTGCCCGGCGCCGGTGGTGAACCTGTTGCGCGAGCCCGACCTCTACCACGCGGGCTGGCTGCTGGCGACGATCAACCTGTCCGACCTCGCGGCGGCCGGCGCCGAGCCGCTGGGGCTCCTCGTCAACTACACGCTGCCCAAGACGACCACCGTTCGCGACTTCGAGCGACTCCTCGACGGCGTCGACGACTGCTGTGCGGCGCACGGCACGAAAGTCGCCGGCGGGGACATCCGGGACGGCGCCGTCCAGCTGACCGCGACGGCGGTCGGGCGGTGTGGCCGGGGCAGCAGGCTCCGGCGGTCGGGTGCGCAGGCCGGGGATCGCCTGCTGCTGGTCGGTTCCGCCGGGTACCTGTGGGCCGCGGCGCTGCTGGAGACCGGGCGGGCGACGCTCCCGGCCGAGGCCCACGACGCGATCTGGGACCAGGCCTGTCGCCCGATGGCCCAGCTGAAGGCGGGCCAGATACTCGCCACCACGGGGTACGCGCGAGCGGCGATGGACGTTTCCGACGGCCTGTTCGCCACGATCCGCACGCTGTGTGAGGCGAACGGCCTCGGCGCGGTTGTCACCGGCGAGTTCGCGCTCGACGAGCCCGTGGCCGAAGTGGCCGCCCAGTGCGGTTTGCGCCCGTTCGACCTCGCGCAGACGTGGGGCGACTGGGGTCTGGTCGTGGTCGTCCGCGAGGCGGACGTCCGGCTGGTCCAGAAGACCCTGCGCGAGGAGGGCATCCCGGTGCAGGAAATCGGGATGCTCACCAAGGACACCGCGATCACGAAGGGAACCGCTCCGTGGGACGGGATCGCCCAGGAGCGGTTCTCGGCCACCTCGTGGCACGGCGGTGAACTGTCCACATTGCTCACCGAGGTGCTCGGCGGCTAGCTGTGCGCCCGCAGGGGAACCACGTTGCTCGGCAGGACCGTCCGCTCGCGCGGGGCCTCGGTCGGGCTGATCGTCAGCGTCACCAGGCTCGCGTACTTCGGGTGGCGGTCGACGTACACCTGCGGGACCGCGCACGCCGCCGCCAGGACCGCGCGGTGGCGGTGCAGGTGCTCGAACGCCTCGCGGCCGAACAGCGACACCACGATGTCGCCGCCGCGGGGGCGGGACCACAGGATCGCCGGACGGCGGCCGCCCGGCAGGCGCAGCAACGGGAACGCCGCCCGCAGGCGGTGCTGCACGCGGATCGCGCTGATCCGGTCGCGCACCCGGCGGCGGCGCAGCACGGCCACGCCGAGCACGACGGCGAAGACCACCGACGTCCACAGCGCGCCCGCCCACAGCGCGAACGTCACCAGGGCGTACGGCAGCAGCGTCACCGCCAGGATCTCCCACCGCCAGTGGTAGAGCCGGGCGGGGAACGACGCTTGCCTGCTGGTCATTTCCGTGCTCCTTCCGGTGAGCCGGCGGCGCAGGAGGCCGCCGAGGTGGCGCGAGAGACGTCCGGCGGCGATGCCGAGCACGAGGGCCGCGACGATCGCGAGCCCGGACGTCATGTCGGAATCCGCGTCTTGGGGGCCGGCTCGGGCCTGCGGTCGCGGTCGCGGCCGAGCTGCCAGGTCCAGCGCCACGCCGCCCAGATCGCGACGACCGAACCCAGCAGGACCAGCACGAACGCCTGGCCGACGAGCCCGTCCAGCGGCGCCAGCCGCAGCAGCACCAGCAGTGCCCACAGCTGGGACGCGGTGAACGGGATGACGAGCCCGGCCGCGTAGACGCCCCGGCGCCAGCGGCTGCGGCCCGGTGGGGTGGTGTAGGGGTCCATGACAATGCCCTCCTCTGCCCGTGGATCCAGGAAACCTCCGGCTCGCCGCGCCTTCTGTGTCAGCTGACACAGAAGGCGGGATTCAGCTCGCCAGCCGCCGAAGTTCGGCCATGCGGTGGATCGTCACCTGTCTTCTGCCGGTGCTGATGACGCCTTGACGCCGCAGGTCGCGCGTCACGCGCGCCCAGGACTCGCGCGAGATCGCGGCGGTCATCGCCAGTTCCGCCTGCGTGGCCGGGACCGCGATCTCGATGTCCCCGCCGCGCGGCACGCCGTGCTGGACGGCCAGCTGCATCAGCTGCGCGGCCACCCGCCGGATCGCGGCGCCGCCCCCGAGTTCGAGCCACTGCTTGCCGACCGACCGCAGCCGCGTCGACAGCACGAGCAGCAGCGCCCACGAGATCCGCGACCGCGTCCGGCACAGCGAGGCGAACCGATCGCCGGGGACTTCCAGGACTTCGACGGCGTCGAGCGCTTCGACGGTCGCCGAACGCGGCTGCGCGTCGATCGCGGCCAGCTCGCCGATGACGTCCCCCGCGCCGCGCACCCCGACGACGACCTCGCGCCCGTCCGGCGTCCCGTGCACGATCCGCACGTGCCCGCCCAGCAGCACCAGCACGACGCTGGACCGGTCGCCTTCCCGGCAGAGCGTCCCACCGCGCGGGTAGGCGCGCCGCGTGGCGGACTCCGCCAGCACCCGGCGATCGGCCGGACCGAGGTCGGCCCAGAATCCCGTCGGTTCCACATCCCCACCTCGTTTCCGGTCCTTACGCGGTCAGCCCTTCCTCCGGCGCGCCGGCTTCGGGCGTGTGGAGCCAGCCGCGAAGCCGTTCTTCACCGAGCTTGATGTGGACGGTCTGGGTGAAAGCCGTGTGGTCGATGCCGGCGTAGCCGTGTCGCACGACGGCGCGGTGGATCTCCTGCGAGATGGCGAGCGCGAGCGGCGCGCTCGTCTCGCGCAGCCGCCGCTTCAGCTCGGGGGCGTCGACCAGCCGGCAGGCGATGTCGACGTCTTCGCCGTACAGCCCGCGGCTGTCCCGGTGCACTTCACCCGCGTGGATGGCGACGCGCAGCCGGAAGGCGAGCTCCGGGAGGTTGCGGGCGTGCTTGTCCAGCAGCTCGGCGAGCGCCGGGACGAAGCTCGCGAGCAGCAGCGTCTTGGGCACCTGGTCGAAGGGCCGCACGAGGCACAGCGCACCGTCCCCGCGGTCGACGAAGGCGTCCCGGTGCTTGCGCCCGATCCCGGCGATCGTGAAGGCCTCTTCGAGCAGCTGGTAGAGGACGTTCCGGAGCAGGGCTCGCACCGAGTTCGTGTGTTTGGTCGATCCCTCGATGTCGACCGCCACGATGGCCCGGTGCCGGGGTATGTCCGCTGGAGTACTCATTGGCCCGCTCCTGCCTTCAGGTGTGAACTGAAGTTCAGTCAAGTTCACTGTAACGGGTGGAGTACCCTGGAACAACCTGGATGAACCGGCGTTATCCGATTGCTGTGCGGAGATTTGGGTACACGTAACGTTTCAGTCCTCGGAACCGCGGGTTGCCGACCGTCGCTTTAGGTCCGAGGAGTACTATCAGGCCACTTTCCGCTCTACTGAAATTTACTGAAGGGTGGCGGAGGTCGTGTCCTCAGTCGCGCCGCGTGCGCTCGCTCGCCGCCTGAAGGCGTTGCGCGAGGAACAGTGGCCGGACGCCGGGCTCACCCAGGCTCAGCTCGCGCGGGCGTTCGGCGGGGTCAGCATCTCCCTCATCTCGTCGTGGGAGAACGTCGACAAGCCCGTCCGCCCGCCGACCCGGCGGATCGAGGCGTACGCGACGCTGTTCGCCACCCGCCGGTCGCTGGAGGGCGGGCTGCACCTGCTCCCCGTCGGGGAACTGACGGACGAGGAGCAGGACGGGCGCAAGGACCTGCTCGAAGAGCTGCTGTGGCTGCGGGAAGGCAAGGAGGTGGCCCCGGCGGAGACCCGGGCGGGCGACCTGTGGACCTTCGACGACCCGGAACAGCGGATCACGATCGTGTGCGCCCCACTGCCGGAGCGGTACCGCCGGAACCTCGTCTACGCCGACCCCGAGAGCGCCGACTTCGTGTCGCTCTACACCTACGCGGACCCCGACGCGCTGATCGAGCTGTTCGGCCACATCAGGGCGCGCAACCCCGAGAACCCCGTCACCTTCCTCACCAGCGACGAGCTCACGGCGGACGATTACACCAGCCACCTCGTCCTCCTGGGCGGCGTCGACTGGAACACCGTGACCCGGGACGTCATCGAGCGGGTCGACCTCCCCGTGGAGCAGGTCGGCCGCGCGGACGACGCCGAACACGGCGGGTTCCGCGTCCAGGAGGCGGGCCGGTCGAGGCTCATCGAGCCGCGGCTCGACAAGCGGGAGCGCCTGCTGGAAGACGTCGCGCACTTCTACCGGGGCGTATCTCCGTTCAACCGGAAGCGCACTGTGACCGTATGCAATGGTATGTACGGTCGAGGAACGCTGGGCGCGGTGCGCGCATTGACGGACGGCCGGTTCCTGGACCGGAACACCGCCTACGTACGGGAGCGGTTCGCCGGCGAAGAGTCGTTCAGCATCATCAGCCGGGTCCCGGTCATCAACGGGCAGGGGCTGACTCCGGATTGGACACTCGAGGAGAACCGGCTGCACGAATGGCCCGAGGCGGCCGGGTGAACGCGAGACACCACGAGTCACACCAGGATCTGCTGGCCCACTTCGACTCGGCCGCGGCCCCGAACGCGACCCTGGACGCGATCATCGTGCCCAACGGGCGTCCGGCGCCCTACCTGAAGCAGGCCATCAGCGCGGCCAAGTCCCTCGACGCGCACCTGGTGCTCCTGTGCAGCATGCGAGCCAGCGCGTCGAGCGCGGCGCTGGCCGCCAAAAAGGCGGGTGCCCAGGTGACGGCGATCGACCTCGATCTCCTGCCGGACGGGGTCGTGCCCGCGTTCGCCACCGACGAGATCCTCCGGCTCAGCCGGTTCCACCGGCCCGTCGACACCAGCCTCAAGCGCAACCTCGGCCTGCTCCTGTCGAGTCTCGCGGGCTGGAAGCGGATCCTCTTCCTCGACGACGACATCAAGCTGCCCCATCCCGGTGACCTCCGGGCCGCCGCCGGCCTGCTCGACGACCACTCGGTCGTCGGGTTGGCGAACGCCGGGATGCCGGACAACTCGGTGGTCTGCCACGCGTTGCGTGAGGTCGGCTCCCCGCAGGACGTGTTCATCGGCGGCGGCGCGCTGGTCGTCGGCGAAGCGACCTTCACCTCGTTCTTCCCGAACATCTACAACGAGGACTGGTTCTTCCTCCTGGACGGATCGCGGCTGCGGCCGTCGGCCGTCGTCGGGACGGCGTGGCAGGACGTCTACGACCCCTACAACGACCCTCGCCGGGCCCGCGGCGAGGAGCTGGGGGACACCCTCGCCGAAGGGGTGTTCGGCCTGTTGGACAACGGGCTGGGGCCGGTGAACGCCGACAAGCGGTACTGGACGGCTTTCCTGCCGGAACGGCGCCGGATGATCGGCGCGACGATCGAGCGGGTGCTCGCCTCGGGCATCGAATCGGGGCAACGGGCCCGGATGGTCGCCGCGCTCAAGGCCTCGATCGGGCGCAGTCACCTGATCACACCGGAGTTGTGCGTCCGCTACCTGCGGGCTTGGCAGGACGACCGCTTGCGCTGGCGCGACCACGTCTACGAGCTCCGGCGAGACCACGGCGGCGGGTTGGGGATCGACGGCGCACTCGCCGCGCTCGAATCGATTACCGGGTCCCGGCGGTCAGTACCGGCTTGAAGCGCCGATCCTGGGCTCCCCGCGCGGTTCCGGCGTGACCACCCGGAGGTCCTTGACCAGCACGTAGCACCGTTCCGGCACCTGCAGGACGGTACCGTTCGGCAGGGTCAGCTGCGCGTAGCACGTGACGGTCCCGTGGCCCCAGTCCCGGTAACCGAGGCGGTCGTACAGCCGGGCCGCGGCCGGGTTGTCCGTGCGGACCGCCAGCGCTATCCGCTCGTGGCCGCGATCGGTGAGGTGCTGTTCCACCGCGCCGACCAGGGCCGCGCCGACGCCGCGGTTGCGCAGCTCGGGGTGCACCTGCAGGTGGGTGAGCAGGGCGACGCCCGGCAGGTGCCGCCGGATCGGGGGTTCTTCGGCCTCTTCCAGCCACAGGTACACCGCGCCGGCCGGGCGGGAGCCGAGCCGGGCGAAGAACAGCACGCCCTGGCCGTTCCGCTGGCGGATCAGGCGATCGATGAGGAATCCGCCGTCACCGAGGGCCGCGGCGAACGGAAACAGGTCTGCGGAGCGGGCCCGCCCTACGTTGGGCTCGGTCATCTGCAGAAGCCTCCGTCCTGGCGGGTACTCCCATAGTGCAGGAGGCGGCCCGGAGTTGACCAGGTCGTGCGGCACTGACCCTGCTTTCGTCGGTTCCTCCCTCAGGAGGCCGCGGTGAGGTCGTAGACGGTCACGCCGTCCACCGTGGACGACCGGTACGTCGAAGCCACCCAATCGGCGATCTGCTGGGCCGCGTCCGAGCCGCTGCCGCCCCGCATCGTCATGCCGTCGCCGAGGAAGTAGTGGATCCGTCCGCTCGCGACGTACCGCTGGAACTGTTCCAGCGTCGGGTACGGGTCCGTCCCGTTGAAACCGCCGACCGCCAGGACCGGGGCGCCGCTGGCCAGCTGGTAGCCGGCCGCCGCGTTCGACAGGACCGTCGCCGCCGTCCAGGTGTACTTCGCCGCGTCCTGCCGCAGCACCGCCGTCAGCCGGGCGCCCGGCAACGTCGTGCTCAGCAGGGCACCCGGGCCGCCGCCGCGACCGCCGCCGAAGCCGCCGCCCGGCCCGCCGCGAAAGCCGAAGCCCGCCGAAGGACCCGCCGACGGGATCGCGCCCGAATGCGTCGTCGCCGCCGTCGCCAGCGTGTACGCGCCGCTGCCGGAAAGCAGCACGACCAGTGCGAAAACGGCCACGAGCGAAGCCGCCCAGCGCGTCAGGTGCGTCGCGAAGAACAGCGCCACCGCCGCGAGCAGCCCGCCGACCAGCACCGCCGGGGCCAGCCACGGCCGCCACGACGATCCGGACAGCAGCAGGTACGTCGTCAGCGCGGTCAGCGCCACGCCGCCGCTGAGCAGCCCGGACGCCGCCGGGTGCGCGCGCAGCCGCCACAGCTGGACCGCGGCCGTGCCGACCAGCGCCGCGATCGCCGGGGCCAGCGCGACCGTGTAGTACGGGTGGATGATCCCGCCCATGTAGCTGAACACCAGCGCCGTCACCAGCAGCCAGCCGCCCCACAGCAGCAGCGCCGCGCGCGAGCGGTCGGTGTGCGGGGCCCGGCGGGTGAACCACAGGCCCGCGCCGAGGGCGAGCAGGGCCGCGGGGATCAGCCACGCGATCCCGCCCGCCATCTCGCTGCCGAAGAGCCGCGTCAGGCCGGTCGAGCCCCAGCCGCGGCCACCCCCGCCGCCGACGCTGCCGACCTCGTCGCCGGTGATGCGGCCGAAGCCGTTGTAGCCGAAGACCAGTTCCCACAACGAGTTCGTCTGCGAGCCGCCGATGTACGGCCGGTCCGCGGCCGGCCACAGCGCGACGACCACGAGGTACCAGCCCGCCGCGGCGACGGTCGCCGCGAACGCGCCGAGCAGGTGCAGCAGCCGCCTGCCGAGCGGCACCGGCGCCGCGACGAGGTACGCCACCGCGAACGCGGGCAGCACGAGGAACGCCTGCAGCATCTTCGCCAGGAAGCCGAACCCGACGGCGACGCCGGCCAGCGCGAGCCACTTCGGGCTCGCCTTCTCGAGCGCGCGGACCACGCAGTACGCGCCGGCGACCAGGAGCAGCACGAGCAGCGCGTCCGGGTTGTTGAACCGGAACATCAGCGCCGCGGCGGGGGTCAGCGCGAGCACCAGGCCCGCGACGAGCCCGGCGGCCGGGCCGGAGGTCCGCTTGACCGCCGCGTGCAGCAGCCACACCGAGCCGACGCCCATCAGCGCCTGCGGCACGAGGATGCTCCACGCGTTGACGCCGAACAGCCGGGCCGACAGGCCCATCACCCAGAGCGCCGCCGGGGTCTTGTCCACGGTGATCGCGTTCGCCGCGTCGCTCGACCCGAAGAACAGCGCCTTCCAGCTCTGCGAACCGGCTTGCGCGGCGGCGGAGTAGAAGGCGTTGGCCCAGCCGGAGGCGCCGAGGCCCCAGAGATAGAGCAGGGCGGTGCCGAGCAGCAGCGCGGCGAGCGCGGGCCGGTGCCAGGTCCGGCTTGCGGGAAGTGAGGGGGTCACAACGGTTTCGCGTGACGCGACAGCGGTCATGTGCTCAGCTTCCGGTCTCCAGCTGGGGCAGCGTTGTGCCGATGCTGTGCACCCGCTGTGCGGGCACGGCCACGGGCAGGCGCACCGCGAACTCCGTCCGGCCGGGGCGGCTGTGCACCTCGATCGTGCCGTGGTGGGCGACCACGACGGCGCACGCGATCGCCAGCCCGAGCCCGGTGCTGCCCGCCGTGCGCGAGCGTGAGGAGTCGCCGCGGGCGAAGCGTTCGAAGACGTCCGGCAGCAGGTCCGGGGCGATGCCGGGGCCGTTGTCGGTCACCGTGATCACGGCGCTGCCGTCGGCCGAGCGGGCCAGCGACGTCGCGACCGTGGTGCCGGGCGGGGTGTGCGTGCGCGCGTTGGCCAGCAGGTTGGCCAGCACCTGGTGCAGCCGCTGGACGTCGCCGAGCGCGAGCACCGGGCCGGCCGGCAGGTCCAGCAGCCACCGGTGGTCGCGCCCGGCGACCTGGGCGTCGCCGACGGCGTCGGCGACCAGCCGGGTGAGGTCGACGTCGCGCACGTCGAGCGGGCGGCCGGCGTCGAGCCGGGCGAGCAGCAGGAGGTCTTCGACGAGCGCGCTCATCCGGACGGCCTCGGACTGGATGCGGCGCATCGAGTGCGCGACGTCGGGCGGCACCAGCGAGCTGCCGCGGGCGGCCAGCTCGGCGTACCCGCGGATCGCGGCCAGCGGCGTCCGCAGCTCGTGGCTGGCGTCGGCGACGAACTGGCGGACGCGCAGTTCGCTGTCGTGGCGCGCTTCGAGGGCCTGCGCGACGTGGCCGAGCATCAGGTTCAGCGCCGAGCCGACCTGGCCGACTTCGGTCCGCGGGTCGGTGTCGGCCTCGGGCACGCGGATCGACAGCGCCACCTGGCCGCGGTCGAGCGGCAGCTCGGTGACGCGCCCGGCGGTGGCGGCGACGCGGTCGAGCGGCCGCAGCGTCCGGCGGACCGCGAACGCGCCGAGGAAGGCGGCGCCGAGCACGCCGGCCGCGGCGACGCCGAAGAGGATGAGCGCGACGGTGAGCAGCGTTTCGTTGACCGGCTTCATCGGCAGGCCGGTAACCACGACCTCGGACGTGCCGGTGACCGGCAGCGCCATCAGCCGGTACTCGCCGAGGTCGTCGAAGGACACGGTGTGCGGCTTGCCGTCGGCGGGCACGGAAAGCAGCACGGCCTGCTGGGCCGCGGTGAGGTCCAGCCGGGAGCCGTGCTCGGAGATGCTGTCGTCGTGGACGAGCCGCTGCCCGTCGAAGGTGCCGCTCACCGTGCCGACGTTCTGCCCGAGCGGGTGCTGGCCCTGGTCGTCGGGCTGCGGGCCGGCGTCGCGGGGCCGGGCGTTGCTCGCGAAGGCCAGGGATCGTGTCGCCGCGGCCGAAAGCTGCTGGTCGATTTGCCGGGTGAGGAAGAGGTCGAGCGCGAACTCGCTGACCACCCCGACGATCAGGCACACCACGGTGAGCAGCACGACCATCGAGCCGGTCAGCTTCGCGCGCAGCGAAAGGCGCCCCCGGCGGGGGTGCGGTGCAACGGTTCGCGCGGCCATGGGTAGAGCGTCCGTCCGCGCCGTGTGTGCGGGTTGTGTGCTGCCTGTGAGGCGGCTGTGCGGTGACCGGCCCGTCGCGGAAGTCCGGTTCCTCCGGTCACAGGAACGGCTGACGGCAGGCACAGTGCGCGCACAGCGGGCGCCGCCACCGTGGATCGCACACCTCGTTAAGGAGCACCGAATGACGACACCGCAGGCACCGTCCACTCCGGACCAGACGTGGGGCGCGGCGCCCGCACCGGGCACCCCGCGGCGGCCGGCCTGGTCACCGGGCAGGAAGATCGCGGCGGGCGCCGTCGCGGTGGCGATCGTGGCCGGCGGGGGAGCGGCGATCTGGGCGGCTTCGTCGTCGTCCGCGTCGACGGATTCGGCCACCGGCCCGGGCGGCATGCCGGGCGGGCCGGGCGGGATGACCGGCTTGGGTTCGGCGCTGCACGGGGAGTACGTGGCCTCGGACGGAAACGGCGGCTACGTCACGAAGATCACCCAGACCGGAGAGGTGACGGCGCTGAGCGCGACGTCGCTGACGGCGAAGAGCGAGGACGGGTTCTCGAAGACGTACACGATCACGTCGGACCAGGCGACGGGCCTGGCAACGGGCGACACGGTGACGGTGGTGGCCACGGAATCGGGCTCGTCGGCGACGGCGACGTCGGTGACGGACGGCGCCTCCGGGGGCCAGCTGCCGGGCGGCGGCCAGGGAACCCCGCCGTCGGGCGCCCCCACCCCGACCGGCTGACCGGCGCGGTGGCCCCGGGGTCAGCGGCGGTCGTAGTCGACCGCCACCTCCGGGGTCGTCGCCCGCGCCCGGCACGTCAGGATGCGATTCGCCGCGACGTCGTCCTCCGTCAGCGCGTAGCGGACGTCCATCTCCACCTGACCGTGCCGCAGCGTCGCCCGGCACGTCCCGCACGCGCCGCCCGTGCACGAGTACGGCACCTCGAACCCCGCGCGCATCGCCGCGTCCAGCACCGTTTCGCCGGCGTCGGTGTCGACGCACGTCGTCGTCCCGCCCAGCGTCACCGCCACCTTCGCCGCGATGCCCGCCGGGTCGCGCGGGGGTGCCGCGCCGCGGAACAGTTCGAAGTGGACGTTCTCCTCCGGGACGTCCGCGTCGGCCAGCGTGCGGCGGACCAGGTCCATCAGGCCGCGCGGGCCGCACAGGAACCACTCGTCGACCTTCGCCGGGTGCAGGCGGTTCTGCAGCAGCGCCCGCAGCCGCGTCCCGTCGAGGCGGCCGCGCTGGTAGCGCTCGTGGGAAATCGCCAGCGCCTCGCCGAGCGTGTCGAACTGGCGGGGCCGGTGCGCGTGCAGGTCCGGGTCGCGCTCGTCGGTCCGGTAGTGGACGACGTGCAGCCGCCCGCCGAACCCCTCGGCGAGCGCGCTCAGCTCCTTCGCGAACAGCGTCGTCGCGCCGGAAGTGTTGACGTACAACAACGTCGCGCGACTGTGCGGCTCCGCCGACAGCGCGCTGACCACGATGGACAGCACCGGCGTGATGCCGCTGCCCGCGGCCAGCGCGACGTAGTGCGCGGTCCGGGACGGGTCCGGTGTGAGCGTGAACCCTCCCGACGGCGGCAGGACGTCCAGGAAGTCGCCGACGGCGAGCGTCGTGGTCGCGAAGCCGGAGAACGCGCCGCCCGGCCGCCGCTTCACCGCGATCCGCAGCTCGCCCGCGTCCGCCGGGGCGCAGATCGAGTACGTCCGGCGCACCGGCTGCCCGTCGAGCACCGCGCGGACCGCGACGTGCTGGCCCGGCGTGAACCGGAACTCCTCCGCCAGCTGCGGCGGGACGTAGAAGGTGATCGCGACGGCGTCCGCGGTCAGCGGCCGGATCTCGCGGACCCGCAGCCGGTGGAACCGGCTCGGCCCGAGCGGCGGCGGGGCCGGTGCGGGCACGGACACCTCCGGAGCGCCGTCGAGACCGGCCGCCGCCCGGTACTCGGCCGCGGTCAGGTCCCGGCCGCCGGCGGTGCGGATCGGGACGTCGCGGGCCAGGTAGGCCTCGCGGTTCTCCAGCCAGACCCGGCGGTACCGGTGGAACGGGACGGCGGGGTGCAGGTGGTGCACCAGGTGCAGGTTCTGGGCCAGCAGCACCGGCGTCAGCAGCCAGTCGAGGCCGACGCGCACGCGGGTGGTGCCGAACCGGCCCGCCGGCCCCGCGGCGGGCAGGCCGTGGTGCGGCAGCCAGGCGAACGACCACGCCAGCAGGCCCATGCCGAGCCGCTGCGGCAGCAGGTAGACCAGCAGCAGCTCGACGCCGTGCCCGGCCGCGACCAGCGCCACCGCCGCCGACAGTGCCGCGGTGAGCACCACGAGCGTCTCGGTCAGCTCGTGGGTGGGCCGGGACCGCAGCCGGGAGAAATAGCAGCGCGCGTACGCGAAGTCGAGGGTCAGCCAGCGCAGCGGCAGCTGCCAGCGCGGGCCCCGCGAGGTCCAGGCGTCCGGGTCGGCGGGCACCGAGGCGTTCGTGTGGCGGTGGTGCTCGCCGTGGGCGAACCGCAGCGAGGGGAACGACGCGTACGCCGCGACGAACGGGACCGCCAGCCGGCCGAGCACCTCGTTGACCCAGGTCAGCTTCCCCGCCGAGTGGTGGGCCGACTCGTGCACCACCGTGTACATGGCGAAGGTGACGAGGGTGTTCAGCACCACGGTGACCACCGGCGGCACGAGCCCCGCCACCAGCAGCCACGTCGAGGTGATCCCCAGCGCCAGGCCGCCGGCGAAGAGCAGGAGCGCCGGCACCGAGACGGCGGGCAGGCTGATCCGCGGGGCGGGCACGCCACGGGTGGTCGTCTCACCGGTCGCCACGACGGCGGGGCCGTGCTGCTGGGTGAGGGCGACGGGCATCGAGCGGTCTCCTCGGTCGAGAAGCTCCTGGCGAGGCGGGAGTCACCGTAGACAACTCAGCGGGGTTTGTAAACGTTACAGCAGAGCCCGAAAAAAGGTGTCGGCCAGCGGGAGGCAACCCGCGGGTAAGCTCGCCGTGTGAACGCGGTCACCCACCCGGCGCCGGCGCGGACCCGGGAGAAGCTGCTGGCCGCGGCGGCCGACGTCATCGAAGCCGACGGCTGGGCCGCCGTGACGATGGGCAAGCTGGCCGGACGGGTCGGCGTGAGCAGGCAGACCGTCTACAACGAACTGGGCTCGAAGGCCGAGCTCGCCAAGGCGCTGATGCTGCGCGAGACCGACCGCTTCGTGGCCCGCGTGACCGACGACGTCGCGGCGCACCCGGGCGACCCGGTCGGCGGCGTGACGGCCGCGTTCCGGCACACCCTCGAGGCGGCCCGCGCCAACCCGCTGCTGGAGATCGCGCTCGGCGGCCAGCAGGGCGGCCGCGACGACTTTCTCCCGCTGCTCACCTCCCAGCCCGAAGCCGTCATCGAACGGGCCGTCGACGCGGTCGCCGCGGTCTTCGCCCGCAGGTACCCGGGCGTCCGGCTGACGGCGTCGGAGTGGGCCGTGGCGGTCGAGGCGTGGATGCGGCTGCTGCTCTCCCACCTGGTGCAGCCCAGCGGCTCGGCCGAGCACGCGGTGGGTCAGATGCGCTGGGTGATCGGCCGGATGCTCGCTTAGCGACGCCGCAGGTGGCCCCCGCCCCGGCGGCGCGGGCCACTGGCCTAGACTCGGACGTCCCGGTCTGCAGGTGACCAGGGGCCATTTCCGCAGGATTGTCCTACACAATCGTTACCGCTCGAGGAGAAGACCTTGAAGAGCACCGTCGAGCAGCTCAGCCCGACGCGAGTCAAGATCAATGTCGAGGTGCCGTTCGACGAGCTCAAGCCGAACTTCGACCGCGCCTACCGCAAGATCGCCCAGCAGGTGCGCATCCCGGGCTTCCGGCCCGGCAAGGCGCCCGCTCGCGTCCTGGAAAGCCGGATCGGGCGCGGCCCGGTGCTCGACGAGGTCGTCAACGAGGCCATCCCGGCCAAGTACATCGAGGCCGTTCGCGAGAACGAGGTCCGCACGCTCGGCAACCCCGAGTTCGACGTGACCAAGCTCGAGGACCGCGACGTCCTCGAGTTCACCGCCGAGGTCGACGTGCGCCCGGAGATCGAGCTGCCCGACCTGGACGGCTTCGCGGTCACCGTCGACGACGTCGAGCTGACCGACGCCGAGGTCGACGAGCAGCTCGACGAGCTGCGCGCCCGCTTCGGCACGCTGACCGGCGTCGAGCGCCCGGCCGAGACCGGCGACTTCGTCTCGATCGACCTGTCCGCCACCGTCGACGGCCAGGCCGTCGAGGAGGCGAGCACCACCGGGCTGTCCTACGAGATCGGCTCCGGCCAGCTCGTCGACGGCATCGACGAGGCGATCGTCGGCGCGAACGCCGGCGACACGAAGACCTTCACCACCCAGCTCGTCGCCGGTGAGCACGCCGGCAAGGACGCCGAGGTGACCGTCACGATCCAGTCGGTCAAGCAGCGCGAGCTGCCCGAGGCCGACGACGAGTTCGCCCAGATGGCCAGCGAGTTCGACACGATCGAAGAGCTCAAGAACGACCTGCGCGAGCGCCTCGGCCGCGTCAAGAAGATGCAGCAGGGCGTCCAGGCCCGCGACAAGGTGCTCGACGAGCTCCTGGAGCGCACCGAGGTGCCGATCCCGGAGAAGGTCCTCGACGCCGAGATCGAGAACCGCAAGCACGACGCGATCCACCCGTTCGACCACGACGAGGCCCAGTTCGCGCAGGCCCTCGAGGCCGAAGGCCGCACGCTCGAGGAGTTCGACGCCGAGACCCGCACCGAGTCGGAGAAGGCCGTCCGCACGCAGCTGCTGCTGGACACCATCGCCGACAAGGAAGAGGTGTCGGTCAACGACGGCGAGCTGACCGAGCGGATCATCTACCAGGCCCAGCGCTTCGGGATCAGCCCGGACGAGTACGTCCAGCGCGCCCAGCAGTCCGGCCAGCTGACCGCGATCTACGCCGACGTCCGGCGCGGCAAGGCCCTCGCCTCCGTGGTCCGGAAGGCGACCGTCACCGACGGCTCCGGCGCCGAGGTGGACCTCTCCGAGCTGTTCGGCTCCGACGAGCCGGCCGCCGACGAGGCAACCCAGGAGACGCAGGTCACCGAGGAGGCGGCGAAGACTCCGGCGGAGTGAAGCTGTGAGCGAACTTGGGCGGTGTCAGGCATTCTGCACCGCCCGAGTTCGTTAGGGTCGGATACAAGATCTCAAGCATCTGAAACGACAGCGGCGGCCGTCAGCACCGGGCCGCCGCCGGCGAAAAGGCAGGCAGACGTGACGCAGCACACGCCCGAGGCGCGGACCGGCACCGCAGGGCTCAACCTCACCGACTCGGTGTTCGAGCGGTTGCTCCAGGAGCGCATCGTCGTCCTCGGTTCCGAGGTCAACGACGAGGTCGCCAACCGGATCACCGCGCAGCTGTTGCTGCTCGACGCCGACGACGCCGAGTCCGACATCCGCTTCTACATCAACTCGCCGGGCGGTTCGGTCACCGCCGGGTTCGCGATCTACGACACCATGCAGCTCATCCGCCCGGACGTCGCGACCTACGCGATGGGCATGGCGGCCTCGATGGGGCAGTTCCTGCTCTCCTCGGGCACGCCGGGCAAGCGCTACGCGCTGCCGCACGCGCGCATCCTGATGCACCAGCCGTCGGCGGGTGTCGGCGGCACGGCGTCGGACATCGCGATCCAGGCCGACCTGTTCAACAAGTGGAAGCAGGAGCTGGCCCGGATCACCGCGGACCAGACCGGCCAGACGGTCGAGCAGATCATCAAGGACGGGGACCGCGACCGCTGGTTCACCGCGCAGGAGGCGAAGGACTACGGGTTCGTGGACCACGTCCTCACCGCCGACATCGCCCGTCCGGGCTCGAACTGAGCGCGAAGCACACAGGAGACTCGATCATGAGCAACTTCCGGCTCCCGGGTGACTTCCAGGCCCCGAGCACGCCCCAGTCGCGGTACATCCTGCCGTCGTACGTGGAGCGGACCAGCTACGGCGTCAAGGAGTCGAACCCGTACAACAAGCTGTACGAAGAGCGGGTCATCTTCCTCGGCGTGCAGGTGGACGACGCGTCGGCCAACGACGTGATGGCCCAGCTGCTGCACCTCGAGCACGAGGACCCGGACCGCGACATCCTGGTCTACATCAACTCGCCGGGTGGCTCCTTCACCTCGCTGATGGCGATCTACGACACCATGCAGTTCGTCCGCCCGGACATCCAGACGTACTGCCTCGGCCAGGCCGCCTCGGCCGCCGCGGTGCTGCTGTCGGCCGGCACGCCGGGCAAGCGCTACGCGCTGCCGAACTCGCGCGTGCTGATCCACCAGCCCGCCACCGAGGGCACCTACGGCCAGGTCTCCGACCTGGAGATCCAGGCGAACGAGATCCAGCGGGTGCGGCGCCAGATGGAGGTCATCCTGGCCAAGCACACGAACAAGGACCCGGACCAGATCCGGGCCGACATCGAGCGCGACAAGATCCTGACGGCCGAGGAGGCCAAAGCGTACGGCATCATCGACGAGGTGCTGCCGTACCGGAAGGCGTCGGCTCTGTAGATCCGCCAGGCCGGTGTGTGTCGAGGAGACGACATACACCGGCACTCTGGTTTAGGGTCGTCCTCTGACGTGCTCCCGGCGCCTGTGGGTGTTCCCGCCCACGGCATCGGACGGGTACCGTCAGTGGCAATGCGTGAGGCTCCGCTCGGTCGTCCGTGACCGCCGGGTCGCACCGTCGCAACACACGTCAGGCGCGCCGACCGCGCGCCGGAGGGGACGAGGTCAACGGCCATGGCACGGATCGGTGACGGCGGAGACCTGCTGAAGTGTTCTTTCTGCGGGAAGAGCCAGAAGCAGGTGAAGAAGCTCATTGCCGGCCCCGGGGTCTACATCTGCGATGAGTGCATCGACCTCTGCAATGAGATCATCGAGGAGGAGCTGGCCGAGGCCGGCGACGTCAAGCTCGACGAGCTGCCCAAGCCCGCCGACATTCACGAGTTCCTCGAGCAGTACATCATCGGCCAGGACGACGCCAAGCGGACGCTCGCGGTAGCGGTCTACAACCACTACAAGCGGATTCAGGCGGACGACAAGGCCGGGCCGAAGGACTCCAAGGAGGAGTCGGTCGAGCTCGCCAAGTCGAACATCCTGATGCTCGGCCCCACCGGGTGCGGCAAGACCTACCTCGCGCAGACGCTGGCGAAGCTGCTGAACGTGCCGTTCGCGATCGCGGACGCCACGGCGCTGACCGAAGCCGGGTACGTCGGCGAGGACGTCGAGAACATCCTGCTCAAGCTCATCCAGGCGGCGGACTACGACGTCAAGCGGGCCGAGACCGGGATCATCTACATCGACGAGGTCGACAAGATCGCCCGGAAGAGCGAAAACCCGTCGATCACGCGGGACGTCTCCGGTGAGGGCGTGCAGCAGGCCCTGCTGAAGATCCTCGAGGGCACCACCGCCTCGGTGCCGCCGCAGGGCGGCCGCAAGCACCCGCACCAGGAGTTCATCCAGATCGACACGACGAACGTGCTGTTCATCGTGGCCGGCGCGTTCGCCGGGCTGGAGAAGATCATCAACGAGCGGGTCGGCAAGCGCGGGCTCGGCTTCGGCGCGGAGATCCGCACCAAGTCCGAGATCGAGGAGAGCGACGTCTTCTCCGACACCATGCCCGAGGACCTGATCAAGTTCGGGCTGATCCCGGAGTTCATCGGCCGCCTCCCGGTCGTGGCGACGGTGAACCACCTGGACAAGGACTCGCTGGTCAACATCCTGACCCAGCCGCGCAACGCCCTGGTGAAGCAGTACAAGAAGCTCTTCGAGATGGACAACGTCGAGCTCGAGTTCACCAAGACCGCGCTCGAGGCCATCGCCGACCAGGCGGTCCTGCGCGGGACCGGTGCCCGCGGGCTGCGCGCCATCATGGAAGAGGTGCTCCAGCCGGTGATGTACGACATCCCGAGCCGCGACGACGTGGCGAAGGTCGTGATCACCGAGCAGACCGTCCGGGAGAACGTGAACCCGACGATCGTCGCCCGGCAGCCGACGCGGCGCACGCGCAGCGAGCGCGGCGAGAAGTCGGCCTGAGGCCGGGCGTCTCCGGGCCGGCCGGCCCGGAGACCCGACAGGAAAGCTGAATGACTGCAGACTCTGTGCCGGTCACCGGCGGGGGCGCCGCCCCCGCCGGTGGCGTGCAGGCACCGCCGCCCCCGGAGCCCGCGCCGGCGGCCGCCGGCCCGGTCCTCGGGTTCCGCGAGCTGAGCGAACGCGTCATCGCGTCCGTGGTCGAGCGGTACCCGTGGCTGAACCGGGTGCTGATGGGCGTGCTGGCCGTGTGCACGGGCACGTGCGTCGTGGCCGTGGTGTCCCGGCTGTCGCCCTTGCCGCTGATCCCGGTGCCCCTGTTCCTCGTGGCCGGTTACGGCCTCTGGCGGGCCCGTGGCGTGACCGACCGGCGCGCGCTGGGCAACTGGGTGCTGCTGTTCGCCATCGCGGCCATGGTCGGCTTCTGGCTGATCTCGGTCGTCGGCCGCTGGGTCGAGTAGTACCGGCGTTTGAGTTCGCCTGTCCTTGGGTAAGCCAGTTCCGTGGTAGATGCCCTCAGACCGTTCCGGCATCCCGCACTCTTCTACCGCGGTGACACCGAGTACCTGGACGGTGTCGTTCCGTACCTCCTCGAAGGTCTCGACCGGGGCGAACCCGTTGCCGTCGCCGTTCCCGGGCGCAACCTGCTGCTCATCGAAAAGGCACTGGAGGACCGGGCGGGCGAAGTCCGGCTGATCGACATGACCCGCGCGGGCCGCAACCCCGGCGCCATCCTGCCGTCGGTGCTGCACGCCTTCGCGGCGGGGCACGACGGCCCGGTGCGGATCGTGGGCGAGCCGATCTGGGCCGGCCGCACCGACGACGAGTACCCGGCCTGCGTGGAGCACGAGGCGCTGATCAACAACGCTTTCGCGGGCCGCGACCTGGCGGTCCTCTGCCCGTACGACGTCGCGGCGCTGCCCGCGTCGGTGCTGGCCGACGCCGAGCGCACCCACCCCGAGGTGTGGGGCCTGGCGGGACCGTTCACCAGTCCGCGCTTCGACCCCGACGGCGTGCGCGCGGAGTTCAGACGGCCGCTGGTACCGCCGGTGGGCGTGGTCGAGCGCGCGTTCGACATCGGGCAGCTGGCGTCGCTGCGCGGGTTCGCCGAGATCTGGGCCGCCCGCCACGGCCTGCGCCGCCCCCGGCGCGACGACTTCGCGCTGGCGATCGCCGAGCTGATCACGAACAGCGTGCTGTACGGCGGCGGCACCGGCGTCCTGCGGCTGTGGCCGGAAGAGGCGCAGGTGGTCGCGGAGGTGACGGACGCGGGCACGATCACCGACCCGCTGGCCGGCCGCATCCCGCCGTCGGCGACCACGCTGGGCGGCCGCGGCCTGCTGCTGGTGAACCGGCTGGCGGACCTGGTCCGCACGTACTGGGTCCCGGGCCGCACGACGACCCGGGTCCACTTCGGCCGCTGAGCCCCGGGGTCAGTCCTTGCGGGGGACGTGCTTGCCGAGGAAGCTGATCATGCTGGGGACGACCGTCCGGTTGAACGGGTCGCCGTGCTTGCCGTGGGCCGTGTGGGCGACCGCCGGGTGGGCCGCGTCGATGTAGCGGCGGACGCCCGTGATGAACGGGTCCTCGGTGCCGCAGTAGATGGCGTTCGGCACGCTCTTCGTCTCGTCGATGTGGCGCAGCGGGTCCAGGGCCGTCCAGTCGTTCAGGCCGGTGAAGATGTGCCGCTTGGCCATCTCCTGCCAGGACAGGATCAGCGCCGGGGCCAGCGTCGCGACCGCGGCCGGCGGCTGGCGCCGCTCCACCCGGCGGCGGGTGTACACCAGTGCGCCGAACCCGCCCATCGAGACGCCCGTGCACGCGAACGGCTGCCCGGTGTCGCCGCCGAAACCCCGCGCGCGCAGCCACTGCGGGACCTCCTCCAGCAGCATTGCCATCGGGTCGTCGCCCGGGTGCACCTCGTGCCAGTAGTTGTCGCCGCCGTCGACGGCCACGAAGCCGAACGCCGGGACCGCCTTGCGGGCGACGTCGCTGGCGAGCTGCTTGAGCGTGCCGGTGGGGGCCGCGCTGCGGGCGTTGCCGTGCAGCCCGTGCAGCATCAGCGACATCGGCAGCCCCTTCGGCGGGGTCTTCGACGGCAGGATGAACACCAGGTCGACCATCCGGCCCCGGGCCTGGGAGTAGACGCGCTCGACGCGGGTACTGCCCAGCTGGGTCGTCGGGTTCGACGACGTCACGCCCAGCGTGCGCTGCAGGGCCTGGCTGAACGGCAGCTTGCCGGTGGCGGTGCCGACGGCCAGGCCGGTGACGGCCAGCCCGGACGCCCCCGCGATCAGCACGGACCGGCGCGACAGCCACCGCCGCGCGTCCCGGACCGCGGCCGCGCCGACCGTCTCCGGGATCAAGGGCTCGCCCGGAGGTCGCTCCCCGTTTTCGTCGTTCACCTGTCTCCGTCCCCCGCCTGCTGTTCCTTGGGACGCCGCGCACCCGCTCCGCGTTCCCCTCGCGTCCCCGCTCGCCGGGTTAGTCGTTTCCACCCTGCCCGGCGTTTCGGTTTCTCGCGCGCCAAGCCGCCTTCGCGGCTTCGGTCGAGCGTTCCGCCTGCTCCACAGTGTCCCCGAGACCCACCGCGAGGGTGATCCCCAGGGGTATCAAAATGTGGTCGATGCCCTGCTCGGCGGCTCCGAAGTGGCCGGAAGCCTCCAGCGTGACGAAGCCGTGCAGTGCGCTCCACAGCTGCGCGGCGGCCTGGTACTTGTCCGCGGGCCGGAACCGGCCGGCCTCGATGGCCCGCTCGGTCGCCCGGACGATGTGGTCGAAGGCCTCCAAGCCCTCCTGCGCGGCTTCGCGGCCCTCCTCGGTGGTGAGGTCGGACAGCGTCGCGCGCTTGCCGCCGGGTGCCGCCTGGCCGAACGTCACCGCGAACAGCTGCGGCTGCTCGGCGACCGCCTGCCGGTAGGTGCGGGCGAGGCTGAAGATGTCGGCCACCGGGTCGTCGGTCTCGCCGACTTCGGCCAGCCACGCGCTGAGCCGGACGAACCCCGTGCGCGCGACCTCGTCGACCAGCGCGGCCATGCCCCCGAAGTGCGTGTACACGGCCATCGTCGAGACGCCGACCTCCGCGGCCAGCTTGCGGGCCTGCAGGGCTTCGGGGCCGCCCTCGTCGAGCAGCCGGATGGCGGCCGCGACGAGCCGCTCCTTGACGTCGTTCGCGCGCGGTTTGGGGCTCATGCTTGCCAGTATCTCATAACCCTGTTATAAATGGACTCATAACCGCGTTATGGCAACTCTGGAGGGGTCGGCATGGGCAACAAGTTCCTCGAAGGCAACTTCGCCCCGGTGAGCCGGGAGCACACGATCACCGAGCTGGCCGTCACGGGGGCGATCCCGGACTTCCTCGACGGCCGCTACCTGCGCAACGGGCCCAACCCGCTGTCCGAAGTGGACCCGGCGGCCTACCACTGGTTCATGGGCGACGGCATGGTCCACGGCGTGCGCCTGCGCGACGGCAGGGCCGAGTGGTACCGCAACCGGTGGGTGCGCAACCCGGCCGTCGCGGCGACGCTGGACGGCGCGGACGCGAGCCGCTTCTGCGGGCTGGACGCGCTGGGCGCCAACACCAACGTGATCGGCCACGCGGGCAAGACGCTCGCCCTGGTCGAGGCGGGCGCGCCGATCTACGAGCTGACCGACGAGCTCGACACCGTCGGTCGGTGCGACTTCGACGGCACCCTGCCCGGCGGCTACACCGCCCACCCCAAGCGCGACCCGCGCACCGGTGAGCTGCACGCCGTCTCGTACTTCTTCGGCATGGGCAACAAGGTCCAGTACTCGGTAATCGACGCGCAGGGCCGCGCGCGGCGCACGGTCGACGTCGAGGTCACCGGGTCGCCGATGATGCACGACTTCTCCCTGACCGAGAAGCACGTCGTGTTCTACGACCTGCCGGTGACGTTCAACGCCGAGATGGCGGTGGCCGCCAGCGTGCCGAGCGCGCTGCGGACGCCGGCCAAGCTGGTCGTGTCGGCCATGGTCGGCAAGGTCCGCGTGCCGGACCCGGTGACGGCGATGATGACCCGCAAGATCGGCGCGAACGGCGGCCTGCCGTACCGCTGGGACCCGAAGTACCCGGCGCGGATCGGCGTCATGCCGCGCGAGGGCGGCAACGGCGACGTCCGCTGGTTCGAGGTCGAGCCGTGCTACGTCTTCCACCCGCTCAACGCCTACGACGACGGCGACTCGATCGTGCTCGACGTCGTCCGCCACCCCCGGATGTTCGACCGCGAGCTGCACGGCCCGGACGAGGGCGGCCCGACGCTGGACCGCTG
Organism: Amycolatopsis sp. NPDC049691; assembly: GCF_040675005.1. Lineage (NCBI taxonomy): Bacteria > Bacillati > Actinomycetota > Actinomycetes > Pseudonocardiales > Pseudonocardiaceae > Amycolatopsis > Amycolatopsis sp. NPDC049691. Next base: position 150,601 of record NZ_JBFANX010000009.1, read on the forward strand.
GACGGTCGACCTGACCGCGGGCAAGGTCCTCGAGGAGCGCCTCGACGACCGCGGCCAGGAGTTCCCGCGCGTGGACGAACGGCTCGTCGGCCGGCGGCACCGCTACGGCTACGCGATGTCGGCCGACGGCGGCGCGGAGCCGGGTGGCTCACTGTTCAAGCACGACTTCGTGACCGGCTCGCGCCAGGAGCGCGTGTTCGGCGCGGGACGGCAGCCGGGCGAGTTCGTGTTCGTACCGTCCCATGAGGACGCGGCCGAGGACGACGGCGTCCTGATGGGCTTCGTCTTCGACCCGGCGACCCAGCGCAGCGACCTGACGTTGCTGGACGCGGAGACCCTGGAGACCGTCGCGGCGATCCACCTGCCGGACCGCGTGCCCAACGGCTTCCACGGCAACTGGGTCGAAGCCTAGGTCAGCAGGCGGTGGTCGCCGGTGTAGAGGTTCATCGAGTCGCCGCGGAGGAAACCGATCAGGGTCATGCCGTTCTCCTCCGCCAGCTCGACCGCCAGCGACGACGGCGCGGACACCGCGGCCAGCAACCCGATCCCCGCCATCGCGGCCTTCTGCACCAGTTCGAACGACGCGCGCCCGGACACGAGCAGGCCGTGTCCGGGCGCCGGCACGTGACCTTCCAGCACCGCCCAGCCCAGCACCTTGTCCACTGCGTTGTGCCGTCCGACGTCCTCGCGGACGACGGCGAGCGAGCCGTCCGGGGTGAACAGCGCCGCCGCGTGCAGGCCGCCGGTGCTGGCGAACACCTTCTGGCGGGCGCGCAACGCGTCGGGCAGCGCGGACAGCGTTTCGCTCTTCACCGCGAAGGCGGCCGAGGCGGGGGAGAAGCGGGTGCGCAGCTTCACGGCGTCGAGCGCCGCCTTGCCGCAGACCCCGCACGAGGACGTCGTGTAAAAGTTGCGCTCGACCCCGGTGTCCGGCGGCGGCACGCCGTCGGCCAGCGCGATGTCGAGGACGTTGTAGGTGTTGCGGCCCTGGTCGTCGACGCCGTCGCAGTAGCGGGCGACGGCGATGTCCTCCCGGCCGCCGATCACCCCTTCGGACAGCAGGAAGCCGTGGGCCAGCTCGACGTCGTGCCCCGGCGTGCGCATCGTGACGGCCAGCGCTTTGCCGCCGACGCGCAGCTCCAGGGGTTCTTCGGCGGCCAGCGCGTCGGGGCGCCGGCGGTCGCCGGTCGCGGAGATCCGCCGCACCGGCCTGCGCACGGTCACCCTGCCCATGACCCACACCCTTCGCCGCCGGAAAGTTTGACACCCGCATGGTGCAACACCGGGTATTTAGTAATACATTCCCACCATCATCCCCACTCTAGGAGAGGGTTCCGATGGCTCTCGGCTTCCTGGACCGTTCCCGGATCGTGGCACCCCCAGGCTGGACGCGCTGGCTGGTGCCGCCGGCGGCCCTTTCGGTACACCTGTCGATCGGGCAGGCCTACGCGTGGAGCGTCTTCAAGACCCCGCTCGAGAAGACGATGCACCTCAACGGGACGCAGAGCTCGCTGCCGTTCCAGCTGGGCATCGTCATGCTCGGCCTGTCCGCCGCGTTCGGCGGGACCCTCGTCGAGAAGAACGGCCCGCGCTGGGCGATGTTCGTGTCGATGTGCTGCTTCGCCAGCGGGTTCCTCATCTCCGCCCTCGGCGTCGCGACCGGCCAGTTCTGGCTGGTGGTCGTCGGCTACGGCGGAATCGGCGGCATCGGGCTCGGCATCGGCTACATCTCGCCGGTGTCCACGCTCATCAAGTGGTTCCCGGACCGGCCGGGCATGGCCACCGGCATCGCGATCATGGGCTTCGGCGGCGGCGCGCTGATCGCCTCGCCGTGGTCGTCGTCGATGCTCGGCACCGCGCCCACCGCGGGCACCATCGCGACGGCGTTCCTGGTCCACGGCATCGTCTACGCGGTGTTCATGTCGATGGGCTGGCTGCTCGTGCGGGTGCCCGCCGACGACTGGAAGCCGGCGGGCTGGGAGCCCAGGACCGACCACGGCCGGGCGATGATCAGCACGGCGAACGTCTCGGCGGCCAACGCCATCAAGACGCCGCAGTTCTGGTGCCTGTGGGTCGTGCTCTGCTTCAACGTCACCGCGGGCATCGGCATCCTGGAGAAGGCGTCGCCGATGATCGTGGACTTCTTCAAGAGCACGTCGACGCCGGTCGGCACGGCCGCGGCGGCCGGATTCGTCGCGCTGCTGTCGCTGTGCAACATGCTCGGCCGGTTCGTCTGGTCGTCCACTTCGGACCTGGTGGGGCGCAAGAACATCTACCGCACCTACCTCGGCGTCGGCGCGGTGCTGTACCTGGTGATCGCGCTGACGCAGAACTCGTCGAAGCTCGTGTTCATCCTGTGCGCCATGGTGATCCTGTCCTTCTACGGCGGCGGGTTCGCGACCGTCCCGGCGTACCTGAAGGACCTCTTCGGCACCTACCAGGTCGGCGCGATCCACGGCAGGCTGCTCACGGCGTGGTCGGTGGCCGGCGTGCTCGGCCCGCTGATCGTCAACCGGATCGCCGACAGCGAGAAGGCGGCCGGCAAGTCCGGCCCCGACCTCTACACGACGTCGTTCTACATCATGATCGGCCTGCTCGTGGTCGGCTTCGTGGCCAACGAGCTGGTCCGCCCGGTCAAGGAGAAGTACCACGAGCCCGTCGCCGCGGGCACGGCCGTGAGGAGTGAGGCGTGATGACCGAGCCGGCGACCAAGCCCAACCGGGTGCCGCTGATCGTGCTGGCGTGGGCGTGGGTGGTCCTGCCCTTCGCCTACGGCGTGTACCAACTGTTCCTGAAGCTGGTGCAGCTCTTCGGCTGAGCCCGTGTGACCTGCCTCACCCGTGCAGCGGAGGGCGGCCCGGCGGCGTCGGTAGGGCGTGCACCTACTGGGGAAGATCGCCGTCGCCGGGCTCGCCTTCACGGTCCTGTGCGGGACCGCGTACGGGTACGCGAACCTCCACGCCCTCGACGACGTCACGCGTGACAGCGTGATCGGCGACGACGGCACGGCGCCCGGCGAGCAGCCCGCCGACGGGTCGCTCGACATCCTGCTCGTCGGCCGGGACTCCCGGACCGACCAGCAGGAGAACCCGCTTCCCCCGGAAGTCCTGCGCGAGCTGCGGGCCGGTGCCAACGGCGACGACCTCACCGACACCCTGATCGTGCTGCGGATCCCCAACGGGACCCACGACGTGAAAGCGTTCTCCATCCCGCGCGACAGCTACGTCTCGATGCCGGGCGGGAAGGGCAAGATCAACGCCGCCTTCGGGCGCGCGAAGGCCGCCGAAGCCAAGCGGCAGCGCGACGCGGGGGAGACCGACAAGGCCAAGATCAACAAGGCCGCGCTCACCGCCGGCCGGCGCGGGACGCGGCAGGCGGTCGAGGACCTCACCGGCGTCAAGATCGACCACTACGCCGAGGTCAACCTGTTCAGCTTCTACGAGATCAGCAAGGCGGTCGGCGGCGTCGACGTCTGCCTCAAGGAAGCCACGAAGGACAAGAACTCCGGCGCGGACTTCCCGGCCGGGCCGCAGCGGGTCCAGGGCGCCGAGGCGCTGGCCTTCGTCCGGCAGCGCGACGGGCTCCCGGGCACCGACTTCGCCCGCGTCCGGCGGCAGCAGGTGTTCCTCGCCGGGCTGGCCCGGCAGGTGCTGTCGGCCGGGACGCTGACCAACCCCGGGAAGCTGTCCGACCTCATCGACGCCGTCAAGCGGTCGGTGGTGCTCGACGACTCGTGGAACCTGCTCGACTTCGTCGCGCAGATGCGCGGGGTCAGCGGCGGCGGGATCCGGTTCGAGACGATCCCGGTCGTCAACCGCGACTACCGGTACGACAGCGACAACCCGCGCGCCACGGCGGTGCAGGTCGACCCGGCCGCCGTGAAGGCCTTCGCGGCGAGCCTGGTCGGGTCCCCGCCGCCGGCTTCGACGCCGGCCGCGCCGGTCACCGTCGACGTCACCAACGCGAGCCCCAAGGGCGGGCTCGCGGCCCGCGTGTCCGGGTTCCTGGGCGACCACGGCTTCGCCAAGGGCACGACCGGGAACTCCGGCGCGCGCCGGACGTCCCTGGTCCGCTTCGGCGCGGACCTCGCGAAGCCGGGTGCGGAGGTCGCGCGGCTGCTGGGCGGGCTGGCGACGCAGGAGTCCGCGGCGGTGCCGCCGGGCCACATCGAGGTCGTGCTCGGGACGGTCTACTCCGGACCGGGCACGACCGGCGGTGGCGGCGCCCCGGCCGGCGGCGACGAGCCGATCACGTCCGACGGCGTCGTCTGCGTGAATTGATTTCCGCCACGAACGGCGAAAAATCGGGAAGGATTTCCGCGAAACGAGGCGAAGGCGTTTTCCGCCGACCGGACCACGGCGGACCACGCGGGTGACTGGTCTTGACGCACCCTGCCTGGTGAGGCAGGGTGCGATGACCGTCGGCGGCAGTCCCGCGCGACGGACCGGAAAAGATCACCGGACCGGTGACGACCCGGAAAGTCAATTTCGAGAAATACGGAAAGTCCGGAACCTATGCGTAGCAGCGTTGCCCGCGGAGGGTGGCTCCTTCCGGTGCTCGCTTCCGCCGTTCTGTGTGCCGGGTGCCAGTCGGCATCCACCGCGGCGCACTACCCCGAATCGATCGACGCCTGCAAGCTGCCCGGGCCGAACGCGCACAACCAGCTCGCCCCCGGAACCGTCGAAGTCCCGGCCTCCTCGGTGAAGACCGCCGACGCGAAGGTCGTCCCCCAGGACCGCTCGACCGAGGGCAACGACCTCACCAGCTGCAAGCGCCTCTTCGCCCGCGATCTCGGCGGCGGCAAGCCCAACATGCAGGACTACCGGCTCGTGACGATCGCCGTCGTGCGGTTCACCGACCCGGACGCCGACGACGGCGCGACCAAGGCGAGCCAGCTGCTGACCGACGCGCTCGGCGACCACTCGGGCGTCCGGCTGGTCACGGGCGTCGGCGACGAGGCGGGGGTCTCCGAGCAGTGGGCCGCGGTCCGCACCGGCAACGTCGTGCTGAGCATGGCGATCGCCGACGGCGGCACGGAAGCGGCCCTGATCCCGCCGGCGACCCTCGACAACGTCCAGGCGGTGGTCACCGACATGACCAACACCCTGCTGCGCGACTACAAGGGCTGAGCCCCGCCGGCGTTGCGCCGGCCGCGAAACTCGCTGACAGGCCCGCGCGGCACGAGGCATCCTCCCGGAAGATCGGGAGGGGGCCGGGTGGCCGGACGACGTGGCGGGCTGTGGCGGCACCGGGACTTCCGCCTGCTGTGGGCGGGCGAGACGACCAGCAAGCTGGGCAGCAACGTCACGACCGTCGCGCTGCCTCTGGTGGCGGTGCTGGTGACGCACGCCGGGCCGTTCACCGTGGGCGTGCTCGCGGCCGCGTCCTGGGTGCCGTGGCTGCTGCTCGGCCTGCCGGCGGGGGCGTGGGTCGACCGGCTCCCGCGCCGGCCCGTGCTGCTGAGTTGCGACGTCGTTTCGGCCGCGGCGCTCGTCAGCGTGCCGGTCGCGGCCGGGCTGGGCGTGCTGACCGTGGCGCAGCTGGTCGTGGTCGCGCTGCTGACCGGGGCGAGCGGTGTGCTGTTCAGCACGGCCTACCGGGTTTACCTCCCGGTCCTCGTCGCCCCGGCGGACCTGCCGGAGGGGAACGCGAAGCTGCAGGGCAGCGAGTCGGTCGCGCAGCTCGCCGGCCGGAGCCTGGCGGGTGCGCTCGCCCAGTGGGCGGGCGCGGTGGCCGGCCTGGTCGTCGACGCGGTGACGTTCCTGGTGTCCGCGGGGTGCCTGGCGGCGATCTCCGCGCGGGAACCACCCCGGCCGGCCCGGCGGCGGCCGGGCACCCTGCGCCGGGAGATCGCCGACGGGCTGCGGTGGGTGGCGCACGACCGGTACCTGCGTTCGCTGGCGGTGTTCAGCGCGGTCGCCAACATCGCGCTGACCGGCTACCAGGCGATCCAGGTCGTCTTCTTCGTGAACGAGGTGGGCGTCCCGCCGGGCGCGGTGGGCGTGCTGGTGGCGGCACCGGGAGCGGGCGGGGTGCTGGGGGCGGCCCTCGCCGTCCGGCTCGCGCGGCGCTGGGGCAGCGCACGCGGCCTGCTGGCCTGCCTGCTCGGGTTGACTCCGTTCGGCTTGCTGATTCCCCTGACCGAGCCCGGCCCTGGCCTGGCCTTCGCCGCGGCAGGCGGAGTCGCCGTCGGCGCGGCCGTGGTGGCCGCGAACGTGCTCGCCGCGGGCTTCCGGCAGACGTACCCGCCGTCGGGCGTGCGCGGCCGGGTCGTCGCGACGAGCAGCCTGCTGGCGAACGGCTCGAGCGCCGTCGGTGCCCTGCTCGCCGGTGCGCTGGGGTCGCTGGCCGGACCGCGTACGGCGGTGTGGGCGGTGATGGCGGTGCTCGTGGCGGCGACGGTGATCGTGGTCGCCGGCCCGGTGCGGGCGGGCCGGGACCTTCCCGCGGCCGCGGCGCGGCCGGCTCGTCAGGCCTGAGCTTCCAGGCGCACCACGATCGCCTTCGACACCGGCGTGTTCGACTTCTCCGCGACCGAGTCCAGCGGCACCAGCGCGTTGGCCTCCGGGAAGTACGCCGCCGCGCAGCCGCGGGCCGTCGGGTAGGCCACCACGCGGAACGACGGCGCGCGGCGGTCGCCGTCGCGCCACTCCGAGACCAGGTCCACCAGCGCGCCGTCGGTCAGGCCGAGCGCCGCGATGTCGGCCGGGTTCACCAGGACCACCCGGCGGGCGTTCTCGATGCCGCGGTAGCGGTCGGACAGGCCGTAGATCGTGGTGTTGTACTGGTCGTGGCTGCGCATGGTCTGCAGCAGCAGCCGGCCCTCGGGCACGGCCGGGTACTCCAGCGCCGACACCGTGAAGTTGGCCTTGCCGTTGGCCGTCCCGGTGAACTCCCGCGAATCGCGCGGCGCGTGCGGCAGCACGAACCCGTCCGGCTCGCGGACGCGGCGGTTGTAGTCCTGGCAGCCCGGCACGACCCGGGAGATGCGGTCGCGGATCAGGTCGTAGTCGGTCTCGAACGTCCGCCACGGCACGGCGTGCCCGGCCCCGAACAGCGCCTCGCCCAGCCGGCAGACGATGGCGACCTCCGACAGCAGGTGCTCGCTCGCCGGCTTCAGGCGCCCGCGCGAGGGGTGCACCTGCGACATCGAGTCCTCGACCGTGACGAACTGCTCGCCGCTCGCCTGGACGTCCCGCTCGGTGCGGCCGAGCGTCGGCAGGACCAGCGCGGTGCGGCCGTGCACGACGTGCGACCGGTTCAGCTTCGTCGAGACGTGCACGGTCAGCGAGCACGACTCCAGCGCCTTCTCGGTCGCCTCGGTGTCGGGTGTCGCGGACGCGAAGTTGCCGCCCACGGCGAAGAACACCTTGCCGCGGCCGTCGCGCATCGCCCGGATCGCGTCGACGGTGTCGAAGCCGTGCTCGCGCGGGACGTCGATGCCGAACTCGGTTGCCAACGCGTCCATGAAGGACTGCGGCATCTTCTCCCAGATGCCCATGGTCCGGTCGCCCTGGACGTTCGAGTGCCCGCGCACCGGGCACAGGCCCGCGCCCGGCTTGCCGATCATCCCGCGCATCAACGCGAGGTTCGCGATCTCCGAAATGGTCGGGACGGCGTGCTTGTGCTGCGTCAGGCCCATCGCCCAGCAGTAGATCGTGCGCTCGGAGGAGGCGATCATCCGCGCGACGCGCTCGATCTGCTCGCGCGGCAGCCCGGTGGCGCGCTCGACGGCGGTCCAGTCGATCTCGCGCAGGTGCTTGGCGTAGTCGTCGAAGCCCTCGGTGACCCGCTCGACGAAGTCGCGGTCGACGATCGCGCCCGGCGCTTCCTCGTCCCAGGCCAGCAGCAGGTGCCCGACGGCCTGGAACAGCGCGAGGTCGCCGCCGAGGCGGATCTGCGCGAACTCGTCGGCCAGCGGGGTGCCCTTGCCGACGACGCCGCGGACGTTCTGCGGGTTCTTGAACCGCATCAGCCCGGCTTCGGGCAGCGGGTTGACGGCGATGATCTTCGCGCCGTTCCCCTTGGCCTCTTCGAGCGCCGAGAGCATCCGCGGGTGGTTGGTGCCCGGGTTCTGCCCGACGACGACGATGAGGTCGGCCTTGTGGATGTCGGCGAGGCTCACCGAGCCCTTGCCGACGCCGGTCGTCGCGGCCAGCGCCGCGCCCGAGGACTCGTGGCACATGTTGGAGCAGTCCGGCAGGTTGTTGGTGCCGAAGGAGCGCACGAGCAGCTGGTAGAGGAACGCGGCCTCGTTGCTGGTGCGGCCCGAGGTGTAGAAGATCGCCTCGTTCGGGTCGGTCAGCGCCTTCAGCTCGCCGGCGACGAGCTCGAAGGCGTCGTCCCAAGAGATCGGCTCGTAGTGCGTCGCGCCTTCGCGCAGCACGAACGGCTCGGTGATCCGGCCCTGCTGGCCGAGCCAGTAGTCGGTCTTGGCTCGAAGCTCCTGAATCGGGTGCTGCGCGAAGAACTCGCGGTCCACCCGTCGTTTCGTGGCTTCCTCGGCGACGGCCTTGGCGCCGTTCTCGCAGAACTCGGCCAGCTTGCGCTTCTCGCCGTCGACCTCGCGCGGCTCCGGCCACGCGCAGCCGGGGCAGTCGAAGCCTTCGCGCTGGTTCAGCAGCCGCAGCGCCTTGACCGTCCGGCCGGTGCCCATCTGCTCGACGCTGCGCGCGAGCGACACGGCCACGCCCGGTATCCCGGCCGCCCAGCCCTTCGGCTTGCCCACCTCGAGGCGGTTCTCGTCCACGTCCTGCACCGGCGCTTCACGGGTCATGCGTTCATCGTGCGCCTCGATGATCGCCGAACGCGAACGGGGGTCACGCTTCGGCGGCGCGCAAACCCCGGTCGGCGACGGTGACGACGAGCAGGAGCACGCTGACGGCGACGAGCGCGAACGCCAGCCGGTGCAGGCCGGCCGAGTCCGCGTGCGGCCCGTAGCAAAGCGCGATGAGCGTCGAGGCGACGATCGCGCCGAAGTACTGCGCCGTGCGGAACAGGCCGCTCGCCGTGCCCATCTGCTCGGCCGGTGCTTCGCGGTAGAGCGTCGTCTGGTTCGCGACGCTCGTCAGGCCCTGGGCCAGCCCGAACAACGCCGCCAGCGCCAGCAGCGCGCCCACCCACGTGCCGTCGTGGACGAGCAGCAGCAGCGCCGAGCCGCCGACCAGGGCCACCGCGACCGTGATCAGCCGCCCGCGGATCCCGGACGCGCGTCCCGAAAACGCCGCCGCGCACACGGCCGTGCCCGACATCGGCAGCAGCATCAGCCCGGCGGCCTCCTCGGACAGCTGCCGCGTCGTCTCCAGCCACTGGACGTAGCCGAACATGATCGCGTAGATGGCCATGAAGCTCAGCGCCTGGCGCAGGTAGGTGCGCAGGATCGCCCGATTGGCGGCGAGCATCCGCAGGTCGAGGAACGGGTTGTCGCGGCGCAGCTCGACCAGCGCGAACGCGGTGCCGAAGGCCGCGACGAGGGCGAGCACCCAGCTGTCGGTGCCGGGGTCCATCAGGAAGAACAGCAGCGCCAGCAGCGTCGCCGAGAACAGCGCGATGCCCAGGACGTCGATCCGCTTCGCGGTGCGCTCGCCGCGGTCGCTCTTCGGCACCCACAGCAGCGCCAGCACCAGCGACAGCCCGGCGAGCGGGATGTTCACGGCGAAGATCGCCGGCCAGCCGAACAGGGCGATCAGCACGCCGCCGAGGGTCGGGCCGATCACCATCACCGTCTGCGCGGACATCGACAGCAGCGCCAGCACGCGGGCGGGTACGCCCTGACCGGTGGCTTCCGCGTGGTGGCGCAGCACGGCCATCGCGGCCGGGAACCCGGCGCACGTGCCCAGGCCGAGCACGACCCGCACCCCGGTCAGCCAGCCGACGGAGATCGGGAGCAGGCCGGCGATCCCGGCGATGATCACCAGTGTCGCGCCGCCGAGCAGGACGCGGCGGGCGCCGTAGCGGTCGACGAGCAGGCCGACCACCGGCTGCCCGACCGCGGTGGCCAGGTAGAGCGCCGAGATCAGCCACGCGGTCTGGCCGGGACCGGCGCCGAAGCTCTGCCCGATCGGCACGAGCGCGACGGCGATGAGCGTGGAGTTGATGGGGTTGAGCACCGCGCCGGCCACCAGCGGGGAAACCAGGCGGGCGCCGAACTTCGCGGGAGCGGTGAGGGTGGTCGTGAGGACTCCTTCTAGTGCTGGGCCACGCGTTGCAAGAGCGGCAGCGCGCGCGTGACGGTCTCCAGCTCGGCGGGGGACAGGGCGTCGGCCAGCGCCTGGGCGAGCCACTCCTCGCGGTGCTGGAGGATGCCGCGCACGGTGTCGCGGCCGCTCTCGGACAGGCTGATCACCACGCGGCGCCGGTCGGCCGGGTCGGGGGTGCGGGCGAGGTAGCCGAGCTCGTCGAGGACCCCGAGGGTGGCGGCCATCGACTGCTGCCGCACGTGCTCGGCGGCGGCCAGCTCACCCTGCGTGGCCGGACCTTCGCGGTGCAGCCGGTTGAGCACGGCGGACTGCGACGGCGTCAGGATCCCGGCGTTGTCGACCTGCCGCAGCCGCCGGTGCAGCTGCGCGACGACGCCGCGGAGCCAGCCGGCGCTTTCGGCCACGTGTGCGGGTACTTCGCCCATGCACACAGGTTAACTGTACAGTCCAGGCTGTGCATCCGGATGTGACGCACCCCCTGCCGGGAGTGCGGGTGGGTCAGTGGCAGTCGTCGATGGTCGGGACCGGGTACTTCGGGTCGTAGTAGCCCGGCGCGTTGTGGTCTTCGCCGGCCGACGGCCCGGTCGGCGGGTTCGCGTAGCCGGGCGCCAGGAAGCCCTCCCGGGCGGCCGCGCAGCCGACCGACGAGGTCGCGCTCTGCCCGCCGTCGATCCACAGTCCCTGGCTGCTCTTCGCGACGCGCGAACCGGTGGCGACGACGTAGGTCTCGTCGACGCGCAGGAAGCTGACGATCTCGTTCGGGCTCATCAGCGTCTCGGGGTGGACGTTGTCGAAGGCGTAGGCGACGACGTACTTCGCGTCGACGGCCAGCTCGCCGGGCTTGTCGCCGGCACGCGCGGTGAGCGTGCCGAACGTGCGGGGGCCCGCGTCGAGGAGGTGGTAGCCGTCGGCGATCTCGGTCAGGTAGGAGTCGAAGCCCGCCTTGTCCTTCGCCGGCTTCTCGGCCAGCCGCGGCGCCAGCTGTTCGCGCTGGTCCGGGGCGAAGAGCGCGAGGTAGGCCTTCGGGTCGTGCGAGAACAGCACCGCGGGGTCGAAGTGCGCGGCGGTGATCGCCTGCCGGACCTTCGCGTAGGCGTCCGAGACCGCTTCGGCCTTGAAGGCGCCGACCGGCGCCGCGGCGGGCGAGGTGATGCCGTCGAGGCCCTTCGGCCAGTTCTGGGCCGGGGTGTCGGCGTACGGCCGGGCGAGGTCGACGTGGGCGTAGTCCGGCACGCTCGTCGGGTCGGGGATCTCCGGGACGGCGTCCCGGGCCGGGGCCGACCGGTGGCCGACGTACACGATCGCTGCCGTGGTCACGGCGAGGATCAGCACGAACACGGCGAAGATCCACCAGCGGCGCCGGGGTTTCCGCGCGCCGCGCTGCTGCTGCCTGCGGAACTGCTTCCGGTCCTTCTTGGCGCCGAGCCAGGCGTCCGTCTGCGCGTGCTTGCGCCACTCCGGGTCCATCAGGTCCGGGTGCGAGTCGAGCAGGTTGTCGTCGTCCACGTGCTTCCCCCAAGGTCGATGCCTGATCATCGACGGCGGGGGCCGGGCGTTACGAGCCGAAGAACAGGAACGGGTCCTCGTTGACGCCGACGCCCTGGATCTGGTGCACGATGACGGCCGCCGCGACCAGGGCCACGACCAGCAGCAGCGCGAGCACGCCCGGCCACCGGCTGTGCCCGGGCTGCTGGAAGCCGCCCGCGCGGCGCTCGCGTTTGCGGCGCTTCTTGAGGTCCTTCTTCGCGCCCAGCCAGGCGTCCCGTTCGGCGTACTTCTGCCAGTCCGGGTTCATCAGGTCGGGGTGCGTCTCCAGGCGCCGGTCGTCCGGATCCTGGGGCTGCTGAGGCTGTGCCATCGGAGAGTGCCTTCCCCCTGGGTGACCCGCCGTGACGGGTTCGTAGACTTGTCCATTGTGACCGAGAACGCTCCGCAGCAGACCACCGACCTTCCGGGTGCCTGGGACCCGGCCGCCGAGGAAGCACCGATGTACGACCGCTGGGTAGCGGCCGGGTACTTCACGGCCGACGCCTCGTCGGGGAAGCCGCCGTTCTCGATCGTACTGCCGCCGCCGAACGTCACCGGTTCGCTGCACATGGGCCACGCGCTCAACCACACCCTGATGGACGCGATGAGCCGCCGCCGTCGCATGCAGGGCTACGAGGTGCTGTGGCTGCCGGGCATGGACCACGCGGGCATCGCGACGCAGAACGTCGTCGAGCGCCAGCTGGCCGGCGAGGGCCTTTCGCGCCACGACCTGGGCCGGGAGAAGTTCGTCGAGCGCGTCTGGGAGTGGAAGGCCGAGTACGGCGGCAAGATCCTCGGCCAGATGAAGCGCCTCGGCGACGGCGTCGACTGGTCGCGCGAGCGGTTCACCATGGACGAGAACCTGTCCAAGGCCGTCCAGACGGTGTTCAAGAACTTCTACGACGAAGGCCTGATCTACCGCGCCGAGCGGATCATCAACTGGTGCCCGCGCTGCCAGACCGCGCTGTCGGACATCGAGGTCGACCACAACGACGACGACGGTGAGCTCGTCTCGATCCGCTACGGCGACGGCGACAACGCGATCGTGGTGGCGACGACCCGCGCGGAGACGATGCTGGGCGACACCGCGGTCGCCGTCCACCCGGACGACGAGCGGTACGCCCACCTGGTCGGCACCGAGGTCGAGCTGCCGCTGACCGGCCGCCGCATCCCGATCGTGGCGGACAAGCACGTCGACCCGGAGTTCGGCACCGGTGCGGTGAAGGTCACCCCGGCGCACGACCCGAACGACTTCGAGATCGGCCGCCGCCACGACCTGCCGATGCTCACGGTGATGAACGAGCGCGCCGAGATCACGGTTTCCGGCCCGTTCCAGGGGCTCGACCGGTTCGAGGCGCGGCCGGCGGTGGTCGCGGCGCTGCGGGAGCTGGGCCGGATCGTCGCGGAGAAGCGGCCGTACGTGCACGCGGTCGGGCACTGCTCGCGCTGTGACACGGTCGTCGAGCCGCGGCTGTCGCTGCAGTGGTGGGTCAAGGTCGAGGAGCTGGCCAAGCTGGCCGGCGACGCGGTCCGCGACGGCCGCACCAAGATCCACCCGCCGGAGCTGGGCAAGCGGTACTTCGACTGGGTCGACAACATGCACGACTGGACGATTTCGCGCCAGCTGTGGTGGGGTCACCGCATCCCGGTCTGGTACGGCCCGGACGGCGAAGTCGTGTGCGTCGGCCCGGACGAGCAGCCGCCGTCCGGTGAGGGCTGGACGCAGGACCCGGACGTGCTGGACACGTGGTTCTCGTCGGGCCTGTGGCCGATGTCGACGCTGGGCTGGCCTTCCGCCACGGAAGACCTGGCGAAGTTCTACCCGACGAGCGTCCTGTCGACCGGCTACGACATCCTGTTCTTCTGGGTCGTCCGGATGATGATGTTCGGCGTCCACCAGATGAAGGGGTCGCAGCCCTTCGACCACGTGTACCTGCACGGCCTGATCCGCGACGCTCAGGGCAAGAAGATGTCGAAGTCGCGCGGCAACGTGATCGACCCGCTGGAGTGGATGGACGCGTACGGCGCGGACGCGACGAGGTTCACCCTGGCCCGCGGCGCGAACCCGGGCGCGGACATGGCACTGGCCGACGAGTGGGCGGCGGGCTCCCGCAACTTCTGCACGAAGCTCTGGAACGCCACCAAGTTCGCGATGATGAACGGGGCTTCGGTCGCTTCGCCGCTTCCTTCTTCTTCAGAGCTGACCGAGGCCGACCGCTGGATCCTCGGCCGCCTGGGCGCCCTGGTGTCCGAAGTGGACGGCCTGTTCGAGGACTTCCAGTTCGCGAAGGTGGCGGGCGCGCTCTACCAGTTCACGTGGAACGAGCTGTGCGACTGGTACCTGGAGCTGGCGAAGGTCCAGCTGTACCAAGGGGATGACTCGCGGGTCTCCGCCACCCGGGCGGTGCTGGGCCACGTGCTGGACACGGTGCTGAGGCTGCTGCACCCGTTCATCCCGTTCATCACGGAGAAGCTCTGGACGGCGCTGACCGGCGGTGAGTCGCTGGTGATCGCCTCCTGGCCGGTCGCGTTCGAGGGTTACGCCGATGCGGTGGCCGACGCCCGGATCGCGGACGTCCAGAAGCTGGTGACGGAGATCCGCCGCTTCCGCGCGGACCAGGGCCTGAAGCCGGGCCAGAAGGTGGCGGCCCGCTTGGCGGGCTACACCGGCGGCCACGAATCGGCGGTCCGTTCGCTGGTCCGGTTGACAGAGCCGTCTCCCGAGTTCGCGGCCAGCGCGTCGCTGGAGGTGGCCCTGGCCGACGGCGTGGTGACGGTGGAGCTGGACCTGTCGGGCACGGTCGACGTGGCGGCCGAGCGCAAGCGGCTGGAGAAGGACCTGGCGGCGGCGCGGAAGGAGCTGACCCAGACGGAGGGGAAGCTGGGCAACGAGGCGTTCATCGCGAAGGCCCCGGAGCAGGTGGTGGACAAGATCAAGACCCGCCGCGAGACGGCGGTGGCGGACATCGACCGCATCACGGCCCGGCTGGCGGCCCTGCCGGCTTCCTGAGGTCGACGACCAAGGCCCGGTGCTCCCTCGCGGAGTGCCGGGCTTTGTCGTAACGAGGTGGGAAGCTGCCAAGAGTGGCAGAGCGCTCGACAACCGTTGACTCCCGCAGGTTCGTTGACACGCGCGGTACGCGGGGGAAAGTCTGATGGTGGTCGACGACCGGCTCCCGGGGGACTCCGAGCTGCGGATGAAGCGGTATCGGTGCACGGTGCCCGGCTGCGGCAAAACGGCTCGTTCGGTCGGCACCCCGGTCTGTCCCAAGCACCGGCTGCCGATGGAGCCGTCATCGGGAAGCGGGCGCTGAGAAGATCACCTTGAGAGTCGTGCAGTAGCCACGTGCACTCGCGACCGCGGCCGAATAACTCGCGGCGGCCAGCGCCAGGAAAACGGCGGTGGTCACGGCGGTGCCCAGCAACGAGTTCCGGGCGGGAACCAGCAACGCGAGGGTGAGCCCCGCAAGCCCGAGGTGGACGAAGATCAGCGTGCAGTACATGTCGAGCCGGGTGCGGAACTGGTCGTGGTGCGTTCGGAGCCGGGCCGGGATGTCGTCGCCGCGCCGGAGCACGAGGTCCTGGGTGTCGTCCTGACCTCGGTTGATGCGATCTTCGGTCGCGCGCAGGATGTTGCCGAGCCTGGTGGGCAGGATCCGGTGCGGCTCCGGGAAGTCAGCCTGCGCCTGAGCGAGCCGGGACTCCCTGCTCACGACATCAGGAGGCAGAACCCGTCGCCACTCGAACGACTCCGCTGCCCGCTGTTCGGGCGTATCGGGTGGGTCCTCCATACGGAAGGCGTTTTCGACCAAGCGGACGAACGCAAGATCATATGCTTCCGTGTCGAGCATTTCCTTCCTGGCTGTCTCGAACGCCAGATTGGTCTGCCGCTTGAGCTTCTCCGTGACCTTCGCCCACTTCTTTCTCTTGCGCCGGACCAGCAGCCGGTAGATGCCCAGCCACACGAGCGGGCCCTTCCAGTAGCCCTCGAAGAACCGGATCGCCGAGAACGAGAACGCCTGGCTGACCAGGGCCGCCAAGACGAGTGCGAACAGCAGGACGACGAGGATGCCCAGCGGTTTCGCGGTCAACCCGACCACCGCGGCACCCAAGTCGAAGTTCCCCTGGCTGCGGAGCTGGAGCAGCACCGCGCCGCAGCCGACGAGCATGGCGGCCGGCATCCAGGCGCTCAGGCTCAGTTGGTCGAGCACCTTGCCGATGAACTGGGACAAGCCCTCGGGCGGCTTTTGTTCTTTCTCGGCAGGCTTGCTGCTCGGCTCGGCGTCGGCCACCCGGACATGATGGCGCACCGACGACCCGGGACCCGGACAACGCGCCGCGATACTGCTCAGCCGGCCTCGATGGTTCGCGCCGCTTCGATCAACGACACCACCTCCGGTGTCACTCGCCGCTCCGACGGCGTCGCCAAATACGTCTGCATCCGTGGCGTCGGGTCCCGCAGCGGCCGGAACACCACCCCCGGCACCGGCAGCAAATTGGCATGCGCCCGGTAGAACACCGTCCAGTGTGGACGGCCGAACCCCAGCGTCCCCAGCGTGTCCTGAGCCGTCGTGAAATCGCGGCCCAGTACCGGCTCGAACCCCGCCGAACGGCAACACGACACCACCAGGTCGAACAACGGCCGGTTCCGCGAAGGCGGGCTCAACCGAACCGGAAGCGAAGCCAGCGAAGCAAAAGTAACCTCGGTGGAAGCAGCCAAGGGATGAGAAGCAGGCAACGCCACCCAAACCTCATCCATCCACAAAGGAGTGAAGTCGAGCCCGGACGAAGGCCAAGAACCCCGAACGATCGTGGCATCCAGAGAACCGTCACGAACCCGCTCGAGCCGCTGAGCAGTGGGCGCGTGCACCAGCTCCAAGGAAACCGAAGGAGCCAGCCGCGCGAAGGAACCCAGCAAGAGGTCCAGCCGATCACCTAGACCTTCGCTCGTGCCGAGCCGCAGCAGCCGGAGGTCGCGGAACTCCGCCACCGAGTCCGCCGCCCGGTCGGCCGCCGACAGCACCGCCCGCGCGTGCGGCAGGAACCGCTGCCCGGCCTCCGACAGGACCACCGACCGCGTCGTGCGGAGGAACAGCGCCACCCCCAGCGAACGCTCCAGCCGGCGCACCTGCTGGCTCACCGCCGGCTGGACGATGTGCAGCCGCTCCGCCGCGCGGCCGAAGTGCAGCTCCTCCGCCACCGCCACGAAGTACCTCAGCTGCCGCAGGTCCACCGGCCCCACCCCATTCATCAGCTTTCGTGATGAGTGTACGAGCGGATTGCCCATCGATGACCGCGCGGAAGCGCACCAAGCTCGAGACATGCCTTACACGACAGTGAACGACACCCGGCTCTACTACGAGGACGCCGGCACCGGCCCGGCCCTGCTGCTCCTGCACGGCTGGGGCGCCAGCGGCCGCGTCTGGCAGGCCTGCCTGCCCGATCTGGTGCGCGACCACCGCGTCATCACGCTCGACTGGCGCGGTTGCGGCCGCTCGGACCGGCCCCTCGAGGGCAACTCCATCGCCGGGGTCGTCAAAGACCTCGCCGCGGTGATCGAGACGCTGGAAGTGGCACCGACCGTCGTCGGCTCCAGCATCGGCGGCGTCTTCGCCACCGAACTCGCCCTCGCCCGGCCCGAACTCGTGCACCACGCAGTCGCCGTCGACAGCCCGGGGTACTGGCCCAGCACCGGCATGCGCGAAACCGTGCGGGACCTCCTGACCAAGCTCGTCGACGACCGCTTCGGCACCGTCTCCGGCTGGGTGCCGGGCTGGTTCGGCCCGAAGGCCTCGCCCGCGCTGGTCGACTGGACCATCCGCCAGCTGCTCGACTCCGGCGTCTACATCGACGCGCACTTCACCGAGATCACCACCTACGACCCGCGGCCCCGGCTGAAGGACCTGAAGGTGCCGATCACCTACCTGCACGGCGAACTGGACACCCAGATCCCCGTCGAAGTTTCGCGCGAGTGCGCGGCGGAGACGCCCGGCGCGCGAGTGCGGATCATCGAGGGCTGCGGCCACATCCCGCACCAGGAAGACCCGCGCGCGTTCACCGCCGCCCTCCGAGAGATCGCCTGAACCATGCCCGAAGTGACGCTCGAAGACGCCGTCGTCCACTACGACCGGACCGGCGACGGCCCCGCGCTGCTCCTGCTGCACGGCACCGCCGCCTCCCGCGAACAGTGGGGACCGCTGACCGCCGAAGCACGAGGCCGAACCGTCCTGGCCCCCGACTTCCCCGGCTCGGGCCTGACCGTCGACGATGGCGGCCCGATCACCGTCGAAGCCCTCGCCGCCCAGGCCGAAGCCGTGCTGGACCACGCCGGTGTGAAAGCGGCCGACGTCGTCGGCCACTCCCTCGGCGCCGTGGTCGCGGCGCACCTCGCCGGCACCCGCCCGGACCGCGTCCGGAAAGCCGTCCTGCACGCCGCCTGGCCCGCGACCGACACCCGGCAGGACGCCGAGTTCCGCTACTGGCTGGACCTGCTCGAGACCGGGACCTTCGCCCGCATGCTCCCGCTGATGGCGTTCGGCCCGCGCTACTGGGAGCAGGCCACCGCCGAAAGCAACGAGCAGCTCGTCAAGACGCTCGAAGCGGCGATCCAGCCCGGGACGGCCCGCCAGATCGAGACCGACCGGACCGTCGACCTTCGCCCGGTCCTGGGGAAGATCGCCGCGGAAGTCCTGGTTCTCGGCAGCGCGCACGACCGGCTGGTCACGGCGGAACAGCAGCGCGAGCTGGTCACCGCGATCCCGGACGCGCGCGCCGCCGAGATCGACGCGGGGCACGGTGCCCCGGCCGAGCTGCCGGACGAGTTCGCCCGGTTGGTGCTGGAGTTCCTCAGCGCAACGCCTTGAGCACGATCGCCGCCACGCCCGCCATCCCCGCCTTCAGCGGGTGGTAGGCGGCCGCCTCGAAGACGTTCTGGTCCTTCCCGTTGATCCACGCCGAGCCGCCGCGCGCGCACGCGTCGTGGCCGCGGGAGGGGCCGAACGTGTCGACGAACTCCGTCGCGCCGTCCGCGTCCGCGGCGTCGGACAGCGTCGAGTTCAGCTTCTCCTCGACGCCGTTCAGCCACGCGTAGTCGCCGTCGGCGAACGGCAGCACGTCCGGGCAGTAGCCCTTGTCCGGCGCGATCCGCGGGTAGCCGACCAGCAGGACCCGCGCCTTCGGCGAACGCTCGTGGATCGCGGCGAGCACCGCCTCCACCCGCGGCCCGATGTTGTCGATCGCCGAGGTGACCGAGCCCTTGAAGTGCTCTTCGCAGGGGTTGCCCGTCGGGTCGCTCGCCCGCAGGCCCGGGCACGTCGAGGTCAGGCTGCCGAACACGCCGTAGTCGTTGCCGCCGATGCCGAGCGTGACCAGGTCGGTGTCGATCCGCAGCGCGCCCAGCTGCGGCGCGTTGGTGCCGTTGAACGGCACGCCCTGCGGCCGGGTCATGTTCGTGGTGTCCGCGCCGGCGCAGCTCACGTCGGTGAACCGGTCCGCGTGCAGCGCCGCGGCCAGCACCGACGGGTAGTTCGCCGTGGACCGCCCGCAGCCCAGCGGATCGAGCCGCTGCGTCGGGATGAACGGCCCGGAGGTGTAGGAGTCGCCGAGGGCGACGTAGCTGCCGATGCTCGCCGCGGAGGCGGCGGTGGCCGACGCGGGCAGCAGGATGGCTGCCGAGACGACGGCGGTGAGCAGCCGGGTGATGCGCATGAAGAAGACCCCGTTCTCGCTGGTGGACACGCTGCCTCCACATCTAGCGAGTACCGGTCCGCGACGAAGATGAACTTCACCCGGCAGTCGGGTCACCGTCGCCGTGCTCACGGTAAGTGATCAACGTGCGCCAGAAGAACAGCGGACGGACGGTGCTCCCGGGCAGCAGCCGGGCCGCCTCGCGGCGCACCTCGGCCAGCGTCGGGAAGTCGTCGACCACCGGGGCCTTCGGGCCGTCCTCGGGGCCGCCGTTCAGCCGCTCGCCCGCGTACACGACCAGCCGGGCGAGCGCGTTGACCGGCACCGCCGCGATCGCCCGTGCCCAGTCCGCCGGCGTGCTCGGCCGCGCCAGGGCGAGCACCACGAGCACCCCGCCCGGCACCAGCGCGCGACGCAGCTTCGCGAGCGTCTCGAACGGCATGTGGTGCAGGGACGCCAGGCAGGAGATGTAGTCGTAGTGCGCCTCGGGCAGCGGATCGGTGGTGACGTCGGCCCGCCGGTAGACGATCTCGCCCGGCCCCGGCGAACCGAGCCCCGCCGCCGCCTCGACCATCGCCGCGGAGACGTCGACCGCCTCCACCGCCATGCCGGTCGCGGCCAGCCGCCGCGCGAACCGGCCGGTGCCGCACCCGACGTCCAGCGCGATCCCCGGACCCGGCGGCAGGTGGTCCAGCAGCAGCGGGTGGTAGTGGTCGTTGTGGTTGAACGGCATGCGTCGAGAGTGCCACCGCGCCCGCACGTAGACTCGTACGGCAAGCCGAAACCCCAGGCCGGAGGAGATTCAGTGCCGCAGGATGAGACAGGTCGCAAGCCGGACCTGTCGGATCTCGACAGCTTCGCGGGCGTCGACGAACTGGGGGCGTCGGGGTACGAGGAGTCCGACGACCACGACCCGGAGCTGGACGTCCGCGACACCGCGTTCGAAGCGGGCGGCGGCGCGCGCGGCGGCATCGGCGGGGTCGGCCAGCTCGGCGACAACCTCGCCACCGGGCCGGTGCCGGACCTGACCGTGCCCGAGGACGCCGAGCTGCACGAACTCGACGACCAGGGCGAAGCCGCGGTGTACGGCGACCCGGACGGGCCCGAGGCGCGGCGCGAGCTGCTGGCCGTCGAGGCCGAGCTGAACCAGCGCTGGCCGGAGACGAAGATCGAGCCGTCGCTGACCCGGATCTCCGCGCTGACGCAGCTGCTGGGCGAGCCGAACAAGGGCTACCCGGTGCTGCACGTCGCCGGCACGAACGGCAAGGGCTCCACGGCCCGGATGATCGACGCCCTGCTGACCCGGATGGGCCTGCGCGTCGGCCGCTACACGAGCCCGCACCTGCAGCTGGTCACCGAGCGGATCGCGCTCGACGGGCAGCCGATCTCCGCCGCGCGCTACGCCGAGCTGTGGCACGACATCGCGCCGTACGTGTCCATGGTGGACGGTGCCGCGGCGGACGGCGTCGAAATGAGCAAGTTCGAGATCCTCACCGGGATGGCGTTCGCCGCGTTCGCCGACGCGCCGGTGGAGGCCGCCGTGCTCGAAGCCGGCCTGGGCGGCGCCTGGGACGCCACGAACGTCGCGGACGCCGACGTCGCGGTCATCACGCCGATCGGCCTCGACCACGTCGAGTACCTGGGCCCCGACGCGGTCAGCGCGGCGAAGGAGAAGGCGGGCATCATCAAGCCCGGCTCGGTCGCGGTCATCGCCGAGCAGGACCCCGAGGTGCTGAAGGTGCTGCTGGCCCGCGCCGTCGAGGTCGACGCGGCGGTCGCGCGCGCGGGCAGCGAGTTCGGCGTGCTGGAGCGCGAGATCGCCGTCGGCGGGCAGCTGCTCAAGCTGCAGGGCCTCGGCGGTGTGTACGACGAGATCTTCCTGCCGCTGCACGGCGCCCACCAGGCCGCGAACGCGGCACTGGCGCTGGCCGCGGTCGAGGCGTTCTTCGGCGCGGGCAAGGACAAGCAGCTGGTCGTCGAGGCCGTCCGCGAGGCGTTCGCGGAGGTCGAGACGCCGGGACGGCTCGAGCGGGTCCGCGCCGCACCGGCGGTCATGCTCGACGCGGCGCACAACCCGCACGGCGCCCGCGCGCTGGCCGCGACGGTGGCCGAGGAGTTCGCCTTCCGCCGCCTGGTCGCGGTGGTCGGCGTGATGGCCGAGAAGGACGCGCACGGCATCCTCGACGCGCTGGAGCCGGTGGTGTCCGACATCGTCGTGACGCGCAACTCGTCGCCGCGCGCGATGCCCCTGGAAGAGCTGAACCAGCTGGCGATCTCGATCTTCGGCGAGGAGCGCGTGGTCGCCGAAACCGACCTGGAGACGGCGATCGAGACGGCGATCGCGCTGGTGGAGACCAGCGACGACCCCGAAGAGCCGCTGTCCGGCGGCGGCGTCCTCGTCACCGGCTCGGTGGTCACCGTCGGCGAGGCGCGCACCCTGTTCGGGAAGGAGCCGGCGTGACCTCGAACGAGAACGAGAACGAGAACGAGACGCCCAAGCCGAAGGACCCGATGAAGGGCTTCCGCGGCGTGATGTCGGGGACCCTGATCATGGAGGCGATCACGGTCGCCCTCGCCTTGCCGGTGGTCGACAAGCTCGGCGGCGGGATCAGCACGGGCACCGGCTGGACGGTCATCGCGGTGGCCGTCCTGCTTATCGTGACCTGCGGGTTCGTCAAGCGCCCGTGGGCGGTGCCGGTCATCCTGGGCCTGCAGGTGGTGCTGATCGCGCTGGTGTTCTGGCTGCCCGCGATCGCCGTGCTGGGTGTGCTCTTCCTCGCGGTCTGGCTGTGGCTGCTGTGGCTGCGCAAGGACGTCGCCCGCCGCATGGCGGCCGGCACCCTGGCGAGCCAGCAGCAGCCCCAGCCCTGACCTCCTACGCCAGGTAGTCGCCGTCCGCCACGTCCTCCAGCAGCGTCGGGTGGCGGGGTGACCAGCCAAGCAGTTCCCGCGTGGCCGCACTCGAGACGGGCGCGTCGACGCCGTACGCCTTCGCGATGAACGGGCTGACGAAGTGCCCGGCGGCTTCCTCCGGCGTCAGGGAGACGACGGGTAGACCCAGACCGCGCCCGATCGTCTCCGCGATGTCCCCGAAGCGGACGTTCTCGGCCGTCGCGTGCAGCACGCTGCCGGCCGGCGCCTGCTCCAGGGCCGAGCGGAACACGACCGCCGCGTCGAGCCGGTGCACGGCGGGCCACCGGTTGCCGCCGTCGCCGACGTAGGCGGACTGCCCGGTCTTGCGTGCGGTGTCCACGAGCCAGGCGAGGAAACCGCGGTCGCCGGGGCCGTGGACGGTCGGCGCGAGCCGGACGACGCTCGCCCGCACGCCGCGCTCGGCGAAGCCCAGGCAGGCCCGCTCGCCCGCGATCCGGAACGCGGCGAGCCCGGCCGCGTCGGGTTCGTCCCGCTCGGTGCTCTCGCGGCCCGCGGGCATGACCAGCGTGCCGGACGTGCTGACGAACGGCTTGCCCGAACCCGCCAGGACTTCGCCGAGCGCCTCGATCGCCGTCCGGTCGCGGCGGGTCATGTCGTCGAGATCGGTGAAGTCGCCGCCGAACGCCATGTGCAGGACGGCGTCGGCGGCTTCGGCGCCGGTGCGCAGGCTGTCGAGGTCGTCGAGCGAGCCGGGGTGCGGGGTGGCGCCGAGCTGCTGGAGCCGGGCGGCGGCCGCGTCCGACCGGGCCAGGCCGGTGACGGTGTGCCCGGCCGTGATCAGCTCGGTGACGACGGCGGGGCCGGTCTGGCCGGACCCGCCGGTGACGAAGACGTGCATGGGACTCTCCCGCGTAGTGACAGTGACTGACGCTACGAACTGTACCTCGTAGTGTCAGTCACTGTCGCTACGGGTAAGCTGACGGCGTGCCACGCAGCGGAGAAGAAGCGCGCCGCCGCCTTCAGCAGGCGGCGCTGGAGCTGTACGCCGAGCGGGGCTTCGACCGGACCACCACCGCCGAGATCGCGGCTCGCGCCGGCGTCACCGAACGCACGTTCTTCCGGCACTTCCCGGACAAGCGCGAAGTGCTCTTCGACGGTGAAGCCACCCTGCGCGCGGACCTGACGGCTTCGGTGGCTGAAGCGCCCGACGGGCTGCCGCCGCTCGAAATCCTGCTCCGCGCGTTCCGGAAAGCCGGGCGGATCGTCGAGGGCAACCGGTCGTTCGCCGAACCGCGGCTCGCGGTCATCGCGGCGACCCCGGCGCTGCGCGAACGCGACCTGGCCAAGGCCGCGGCGATGAGCGACGCGCTGGCGGCGGCACTGCGCGCCCGGGGTGTCGCCGACCGGCTCGCCGCGCTGGCCGCCCACGTCGGCTGGGCGACCTTCCACCACGCGGCCGGAGCCTGGATCGAGGAAGCGGACCGCAGCCTGGACGAGCACCTCGACGAGGCCTTCGCCGACCTGCGCGCGTTGGCGGCGGAGACGGGCGGCTGAGCGCCCGCCTCCGCCGGGAGCGTCAGCGCAGGACGACCACTCGCAGCGCGGGGGAGCGCAGGATGTCGGCTTCGCAGAAGCGTTCCTTCACCCATTCACCCCGGCTGTAGAGCTTCGTCTGGTCGCTGAAGTACGGCGACGCCGGGTTCGCCGACTGCGAATACGTCAGCAACGTCGAGGAGTCCGGGCACGCGCCGCCGCGGAACCCGACCACCTGGAGGTAGCTCGACCCGTGCGCCACCTCGACGTTCCCGTGCGCCGGGTCCCACACCGGCGTCATCACGTTGAGCACGCCGAGGAAGCCCTGGGCTCCGTGGATCGGGATGCGCTCGCCGCCCCGCGTCACCGCTTGGCCGTTCCGCAGCCGCGCGTCCGGGGCGAGCCCGGCCGTGCGCAGTTCCACGAGCGCGTCCCCGAACGCCTTCTGCACGTCCGCAGAACCGACGTTCAGCGTGTTCGGCGTGGTCAGCGGCGCCTTCGGGTCGAACGGCACGGTGAACCGGTCCACGTTCCCGAGCCGCGCCGCGAACCGCTGGAACAGCAGCGAACCCCGGCTGTCGAGCGAGTACGTGTGGTCCCACTTCGCCAGCGCGTCGCAGGCGGGCCCGACCGGCACCGGGCCGGCGGACGACGGTGCCTGCCCGCCCGGGAAGGACGCGCACAGCTTCGCCAGGTCCGCGGCCGTCAGGTCGGCGAACAGGCTGTGGTCGGTGAAGAGCATCTTCTTCATCGAGTCCGTCGTGAAACCGCCCTTTTCGGCCGTGAGCAACGCTTCCCGCGTGCGCGGCGAACGTTCGGTGCCGATGTCCCCGACGATGTGCGGGTACCCCGTGATGGGTGCTTTCGCGTTCGCCAGCCAGGCGCTGTCGTTGGCGTTCAGCTCGTAGTCACGGCTTTGCTGCTGCGGCAGCCGCGACGGCGCGAAGATGCCCGGCTCGATCGCGCCGGGGTCGGAACCCCACCGGCACGACGACTTCGAACCGTCCAAAATGGCCAGTCCGACCTGCTCGAAGGTGCCCTGCCCCAGCGGGGTGCTGCACGTCTTCGCCAGCTCGTCGGTGACGTGCGGGACGACCTGGATGTCGGCGTAGAGCGCGTTGCCGGCCCGGTCGGTGGCGATGGTGTTGACCCACGGGACGCCCTGCGTGCGGCTCAGCGCCCGCACGATGTCGCCCGTGCTGCGGGCCTGGTCCAGCTCGAACCACGTGTTGAGGCCGCGCAGGTTCGTCGCGTTGGCGTCTCGCACCGCGTACGCCGACTTCGCCGTCCACGGCAGCGGCACGCCCTGGAAGTCCTTCATCACGGGCCCGTACCGCGTCGACCAGAAGGTCTGGCGGACCGGCTTGAGCGAGCCGTCGGCCTGGCGCACCTGGACCGTGACGTCCCGGGACGTCATCTTCTCCGCCTTGCCGTCGACGAGGTACGTCGTGGGGTCGCCCGGCGTCAGCGGCACCTCGAAGAGGCCGAACGTGACCGGGGTGGACACCGTGTGCGTCCAGGCCGCGTCGGCGGTGTGCCCGATCTGGACGAACGGCATGCCCAGCAGGCTCGCGCCGGCGACGTCGAACCGGCCCGGGATGGTCAGCTGGCTCTGCCAGAACCGGCGGCCCGCCTGCCACGGGTAGTGCGGGTTGCCGAGCAGGACACTGCCCTGACCGGCCGCGGTGGAGTCCGCTCCGATCGCGATGCCGTTGCTGCCCAGCCCGCTGCCGCTCAGCGCCTTCTCGACCTGGTCGGAGAGCTGCCCGGCCGTGCCCGGCGCCGGTGTCGCGCCGGAAGGCGGTGCGGCGAACAGGCTTTCGGTCACCACGCCCTGGCCGCCGGTGATCGCGATGGCGTAGAAGTGCCGGTAGAAGTCCTGTTCGGTGATCGGCCGGACCCACGCGGCGCCGCGGCAGGCCGGGTCGGAGATCCCGGACCGGCCGGTGCGGGCGAGGTAGGCGTTGAACCCGTTGACGTACCCCGAAACGATCTGCCGGACCTCCGGCCGCGGCCCCTGCGGCGCGGGCTGCGCGGCCAGCCGGTCGACGACGCCCGAGTCGTTGAGCCGCTGGAAGAACAGGTCGCTGTGCAGGTTGCTCTCGGCTTCCGACAGCGACGGGTAGCCGCCGCCGTCCGGACCGAGGTACTTCGACCGCTGCGCGCTCACCGTGAGGTAGATGTTCGCGAGCTCGCAGATGTTGTCGGTCGCCGCCGCGTAGCCGTACCCGTAGCCGAGGCCGGCGAAGTCCTTCGCGACGATGTGCGGGATGCCGTGCTCGGTGTAGCGGAGGACGGCTTTCCCGCCGCTTTCCTCGGCCGCCGACGCGATGCCGGTCCCCAGTGTGGTGATGGTGAGTGCCGCTGTCAGAACCGCCAGGGTTTTCCTGAATGGTCTCATCTGACCCCCTTGTCGTGATCGCCACGCTACCGATGGCGACGGCGCGCGGACATGGGGGAAAACCCGGGGATTCGTTCACCCGCGCGCAAACCGGCGCCACCGCGCCGGTGGGCCGCCGCGACACCCGGATCGTGTGGTCGGGCGACGTCGTCGGCCAGAACTGGGGCATCAACCCGGACCTGGGCGGCATGACGATCTTCTCGGCGATGGCGGCCCGCCGCCCGGACCTGTTCCTGCACAGCGGCGACACGGTGTACTCCGACGGCCCCTGACGGAAACGGTCACCCCTGCCCGGCGGCCGGACCTGGCGCAACGTCGTCACGCCGGAGGAGTCGAAGGTCGCCGAGACCCTCGACTTCGTGCTGGACGTGCGGACCTACCGCAACGCCAACACAGCCGACCAGACGAAGCCGGGCTACATCCTCGGCGACGCGCAGGCCCGCCGGCTGGCCGACGCGCTCGGCCGCAGCACGGCGACGTGGAAGATCGTCCAGGCGGACATGCCGCTGGGCCTGGTCGTCCCGGACGGCACGGCGATCGAGGCGGTGGCGAACAACCTGCCGGGCACCCCGGGCGGCCGCGAGACGGAGCTGGCGTGGGTGCTGCGGGAGATCCAGCGCCGCCGCGTCCGCAACGTCGTCTGGCTGACCGCTACACGGCGGCGCACCACTATTCCCCAGACCGGGCGGCGTTCCAGGACTTCGACCCGTTCTGGGAGTTCGTGTCCGGGCCGCTGAACGCGGGCGCGTTCGGGCCGAACGCCCTCGACCCGACGTTCGGCCCGGAGGCGGTGTTCGTCCACGCCCCGCCGGCGGCGAACACGGCCCCGATCGACGGCTTCCAGCACTTCGGCGAGCTGAACATCGACGGCGGCAGCGGCGACCTGACGGTGGACCCGCGGGACGCCACCGGAGCGTCGCTGTGGTCGAAGAAGCTGCACCCGCAGGGCCGTTGAGCACGGTCGGCTACGCTCACGCGCACCGACCCGAAAAGCAACAAGGAGAAACACCGTCGTGACTGAACGCACGCTGGTCCTCGTCAAGCCCGATGGCGTCGCGCGCGGCCTCGTCGGCGAGGTCGTCTCGCGCATCGAGCGCAAGGGCCTGAAGCTCGCCGCCCTCGAGCTGCGGACCGTTCCGCAGGCACTGGCCGAGGAGCACTACGCCGAGCACAAGGAGCGTCCGTTCTTCGGCGACCTGCTCGAGTTCATCACGTCGGGCCCGCTGGTCGCGCTCGCCGTCGAGGGGCCGCGTGCCATCGCCGCGTTCCGCCAGCTGGCCGGCGGCACCGACCCGGTCGAGAAGGCCACCCCGGGCACCATCCGCGGCGACTTCGCGCTGGAGACCCAGTACAACCTGGTGCACGGCTCGGACTCCCCGGAGTCGGCCGAGCGCGAGCTGAAGCTCTGGTTCCCCGACCTGTGATGCTGTGACCGGCACCGGGGCCGCGCCCGCCGCGCGGCCCCGGTTTCCCGGGGGAGACCCGATGACGACGATGCCGTTCCCCGCCCGCGAGTACCTGCCGGTGCTGCGCGAGCTGACCAGCGCGTTCGCCGAGCGGCTGCGCACCGGCGACCCGGCCGCGAAGGTGCCCGACTGCGCCGGCTGGACGCTGGCCGACCTCGGCACCCACCTCGGGAACGTGCACCGCTGGGCCGCCTCCGTCGTCACCACCGGCGAAGTGCAGCCGCAGGACTTCGAAGCCGGCGCGGACGCCGAGCTGGCGTCCTGGTACGCCGAAAGCGCCGGGATCCTGCTCGACGCACTCGCCGAAGCCGACCCCGAAGACCGGTGCTGGCACTTCGGCGGCACCGGGAAGACCAAGGCGTTCTGGTTCCGCCGCCAGGTGCACGAAACCGCCGTCCACCTCGCCGACTCGGGCAGCGGCCACGCGCTCGACCCGGCGGTCGCCGCGGACGGCGTCGACGAGCTCCTGACCGCCTGGCTCCCGCGCGTCACGCGCTGGCACCCCGCACCGTCGCTGGACGCGCCCCTCGCGCTGCGCGCCACCGACACCGGCGACGTCTGGACGCTGCACCCGGGGGAACCGCCCGCGCTCGGCCCGGCGACCGAACCCGCCGCGACCGTCGAGGCGACGGCCCGGGACCTCCTGCTGCGCCTGTGGAAGCGAACGGCGACCCCACCACGCGTCAGCGGTGACACCACGATCGCCGACCAGCTCCTCAACGCCCCTTTCACCGCCTGACCCGGCAGCTGTTCTAGACCATTCAGGCGGCGTTCACCGGGAAGCCTTCCCCCGGCCGTGCCACTGCGCTGTGCTGGTCCGGCTCACTCTCACTCGATACTGGGGTACCTGGTGAAGAAGTCACGCACAGCGTTGCCGCTCGCTGCCCTGTTCGCGACGGCGTTCGTCGTCCCCGCCCACGCCGATCCGCTGAAAGCGCCGCTCGGCACGCCGCCGGTCGAGGCCGCGCCCGCCGCGTCGTCGGCCCGCGAAGGCGTGACCACCTTCGCCGCCGCGGACCCCGACGACGGGCTCGTCACCGGCAGCGCCACCACCGAAGTCGCGCCCGGGCTGAACCTCACCCAGTTCGACCGGTTCGACCCGGCGGGCTGGATCCGCGGCGACACCCTCTCCGTCGACCTGGGCAGCAAGGTCCTGAAGCCGACGTACCTGAGCCCCGGCACGGTTTCCGCGCGCACGCCGCTTTCGCAGCAGCTCGCGCGCACCGGCGCGGTGGCCGGCGTGAACGGCGACTTCTTCGACATCAACGCCACCGGCGCGCCGATCGGCGTCGGCATCGACCGCGGCGAGCTGCAGACCGCGCCCGCCACCGGCCACAACCTCACCGCGTCCATCACCGACGAAGGCAAGGCGCAGCTGGCTTCGGTCTTCCTCGAAGCGACCGTGACGCTTCCCGGCGGCACGGTGAAAGCGACGAACTTCAACAGCCCGGTCCTCGGGACCGACGCGATCGGGGTCTACACGCCGTTGTGGGGCGCCTCCGGCCGCGCGACCTCGGTGGCCGGAGCCTCGCGGGTACGCGAGGTCGAACTGCGCGACGGCGTCGTGACCGCCACGCGCGAGCAGCCCGCGGCCGGCCCGATCGCGGCGGGCACGACGGTGCTCCTGGCCCGTGAAGCCGGGGCGGACGCCCTCGCGGCCCTCAAGCCGGGCGACCCGGTGGGTGTCACGTACGCGCCGCGCTCGGACGCCGGGAAGATCGCGGTCGCCGTGGGCGGCAACGAGGTCCTGCTCCGCGCCGGCGTCGTGCAGCCGGTCGACAACGTGGCCATGCACCCGCGGACCGCGGTCGGCTTCTCCGCCGACGGCCGGCGGATGTGGCTGGCCACTGTGGACGGACGGCAGGCCGACAGCCGCGGGATGACCGAGCTGGAGCTGGCCCGGCACCTGAAGAGCCTCGGCGCCGACGACGCCATCAACCTCGACGGCGGCGGCTCGTCGACGCTCCTGGCGCGCACCGAGGGCGAAGCCGCGCCGAGCGTCCGGAACTCGCCGTCCGACGGCGGGGAACGCCTGGTGCCCAACGGGATCGGCTTCGCGACCGTGCCGGGCAGCGGCAGGCTCACGGCCTTCTCCCCGGCGCCCGCCGTGGCGACCGGCGACGCGAACCGCGTGCTGACCGGGCTGACCCGGCACCTGGTCGCCGACGGCCACGACGAAACCGGCGCCGCCGTCGCTGCCGACCCGCGCTGGAGCACGTCCGACCCGCGGCGGGCCACCGCGACCCACGGGGTCGTCACCGGCCACGCGGCCGGCGGCGTCGACGTCGTCGCCCGATCCGGCCGCGCGTCCGGCAAGACGACGCTTTCGGTGCTGGGCAAGGCGGTCCGGCTGGGCACGAGCACCGAGCAGGTCGCGCTGTCGGCCGCGGGCGCGAAGAGCACGTTCAAGGTCTACGGCTACGACGCGGACGGCTACGGCACCTGGCTGGAACCCGACGACGTCAAGCTCGACTACGACCACTCCGTCGTGCGGGTCGAGCCGTCGGGCGACGGCTACGAGGTGACCGCGCTGACCGCGTCCGGCGCGTCGGCGATCACCGCTTCGGCCGCGGGCCTGACCACGCACCTGGCCGCTTCGGTCGGCACGGTGC
The DNA here is from genome assembly GCF_040675005.1 of Amycolatopsis sp. NPDC049691. Classification (NCBI taxonomy): domain Bacteria; kingdom Bacillati; phylum Actinomycetota; class Actinomycetes; order Pseudonocardiales; family Pseudonocardiaceae; genus Amycolatopsis; species Amycolatopsis sp. NPDC049691. The sequence goes on from NZ_JBFANX010000009.1 coordinate 180,899, forward strand.
CGCAGGTCGCGGCCTCGCTGGACGGGCCGGCCGGCTGGAGCGCGACGGTGTACCCGGCGGTCGTCGGCGCGGCGCTGTCCGCGGCGCCCGGGCGGGACGGCGGCGCCGGGCTCGCGCTGGACTACCGGCTCACCGGCACGACCGCGACGCGCGCCGCGTACGTGACACCCGCGTCGCCGCTCCCGGTTCCTTCGGGAACGCAGAAGATCGGGTTGTGGGTGAACGGCGACGCCAAGGGCGCGTGGCTGCGCGCCGAACTGCGCGACGCCGCCAACGTGGCGTCCATTGTGGACCTTTCGCTGAGCGTCGACTGGACGGGCTGGCGGTACGTCACGGCCGCGGTCCCGGCCGGGCTGCCCGACGGCCAGCGCCTGGCTCGCTTCTACGCCGTCGAAAACGTGCCGGACCAGCAGTACGAGGGCCACCTCGTGTTCGACGACCTGACCTTCGAGGTGGCGCCGACCGCGACCGTGCCCGCCGACCCCGCCCCGCACGACCCGGCCCTGGCCACCGACGGTGTCTTGACCGGCGGCCTGCGCGTCGCGGTCGTCAGCGACGCTCAGTTCACCGCGGACGACCCGGCGGGCCCGCTGGTCGCGCAGGCCCGGCGGGCACTGCGGGAAGCCGTCGCGGCGAAACCGGACCTGGTGCTGATCAACGGCGACTTCGTCGACCGCGGCACGGCACCCGACTTCGTGCTCGCCCGGCAGGTCGTCACCGAGGAACTCGAGGGCAAGGTGCCCTGGTACTACGTGCCGGGCAACCACGAGGCCGAGGGTGGCAACGGCCTGGCCAACTTCCAGGCCGCGTTCGGCGGCACCCACCAGGTCGTCGACGTGCACGGCATCCGGCTGGTGCTCCTCGACTCGTCGCGCGGTTCGCTGCGGGCGGGCGGGTTCGACCAGGTCCGGATGTTGCGGTCGGCGTTGGACTCCGCGGCGGCCGACCGCTCGATCCGCGGGGTCGTCGTCGCGATGCACCACCCGGTGCGGGACCCGAGCCCGACCGGGAACTCCCAGCTCGGCGACCGGAAGGAAGCCACGCTGCTGACCCAGTGGCTGACCGGGTTCGAGCAGGCGTCCGGCAAACCGGCCGCTTCGGTGGCTTCGCACGCGGGCGTGTTCTCGCTGTCGCGCGTGGACGGCGTGCCGTACCTGGTCAACGGCAATTCGGGCAAGGCACCCGCGGCCGCGCCCGGCGACGGTGGGTTCGTCGGCTGGACGCTGCTGCGCGTCGACCCGGCCGACCGCGCCCAGCCGGTGCGGTTCGAGACGCGGCCGAACGTCGACTCGCTCTCCCTCGCGGGGCCGTCTTCGATGGTTCGCGGCGAACGCGCGGTCGTCCGCGCTTCGGTGCGGCAGGGCACCCGGGACGTGCCGGTGGCCTACCCGGTGAGCGCGGACTGGACGGTCGGCTGGGGTGTCGTGGCGTTCGATCCCGCTTCGGGGGTCCTGACGGCGTTGCGGCCCGGTGTCGCCCGGCTTTCGGTCACGGTCAACGGGGTGACGCAGTCGCTGGTCGTGACCGTGCGCGGCTAAACCGTTCGGTTTTTGTCGGTGCCCGCTCGTATGGTCGGGGGGTGGACGAATCGGAGGACCGGGAACCGGCGCTGGTGCAGGCCAAGGCACTGGTGAAGCGCTTCGGCGAGTTCGAGGCCGTGCGCGGGATCGACGTCGAGGTGCGGCGCGGGGAGGCGTTCGGCTTCCTCGGCCCGAACGGCGCCGGCAAGTCGTCGACGATGCGGATGATCGCGTGCGTGTCACCCCGCACCGACGGCGACCTCCGCGTGCTGGGGCTCGACCCGGAGGTCGCCGGGCCGCGGATCCGCGCGCGGCTGGGCGTCGTGCCGCAGCAGGACAACCTGGACGTCGAGCTGACCGTCCGGGAGAACCTGCTGATCTACGGCCGCTACTTCGGCCTGTCGCGGGCGGCGGCCCGGCGCAAGGCGGAGGAGCTGCTGGAGTTCGCGCAGCTGGGCGACCGGGCGGGCGACAAGGTCGACCCGCTGTCCGGCGGCATGAAACGGCGGCTGACGATCGCCCGCTCGCTGGTCAACGACCCGGAGCTGCTGCTGCTCGACGAGCCGACGACCGGGCTCGACCCGCAGGCCAGGCACCTGTTGTGGGATCGGTTGTTCCGGCTGAAGGCCCAGGGCACGACGCTGATCGTGACGACCCACTACATGGACGAGGCGGAGCAGCTGTGCGACCGGCTGGTCGTGATGGACCACGGCCGGATCGCCGCGGAGGGTTCGCCGGCGCAGCTGATCAGCCGCTACTCGACGCGCGAAGTCGTCGAGCTGCGGTTCGCGCCGGGGGAGCAGGTCGCGGCCGCCCAGCAGGTCGAAGGTCTGGCGGAGCGGGTGGAGGTGCTGCCGGACCGGGTCCTGCTGTACAGCGACAACGGCGAGGACACGTTGGAGCACGCGCATTCCCGCGGCGTGCGGCCGCTGTCGAGCCTGGTGCGGCGGAGTTCCCTCGAGGACGTGTTCCTGAGGCTGACCGGCCGGACGTTGGTGGACTGACTCGGGATGGAGACGAACCATGCTCGCGGAGGGCGCTCGCCGATGACCCTCGTCAGTGTGTCCTGTGGGGGCGCGGCCCCCACGCCCCGGCCGGGGGCCGGCCCCCGGACCCCCGGTTTGCCGCGGCTTCGCGGGTCGGAGCGGCGGTCATGACCACCGTCGAATCCACCGGCCGCGTGGTCGGCACCTGGCACGGCGCCTGGCTGCGCGTCGAGGGGTACTGGACCTGGTACCGCCGCCACTGGGTGTCCACTTTGTACTCCACCGGCCTCCAGCCCGTGCTCTTCCTCGCCGCCATGGGCCTCGGCTTCGGCTCGCAGGTCCGCCCCGGCGCGGTCACCGGCGGCCTTTCGTACCTGCAGTACATCGCGCCCGCCCTGCTCGCCGCCGGTGCCGCGCAGCAGGCCGTCGGCGACTCGAGCTACCCCGTGCTGTCCGGGTTCAAGTGGCAGAAGGACTACCTGGCCGTCACGGCCACCCCCGTGTCGCCGGGCCAGGTCCTCGGCGGCCACCTGATCTGGACGGCCCTGCGCCTGACGCTCGCCGGCGCGATCTACGCGTTCGTCGCGCTGTTCTTCGGCGCCTGGACCGGCCCCGGCGTGCTGCTGGTGATCCTCGTCGGCACGGTCACCGGGCTCGCCTGCGCCACGCCGATCACCGCGCTGGCGGCCCGGACCTACGACGAGGGCCAGCGGTTCGGGATCATCTTCCGGTTCGTCGTGATGCCGATGACGTTGTTCTCCGGCACGTTCTTCCCGATCTCCCAGCTGCCGGGCGCGATCCGCTGGCTGGCCTGGCTGTCCCCGCTCTGGCACGGCACCCAGCTCGCCCGCGGCGCGAGCCTCGGCGGGGTCGGTGGCTGGGCGATGCTCGGCCACCTCGCGGTGCTCGCGGCGTTGTTCGCGGCCGGGTGGGCGCTCGCGCACCGGGCCTTCTACCGGAGGCTGGTGGTCTGATGGTGAGCGTCCAAGCCCCGCCGGCGCGGGCCGGGCTGCTGCTGCGGATCCTGCCGCCCGGGCTGTACGCGGGCCGGGCCCGCATGCTCGTCGAGCGCTCGGTGCGGGTGAGCTGGAACAGCTGGCTGATGTTCCTCTCCGGCGCGGCCGAGCCGTTCCTCTACCTGCTCGCGTTCCAGCTCGGCTTCGGCAAGCTCGTCACCGAGGTGGCGGGCCCGGACGGCCGCCCGATGGGCTACGTCGCGTTCGTGGCGCCGGCGCTGCTGGCGACGTCGGCGATGAACGGCGCCGTTTTCGAGTCGACGTACAACCTGTTCTTCAAGCTGCGCTACGCGAAGCTGTACGACGCGATGCTGGCGACCCCGATCGGCCCGCTCGACATCGCGCTGGGCGAGATCGGCTGGGCGATGACCCGCGGCGGCATCTACGCGGTGGCGTTCCTCGCGATCGCGGCGGGGATGGGGCTGCTGGCGTCGTGGTGGGCGCTGCTGATGGTCCCGGCGGCCCTGCTGGTGGGCCTGGCCTTCTCGGCGATCGGCATGGCACTGGTGACGTTCCTCGAGTCGACGGCCCAGTTCGACTACATCGCGCTGGCCCTGATGCCGATGTTCCTGTTCGCGACGACGTTCTTCCCGCTGGCGGTCTACCCGGAGCCGCTGCAGTGGCTGGTCCGCTGCCTCCCGCTGTACCACGCGATCGAGCTGATGCGCGGCCTGGCGACCGGCATCCTGTCCGGCAGCATGCTGGTCAACCTGGCCTACCTGCTGGTACTGGGCGCGGTGGGCCTGTGGGCGTCGACGAGGAGGATCGCCAAGCTCCTGCTGACGTGAGCGGCCCGCCCGGCCCGCCGAGGTCGGTCGTGTGCCTGGCGGTCCGCCGCGGCGGCCAAGCGCCGCCCTCCCCGCGACCGAGCGCTTCGGAAGCCGAGCGTCCCCGCGGTCGAGCGCTCCGGAAGCCGATTGTCCCCGCGCCCGAGCGCTCCCGCGGCCGAGCGTCCCCGCGACCGGACACCCCCGAAACCGCCGTAGCTGCAGCCAGGCTCAGCGGGCCGGGTCGGGCTTGCCGCGCGGCACGGTGGCGGCGAGCGCGTCCACCATCCCGTGGCCGTAGAAGCCGTTGAACCCCTCGTACCCCGCGCAGTAGGCGTCCTGGGTGCCGTCGCCGGTGAGGTCGTAGTCGGCCGGGCACGGCATCGGCATCGCCTGGGCGTCCAGTGTCCGCCGCAGCTGCCGCGGCCCCGCGTCCGGCAAGGTGGACGCCAGCAACGCCAGCACCCCGGTGACGTGCGGCGCGGCCATCGACGTCCCGCACAGCGGCGCGTACCCGCCGGGCACCGTCGAAAGCACGCACTCGCCGGTCTCCCCGCCGGGGGCCGTGACGTCGATCACGCCCAGTCCGTACGAGCTGTAGCCCGCCTTCACCCGGTCCGAGCCGACGGCCGACACCGCGACGACGTCCCGCAGCCCGGCCGGCAGCGCTTCGCAGCCGGACCCGGGGCCGGCCGAGCCGGAGCGCGCCGACGGCGTCAGGTCGACGGCCTCGTTCGTCGCCGCCGCGACGTTCAGCGTCCCCGCCGACGTGCTGTACTCCACCGCCCGCGCCAGGACCTCGTGCACCACCCCGCGGTCGTCGCCCCGGATGCACGAGAGCGTCCACGGGTTCACGAAGAAGCTGCTGTTCGTCAGCCGCAGGTGCCGCGAGGCCGCCCACATCAGGCCGCACACCGCGGCCTCCGGGTCGGCGTAGCCGCGGTCGTCGATCACCTTCACCGACGCCACGCGGACCCCGGGCGCCACACCCGTCACCCCGCGCCCGTCGTCGGCCGCCGCGATGATCCCCGCCACGTGGGTGCCGTGCACCGACGTCGTCGGCGCCCAGGCCGACGGCGACCGGTCGGGCTCCCCGGTCAGGCAGCCGGCGGAGTCGTCGCGGTCGAGAGCGCCGGTCAGGTCCGGGTGGTTCGGGTCGATGCCCGAGTCGAGGACGCCGACGACGACGTCGCGGCTGCCGTCCGACGCGCCCGGCGCGCGGCCCGCGTTGATCATCCGCATGTCCCACTGCTGCCCGCTCAGGTCCGCGGTGGGCACGCGGGCCGGGTCCGTGACGGGCAGCGTGGCACGTGCGGGCTGCGGCCTGACCTCGGTGGCGCGCTGCGCGGCCAGCCGCTCGGCCTGGGCGCTGAACGCCCGGTCGAGCCCGATCCGGGCGCCGAACGACGGGTCGCCCGAGGTGGCGACCGCCACGGCGATCTGCGGGTAGTAGACGGTGGTGGCGCCGCACGCCGCCGTGACCTGCGCGCGGGCGGCGGACTCGGCCGTGCCGCGGTCGAAGGCGACGACGTAGCGCAGGGCCCGCCCGTGGCCGCAGGCGGGCGCGTCGGCCGCCGCCGGACCGGCGGTGACGCATCCCGAAAGCACCAGTACGGTGCACACGGCCGCTCGCAGCGGCCGCGCCAGCAGGGACACCGGACCTCCCACCGGATGCAGGAACCGCGGGTGCCGGCGCGCGAGATCCCGGGCACCCCGAGCCGCACGGTAGCCACCCCGTGCCCGGCGGACAAGCGCTACGGCCAAGTTCCCCCGGCCGGTGGGCTCGCGGCGCGCCCGGCGGCGTGGGCGGAGGTACCGAGTACACCGGAGCAGTCACCCGGTGTGGGATACTCGGGGTGGCCGCTGGGCCGCGGGGCGCACGTGAGAGGTGCTGCCTGCGGCGTTGTGGCCCGGTGATGTGCACGAATCAGCACGACGCGCGTCGCCGCCCGGATCGGGCGGCTGGACGACGTGGCGGGCGGCCCGGGGGCCGCGAGTGCCGCGCACAGCGCCGAGCAGACCTTTGACCGGGTTGCGCGCCGCCGGATGCGGCGGTGCGGCGCCCGGTCGTCGGGCAAGGATTCCCGTCGCTGGTGACCACCACGGCGGAACGAACAGAAAGGGGCCCCTGCGCGGCCGCGTCCCTGCCGGTGCGAACCGGCAGACGCGCCCGGGGGCGGAGGAGACACATGTCGAACGCGGAAACACCCGCCGAGCACACCGGCGGGAATCCCGCCACACCCGCGAGCGGCCCGCTGGCCGACCTGCCCGCCCGGATCCGGGTGCACGCGCTGGCGAAGCTGCTCGAGAAGCACAGCCGGGACGTGCTGGCCCAGCTCGCCGAGCTGGGGGAGAGCGTGCGCAGCGCGCAGTCGAGCGTGACCAGGGACGTGGCGCTCAAGGTGGCCGAGGCCTTCGCACCCGACGGGGGCGAGCAGCCCGCGGCCGAGACGGCCACGCCCGGTGAGGTCGCCGGACAGGGTGGCGCCGGGCAGCCCGCCGTCGAGGGCAGCGCCGGTCAGGACCAGGTCGCCGGACAGCCCGCCGCTGAGGGCGCTGGTCAGGGCCAGGTCGCCGGACAGCCCGCCGCTGAGGGCGGCGCCGGTCAGGGCCAGGCCTCTGGCCGGAGCGGCGCCGGTCAGCCGTTCGCGCAGGGCGCCGGTCAGGACCAGCCCGCCGGCCGCCGCGGCGCCGGTCAGCCGTTCGCGCAGCAGCAGACCGACCCCGAGCAGAGCCAGGCGCCCGCCGCCGAGGCCGAGAAGCCGCGCCCGCGGCAGAAGACCCGCGCGCACCTGCCGGTGTTCGCCGCGCCGTCGCCGGTCTTCCTGCCGCCGGAGCCCGCCGAGCCCGCGGCCAAGCCGGCCCGCAAGCCCGCCGACCCGTTCGCGGAGCCGGAGCCGCGCCCGGAGTCGCGCACCCGCCCCGAGCCCGAGGTCGCCGAGGAAGAGGCCGAAGAGACCACCCCGGCCACCGAGACCGACGAAGACGAGGACGCCGGCAGCCGCCGCCGTCGCCGCCGGGGTCGTCGTGGCCGTGGCCGCGGCAAGGGCGCCGAGGGCGGCGACGAGACCGCCGAGAACGAGGACCAGGCCGAAGAGCAGCCGCGTCGCAAGTCCCGCAACGGGGACGAAAAGCCCGAAGCGGACGCCGAAGAGGCCGAGGAAACCGCCGCGGACGCCGAGTCCGACTCCGACGGCGACGAGGCCGAGGGCGGCAGCAAGCGCCGTCGCCGCCGCCGTCGCCGCAAGGGCTCGGACGGTGACGAGGCCGAGAGCACCGACGACCCGCCCAACACCGTCACGCACGTCCGCCAGGCGAAGGCCGAGCAGGCCGAGCGCGAGCGCCCGGCGCGCGACGAGGTGCGCAGCGTCCGCGGGTCGACCCGCCTGGAGGCCAAGCGCCAGCGCCGCCGCGACGGCCGTGAGGCCGGCCGCCGCCGTGCCCCGATCCTGTCCGAGGCCGAGTTCCTCGCCCGCCGGGAGTCGGTCGAGCGCACGATGGTCGTCCTCGAGAAGGGCGACGCGACGCAGATCGCCGTCCTCGAGGACGGCGTGCTGGTCGAGCACTTCGTGACGCAGTCGGGCTCCGGCTCGATCGTCGGCAACGTCTACCTCGGCCGCGTCCAGAACGTGCTGCCGAGCATGGAGGCCGCGTTCATCGACATCGGCCGCGGCCGCAACGCCGTGCTCTACGCCGGCGAGGTCGACTGGGACGCCGCCGGCCTGGAGGGCAAGGCCCGCAAGATCGAGCAGGCGCTGTCCACCGGCGACTCCGTGCTGGTCCAGGTCACCAAGGACCCGGTCGGGCACAAGGGCGCCCGGCTGACCACGCAGATCTCGCTGCCCGGCCGGTTCCTCGTGTACGTCCCCGCGGGCGGCGCCACCGGCATCTCCCGCAAGCTGCCGGAGAACGAGCGCCGCCGCCTGAAGGACATCCTCAAGCGGATCGTCCCGGAGGACGCGGGCGTCATCATCCGCACCGCCTCCGAGGGCATCGGCGAGGAGGAGCTGGGCCGCGACGTCGACCGCCTGAAGGCGCAGTGGGACGTCATCAAGGAGAAGGCCGCCGCCGGTTCCGCCAAGAAGGGCGGCGCGCCGACCATGCTCTACGAAGAGCCGGACCTGCTGGTCAAGGTCGTGCGCGACCTCTTCACCGAGGACTTCGCCAAGCTGGAGATCCAGGGCGACCGCTCCTGGGAGACCATCAACGGCTACGTCAGCCACGTCGCGCCGGAGCTCACCGAGCGCCTCAAGCGCTACACGGGCACCGGCGACGCGTTCGCCGACCACCGGATCGACGAGCAGATCACCAAGGCCCTCGACCGCAAGGTCTGGCTGCCCAGCGGCGGTTACCTGGTCATCGACCGCACCGAGGCGATGACGGTGATCGACGTCAACACCGGCAAGTTCACCGGATCGGGTGGCAACCTCGAGGAGACGGTGACCCGCAACAACCTGGAGTCGGCGGAGGAGATCGTCCGCCAGCTCCGGCTGCGGGACATCGGCGGCATCATCGTGATCGACTTCATCGACATGGTGCTGGAGTCCAACCGCGAGCTGGTGCTGCGCCGCCTCACCGAATGCCTCGGCCGCGACCGCACGCGCCACCAGGTCGCCGAGGTCACCTCGCTCGGCCTGGTCCAGATGACCCGCAAGAAGATCGGCACCGGCCTGCTGGAGGCGTTCTCGACGCCGTGCGAGCACTGCAAGGGCCGGGGCGTGCTCGTCTCGACCGAGGTGCAGCGCACGGCCGGTGGCGGTGGGCACAACCACGGCGGGAACGGCAACGGCAACGGCGGCAACGGCGGCGGGGAGAAGACCTCCCGCCGGTCGCGGGGCCGCGGCAAGGGCGAGGAAGCCGCCAAGGAGCAGGCCGAGGCCGCCAAGGCCGAGGTGCACGCGGTTCCGCCGCCGGAGCGGCGCGAGTCGATCGCCTCCGCGGTGGCCGCGGTGGCCAACGCCTCGAAGGCGGCCAAGGAGCACGACCACGGCGCGCTGAACGGCGACGGGCCCGCCCCGGAGCCGGCCAGGGAGGTCGCGGGCACCCCGGCGACCACGGAGGCCGACGAGACGCCGGTGGCGGCCGAGCCGCCCGCCGAGCCCGCCCAGGAGGTCGCCGGCACCCCGGTGACCACCGAGGCGGACGAGGCCCCGGTGCCGCAGGACGAGGAGCCCGAGGTCGAGCGGACCCCGGCCCCGGAACCGGCGGAAGAGCCGGTCACGGCGGCTTCGGAGCCCGTGGAACCGGTCGCCGAGCCGGAGGTCAGCGTGCCCGAACCGGCCGCGCGCTCCACCCGGCGCCGTCCGCGCCGGGCCGCGTCGCGCCCGGCGGGACCGCCGGTGCACGCCTCCGACCAGAGCAAGTGAACGACTTGGGGACCCCGGTGGTAACGCACCGGGGCACCCCACGTAACCTGTAGTACGGCCTGCCACCAGAGCAGGTCGCCTGCGCGAGTCCTGGACCGCCGTTTCCACCAGGTGGGCCGGTCGCGCGGAGCCCCCACCCATTGTCGAGTAATGCAGGAGACTTCCGTGTCGGCGTACGCGATCGTCAAGACCGGCGGCAAGCAGTACAAGGTGGCCGTCGGCGACGTCGTCGAGGTCGAGAAGCTCGAGGGCGAGCCGGGCACCGAGCACATCCTCCCCGCCGTTTTGTACGTCGACGGTGGCGAGGTCACCACGGACGCCGACGCGCTGGCGAAGGTCTCGGTCACCGGCAAGGTCGTCGAGCAGACCAAGGGTCCGAAGATCCGGATCCACAAGTTCAAGAACAAGACGGGCTACCACAAGCGCCAGGGTCACCGGCAGAAGCTGACCCGCGTCGAGGTCACCGCCATCTCCCTGTAAGGGTTTCTCCGGATCTTCGGTTTTCAGAAAGAGGACTGAGCTATGGCTCACAAGAAGGGTGCGTCCAGCTCCCGCAACGGTCGTGACTCGAACGCGCAGCGCCTCGGCGTCAAGCGCTTCGGCGGCCAGCAGGTCAACGCCGGCGAGATCCTGATCCGCCAGCGCGGCACCAAGTTCCACCCCGGCGTCAACGTCGGCCGTGGCGGCGACGACACGCTGTTCGCGCTGGCCACCGGTGCCGTCCAGTTCGGCGAGAAGCGTGGCCGCAAGACGGTCAACATCGTGCCGTCGGAAGCCTGAGTCTTCGGCTTCGAGAGCTTTCAGCGAGGGGTGGGGCCGGAATATCCGGTGCCACCCCTCGCTTCTTTATGTGTCCGATCTTCCGCAGGTGAAAGAGGCAAGTCATGGCGTCCCGGTTCGTGGACCGTGCGGTGATCCACCTGACCGCAGGTGACGGTGGGAACGGCTGCGCCTCGGTGCACCGCGAGAAGTTCAAGCCCCTCGGCGGCCCCGACGGCGGCAACGGCGGCAACGGCGGCGACGTCCTGCTGGTCGTCGACCCCAACGTGCACACCCTGCTCGACTTCCACTTCCGGCCGCACGCCAAGGCGGGCAGCGGCAAGATGGGCCAGGGCGGCAACCGCGCCGGCGCGGCGGGGGAGACGCTGGTGATGAAGGTGCCGTCCGGCACCGTCGTGTTCACCGAGGACGGCGAGATGGTCGCCGACCTCATCGGCCCGGGCACCACATTCGTCGCCGCGCAGGGCGGCCGCGGCGGCCTCGGCAACGCCGCGCTCGCGTCGAAGGCCCGCAAGGCCCCCGGCTTCGCGCTGCTGGGCGAGCCGGGCGAGGCCCGCAACCTCGTGCTGGAGCTGCGTTCGGTCGCCGACGTCGGCCTGCTCGGCTTCCCGTCCGCCGGCAAGTCGTCGCTGATCTCGGTGCTGTCCGCGGCCAAGCCGAAGATCGCCGACTACCCGTTCACCACGCTGGTGCCGAACCTCGGCGTCATCACCGGCGGCGACACGGTGTTCACGATGGCCGACGTGCCCGGCCTGATCCCCGGCGCGTCCGAGGGTAAGGGCCTGGGCCTGGACTTCCTCCGCCACATCGAGCGCTGTGCGGTGCTGGTGCACGTCGTCGACTGCGCGACGCTGGAGCCGGGTCGCGACCCGCTGTCCGATGTGGACGCCCTCGAAGAGGAACTCTCGAAGTACACGCCCGGTCTCGGCGGCAAGCTCGAGGAGCGGCCCCGCGTGGTCGTGCTCAACAAGATCGACATCCCGGAGGCCGCCGAGCTCGCCGAGTTCGTCCGGCCGGAGTTCGAGGCCCGCGGCCTGCGCGTCTTCGAGGTCTCGACGGCGTCCCGCAAGGGGTTGCGCGAGCTGACGTTCGCGCTGGCCGCGATCGTCGAGGAGTACCGCGAGGCGCAGCCGGTGCTGGAGCCCGAGAAGATCGTGCTACGCCCGCTCGCCGTCGACGACTCCGGGTTCACCGTCGAGGTCGACCCCGAGGAGGAGGGCGCGTTCATCGTGCGCGGCGCCCGCCCGGAACGGTGGATCCGCCAGACCGACTTCGGCAACGACGAGGCCGTCGGCTACCTCGCCGACCGGCTCAACCGCCTCGGCGTCGAGGACGAGCTGGCGAAGCTCGGCGCGAAGCCGGGCAGCCCGGTCACGATCGGCGACGTCCAGTTCGAGTGGGAGCCGTCGACGCCTTCGGTGGCGGTCCACCTGTCCGGGCGCGGCACCGACGTCCGGCTGGAGCGCAGCGACCGCGTCGGCGCGGCCGAGCGCAAGGAGGCCCGCCGGATCCGCCGCGACGGCACCGGCGAGGACGACGACCTGGACCTCGACGCGTGAGCGGCACGCGCGAAGCGATCGCCGCGGCCCGGCGCCTGGTCGTCAAGGTCGGCTCGTCGGCCCTGACGACGGCGGGCAGCGGCCTCGACGCGGCCCGCCTGGACGCGCTGGTCGACGCGATCGCCGAGCGCGTGGCCCGCGACACGCAGATAGTGCTCGTGTCCTCGGGCGCGATCGGCGCCGGCCTCGCCCCGCTTTCGCTGGGCAAGCGCCCGCGCGACCTGGCGACCCAGCAGGCGGCGGCGAGCGTCGGCCAGCTGGCGCTGGCGCACGCGTACGCGGAGTCGTTCGGCCGGTATTCGCTGACGGTCGGCCAGGTGCTGCTCACCTCGGACGACGTCGTCCGCCGGTCGCACTACCGCAACGCGCAGCGCACGTTCTCGCGGCTGCTGGCGCTGGGCGCGGTCCCGGTGGTCAACGAGAACGACACGGTGGCAACGGAAGAGATCCGCTTCGGCGACAACGACCGCCTGGCGGCATTGGTCGCGCACCTGATCGGCGCGGACGCGCTGGTCCTGTTGTCCGATGTGGACGGTCTGTACGACGGCGACCCCCGCAACGGCGCGACGCGCAAGCTGACGGAGGTCCTCTCGGAGTCCGATGTGGACGGCATTTCGGTGGGCATGTCCAGCTCGGGCCTCGGCACGGGCGGAATGGTCTCGAAGCTCGCGGCCGCCCGCACGGCGGCGGGAGCGGGCATCCCGGTCCTCCTGGCGGCGGCTTCGGAGGCATCGGCGGCGTTGACTTCGGCGTCCCCGGGCACGGCGTTCGCCCCGGCGGACACGCGCTTGTCGGCCCGCAGGTTCTGGCTGGGCTACGCGGCGGACACAACGGGAACGCTCCGCCTGGACGACGGCGCGGTGACGGCGGTGGTCCGCCGCCGCAGGTCATTGCTGGCGGCGGGAATCACCGGCGTGTCGGGCGAATTCCAGGCCGGCGACGTGGTGGATCTGGTGGACGCGAAGGACCGCCGGGTGGCCCGCGGAGTGGTGGCGTTCGACGCGACGGAGCTCCCGGACCTGATCGGCCGGTCATCCCACGAGCTCCCAGAGGAGCAACGCCGAGAGGTAGTCCACGCCGACGACCTGGTCCCACTGCGCCGCTAGAAGCCGCCACGGACTGGCTCCCCACCGCCCAACGAGCCTGCTGCCCCTCGCTCGGCTGATGCCGTGCCGTCGCGGGCTCGCCGCAGGTTGAACGGCCGACCGCGCGGCGCCTGCGGGCCGCCGAAGGGCGGCCGCCCGGCGCTAGCGCCTCCGCGTAGCCGACCGAGCGGCCTGGCGGTCCCGCATGGCCGGCCGCGCGGCGTCGGCGAGCTGCGCGAGCACATCATGGCCGTCGGCAAGCGAGTCCCGCGCGGCCGATCGCGCGGCGCGGGCCCCTCCGCACACGCGACCCGCCGCCCCTCCCCCCGGCGGCCCTCGCCCTACCCGGCGCCTTCACAGGGAAGCGCCGCCCGCGCTCATCCCAGCGAGACCAACCGGGCACCGCCGTCGGCTTCCAACACCGTTCCGGTCAGGTTCCGGTTCGTCGCCGCCAGCGTCACCACCTCCGCCACGTCGTCCGCCGTCGCCACGCGCCGGGCCGGGATCGAAGCCGCCGTCTGTGCGAAGAACCCCTCCCGCACCTCCGCCGGGAACCCGCTCCACCACGCCGTGTCCACCACTCCCGGCGAAACCGCGTTCACCCGCCGCGGCGCCAGCTCCACCGCCAGCGGCTTGACCAGCGCTTCGATCGCCGCGTTCAGGGCGCCGATCCCGGCCGTGCCCGCCATCGCCGCGCGGGCCGTGATCGCGCTCAGCAGCGTGATCGACCCGTCCGCAGCCAGGTGCGGCAGCACCGCCTGGACCGTGGTCAGGTGCGCCCAGAACTTCGCGTCGAACGCCCGCCGCAGCACCGCCAGGTCCAGTGCCTCGATCGGCCCCATGCCCTCGACGCCGGACAGGCTCACCACCAGCACGTCGACCGTCCCCAGCGACGATGCCAGCGCGCCCATCGCCGTCGCGTCGCCGCCGTCCGCCTGGTGCCCGGTCAGCGACGGGTCGCTCGCGGCCACGTCGTCCAAGCGCTCCTTCCCCCGTCCGGTGACGTGGACGGTGTACCCCCGTTCGTGTAGCCGCCGCGCGGTCGCCAGGCCGATGCCCGAAGTGCCGCCGGCGACGAGTGCGATGCTCATGCTTGTTCCCCATTTCGAACCGGTACGTCTCGTTTCGAAATCGACGCTACCATCGGATCCCATGACCGACCAGTCCCGTCCCGGCCGCAAGCGCAGTGAGCAGAGCCGGCTGGCGATCCTCGCCGCCACGCTCGACCTGGTCGCGGAGGCGGGCTACGGCGCGCTGACCGTCGAAGGCATCGCCGCGCGCTCCGGCGTCGGCAAGCAGACGATCTACCGCTGGTGGCCGTCGAAGGCCGACGTCCTCCTCGACGCGCTCGCGACGAAGGCCGACCTGCAGATCCCGATTCCCGACGAGGGGTCCTTCCGCGCCGACCTCGGGCACTTCCTGGACAGCACGTTCGAACTGGGGGAGAAGAACCAGGTCGCGGACACGCTCCGGGCGCTGATGGCGCAGGCGCAGCTCGACCCGGAGTTCGGCAAGCGCTTCCGCGAGGACTTCCTGTACCGCCGCCGCGAAGCGCTGGGGACGATCGTCGACCGCGCCCGCGAGCGCGGCGAACTGCCCGCGGGCGTCGCGCCCGGCACGGTCGTCGACGTCGTGTTCGGCACGCTCTGGTACCGGCTCCTCGCGACGCGGGAGCCGATCGGCCGCAGCCTGGCCGGGGAACTGGTGACGCTGCTAGCGGATCACGGCGCCTCGACCGCCGAAATCCGGTAGCGCGCCACGGACGCGTCGAGGATCTGCGCCGACTGCTCGTCCGACGGCCCGGACCCGCGGAAGCGCTCGAGGTCCGCATCGGACTCCCAGCGCTCGTACACGGTGATCCGGCCGGGGTCGAGCAGGTCGGCGCCCAGCGCGTACTCGAGGCAGCCGGGCGCTTCCCGCGCGAGCCGGACGGCTTCGGCGCACCCCTCGAGGTAGGCGTCACGCTCTTCGGGAGCGACGGCGAGCCAGCCGGCGACGATGATCACGACGCGATCCGATCCGCTTTGATCGTGAGCAGCAGCCGCGTCTGGTCGCGGCCACCCCACCACGGGTACGGGCCGCCGAGGTAGCGCTGCGCCAGCTTCTCGATGTGCTCGACGGCACCGTCTTCGGTCATGTCCAGGACCCGTCCGCGGATCGCGTAGTAGCGCGACGGCCGGTCGCGGTCGGCGACGTTGAGCGCCACCCGCGGGTCGCGCGCGATGTTGCGCTGCTTCTGGTGTCCCAGCACGGTGTTGACGAGGATGTGCGTGCCGTCGGTGTCCGCCCAGGTCTGGGTGAGCTGCGGCGAGCCGTCGGGCATCAGCGTCGACAGGAAGCAGAGACTGGGTGCGCGAAGGAGAGCGAGCAGATCGCCGGGCAGTTCCACAGTGGTCTCCCGCTAAAGCTGGTCGGGCGCTTCGATGCCGAGCAGGGAAAGCCCGAGCGCGAGCGTGTGCGACGTCAGCGTAGTCAACCTCAGCCGCGACGCGCGCAGCGACGGCGAAGAGGCTTTCAGGACCGGGCATTCCTCGAAGAACCGGGAAAAGGCGACTGCCGTCTCGTACAGGTACGTACAGAGCTTGTGCGGTGCGTACGCGGTCGTCGCGGCCTTCAGCGCTTCGCCGAACCTGAGCAGCTTCAGCGCCAACGCACGTTCCGCCGGCGCTTCCAGCAGGATCTCCGCGCCCTCGGGAACTCCACCCGCCTTGCGGAGGATCGACTGCGTCCGCGCGTGCGCGTACTGCAGGTACACCGAGGTGTTGCCCTCCTTGGCGAGCATCCGGTCCCAGGCGAAGACGTAGTCGCGCTCGCGATCGCCGGACAGGTCGGCGTACTTGACCGCGCCGATGCCGACCGCCCGCGCGACTTCGGCCTGTCCGGCCGCGTCGAGCTCGCTGCGTTCGGCGACGACCGCGGCGGCTTGCGAGACGGCTTCGGTGAGCAGGTCGGCCAGCTTGACCGTGTCGCCGGACCGGGTCCGCATGGTCTTGCCGTCGGCGCCCAGCACGGTGCCGAAGCCGATGTGCTCGGCGTGGCCGGTCAGCCAGCCGGCGGCGCGGCAGACGGCGAACACCATCGCGAAGTGCTGCGCCTGCGGGGCCCCGACGACGTAGAGCAGGTCGGTCGCGCCGCGTTCGGCCGTCCAGTACCGGGCGGTGGCCAGGTCGGTCGCCGCGTACCCGTAGCCGCCGTCGCGTTTGCGGACGATCAGCGGCAGCCGGTCACCCTCGCGGTTGCGGAAGCCTTCGGGAAACACGCAGACCGCGCCGTCGCTCACCTCGGTCAGCCCGGCCTTTTCGAGGTCGTCGACCACCGCGGCGAGGTAAGGGTTGTAGAAGCTCTCGCCGTAGATGTCCTTGTCCGTCAGCGAAATCCCGAGCAGCGCGTAGACCTCGTTGAAGTGCCGCGTCGACTCGGCGATCAGTTCCCGCCAGACGCCGAGGGTCTCTTCGTCGCCGCTTTGCAGCAGGACCACCCGCTCACGCGCACGGGTCGCGAACGCGTCGTCGGTGTCGAACTTCCGGCGCGCTTCGCGGTAGAAGGCATCGAGGTCGCCGATCGCGCTGCGGCCGGCCGAGACGTCGAGCAGGTGCTCGATGAGCATGCCGAACGGCGTCCCCCAGTCGCCGAGGTGGTTGTGCGGCAGCACTTCGTGCCCGGCGAACCGGAGCAGGCGGACGAGCGCGTCGCCGATCACCGACGTCCGCAGGTGCCCGACGTGCATCTCCTTGGCGACGTTCGGGCTGCTGTAGTCCAGCGCGATCCGCCGCGGCGCCGGGGTTTCCGGCACCCCGAGACGCGGGTCGCCGAGCAGCGCGGCGGTCCGGTTTTCGAGCCATTCCCTGCGCAGCACGAAGTTGAGGAAGCCGGGGCCGGCGACCTCGGGCGGCTCGGCGACGTCGTCGAGGTCCAGCGCCCCGGCGATCAGCCCGGCGACCTCGCGCGGCGGACGGCCGAGCCGTTTGCCCAGGCTCATCGCGAGGTTCGCCTGGTAGTCGATGCCCTCCCGCGGCGACGCCTGGACCAGCGCCTGCTCCGGCGTCAGTGCGACGTCCAGCGCCTTGCCGGCGGCGGCCACCACGCGGCGCGCCAGCTCCTCGGTAACGTCGGCGGTCTGCGGCACGGTGTCCCTCCTTCGGCTCGGGTTCGCAAAGCCGCAGCGTAGCGAGCGTGACCGTCCGGTGACGAAGGGTTTACCGCAGCTCGCTGCCCTTCGTTTCGGGCAGCGTGAGGATGACGGCGAACGCGATCGCCGCGCCCACGGCGACGTACCAGAAGTAGAGCGTCTGCGAGATCGTGCCGAAGAGCGTGATGAGCAGCGGCGCGGTGCCGCCGAAGACCGCGACGGTCAGGTTGTACCAGGCGCCGATCCCCAGCCCGCGCAGTTCGGTGGGGAACAGCTCGCTCATGATGGCCGGCGCGATCGACGTCATCGCCGTGTACAGCCCGAGCCCGACGCAGAACACCACGAGCAGGCCGCCGATGCCCGGACCGATCAAAGTGGACAGCGGCACGACGACCACCGCGGTCGCCCCGGACCAGACCAGCAGCTGCGGCTTCCGCCCGGCCCGGTCCGCGAGGGCGCCCATCGGGTACTGCAGCGCGATGAACAACGCCGTGCCGACCGACAACGCGAGGAAGACCGCGTCGGCGTCGGCGTGCCGGTTCTTCACCGCGAACGACGTCAACGCGCTGAAGAACGTGTAGTAGCAAAGCGTCGAGAGCATCGTGAAGCCGACGAGCCTGCCGACCGCCTTCGGATGGTGCGTCAGCGTCGTCAGCAGCGGCCGCTCGAGCTTGCGCGCCTTGGTCTTCGTCTGCTCGAACAGCTCGGTCTCGGCGAGGCTCCGGCGCAGCCAGAGCCCGACCAGGCCGAAGACGCCGCCCAGCAGGAAGGGCAGCCGCCAGCCCCAGGACGCGAGCTGCGCCTTGTCCAGCGCCCGGGCCAGGACGAACCCGAGCACGGTCGCGACCAGCACGGCCGACCCGGTCGAGATGTAGAAGAACGCCGAGTACCGGCCGCGACGCTCCCGCGGCGCGATCTCGCCCAGGTAGGCCGACGCGTTCGACACCTCTCCACCGAGCGACAGCCCCTGCGCGACGCGGGCGAGCAGCAGCAGGATCGGCGCGAGCCAGCCGACCTGCGAGAACGTCGGCAGCAGTCCGATCGCCACCGACCCGCCCGCCATGAGCAGGATGGTGAGGATCATGGCCGGCTTCCGGCCGCGCGTGTCCGCGAAGCGCCCGAGCAGGACCCCGCCCAGCGGACGGAAGAAGAACGCGAGCGCGTAGGTGGCGAACGTGTTGATCAGGGCCAGGGTGTCGTTCCCGGCGGGGAAGAACGCGCCGGCGAAGTAGATGCTGAACGTCGCGTAGATCGTCCAGTCGAACCACTCCAGCGCATTGCCCGCGCTCGCCGCGAACAGCTTGCGCACCGGCAACCGGTGCCGCTGGGTTGCCTGAACGGTCGACTCGGTCATGGCGGCCTCCACGTCACCCGAAGGTGGAACGGGACTTTGCCACATCCGTTCGCAGTGTGAAAGGTTCTGACCGCCCTCCCTTCTCCTAAGCCGTGCTCGCCAGCGCGAACGGCAGGACCGCGGGTGCCCCGGCCCGCCGCAGCAGGCGTGCGGCCAGCGTCATCGTCCAGCCCGTGTCGATGACGTCGTCGACCAGCAGCACCGGCCCGGCCGGCAGGATCCCCGCGAGATCGGCCGGCATGCTCAGGCGCCGCCACAGGTCCGCCAGCCGTTGCGCGCTGTTCGCCTGCCGCGGCGGCGGGCCGTCCGCGTCGAGCGCGCCGAGGAAGTCCAGCCTGCCGATCTCGGCCAGCCGCGTCGCCAGGCTGTACACCAGCTGCGGCCGCGTCGACGACGGCACCGCCACCACCGCCACCGGCCGCTGCGCCCACTGCCACCCGGCGAGCACCTGCACGCAGGCCTTGAACACCGAGTCCGGCACCTCGGCGTCCTTCGCCTGGGGGCCCACCAGTTCCCGCAGCCGGTTGCCCCAGCCGACGTCGGTGAGCCGGCCGAGCACCTGGCCCGGCTCGGCCTGGTCGTCGGCGGAGATCCGGCCGGAGACCGGAACGTCCAAAGAGGACATCCCGGTGGGCCACTGCTTCCGGGGCGCGACCTCGACACCCGGCCGCTGCAGGCGTTCGCGGGTGGCTTCGGCGACGTCGTCGGACACCGTCGTGTCCCAGTGCTGCCCGGTGCAGTTGTCGCACCGCCCGCACGGCGCCGCCTCGGGGTCGTCGAGCTGGCGCCGCAGGTATTCCATCCGGCAGCCGTCCGTGGCCAGGTAGCCGAGCATCGCCTCCTGTTCGCGGTCACGGGCTTCCGCGACCCGCCGGTACCGCCCGCGGTCGTACTCCCACTCCTCGCCCGTGCTCGTCCAGCCGCCCTTGACGCGCCGCACCGCGCCGTCGACGTCCAGCACCTTGAGCACCATTTCCAGCCGGGACCGCGAAAGCTCGACCGACGGCTCGAGCGCCGCGGTCGACAGTGGACGGTCGGCGTAGGCGAGCGTGTTCAGCACCTGCGTCACCCGCAGCTCGTCCGGGAAGGCGAGCGACCCGAAGTGGGCCCAGATCGCCCGGTCCTCCTCGCCGGGCAGCAGCACGACCTCGGCGCGCTCCACGCCACGCCCCGCGCGGCCGACCTGCTGGTAGTACGCGATCGGCGACGACGGCGCCCCGAGGTGCACGACGAACCCCAGGTCCGGCTTGTCGAACCCCATGCCCAGCGCCGACGTCGCCACCAGGGCCTTCACACGGTTGCCGAGCAGATCGTCCTCGGCCGCCTGCCGGTCGGCCGGGTCGGTCTTGCCGGTGTAGGCCGCCACCGGGTAGCCGCGGTCCTTCAGCAGCGACGCGACGTCGTGCGCCGCCGCCACGGTCAGGCAGTAGATGATCCCGGAGCCCGGCAGCTCGGCCAGGTGGTCGGCGAGCCACGCCAGCCGCGCCTGCGACGTCGGCAGCCGGCACACCGACAACCGCAGGCTCTCCCGGTCGAGGCTGCCGCGCAGCACCAGCGTGTCGGCCCCGGTGCCGAGGCCCAGCTGCTCGGCGACGTCGGTGACGACGCGGTCGTTCGCCGTCGCCGTGGTCGCCAGCACCGGCACGCCGTCGGGCAGGTCGCCCAGCAGTGTCCGCAGGCGCCGGTAGTCCGGCCGGAAGTCGTGCCCCCAGTCGGAGATGCAGTGCGCTTCGTCGACCACCAGCAGCCCGGTGCTCGCGGTCAGCTTCGGCAGCACGTTGTCGCGGAAGTCCGGGTTGTTCAGCCGTTCGGGGCTGACCAGCAGCACGTCCACCTCGCCGGCCGCGACCGCCGCCTGGACCTGGTCCCACTCCTGCGGGTTCGCCGAGTTCATGGTGGCCGCGTGGATCCCGGCCCGCGCCGCCGCCGAGATCTGGTTGCGCATCAGGGCGAGCAGGGGCGAGACGATCACCGTCGGCCCGCTGCCCTGCTCGCGCAGCAACGCCGTGGCCAGGAAGTACACCGCCGACTTGCCCCAGCCGGTGCGCTGCACGACCAGCGCGCGGCGCCGCTGCGCGACCAGGGCCTCGATGGCCGTCCACTGGTCTTCGCGCAGCTTCGCCGAGTCGCCGGCCAGTGCCCGGAGGAGGGTTTCGGCGCGGTCGCGGAGGGCTGGGGTGGTGCTGGTCGTGTCCACGTCCCCGGTCTACCCCATGGCACCGACGAACCGGGAATCGGCGGCGTCGCGAACGGACCGTTCGCGACGAATACGGGCCGTTATGTGACCTGAATCACAACTCTTGCCCGGTGGGGCGAGGTGTCCCACAGCACCCGGTCCGACGGCTCTCGGCTGTATAGGCTCTCCGGTCATGTCACCACGGCGGATCGGGGTCATGGGCGGCACGTTCGACCCCGTGCACCACGGCCACCTCGTCGCGGCCAGCGAGGTCCAGTCCCGGTTCGGGCTCGACGAGGTGATCTTCGTCCCCACCGGGCAGCCGTGGCAGAAGACCGGCCGCGAGGTGACCAGGGCCGAGGACCGCTACCTCATGACGGTCATCGCGACCGCGTCCAACCCGGTGTTCTCGGTCAGCCGCGTCGACATCGACCGCGGCGGCCAGACCTACACCGTCGACACGCTGCGCGACCTCCACGCCGAATACCCCGACGACCAGCTGTTCTTCATCACCGGCGCCGACGCCCTCGAGCAGATCCTGACCTGGCACAAGGCCGACGAGCTGTTCGACTTCGCGCACTTCATCGGCGTCACGCGGCCCGGCTACCGGCTCAACTCGCACCACCTGCCCAGTGGCAAGGTGAGCCTCGTCGAGGTCACCGCGATGGCGATCTCCTCGACCGGCTGCCGCGAGCGCGTCGAACGCGGGGAGCCGGTCTGGTACCTCGTGCCCGACGGCGTCGTCCGCTACATCGCGAAGAAGGATCTCTACCGGAAGAGCGACTGAAGGGCCCCTGGTCGCGGCGGGTACCCTTCTCGGGCGAACCCGATCTGAGAAGGAGCACCGTGGCAGCCACGTCCGAGGCACGAGAGCTGGCCGTAGCGGCCGCACACGCGGCGGCGGACAAGAAGGCCAGCGACGTCGTCGTGCTGGACGTGTCCGAGCAGCTCGTCATCACCGACGCCTTCGTCATCGCCTCCGCGTCCAACGAGCGCCTGGTCGGCGCCATCGTCGACAACGTCGAGGAGAAGCTGCGGGAGAGCGGCCACAAGCCGGTCCGCCGCGAAGGCGCCCGCGAGGGCCGCTGGGTCCTGCTGGACTACGTCGACGTCGTCGTGCACGTCCAGCACGTCGAAGAGCGCACGTTCTACGGCCTCGAGCGGCTGTGGAAGGACTGCCCGCGCATCGAGGTGGCCGGACTCGAGGAGCCACCCGCCGACGAGGACCCGGACGTCCCGTGAGCCCGCGGCGGCTCGTGCTCTGGCGCCACGGCGAAACGGACTACAACGCCGCCGGGCGGATGCAGGGCCACCTGGACTCCGCGCTGACCCCGCGGGGCTGGAACCAGGCCCGGTTCGCCGTCCCCGCACTGGCCCGGTTCTCCCCGGACCTCGTCATCGCGTCCGACCTGCGCCGCGCCACCGACACGGCCACCGTGCTCACCGACGCGATCGGTGTCCCGCTGCGGATCGACAAGCGGCTGCGCGAGACGCACCTCGGCGAATGGCAGGGCATGACCGGCGCCGAGGTCGACGAGGCCTACCCCGGTGAACGCGCCCGCTGGCGCCGGGACGCCACCTGGGCACCGCCGGGCGGCGAGAACCGCCTCGACGTCGCCGACCGCGCGAGCGAAGTGGTCACCGACCTGCAGCAAGCCAACTCGGGAGCGGGCGAGACCGTGCTGCTGGCCGCGCACGGCGGGCTGATCACGGCGCTCACCGCGCACCTGCTGAACCTGCCGGTGGAGACCTGGCCGTCGCTGGGCGGGATCTCGAACTGCCACTGGGTCGAGCTGGGAGCTCGCGACGGGAAGTGGCGCCTGCAGGCCTACAACGCGGGGATGCACGGCTAGCCGATGGGGCCGCGCCTGCTCGTGTTCGGCGATTCGCTGAGCTTCCACGGTCCCGAAGGACCCTGCGCCGCGGACGAACCGCGGCTGTGGCCCAACGTCGCGGCCGCCGCGCTGGGCGGCACCGCCGACCTGGTCGCCGGGATCGGCTGGACCGCGCGCGACGCCTGGTGGTCGCTGACCGGCGACCCGCGCGTGTGGGCCGATCTACACCACGTCGACGCGGTCGTCCTGGCGGTCGGCAGCATGGACACGCTGCCTTCGCCGTTGCCGACCTACCTGCGCACCGGGTTGAAGTACCTGCGGCCCGATCCTGTGCGACGCGTGGTGCGCAAGGCCTACCTCGCCGCGCAGCCGCGGCTGTCCGTCGCCTTCCGCGGCCGTCCCGCGGTGCTGCCGGCCAAGCTCACCGTGCAGTACCTCGACACGGCCGTCGGCGCGTTGCGCGTCCTGCGGCCCGAGCTGCCGATCTTCGGCTGGCTGCCGTCGGTCCACCGCGCCGCGGCCTACGGCGGCGTGCACACCGCGCGGCCGGCCGCGGCGGCCGCGATGGCGGCGTGGGGCGCGCGGGCGCGGGTTCCGTTGCTGGACCTCGAAGCCGTCGTCGGCGAGCACGTCCTGAGCGGCGAGGGGAACGCCGACGGCATGCATTGGGGCTGGAAGGGACACGCCGCGGTGGGCGACGCGATGTCCGTGTTGCTGGCGCCGGTGCTGGCCCGCGGCCACGTAGGCTGACGGCGTGTCGGTCGCCGTAGTCACGGATTCCACCGCCCACCTGCCGGAGGGCTTCGCCGAACGGCACTCGGTCCGGGTGGTGCCACTGCACGTCCTGGTCGACGGCGTGGTCTCGCTCGACGGCGTCGAGACCGGCCCGGCGGCGGTCGCCGAAGCGATGAGCCAGCGCAAGATCGTCACGACGTCGCGCCCGACGCCCACCGAGTTCGTGAAGGAGTTCCGCGCGGCGCTGGCCGAAGGCGCCGACGCGATCGTCTCCGTGCACCTCTCGCGCGAGCTGTCGGGCACCTGGGAAGCGGCGGTGCTGGCGGCGCAGGAAGTCGGGCCGGACCGGGTCCGCGTGGTCGACTCGCGCACCACCGCGATGGGACTGGGGTTCGCCGCGCTGCACGCCGCCGCGGCCGCTTCCGAGGGCGCCGACGCGGCCGAGGTCGAGGCCGCGGCGGTGACCGCGGCCGGGTGCTCGTCGACGTTGTTCGTCGTGGAAACCCTGGACCACCTGCGCCGCGGCGGCCGGATCGGCCCGGCCGCGGCGCTGCTCGGCACGGCACTGGCGGTGAAACCGGTGCTGCACATGTCGGACGGCCGGATCCTGCCGCTGGAGAAGGTCCGCACCATGAACCGCGCGCTCGCGCGGCTGGTCGAGCTGGCCGCCAAGGCCGCCGAGGACGACGACGTCGAGCTCGCCGTCCACCACCTCGCGTCGCCGGAGCGGGCGGTCGAGCTGGCGAACCGGCTGGAAGAGGCGGTGCCGCGCTCGGCGGGGTGCGTGGTCTCCGAGCTGGGCGCGGTGATCGGGGCGCACACCGGGCCCGGCGTGCTCGGGGTGGTCGTCCAGCGGACGGTCCCGCCCCGGCGCTAGCCGCCGAACCCTCCAGCATGCCACCCGGGTACGACGGAAACGGCCGTTCCCGGGCCGGGCCGGGTGGATCCATCCACATCACCCCGGTTGTCCACAGGACGCGGCGGCACCCCTGTCGGACGCCTCCCCGCGGGCCCTAACGTCGATCGTGTGTTCGAGCAGCCCGCCCGGGATCCGGGCCCTCCCGTCAACGACCGGCTCGCCTGGCTGGCCGACCAGCTCTCGCCCGACGCGAGCACGGTCGGGCCCGGCGGCCGGCTGGTCCGGCGCTGGCTACCGGGCGGAACGGCCGGTGCCGGCCGCCGCCGGTGGGCGCTCGCCGGCGCGCTCGCGGCGGTCGTGGTGATCGTCCTCGGCTCGGTCGCGCTCCTGGGCGGCCGTCCGGTGCCCGAGTCACCACCCGCGCTGCCGAGCGCGAAACCGGCGAGCGAGGCATCGGCCCGGGCCGCGCCCCAGGCCGGTCTCGTCGTCAGCGTGATCGGCCGGGTCCGGTCGCCCGGCCTCGTCACCGTGGTCCAGGGCGCCCGGGTCGCGGACGTGCTGCGGGCCGCGGGCGGCGCCGAACCCGGCGCCGACCTGAGCTCGCTGAACCTCGCCCGCCGCGTGACCGATGGGGAGCAGCTCGCGGTCGGCATCCCGGCACCCGCCGCCGCGACGGCCGGTGCCCCGGCGGGCACCAAGGTCGACCTCAACGCGGCCAGCACGGACCAGCTGGACACGCTGCCCGGCGTCGGTGCGGTGACGGCCCAGCGGATCGTCCAGTGGCGCACCGAGCACGGCGGCTTCACGAAGGTGGAGCAGCTGCGCGATGTGCCGGGCATCGGAGAAAGCAAGTTCGAACGGTTGCGGGAGCAGGTGATGGTCGGATGAGCACGCTTCCGGCGACCGACACCCGGCAGGACATGCGGCTGGTGCCGGCGGCACTGGCGTGCTGGCTCGCCGCACTCGGCGGACTGCTGCTGGGCTGGTGGTCGGCCGTCGCCGTCGGTCTCGCTTCGGCGGTGGGGGCCGGGCTGGTGTTCTGGCGGGCCCGCGGCCGTCCCCGGGCACTCGGCGCGGCCGCGGCCCTGCTGGTCCTGGGCCTCGTCGCCGCTGGGCCGGTCGCCTGGCGGATCCGGGACGCACAGCGGGACGACCTTCGTGCTGTCGCGACCGAGGGGCTGCCCGCGGCGTTGCGGGTCGTCGTCGCCGAACGTCCGAAACCCGTGCGCAGCGCGGGGTACGCCGACCAGCAGGCCGGTGCCCGGTCAGTAGTGCTGACGGCCGACGTCCGCACGGCGTCGGTCGACGGCCGGCCGGTCACCTCGTCCGGGCGTGTCCTGCTGCTGGCGCCGGTGGCGCAGTGGGCGGCACTGCTGCCGGGTCAGGACGTGACGGCGGCAGGCATGCTGATGCCGCCGCGCGGCTCCGACCTGACCGTCGCGGTGCTGTCCGTGCGCGGGCCGCCGGGCGATCCCGGCCCGGCGCCGTGGTGGCAGCTGACCGCGGCCGACCTGCGCGCCGGGCTCCACGACCTGTGCCAGGTCCTGCCGGCGGAACCCGCCGGGCTCCTGCCGGGCCTGGTCCTCGGCGACACGAGCGGGTTGTCGCCGCGGGTCGAGCAGGAGTTCGTCACCGCCGGCCTGGCGCACCTGACGGCGGTCAGCGGTGGCAACCTCGCCGTGGCGTGCGGCGCGGTGTTGCTCCTGCTGCGGCTGCTGCGGTTCGGGCCGCGGACTTCGGCGGTGGCCGCGGGCGGGTGCCTGGCCGGGTTCCTCGTCCTGGTCGGTCCGGAGCCGAGCGTGCTGCGGGCGGGCGTGATGGCGGCGGTCGCGCTGCTGGCGTTGGCGCTGGGCCGGCGT
Source organism: Amycolatopsis sp. NPDC049691 (assembly GCF_040675005.1). NCBI lineage: Bacteria > Bacillati > Actinomycetota > Actinomycetes > Pseudonocardiales > Pseudonocardiaceae > Amycolatopsis > Amycolatopsis sp. NPDC049691. The sequence goes on from NZ_JBFANX010000009.1 coordinate 206,925, forward strand.
GGCTCGGCGCTGCCGGCGCTGGCGTTCGCGGTGTGCGTGCTGGTGGTGACGGATCCGGCGATGGCCACGGACTTCGGGTTCGCGCTGTCGGTGTTCGCCACCGCCGGGCTGGTCCTGATCGCACCCCGCTGGGCCGCCGCGCTGGTGCGCCGCGGCGTCCCGCCGGGGTTCGCCGAGGGGCTGGCGATCCCGTTGGCGGCCTTCCTGGTGACAGCACCGGTGCTCGCGGGCATGGCGGGCACGGTGAGCCTGGTTTCGGTGCTCACCAACGTCCTCGCCGCTCCCGTGGTCGCTCCGGCGACGGTGCTCGGCGTGCTAGCGACGGTGGTCGGCCCCTGGTGGCGGGGTGCCGGGCAGGTCCTGGTGCACCTGGCCGACCCGGAAGCGCGCTGGCTGATCACGGTGGCACGGCATGGCGCACGCGCACCCGGCGCGGTCGTCGCCTGGCCCGGCGGCTGGGCGGGTGGGTTGCTGGCCGCCGCGTTGCTCGTGGTGCTGGTGCTGGCCGCCCGGCATCGGCGCATGCGCCTGGCCATGGCGATGCTGGTCGTCGGTGCACTGCTGGCGTTCGTGCCGGTCAAGGTGTTCGCGCCGGCGTGGCCACCGCGCGACTGGGCGATGGTCGAGTGCGATGTCGGCCAAGGCGACGCTGTGGTGCTGGCGACGGCGGAGCCGGGGCGGGCCGTCGTCGTGGACACCGGACCCGAGCCGGGGCCGGTGGACGAGTGCCTGCACCGGCTGTCTGTGGAGCGGATCCCGTTGCTGGTGCTGAGCCACCTGCACGCCGACCACATCGGCGGGCTCTCGTCGGTGTTCGAAGGCCGGTCGGTCGGCGAGGTCGCCGTCGGCCCGGGGCGGGCGCCGGAGTGGGCGTGGCGCCAGGTCGCGGCGGAGGCCAGGAACCAGGAAGTGCCGTTGGTGGAGCTGAACCCGGGGGAACGGATGAGCTGGCCGGGTCTGACGCTCGACGTACTGGGCCCGCGTTACGTACCGGCCCGCACGACGGGGCCACAGGACGGCACGACGATCAACAACAGCTCGGTGGTCCTGCGAGCGCAAACCCCGGCCGGCCGGGTGCTCCTGACGGGCGACGTCGAGCTGGCGGCCCAATCGGACCTGCTGGCCGACGTCGGTGAACTGAAAGCGGAGGTGTTGAAGGTGCCCCACCACGGTTCTCGGTACTCGCTGCCGACGTTCCTCGCGGCGGTCGCGCCGAGGGTGGCGTTGGTCAGCGTGGGCGCGGGCAACACATACGGCCACCCCAGTAAGTCCACAATGGACGAGCTGAAGGCATTGGGCGCGCTGGTGACCCGAACCGACGTGGACGGCGACACGGCGGTGGTCACCGGAACGGCGATAGTCCGCCGGGGCGAGCCGCGAGCCCCGCCCCGGCGGTGAGCGGGTCACTCCGCGGCGGGCTTCGGGGCGCTTCCGTCGGCCTGACGGTCGCGTTCGAAAGCGATCCGGCGGCGAGCCCACTGCTGTCCGCCTTCCTCGGCCAGGGTTTCCACGCGCGCGACCAGCACCCGGACGGCGTCCGAGCCTTCATACGGCGGTGCGGAATGGAGGAACAAGGCGGCCTCGCGCTCGATCGCGTAGCCGATCTGGCTGTGTTCCACCCAGTTCTGGTGCATGCCGAACGTGGTCCGGATCCCGGTGGCGACCAGAACGACGGAACCGAGGGCGGCAATGACGACCGAATCGAGGTGAGCGGCGGCGGCAACCGGGATAGCGGCCGAGCCGATGAGGGCGACGACTTCCACGACGCCGTACCGCAACCGGTCTCGCCGGGCGCCCTTCTTGTACCACCGCCACTTCGCGACAACGGTGGTGGGCAAGGCATCCCCATCACGCTCGGCGGTGACCATCCAGTGCTTGCCGAGATTCCGCATTTCCCCGAACCTCCCGGACCGAGCCGACACCTGGCGGGTGTCGACCCTATCGGCCCGGAGAAACGCGAAAGGAGGTACTCACCAGGCGCAGACCGAGCGGCCCGCGAGGGTCAGTGGCCAAGCGCGATGATCCCGAACGCGCCGGGCGCGGTGGCAGCGACGATCGCGGCCGCTGCGGCCGTGGCGCGGCAGCCGATCACCAGGCCGGTCCTCTCGTGGCTTGCCCTGGCTGCTGTCGCCGGGCTGGCCGGCGGTCGGCGGGGCGGTGGTCCCGTGGCCGCCAGCTCCGGGCGAGGCCGTTGTCCGCCACCGGATTGGGGCGAGGCTTGTTGCCGCTGCCGGAGTCAGGGCGGGCATGCGCTCGGCGGGGTTGGTGGCCGAGCGGCCTCGTGGCTTGCCCTCGGCTGCTGTCGCCGGGCGGGGGGCGGAGGCGGAGGCCCGGTGGCCACCGACTCCGGGTCCCGTTGCCCGCGACCGAAGCGGGGGCGGGCCGCGGCGGCCCGTCCCCAGCTCGGGGAGCGTCAGTAGCCGAGCGCCTCGTTCACCGCGGCGGCCGACGGCGGCACGGTCGCCTTGGGGCCGATGTGGTTCTCGACCGCGTCGAGGGTCTTGAGGCCGTCGCCGGTGATCAGGAGGACCGTCTCCGCGTCCGGGTCGAGCTTGCCCGTCTCCACCAGCTTCTTCGCCGTGGCCACGGTGACCCCGCCGGCCGTCTCGGTGAAGATGCCCTCGGTGCGGGCCAGCAGCCGGATGCCCTCGACGACCTCCTCGTCGGTGACGTCTTCGATCGCGCCGCCGGTGCGGTTGACGATGTCGAGGACGTACGGGCCGTCGGCCGGGTTGCCGATCGCCAGCGAACGGGCGATCGTGTCCGGCTTCACCGGCTGGACCACGTCCTGGCCTGCGCGGAACGCGGCCGACACCGGCGAGCAGCCGGTCGCCTGCGCGCCGAACACCTTGTACGGGCTGGCGTCCACCAAGCCGAGCTGGCCCAGCTCGCGGAAACCCTTGTCCACCTTCGTCAGCTGCGAACCGGAGGCGATCGGCACGACGATCTGCGGCGGGATGCGCCAGCCGAGCTGCTCGGCGACCTCGTAGGCCAGCGTCTTCGAGCCCTCCGAGTAGTACGGCCGGACGTTCACGTTCACGAACGCCCACGTCGGGTGCTCGCCGGCCAGCTCGGTGGCGAGGCGGTTGACGTCGTCGTAGTTGCCGTCGACGGCGATCAGGTCGCCGTCGTACACCGCGGTGGTGAGGATCTTGGCGCGCTCGAGGGTCTTGGGGATCAGCACGACCGACCGCCAGCCGGCGCGGGCCGCGGCGGCGGCCGTCGCGTTGGCCAGGTTGCCGGTCGACGGACAGGCCAGCACCTCGAAGCCGAACTCGCGGGCCGCGGCCAGCGCGACGGCGACGACGCGGTCCTTGAACGAGTGCGTCGGGTTGCCGGTGTCGTCCTTGACCCACACGCGCTTGAGGCCGAGTTCCTTCGCGAGGCGGTCGGCGCGGATCAGCCGGGTCGCGCCGGGCTCGGTGTTCGGGATCTCTTCGACGTTGGACGGAACCGGGAGGAGCTTCTTGTAGCGCCAGATGTTCTTGGGGCCGGCCTCGATGTCTTCGCGGCGGACGCGGCCGAAGTCGTAGGCGACCTCGAGCGGCGAGAAGTCCTCCGCGGAGACGAACTCGGGGGCGAGCGGCTGCCGGTGACCCTCTTCCTTCGACACCAGTTCGACGGCGGGACCGAGATCCGGGGTCTTCGTGGTGGAGGTCGTGCCGAGGGTTGCGGTCATCGCGAGGTTCCTTTCCTCATCTGCCCCGCCGAAGCGGGCCGGAATTGGCACCGTGGTCGTCAGCTACCCCGCGATCGCGGGATGACGGGCTGTACGCCGGTTGCCGGGGCTTCGTCGGGCCGTTCCCTCTGCCCCTCTGGATGAGCGGTATTCGGTTGTCGGGGCGCGCGATCGAGCGCGCCGCCTCGTGGACACCGTACGACATGGCGGTCACGCCGTGCCACGGTGGCCGTCGGACATCACCGGAGCGGGCGCACGACACCGCAAGTGAGAGGATCCTCGGGTGACCGCGCAAGCCACCGCCCCCGCCCCGCTGCACCTGGTCCTGGGCGAGGAAGAACTGCTGATCGAACGGGCCGTCCGCGAGACGCTCGCCGCGGCGCGGGCGATCGACGCCACGGCCGAGCTGACCCGGGTCCGGGTGTCCGATCTCACAGCCCCCGAGCTGGCCGAACTCGTCAGCCCGTCGCTGTTCAGCGAGGGCCGCGTGATCGTCCTGGAGTCGGCGCAGGACATCTCGCAGGAGCTGGCCGACGCCGTGGCGGCGTACCTGAAGGACCCGGCGGACGGCGTCGTGCTGGTCGTCGTGCACACCGGCGGCGGCCGCAGCAAGGCGGGCAAGTCGCTGCCCGCGGCGCTGAAGAAGGCCGGCGCCGAGGTCACGGAGTGCCCGAAGCTGACCAAGCCGGCCGAGCGCGAGCAGTTCGTACGGCACGAGGTGCGCCGCGCGGGCGGCAAGATCGACCCGGCGGGGGTGGCCGCGCTGATCGACGCGGTGGGCTCCGACCTGCGCGAACTCTCCTCGGCGGCGAGCCAGCTGGTGGCCGACACGGGCGGGACGGTCGACGCCGACGCGGTCCGGCAGTACCACCGCGGCCGCGCCGACGTGACGGGCTTCGCGGTCGCGGAGAAGGCGGTCAGCGGTGACCGCTCGGCGGCGCTGGAGTCACTGCGGTGGGCGATGCAGCTGGGCGTCCCGCACGTCCTGGTGGCGGACGCCCTGGCCGACGCGGTCCGCACGATCGCCCGGGTCTCGGGCGCGGGCCGCGGCAACCCGAACCAGATGGCCGGCGAGCTGGGCATGCCGCCGTGGAAGATCCGGAAGGCCCAGGGCCAGTCGCGAGGCTGGAACCAGGACGGCCTGGCCACCGCGATGCGGGTGGTCGCGCGCCTGAACGCCGAGGTCAAGGGCGTGGCAGCCGATCCCGGCTACGCGCTGGAGCGCGCGGTCCTCGAGGTGGCGGCCGCCAAAGGCTGACCACGGGCATGAAGAAAGCCCCGGCCGGAGGCCGGGGCTTTCCCAGAAATCAACCAGCTCAGAGCGCGTTGACGCGCTTGGCGAGCGCCGACTTCTTGTTGGCGGCCTGGTTGGCGTGGATGACGCCCTTCGAGACGGCCTTGTCCAGCTTCTGGGCGGCGTCGCGCTGCAGCTCGACGGCCTTGGCCTTGTCGCCGGCCTCGGCGGCTTCGCGGACCTTGCGGATCGCGGTCTTCACCGAGGACCGGATCGCCTGGTTGCGCTGACGCGCCTTCTCGTTCGTCGTGATGCGCTTGATCTGCGACTTGATGTTGGCCATAGGGCAACTCCTGTTTCACTCGGTGAGATCGCCGCCGCGCTGAAGTGGCCCCGCGGAAAGCGGGTTTCCTCCATGACGGAATGCCGCACGGGCAGCGAGCGACCACTTTAACAGCCGGGCCGCCGGCGTCCGGCACCGGGAGTACGGTGGGGGACGGCAGTGCCTAGGGTTCCGTCGCCGGCCCGCGCACGCGACACACAATCAGGGTCGGCGGGCCTGGTCCGAGCGGCACCATCGGCGGGCCCGGACGGCCGGTCGTTCATCTGACGGGGCAAAAGCCTGGAGGACCCGGTTTTCGCGCGCGCGAAAACCCGAAGGGGCCCCATGAACGCCACCGCCTTGTCTTTCGTCCTCGTCGCCGCCGTCGTGCACGCCGCGTGGAACCTCGCCGCCAAGCGGATCTCCTCCGGCGGCACCCAGTTCGTCTGGCTCTACTACACGGTTTCCGCCGTCCTCCTGCTGCCGGTGACCGTCGTGCTGCTGGCCGTCGAGCCCGAGCGTCCACAGTGGAGCTGGCTGCTCGCCGCCGTGGTGACGTCGGTGCTGCACGTCGCCTACGGCGTCGTCCTGCAACGCGGGTACCGGGTCGGGGACCTCTCCGTCGTCTACCCCGTCGCGCGGGGCACCGGGCCGCTGCTGTCGGTGCTGGCCGCCGTCCTCGTGCTCGGCGAACGGCCCGGCGTCCTCGGCCTGGTCGGCGCGTTCCTGGTCATCGCCGGCGTGCTGGTGATCAGCACCGGCCGCAGGGCGGAGGACCCTCGGGCGGTCAAGGCGGGGATCCTCTACGGCCTGCTGACCGGCGCCACCATCGCCGGCTACACCCTCTGGGACGCGCACTCCGTGACCGGCCTCGGCGTGCCGCCGGTCGTCTACTTCGGCCTCGGCTCGATCCTGCAGAGCGCGATGCTCGTGCCCGGCGCGCTGGCCGGCCGCGCCGAAGTCCGCCGCGTCTGGCGCGAGCAGCGCCGGGAGGTGCTGCTGGTCGCCGTGCTGTCGCCGGTCGCCTACATTCTCGTGCTGTTCGCCCTCACGATGGCGCCGGTCAGCCTGGTCGCGCCGGCGCGGGAGCTGAGCATCGTGATCGGCGGCGTCGCCGCGTGGCTGGTGCTGGGCGAGCGCGACGCCGTCCGGCGGCTCGCCGGGTCGGTGATCGTGCTGTCCGGCATCGCCGCGATTGCGGCCGCCTGAGCGCGTCCGGTAGGGATGGGCGGATGGAAGTCCTGAAGAGCAGGCTGATCGTCCGCGCCCGCGACGCCGACGCGACCACGGCGTTCTACCGCGACACCCTCGGCCTGGCCGTGGAGCGCGAGTTCCCCGGCGGCACGGTGTTCTTCCTCGGCCACGGCTCCCTGGAGGTCTCCGGCCGGGGCGAGGCGGGGTCGTCGCCCGACCTGGTGCTCTGGCTGCAGGTCCGGGACCTCGCCGGGACGCTGGCCGAGCTGAAGGCGCGGGGCCTGGAGCCGGTGCGGGACGCCCAGCGCGAGCCCTGGGGCCTCGACGAGGCCTGGATCGCCGACCCGGACGGCACGCGCATCGTGCTGGTCGAGGTGCCCGAAGGCCACCCGATCCGCACGGACACCCGCTAGGCGGGCTTGACCGCGCGCAGCTGGGCGGCCAGCGCGGCGAAGCCGGGCGGGTCCCACGTCCACGTCTGCAAGTCGGCGAAGCCCGCTTCGGCGGCTTCGTCGGCCAGGACGTGCCTGCTCACGGGCAGCCACTTCTCGTGCGCGGACAGCAGCAGCCGGCCGCCGGGGCGCAGCACCCGGAACAGCTCGGCGAACCCGGCCGCGCGGTCGTCCCAGAGCATCACGTTGTTCACCGTCAGCACGACGTCGACCGAGCCGTCGGGCTCGCCGGTGTGCGCCGCCGACCCTTCGCGCAGCTCGACGCGGTCGCCGCAGCGCTCCTGGCAGAGCGCGAGCATCTCGCGGGAGGGGTCGACGCCGATGGTGCGCCCGGCCAGCCGCGCGGCGGCTTCCAGGCCGACGCCGGGCCCGGGGCCGACGACCAGGACGGTGTCGTCCGGCTCGAGCCGGGCCAGGTCGACGACGCGGTGTTCGGTGGCGGCGTTGCCCCGCGCCATCACCCAGCCGCCGAGGCGGCCGAGGGCTCCCGAAGGGTGACCGAAAGCACGGTCGAGGACGCGGCCGAAGCCGCCTGGATCCGGCTGGGGAGGGGGTGCCGGCTGGTGCGAAGTGCTCATACTTCGAGGGCACCACGGATCACGGGAGCTCGCATCGGGGATGACCCCCACCCGCACCCGGAGGGTCATGGGAACATAGAGGTGGCCATCCCCGACTTTCCGAGGACTCATTCGAGTGACGACGTTCGCCGACACCACCTTCACGCCTCCGGAGCTGATCCGGAACTTCTGCATCATCGCGCACATCGACCACGGCAAGTCCACCCTGGCCGACCGCATGCTGCAGCTCACCGGCGTCGTCGAAGAGCGGGCCATGCGCGCTCAGTACCTCGACCGGATGGACATCGAGCGGGAGCGCGGGATCACGATCAAGGCGCAGAACGTCCGGCTGCCCTGGAAGGTCGACGGGCAGGACCACGTCCTGCACATGATCGACACGCCCGGCCACGTCGACTTCACCTACGAGGTCTCGCGGGCGCTGGAGGCGTGCGAAGGCGCGATCCTGCTGGTCGACGCGGCGCAGGGGATCGAGGCCCAGACGCTGGCCAACCTCTACCTCGCCCTGGAGAACAACCTCCAGATCATCCCGGTCCTCAACAAGATCGACCTGCCGTCGGCCGACCCCGACAAGTACGCGGGTGAGCTGGCCCACATCATCGGCTGCGAGCCGGAGGACGTGCTGCGGGTCTCGGCCAAGACCGGCATGGGCGTCGGCGAGCTGCTCGACGAGGTCGTCAAGCAGGTCCCCGCTCCGCAGGGCGACGCCGACGCGCCCGCCCGCGCGATGATCTTCGACTCGGTGTACGACACCTACCGCGGCGTCGTCACCTACATCCGCGTCGTCGACGGCAAGATCACGCCGCGCGAGAAGATCAAGATGATGTCGACCGGGGCCACGCACGAGCTGCTCGAGGTCGGGATCATCTCGCCGGAGCCCAAGCCCAGCAAGGGGCTCGGTGTCGGCGAGGTCGGCTACCTGATCACCGGCGTGAAGGACGTCCGGCAGTCGAAGGTCGGCGACACCGTGACGTCCGAGCGCCACGGCGCGAAGGAAGCGCTGGCGGGCTACCGCGAGCCGAAGCCGATGGTCTACTCCGGACTGTATCCGGTGGACGGCTCGGACTACCCCGAGCTGCGCGAGGCGCTCGACAAGCTCCAGCTCAACGACGCCGCACTCGACTACGAGCCGGAGACGTCGGTGGCGCTGGGCTTCGGCTTCCGCTGCGGCTTCCTCGGCCTGCTGCACCTGGAGATCACGCGCGACCGGCTCGAGCGCGAGTTCGGCCTCGACCTCATCTCGACGGCGCCGAACGTCATCTACCGCGTCGTGCTCGAGGACCGCAACGAGGTGGTCGTGACCAACCCGTCGGACTGGCCGACCGGGCTGAAGATCGCCGAGGTGCACGAGCCGGTGTCGAAGGTGAGCATCCTCGCGCCGTCGGAGTTCGTCGGCACGATCATGGAGCTGTGCCAGACGAAGCGCGGCACGCTGCTCGGCATGGACTACCTGTCCGAGGACCGCGTCGAGCTGCGCTACAACATCCCGCTGGCCGAAATCATTTTCGACTTCTTCGACACGCTGAAGTCGCGTACGCGCGGTTACGCGTCGCTGGATTACGAAGAGGCAGGCGAGCAGATCGCGGATCTGGTCAAGGTGGACATCCTGCTGCAAGGCGAAACCGTGGACGCGTTTTCGGCGATCGTGCACAAGGACGCGGCGTACGGCTACGGCAACCGGATGGCGACGCGGCTGCGCGAGCTGATCCCGCGCCAGCAGTTCGAGGTTCCGATCCAGGCGGCCGTCGGTTCGCGGATCATCGCCCGCGAAACGATTCGCGCGATCCGCAAGGACGTGCTCGCGAAGTGCTACGGCGGTGACATTTCGCGGAAGCGCAAGCTGCTCGAGAAGCAGAAGGAAGGCAAGAAGCGGATGAAGACCGTGGGCCGGGTCGAGGTCCCGCAGGAGGCCTTCGTCGCCGCACTGTCCACTGAGGACTCGGGCAAGAACAAGAAGTAACTGTTCTCTTGATGTGACACCGGCGCCCATATTCACGCCTCCGCGTGAATATGGGCGCCGAACCGGTGTTCGATGCGATTTCTGTCGGTGGCGTCTGCTTTGCTCTGGTGCGAAGAGCGAAAGGAGAGCACCATGACGGTCATGGCAGACATCGAGCATCCCGCCGATTCGGGCCCCCTGACGGTGCACGACCTCGAGGGGATGCCGGACGATGGCCGACGCCGCGAACTCATCGACGGGGTGCTCATCGCGAGCCCCGCGCCGGGAAGAAGACACCAAAAGATCGTCGTGAGACTCTGGAGGGTTCTCGACGACCTGTGCCCGCCCGAGTACGACGTACTCGTCGCGCCGTTCGCGGTGCACCAGGGCGACGAAACCGAGCTGCAGCCGGATGTCCTGGTCGGCCGGGACGAAGACTTCACCGAGAAGGACCTCCCGGCGCCGCCGGTGCTGGCCGTCGAGGTGCTGTCGCCGAGCACGGCGATCCACGACCTGAACCTCAAGAAGGCGGTCTACGAACGGCTGGGAACCGGGAGTTACTGGGCGATCGATCCGGAGGAACCCGCGCTCACGGTGTTCGAGCTGGACGAGGACGGCCACTACCAGCAGGTGGCCAAAGCGGCGGGCGGCGAGGTCTGCGAGCTCGAGCGGCCGTTCCCGGTGCGGATAGTGCCGAGGGAGCTGCTGGGCCGGCTCGGCTGACCCGGTCAGCGGATACGGGGCGTACCGCGGAGCTGGGCGTGCAGCTGCCGGTTGCGCAGCTCCTTCCGGAGCCGGTCGACCACGGCGTCGAACAGGGCCGGGTCGAGGATGGCCGTCTGCTCGAACTGCCGCCGCTGGGGCGGGGCGGGGGTCAGCTTGCCGCGGGGTGCGTAGCGCTGCACGGAACTCTCGAGGCCGCCGCCGGTGACCAGGTCGAGCCAGAGGGCGTCGCGCAGGTAGCCGTCGCCGAAGCGCGCCGACCGGCGGACGCTGATGTCGGCGATGTGCGACCACGGCACCACCCGGGTGCTGAGCGTGCCCGCGGGCACGCGGAGACCCTCGTCGCCGACGGTGAGGTCGCGGAGGCCGGCGAAGCCGCGCTTCAGCTCGCGGGCCCGGGACACGCGGAACGCGACGATCGCGACGAGCACGGAGCCCGCGTACGCGCCGCCGATCAGCCACGGCGACAGACCGCGCAGCAGACCCAGGGCGAGCGCCGCGCCGAAGCCGGCGTCCGCGACGAGGAGCACGCCGATCAGGATCTTGACCGGCGCGCTCACGCGGCGTGGTGACTCGGGCAACGCATCGACTCCTCGGGCCGGGCTGGTCAGGGGTTGCCGATTATCCGGTCCGCCGTCACGAAGACCGCGACCCGCCGCTCTTCGGCCATCACGCGGTCGTACTCGTCCCAGTCGTCGTGCGTGCCGGTGGCGGCCTTGAAGACGTCGCGCAGCAGCTTCGGCAGGCCCGCGGGGTCGAAGGCGGGATCGGGGTCGTCCGGCCCGATGAGGTGGGTGGCGCCGGTGACCGAGACCCAGTTCCAGCCGCGCCGGAAGGTGACGGTGGCGTGCCCGGCTCGTCGCAGCAGCGCGAGCTTGTGCGCCCGCCCGACGGCGACGTAGGCGACACCCGGCGCACCGGTCACCGGATCTTCGAGCACACCGGCGTTGACGACGGAGGAGTGAACGGTGCCATCAGCCCGCGTGGTGGCGACGGTGGCCAGTCCGTCCTCCCGCAGCGACAGCGCGCGCACCTGCTCCAGATCAACGCTCATGCCGCAATCTAACCCGCCGGACGAACCGGGTGTTCCGGATTCACCAGCTGAAGCCGGACGATCACCATCTGTAGGAGCGTCGATCTCGATGATGCCGAGTTCGCGTCTTCGGCCCTCGTCGACGTGCTCGGGCCAGGTGGTGGTCCGGTCCGCGAGGGCGCCGGTGAGCACGGCCCGGTCTAGGACGGCGCCGGTCAGGTTCGCACCCCGGAGGTCGGCATGACTCAGGTCGGCGTCACGGAGGTTGGCGTCCTGCAGATGAGCCCGGGTCAGGTTGGCACGCGCCAGCCGGACGCGCTCGAGGTAGGCCCGGCGCAGGTCCACGCCGGTGAGGTCCGCGCGATCGAGCCGCGCTTCGGCGAGGACGGCGCGGGCGAGGTTGGCGTACCGGAACTGGGCGCCGACGAAGTGCGCCTTGCGGAGGGCGACGCTGCGCAGGTCCACTCGCGACAGGTAGACGACCGGCTCGTCGCGCGTCGGCGTGCGCCGGCCGAGGACACCCATCGCCGCCTGGACGTCGGCCGCGCGCACGCGCATCCACGGCAGCTGTTCGTCCACCGCGGGCGTGGGGTGCGCCGGTCCGCCGGGCGCGCCGACCGGCCACGGCGAATGGTTGCGCACGAAGGCGCCGAGGAGGTACTCGATCGTGTTCCGGTCCGGGGGCGAGTTCCGCGCGATGCGTTCAAGGGAGTAAATCCCGCCGACGCGCACGTCGCTGTTGTCGCTGCCGAGCTGGTCGACGGCCTTGGTGAAGCGTTCGGTGAGCTGCCCGTCGCGGTTCACCTGGACCTGCCGCCAGGTCGCCGTGGCGCCGGCGATCACCAGCAGGCCCGCGCTGAACTGCAGCAGCGTCGAGCGGACGTCGTTGCGCAACCGGCCCTGGGCCTGCTGCAGCTGGATCCGCGCGTCCGCGCCGGGAACCCCCTGCAGCTCCGCGCCGGTCAACGGTGGGTAGAGCAGCTGGGGGAGCAGGGCCAGTCCGGCGAACACCACGGCCAGGGAGCCGATGATCGCGGCAATCGTCCTTCGCGTCACGAGGGAGAAGTCTGGCGTGGGACGGCGGCACCGGGGAAGCCGCCGTCAGACCGGGGGCCGGGCCCGCTCGAGCAGGCCCGGGCCACTCACCTCAGCAGGCGCCGTTGTCGGTCCAGACTCCCCACTCGCCCGTTGTTCCCGGCTCCTCGCCCTGGGTCCACCACTTCGCCGTCCACTTGTGGCCGTTGTGGGATACCACGTTCCCGCCCGTGTACACCTGCGACGCACTCCACGCCGGATCCGCGCACGTCCCCGGGTTCGTGGTCCCACCCGTGTCCCAAGAAACCTGCGACGACCGGTAGAAGTTGATGCCCTGAGCCACCCAGCGCGGGGCCTGTGCGCCCAGGCGGGTGCGGAATGCCGTCCAGTCGTGCGTCGACCACGGGGACCAGCCCAGCTCCGCGTGCGCCGCCAAGCGGGGGAACGCCAGGTACTCGATGTCCGCCGGCGTGACCACCATTTCCGTCCACAGCGGCGATTCCACCCCGCGGACCGCCGACTCGCCGACGCCCGACAAGTACGCTCCCGGGTTCCAGCCGTACGCGTCCTGGACTTCGATGTAGCCCGCCCACGACAGGCCGATCGGCGTCGCGCTGTTGTACTTCATGTCCAGGTACGCCTTGTTCGCCGGCGACAGGATCACCTTGCTGCCGCGGGAAACCGCCGTCGACACGCCGGAGTCCGATGTCGTCGTTCCCCAGAACTGCGGGGTCGCCGAAGCCGGCAACGCGGCCTTCGCGATGTCGTGCCAGCCCACCACCGACTTGCCCGTCGCCGCCACCAGTGGCAGCACCTTGTTCACGAACGTCAGGTAGTCCGCCGACGACGTCGAGGACGCTTCGTCGCCGCCGATGTGGATGTACGGCCCCGGGGTCAGCGCCGCCAGCTCGCGCAGGACGTCCGCGATGAACGTGTACGTGATGTCCTTGGAAATGCACAGCGAGCTGTAGCCGACCGCCGTGTCCGTGCGCAACGCCGGGGCCACCCCGTTGCAGTTCAGCTCCGCGTACGAGGCCAGCGCCGCGTTGACGTGCCCCGGCATGTCGATCTCCGGGATCACCGTGATGTGCCGCGAAGCCGCGTAGTTCACGATGTCCGTGTACTGCGCCTTCGTGTAGTAGCCGCCCGCGCCGCCGCCGACCTGCGTGCTGCCGCCGTACGTCGCCAGGCGGGGCCAGCTGTCGATCTGGATGCGCCAGCCCTGGTCGTCGGCCAGGTGCAGGTGTAGGTTGTTGATCTTGTACTGGGCGAGCTCGTCGAGGTACCGCTTCACCGTCGACACGGGGTGGAAGTGCCGGGCGACGTCGAGCATCGCGCCGCGGTAGCCGAAACGCGGGTAGTCGAGGATCGTCGCGCCCGGAATGCTCCACGGCCCCTGCTGGGCGGTCGGGCTTTCCACGCGACCCGGCAGCAGTTGCCGCAGCGTCTGGACGCCGGCGAACAGCCCGTCGGCCGTCGTCGCCCGCACCGTCACCGACGACGCCGTCGACACCAGCTGGTAGCCCTGCGCACCGACGGTCGCGGGCGCGCCGCCGAGCAGCAGCGCGATGCTGTCGGACGGCACCGACGCCGGGGCGTCGGACACCGGCAGCGCGAACCCGGTCGACGGCCGCAGCACGCCGGCGAGGTAGTCGCCGACCTGCCTGGCCGGTGCCGACCCGGCTTCGGTGACGATCTTCGTCGTCGACACCAGCGGGAAGGCGACCCCGGTGGCCGGGGTCACCGAGACCGGCACCGGCACGATCAACTGCAGTGCCGGCGCGGCCGCCGCGGCCGGGGTGAGCTGGGCGGCCGTGGTGCCGGCGCCGACCAGCGCCAGCACGGCGAGCGCGCGGCCGAGCCGCCGCGCGAAGGGTGTCTTCACCGGGGGACCTCCTGCGGGAAGGGCGCGACCTCGCCGTCGCACCTGCCCGGATCGTCGCACCTCCGCCGACGATGGTCTAGACCAAACTGGGTGGTTAAGCTCGCGCGATGCCGCAGGAGTTCGCGCCGGGCTCGCCGTTCGGGCTGCTTTCGTCCGCCGAAACGGCCGCCTGGTACGCGTACATGAAAGTGCACCTCCGCCTGGAGTACGAGCTGAACCGGCAGCTGCGGGCCGACAGCGGCCTTTCGCTCGCCGACTACCACGTGCTGGTCGCGCTGACGAGCGCGTCCGGCGGCCGGATGCGGGTCACCGACCTGGCGATCCGCATCGGCTGGGAGCGCAGCCGGCTGTCGCACCACCTGAAGCGGATGCGCGAACGCGGCCTGGTCACGACCGGCGTCAGCCCCGAAGATCGGCGCGCCACCGACGTGGCGCTGTCCGGCGACGGCTGGGAGGCGTTGCGCCGGGCCGCGCCGGACCACGTCGAGTTCGTGCGCAAGGCGTTCCTGGACGCGCTCGAACCCGGCGAAAAACCCCAGCTGGCGGCCTTGCTGGAGCGGGTCTACGACGCGCTCGTCGAGCACGGCAGCCTGCCGCGGCCGGACGACCACCCCTGACACTTAGGTGACATGTCACGTAATATGGCGTCGAACCTTAGGAGGGCGTGACATGGCGACGGTGGCCGAACTGATGCGGGCGAACCTGCTCGAGGTTTTCAACGAGCGCGACGACGAGCGGCGCGCGAAGGCGATCGCCGCGACCTACGCGGCCGACGTCGAGTTCGCCGATCCCGAAGGCGTGGTGACCGGGCACGAAGACCTGAACGCCAAGGCGAAGGGGCTCCTGGAGCAGTCGCCGGGCTTCGTCTTCGCGCCGGCCGGCCCGGTGCTGGTCAACCACGACCTCGGTCACCTCGCCTGGGAGTTCGGTCCGGAAGGCGCGCCGCCGGTCGTCCGGGGGATCGATGTCGCGCTCGTCAAGGACGGCCTCATCACGAAGCTCTACACGATGTTGCTGCCCGCCTGAGTACTACGCTCGGGACATGTTCGACGAGCTGACGTTCCCGGTCATCGCCGCGCCGATGGCGGGCGGTCCCACCACCCCGGAGCTGGTCGCCGCGGTGACCGAGGCCGGGGGCTTCGGCTTCCTGAGCGCCGGGATGCTCACGCCCGCCGCGCTGGCCGCGCAGATCGACCGGACCCGCGAGCTGACCGGCCGCCCCTTCGGCGTCAACCTCTTCGTCCCCCAGCCGGACACCGGCGCCGACGTCTCCGCGCACCGCGAACGGCTCGAAGCCTTCGCCCGCGAGTACGACGTCGAGCTCGGCGAACCGAAGTGGGACGACGACAACTACCCCGCGAAGCTGGACGTCGTGCTCGGGCAGCGGGTTCCGGTGGTGTCGTTCACCTTCGGCCCGCCCTCGCCGTCGGACGTGGTGCGCCTGAAGGAGGCCGGCTGCACCGTCGTCGTCACCGTGACCACGCCCGAAGCCGCGCAGCGGGCCGCGGAACTCGGCGCCGACGCGCTCGTCGTGCAGGGCTTCGAAGCGGGCGGGCACCGGAGCCTGTTCACCGACGACCCCGGGCTGCCCGGCGGCGGCGCCGAATACGGCGTCCTCGCGCTGCTGCGGCTGGTCGCCGCCCGCGTCGACCTGCCGCTGATCGCCGCCGGCGGGCTGGTGCACGGCGCGGACGTCGCCGCCGTGCTCGCCGCCGGGGCCGTCGCCGCCCAGCTGGGCACGGTCTTCCTGCGCGCCGACGAGGCCGGGACGTCCGAAGCCCACCGCAAGGCCCTGGCGCTCGCCGAGCGCGAGACGGCGTTCACCCGCGCCTTCAGCGGCCGCCCGGCGCGCGGGCTGGTCAACAAGTTCATGGACGCGCTCTCCGAAGGCGCGCCCGCGGCGTACCCGCAGCTCAACCACCTCGCGGGCCCGGTGCGCAAGGCGTCGGCGAAAGCCGGTGACCCGGAAGCGATCTCGCTGTGGGCGGGCCAGACCTACCCGCTCGCGTACGACGCCTCGGCCGCCGTGATCCTCGAGCGGCTGAAGGTCGAGGCACGCGACGCCGCCGCGCGCCTCGACCGGATCCGCTAGCGGTTCAGGAGCGAGTGCCGCCGGCTGTAGAGGAAGTAGATCGCCAGGCCGATGACGAACCAGACGGCGAACCGCAGCCAGGTCGCCGGCTGCAGGAACGTGATCAGCCAGATCGAGAACACGATGCCGATCGCGGGCACCACCGGCATGCCCGGCGTCTTGAACGTCCGCGGCAGGTCCGGCTGCTTGTAGCGCAGCACGATCACCGCGACGCAGACGACGACGAACGCCAGCAGGATGCCGATGTTCGTCAGCTCCGCCGCTTCGCCGATCGGCAACACCCCGGCGATGATCGCGGACGCGCCACCGAGGATCCACGTCATCCGGCTCGGCACCTGGCGCTTCTCGTTCGTCTTGCCGAACCACGCCGGGAGCAGGCCGTCGCGGCTCATCGAGTAGCCGACGCGGGTGGCGCCCATCAGGAACGTGAACAGCACGGTGAGGATGCCGACGATGGCGCCGATCGCGATCACCGTGGCCAGCCCGTCCAGGCCGACCGACTTGAACGCCGTGGAGAACCCGCTCTTCGGGTCGATCTCGGTGTACTTCTGCATGCCGGTCAGCACCAGGCAGGCCAGCACGTACAGCACCATCGAGATCGCCAGCGAGTAGAGGATCGCCTTCGGCATGTGCCGTTGCGCGTCCTTGGACTCCTCGGCGGCCGTCGACATCGCGTCGTACCCGAAGACCGCGAAGAACACCGTGGCCGCGCCGGTCACCGCGCCGCCGAAGCCGGCCGGGGCGAACGGCGTGTAGTTGCCGGTCTTGACGTAGAAGAACCCGACCAGGATGACGACCAGCACGATCAGGACCTTGATCCCGACCATCGCCGTCTCGAACCGGGCGGCGCTGCGGATGCCGCGGTTGAGCAGGTACGCGATCAGCAGGCACAGCAGCGCGGCGAACAGGTCGACCTTGTGGCCCGGGCCGGTGCCGGGCGCGCCGAGCATCCACGCGGGCAGGTCGAGGCCGAGCTGGCCGAGCAGGAAGCTGAAGTAGCCGGAGATGCCGATCGCCACCACCGACACGATCGCGGTGTACTCCAGCAGCAGGTCCCAGCCGATGAACCAGCCGACGACCTCGCCGAGCACCGCGTAGCCGTACGTGTAGGCCGAGCCGGCCTTCGGGATCAGGCCGGCGAACTCGGCGTAGGAGAACGCGGCCGCGGCGCTCGCGACGCCGGCGATGAGGAACGAGATCAGCACGGCCGGCCCGACGCCGGGGATGCCGGCCGAGTCGTCGCCGTGCGCGACGCTGCCCGCGAGGGCGAAGATCCCGGCGCCGATGATGCCGCCGATGCCGATGGCGGTCAGCTGCCACAGGCCCAGGGTGCGTTTCAGGCCGCCGGTTTCGCCGGCATCCTGGATCTGGTCGATCGGCTTGCGCCGGAAGATGCCGGAGCTGGAGCCCAGGCTTGGAGAGGACATCTTCGTCTCCCGAACGTCGGTGGACGGCCCGGATCACGGACCCAACGGGGGAACCTACCGCCAACTCCGCGTGAAGACAGCGTGAGCGGATCAGCCCGCCGCGGTGTCCTCGCTCACGGCCGCCGTCACCGTCGCCGCGGCGCGCTTGGCCTGGGTGGTCCGGACCGCGCTCGCCGCGAAGTAGGTGAGCAGCTCGGCGATCTCCACCGGGTCGTCCAGCTGCGGGCAGTGCCCCCAGTCCTCGCGGACGAGCAGCCTGCTGTGCGGCACCAGCGTGTGCAGCTGCCGCCCGGACGCCGCCGTGACGAGCTTGTCCTTGCCGCACGCGACGACCAGCAGCGGCACCTTCACCGACTCGAGCCGGTAGGCGTCCGCGAGCTCCGCGACCAGCTGGCGGGCCTGCTCCAGCCGGCTCTTGGTCGACCGGTAGTCGGGGAACAGCGCGGTGAAGCGCCGCACCTGCACGGCGTCGGCGACGCTCGAGTCGGCGTACAGCAGCCTCGGCACGACCTGCTCGGCGACCTTGCGCACGAGGAAACCCGGTACGGGGACCGGCAGCGCCGAATACAGCCGCAGCGGCAGCGGGTAGCGCGCGACCGTCCGGATCAGCCACGAGTCGACGAACCCGGGTGCGGCGATCGACACGACACCCGAGATCGGCAACCGGCTGTTCTGCGCCGCGCGCAGGCTCATCGTGCCGCCGAGGGAGTTCCCGGCCAGCACGACCGAGCCGAGCACGGCCTGTTCGCGCACGACGGCGGTGGTGAACGCGTCGAGCTGGGGCAGCATCGGGCCGGGCCGCAGCGGCTGCGCGTCGCCGAACCCGGGCAGATCGACCGCGACCGCCGGGATCCCGGCGGCCGCGAGCTGCTCCAGGGCGGGGCGCCACGTGTCGGCGCTGTCGCAGTAGCCGTGCAGCAGCACCAGCCTCGGTGCCGACGGCTTGACGTGCGGCGTCGCCGCCCGGCGGCGCAGGGAACGACGGGGGAGTTCCGGGTCCGGAGCGGCTTCGCCGACCTCCAGGACGCGGGTGCGGACACCGGCGTAGCGCCGGAAGGAGACCCGGATCGGGTCCGGGTCGCTGCTGGACCGGCCGCCCGGTCCAGCCGAGGCGGGCCGCTTCGTTGCGGTCATACCTCAAGATTACCTTGCGACCATTGGGTTTTGGTCGAATTCAGGTGCTAACGACCAGATCTCGAACTGAGTACGTTGGAGATTCACCGGATGCCGAGCCGGGCGGAACAAGCCGATCCGCCCAGCTCAGCGGTGGTCTAGCGGGTGAAGACGATCTTGCCCGCGGTGTCGCCCTCGAGCATCGCCTGGAACCCCTTAGGGGCCTCGGCGAAGGGCAGTTCGGCCCCGATCTGCGGCCGCACCCCGGTCAGGTCGAGGTAGGCGAGCAGGTCCGCGAGCTCGTCGCGGGTGCCCATCGTCGATCCGGAGACGCGCAGCTGGAGGAAGAAGACGCGCTGCAGCTCCGCGCCCGCGTCCGGGCCGCTGGTCGAGCCGGAGACCACGATGATCCCGCCGGGCTTGAGGGACTTGACCGAATGCGACCAGGTCGCCTTGCCGACGGTCTCGAACACGGCGTCGACGCGCTCGGGCAGCCGCGCGCCCGACTCGAACGTCTGGTGCGCGCCGAGGCTCGAGGCGAGCGCGCGCTTCTCCTCGGTGCGGCCGGTCACCCAGACCCGGAACCCGGCGGCCCGGCCGAGCTGCACCAGCGCCGTCGAGACGCCGCCGGAAGCACCCTGCACGAGCATCGTCTGGCCGGGCCGCAGCCCGGACTTCACGAAGAGCATCCGGTAGGCGGTCAGCCAGGCCGTGCCCATGGTGGCGGCCTCGGCGAAGCTGAGCCCCGCGGGCTTCGGGACGACGTTGCGGGCCGGCACGACGACCTGGTCGGCGAAGGTGCCCTGGTGCTTCTCGGTGAGCAGAGTCCGCTTCGGGTCGAGGGTGTCGTCGCCCTGCCAGCCCGGCGCGTTGATCACGGAGTGGATGACGACCTCGGAGCCGTCGTCGAGGGTCCCCGCGCCGTCGCAGCCGAGGATCATCGGGAACTGGTCGGGCTTGATGCCGACCCCCCGCAGCGTCCAGAGGTCGTGCATGTTGAGGCTGGCCGCCTTGACGTGCACGCGGACCCAGCCGTCCGGCACGTCGGGTTCGGGTCGCTCGCCCACGACGAGCGAGTCCAGCGGGCTTTCGGCGTTGGGTTCCTGCGCGTACACGGCGAACATGCCTCGCAACGTACCGCCCCTGAAGCGCGGCGGCAGTAGAGCGCGCGTAGGCTCACACCGTGTTCAACGGGCTTGCCGACTGGTGGGACGGGGTCGAGCTGTGGCTCGCCCAGGCCTGGTTCCCGGTCCAGTTCGTGCTGGTCATGGTGGTCGTCGTGCCGCTGTGCCTGGCCGCCGCGTGGGTGCTCGACAAGCTGGTCGGGCTCTTCGCCCGCCGGCTCGCTCCCGGGCGTGACGACGACCGCTCCGACACCCCGTCCTAGGCTGGCGCACCATGTTCAACCGAAGGCGGATCACCGCCGCGCTGATCGGGCTCCTCGTGCTGGTGCTGGGGGGCTGGCTGGTCAAGGACGTCGTCAGCGACGGCTCCCCGGCGTCCCCGGGCACCTCGTCCAGTCCGTCGGCGAGCGCGCCGGCCAAGGGCGGCGCGGCCGTGCCGGGTGCCGACTCCGGGCTGCCGGTCAAGGGGCTCTCGACGCTGCCGCCGCAGGCTGCCGACACGTGGAAGCTGATCGAAAAGGGCGGGCCGTACCCCTACCCGCGCAACGACGACGTCGTGTTCGAAAACCGCGAGAAGCGGTTGCCCGCCAAGAAGTCCGGCTACTACCACGAGTACACCGTGAAGACCCCGGGCAGCGCCGACCGCGGCGCGCGGCGGCTGATCACGGGGCAGGCGCACGAGCTGTACTACACCGGCGACCACTACGCGTCGTTCGTCGTCGTGGACCCGGCCCGATGAGCGCCTCGGAGCAGGCGAAGGCCGCCGCGGAAGCAGCCTTCGCCAGGGGCGCGTACCCGCACCTGGTGAACTCGCGGGCGACCGTCGACAAGGCGAGCACGCTGACGGCGTTCGCCGATGCACTGTCCTTTCCGGACTACTTCGGCCACAACCTCGACGCGCTCTACGACTGCCTGACCGACCTGTCCTGGCTGCCGCCGGGGGAGCACGTGCTGATCTGGCCGGGCTCGGAAGCGTTGCGCAAGGCCGAACCCAAGACGTACCTGGCGATCCGCAGCGTGCTTTCGGACGCGCAGCGCGCGCTCGGGCCGAGCGGTCCCGGCGGCGGTTCGTGGCGGCTCACGGTCGTCCTGCCGGACGCCTGAGCGGCGTCCCGGCCCGCTTGACCGTACGGATCACCGGCGCGCTTTCGAGCGTCCGCACGCCGCGGATCCCGGCGACGCGGTCGGTGAGGTAGCGGTAGAAATCGCGAGCGTCGCGGCAGTTCACCATCGCCGTGAGGTTCGTGCTGCCGGTCGTCGCGACGGCGAACGACGTCTCCGGGTGACTCGCCAGCGTCGCACCCGCCTCGGCCAGGTGCGCGGGTGACACCGTCAGCCACAGCCGCGTCTCGGAGTGGAAGCCGAGCCCGGCAGGCGAGAGGTCGAGGTGGTAGGTCAGCGTGCCGTGGCGACGCAGCACGTCCATCCGGCGTCGCACGGTGGAGTCGGACCACCCGGTCGCCTTCGCCAGCGCCGTGTAGCTCGCCCGGCCGTCGAGGGCCAGCGCGTCGAGGAGCGGCTGGTCGGCCGGTTCCGGCGGGAGGCCGGCGCCGTCGGGCTTCGGCGGCCGCAGCCGGTCGATCTGCTCGGGCGACAGGCAATGCAGCCCGCTCCACCCGTCCGGGAGCGCGAACGTGTGCAGCAGTTCGTGCGCCGAAACAGCGGTGACGCGGCTCGCGCGCGGCAGCTTGTGCAGCAGGAGGTCGTCCCGCCCGGCCGAGCCGGGTGCGTGCACGGTGCAGGAGATCTCGGTGCCGCCGGAGAGCAGGTGCACCCACGAGACGTCGGCGCGGTCGGCCAGCGCGTCCGCGACGGCGGCCCCCGCGTCCGGGGTCGTGCGCAGGCGCAGGGTCCAGCTCGTGTAGCCGGCTTCGCCGCCGTTGACCGCGCCCGTGACGCGCAGGACGCCGGCGGTCCGCAGCCGCTGGTAGCGCCGGGCGACGGTGTTCTCGGAGACGCCGAGCACCTGTCCCAGCGTTCGCATCGGCGCTCGGCCGTCGAGCTGAAGGGCGTGGACCAGGCCCCGGTCGACGTCGTCGAGCGTGACGGTTTCCATGTCTCGACGGTAGCGCATGACGGTATCCGGCGGATTTGTCGACTTGTCTGGTGGTGATCGGCACCGCGACCGCACCCTCGGAGCACACGAAGGGAGTTTCGATGCGCAAGTGGTGGCCGTTGGCCGCGGTCTGTGCCGGGTCGTTCCTGTTCCTGCTGGACACCACCGTCGTGACGGTGGCGCTGCCCCGGATCGGCGCCGACCTGTCGGCGTCGGTGGGGCAGCTGCAGTGGGTGCCGGACGTCTACACGCTCGTCTTGGCGGTGCTGATGCTCGCCGTGGGTTCGCTGGCGGATCGCTGGGGGCTGCGGCGGGTGTTCCTCGCCGGGCTGGCCGTGTTCGGCCTGGCGTCCCTGGCCTGCGGGTTCGCGGGGGACATCGGGACGCTGATCGCGGCGCGCGGGGTGCAGGCGGTCGGTGGCGCGGCGGTGGCGGTGACGGGGTTCGCATTGCTCGCTGCCTGTTACGAAGGGCGTGCGCGGGGGACCGCGATCAGCGTGTTCTTCGCGGTGAACGGCCTCGGCGCCGCGGTGGGTCCCGTGGTGGGTGGTGTGCTGACCGAGTACTTCGGGTGGGCCGCGATCTTCTTCGTCAACGTGCCGGTGGCCTTGCTCACCGGTGTGTTCGCCGCTTTCGCGCTCGGGGGTGACAGCCCGGTTCGGCGTGGCCGGTTCGACGTCGCGGGCGCGGTGTGGTTCGCGGTGTTCGCCGCGAGCCTGGTGCACGGGCTGACCCTGGGCGGCTCGGGGCCGGTGCTGGCGGTCTCGGTGGTGGCCTTCGCCGCGTTCGTCGTGGTGGAACGGCGCCGGGCGGAACCGTTGCTGGAGCTGGGGTTGTTCCGGGACGGCGGGTTCACGGTGCTGATCGCGTGCGCGGCGGCGTCGACGTTGACCTTCGCGGCGCTGGTGTACGTGTCGTTGTGGCTGGCTCTTTCGCTGTCGCCGGTCGCGGCCGGGCTCGCGATGGCGCCGCTGGCCGTGGCGTCGTTCTCGACTTCGACGTTCCTGGGCAAGGTGCTGCACCGGTTCCCGCCGCGGGTCCTGCTGGGAACCGGGGTGCTGCTGGGTGCGTTCGGCTGCGTGGTGCTGCTGGTCGCCGGGATTCCGATCGGCCTGGCGGTGACCGGGGTGGGGGTGGGGATCGCGGGCCCGTCGACGGGCGCGGCGATCGCGGCCGCGGCACCGCCGGGACGGGCCGGGATGGCCGCGGGGATCCTCACGACGACCCGCCAGTTCGGCCAGACGCTGGGGGTCGCGGTGCTCGGAATCGCTTACCAGGCCGGGGGTTTGACCCCGGTGTACGTGGTCGCCGCGGCGTGCGGCGGGGTGACGGGCCTGCTCGCGCTCCTCCCGCGCAAGCAGGCCGTCGTCGCCGGTTAGTCCTGTGGGACCCAGTTCGGCTTGCGCTTCTGGGCGAAGGCCAGGATGCCCTCCTGGCCTTCCTCGCTGGCGAAGAACTTGGCCGACAGCCCCAGCATCTCCTCGAAGCCGTCCGACGGGGTGGCCGGGCGGGGACGGCTCAGCAGCGCCTTCGTCTCGGCCAGCGCCTTCGGGCCGCCCGCCGCCAGCGCCTTGACGAACCGCGTGACTTCGGCGTCCAAGTCGGACGTCGCCGAGTTCAGCAGGCCGATCTCGACCGCGCGGCGGGCGTCGAAGGTGTCGCCGGTGAGGAACAGCTCGTGCGCCGCGCGGGGGTTCAGCCGCGGCAGGACGGTCAACGAAATCACCGCCGGGACCACGCCGATGCGGACTTCCGAGAAGGCGAACGTCGCTTCCGGCACCGCCACCGCGATGTCGCACGCCGCCACCATGCCGATGCCGCCCGCCCGCGCGGGGCCGGCCAGGCGCGCGACGACCGGCTTCGGGCTCGTCCACAGCTGCTCGAGGATCTTCGGGAACTCGTTCACGCCCTGGTCGCCCGCGCCGGCGCCGCGGGCCTCCTTGAGGTCCATCCCGGCGCAGAACACCGGACCCGTGTGGGTCAGCACGATCACGCGCACGGCGTCGTCGCTCGCCGCCTTCGCCAGCGAGTCCGAGAGCTCGCGGCGAAGCCGGGCCGAGAGCGCGTTGCGGTTGTGCGGGGAGTCCAGGGTGATCGTGGCGGTGCCGCCCACCACGTCGTAGTGCACCAGTTCGTCAGCCATGACCGACACCCTTGCACACTCCCGGCACCGCGCCGGTGTTACGCGGGCCACCCCGCGGGTTCCCACCCGCGGGGTGGCGCGCGGTCAGCCGATGGTCGTAGTGGTGAAGACCGGGCTGGGGTTGGGGAAGCAGGCCGTCGGCGCGGTGACGTCGCCGATGATGCTGCTCGCCACCGCCTTGAACGTCAGGCCCGGGTCGCTGTAGCTGGTGCCGGACAGCTTCGTCTCGATCGTGCCCGCCTGGCCCGCGGTCAGGTGCGCCGTGATGGTCGGCAGCTCGAAGGTGGCGCCGCCGGCGATCGGGCCGGGGAAGCTCAGGGTCGCGACGCCGTTCGCGACGGCGATGGTGGGCGCGGTGCTGCCGAGCCCGGAGCCGCCGGCCAGGTCCGCGCCGACGTACGTGGAGTTCGCCGGGATCGGGAACTTCAGTGCGAAGGTGTTGATGTTCTTGACCTTGTTCCCGCTCACGTCGCTCGGGACGGTGTTCGGCGCGGGATCGATGACGACGTCGAACGCCCCGCCGGGCGCGACCGTGGCGGGCGCGGTGACGTCGGCGTCCTGGTTGAGCGACACCTTCTGCGGTCCGACGATCGGGGCGTCGGCCTGGCAGTCGAAGGTGACGGTGGTGGCCGCCTGCGCCGGAGCGGCGAGGGCGAGGGGAAGGGCGACGGCCGCGGCCAGAGCGCCCAGCCGGGAAAGATGAAGAGCTTTCATTTGTAACCACCTACCTGCGGTTTTGCGAGGGGAGGGAGAAAGCTGCGCAGCGTTTAGATAGTTACCGGCAAGTTAAGTAGGACGTCAAGGATTTACCGTTCCCATGTGCGCAGGGTGACGGTAAATGTGAATAAGTCTCGCCTTTTGGCGGTGGTGCTCTGCCTGAGCTACGCGTACTGGCGGAGCAGCCCGCTCATCGCCGTGGCGTACCGGCTGATCACGACGTCGGCGACGCGCGGGTCGTCGGCCAGCGGCTCCGCGATGAACGCGCGCGGGTCCGCTTCGAGCGCCAGTCGCGCGATCCGGTCCGGTAGCAGCCCCGGCGCGAGGAACCACGACGCCACGACCAGGTGCCGTGCCCCGCGCGAGCGCAACCGGGCTGCGGCCGCGGGGATATCCGGCTGGGTGGCGGACGCGAACGCCTCGCTCACCGGGACACCCAGCCGCTCTTCCCAGCGCGCCGCCAGCGAAGCGACCACCGCGTTCGCCGAAGCGTTGGACGAACCGACCGCGCTCAGCAGCACGCCCGTTCCCCGTCGGCGCGGCGCGGCGGCCAGGCGGTCCAGGGCCACCCGCTCCAGCGCCGGGTCCGCGCCCAGGACGTCCGACACCTCGACGCGGAAGCCCGGGCACTCGGCGACCACCTGGCCGATCAGCGCCGGCAGGTCGACCCGGGCGTGGAACGCGCTGCCCAGCAGCAACGGCACCACGACCGCCGTCCGGTGCCCCGAGGCGTACAACCCCCGCAGCACGTCCGTGACCAGCGGTGCCGACAGGTCCAAAAAGGACTCGTGGACCGGCAGGCCCGGCGCCTGCGCGCGCACGACGTCGACGAGCGCCCGCACGGTCGAAGCCGAGCGGGGATCGCGACTGCCGTGCGCGACGGCGACCAGGGGTGGCGTCACGAGAAACGCTCACCCACCAGGCCCGCGGCGAGGGTGTCGCCGTCCTTCGGGTCGATCACCAGGAACGCGCCGGTACGCGGGCTGACGCCGTAGTCGTCCACGCCCAGCTCTTCGGCCAGCCGCAGGGAAACGCGGCCGATGTCGTTGAGCTCCAACGAGGCCGGGGAGTCCACACTGGACAGCGTCTGCTCGTCGAAGCGCGCGTGCAGCTCGCCGACCAGCGCCTGTACCGTGCGGGTGCCGTGCTTGACCAGCACGCGCGCGCCTTCCTTCAACGGCTTCGACGACAGCCAGCACAGCGTGCCGGTGATCTCGTCGGTGACCCGCGGCGGCGCGTCCGCCGCGGCGATCAGGTCGCCGCGCGAGATGTCGATGTCGTCGGTCAGCAGCAGCGTCACCGACGTCCCGGCGCCGGCCTCGTCGAGGGGACCGTCGGCGGTGTCGATGCGCTCGACGCGGCTGCGGATGCCCTGCGGCAGCACGACGACCTCGTCGCCCGGCCGCACGGTGCCCGCGGCGATCTGCCCCGCGTAGCCGCGGTAGTCGAGGTACTCCGGCGTGCGCGGGCGGATGACGTACTGCACCGGGAACCGCAGTGCCGAGTCGTGCGGGTCGGGCGCGACCGGCACCTCTTCCAGGTGCTCCAGCAGGCTCGGGCCGGTGTACCACGGCGTCCGCTCGGAGCGCGTCGCGACGTTGTCGCCCTCCAGCGCCGACACCGGGATCGCGAGCACCGAACCGCGCGCATAGCCCAGGGACAGCGCGTGGGCGGCGAACTCTTCGGCGATCACGGTGAAGGTCGCCTCGTCGTAGTCGACCAGGTCGATCTTGTTCACTGCCAGCACCAGCTGCGGCACGCCCAGCAGGGCCAGCACGGCCGCGTGCCGCCGGGTCTGCTCGATGACGCCCTTGCGCGCGTCGACCAGCAGCACGGCCAGCTGCGCGGTGGACGCGCCGGTCACCGTGTTGCGCGTGTACTGCACGTGCCCCGGCGTGTCGGCCAGCACGAACGACCGCTTCGGCGTGGCGAAGTACCGGTACGCGACGTCGATGGTGATGCCCTGCTCGCGCTCCGAGCGCAAGCCGTCCACGAGCAGCGAAAGGTCCGGAGTGGACAGTCCCTTGTCGACGGACGCGCGCGTGACGGCGTCGAGCTGGTCGGCGAGCACCGACTTCGTGTCGTACAGCAGCCGGCCGACCAAGGTGGACTTGCCGTCGTCGACGCTGCCGGCCGTGGCCAGCCGGAGAAGCGAGCTCATCAGAAGTACCCCTCACGCTTGCGGTCTTCCATGGCCGCCTCGGACATCCGGTCGTCGGCGCGGGTGGCGCCGCGTTCGGTCAGCCGCGACGCCGACACCTCGGCGATGACGTCTTCCACGGTGGTCGCGGTGGATTCGATCGCGCCGGTGCACGAGCCGTCGCCGACGGTCCGGTAGCGGACGGTCAGCTCGCGGACCTCTTCACCCGGCCGCGGGCCGCCCCACGGGCCTTCGGCCAGCAGCATCCCGTCGCGCAGGTAGACCTCGCGCCGGTGGGCGTAGTAGATCGACGGCAGCTCGACCTTCTCGCGGGCGATGTAGTTCCAGACGTCGGCCTCGGTCCAGTTGGACAGCGGGAAGACGCGGACCTGCTCGCCCGGGCGGTGCCGTCCGTTGTAGAGGTTCCACAGCTCGGGCCGCTGCCGGCGCGGCTCCCACTGGCCGAAGGCGTTGCGGAGGCTGAAGATCCGCTCCTTCGCCCGGGCCCGCTCCTCGTCGCGGCGGCCGCCGCCGAACACCGCGTCGAACTTGTGCTCCGCGATCGTGTCGAGCAGCGGTGTGGTCTGCAGCGGGTTGCGCATCCCGTCGGCGCGCTCCTCCAGGCGCCCGTCGTCGATCCAGTCCTGGACCTTCGCAACGACCAGGCGCAGCCCGTGGCGCTCCACGACGCGGTCGCGGAACTCGATGACCTCGTCGAAGTTGTGCCCGGTGTCCACGTGCAGCAGCGGGAACGGCACCGGCGCCGGCCAGAACGCCTTGATCGCCAGGTGCAGCAGCAGCGTCGAGTCCTTGCCGCCGGAGAACAGGATCACCGGCCGGTCGAACTCGCCCGCCACCTCCCGGAAGATGTGGATCGCTTCGGATTCCAGTGCGGCGAGATTGTCCTGTGCCGCATCAGTTGCGGGCTCCAAGGTCGTCATGCGTCCCTTCCTCAGCCGTGCAGTCCGCACTCGGTCTTCGCCTGGCCCGCCCACCGGCCGCTGCGCGGGTCGGCGCCCGGCTCCACGCGGGCCGTGCAGGGCGCGCAGCCGATCGACAGGTAGCCGATCGACACCAGCGGGTTCTCGAGAATCCCGTGCTCGCGGATGTAGCCGTTGAACTCGTCGTCGGTCCACGCCGCGATCGGGTTGACCTTGACGAGCCCGTTGCGGTCGTCCCACGTGACGATCGGGGTGTTCGCGCGGGTCGGCGCGTCGACGCGGCGGACGCCGGTCACCCACGCCGAGTAGTTCGCCAGGGTCTTGCGCAGCGGTACGACCTTGCGCAGGTTGCAGCACAGCGTGGCGTCGCGGTCGTGCAGCTTCGCGCCGTACTCCGCGTCCTGCTCGGCGACGCTCTGCTCGGCCTGCGCGTTGACGATCTTCACGTCCGGATAGACCGTCTGGACGGCGTCGCGCGTGCCGATCGTCTCCGGGAAGTGGTAGCCGGTCTCCAGGAAGAGAACGTCCACATCGGACTTCACCTTGGTGGCGAGGTCGATCAGGACGGCGTCCTGCATGTTGGACGCGACGATGAAGTCGTCGCCGAACGTCTCGACGGTCCAGCGGATCGCCTCGTCGGCGGTGGCGTCGGCGAGTTCGCGAGAAGCGCGCTCGGCGAGGGTCTTGTAGTCGGCAGTGGCGGTCATCGGGACACCTCCGGAAGGGACAGTCCGAGGAACTTGACCGAGAAAACCCGGCGACAGGCCGAACACAGCCAGCCGCCGTTCTCTTCCGGCCGCAGATCCTCGTCGCCGCAATAGGGGCAGTAGAACGGCGTCGCGCGCTCTGTCATCGGCGCCTCCGCGGGAGGGAGTACGTCGGCGCTGTCACTGGAGAGCACTTTCGTCGGCGCGGGCGGCCCACTGCGCGAACCGCTCGCCGTCCTCGCGGCCGGCGACGTAGTTGCGCACGACCCGCTCGACGTACCCGGTCAGCTCACCCGACGTCACCTTGTGGCCACGCAGCTTCCGGCCGAACCCGGCGTCGAGGCCGAGCCCGCCGCCGAGGTGCACCTGGAAGCCCTCGACCTGGTTGCCGTCGGCGTCGGTGACGATCTGGCCCTTGAGGCCGATGTCGGCGGTCTGGATCCGCGCGCAGGAGTTGGGGCAGCCGTTGAGGTGCACGGTGACCGGGGTGTCCAGGCCGTCCTGGATGTCGGCGAGGGACTTCTCCAGGTCCGCGACGAGCTGCTGCGCGCGGGCCTTCGTCTCGACGATGGCGAGCTTGCAGAACTCCAGCCCGGTGCAGGCCATCACACCGCGCCGCCACGGCGACGGCTTCGTCTCCAGCCCGATCTCGGCCAGCTCCGCGGCGAGCGCGTCGACCTGCGCCTCGGGGACGTCGAGCACGACGACCTTCTGCTGCGGGGTGAGCCGCACGCGGGTCGAGCCCGCGCGCTCGGCGGCCTTGGCGACGGCGACGAGCGTGCCGCCGGACGAGCGGCCCGCGACCGGGGCGGCGCCGACGTAGAACTTGCCGTCGACCTGCTTGTGCACGCCGACGTGGTCGATCGGGACGGCGGGGTCGACCGGCGGCGGGCCGTCGATCAGCTCGCGCTTGAGGTACTCGTCCTGCAGCACCTGCCGGAACTTCTCCGCACCCCAGTCCTTGACCAGGAACTTGATCCGCGCCCGGGAGCGCAGCCGGCGGTAGCCGTAGTCGCGGAAGATCGAGATGACGCCTTCCCAGACGTCCGGCACCTCGTCCAGCGGCACCCAGGCGCCCAGGCGCTGCCCGAGCATCGGGTTGGTGGACAGGCCGCCGCCGACCCAGACGTCGAAGCCGGGCCCGTGCTCCGGGTGGTCGACGCCGACGAACGCGACGTCGTGGATCTCGTGCGCCACGTCGGGCTGGCCCGAGACGGCGGTCTTGAACTTGCGCGGCAGGTTGGCGAACTCCGGCTTGCCGATGTACCGGCGCTTGATCTCCTCGATCGCCGGGGTGCCGTCGATCACCTCGTCGGCGGCGATGCCCGCGACCGGCGAGCCGAGGATGACGCGCGGGCTGTCGCCGCACGCCTCCATCGTCGTCATGCCCGCGTTCTCCAGCTTGGCCCAGATCGTCGGCACGTCCTCGATCCGGATCCAGTGGTACTGGATGTTCTGCCGGTCGGTGATGTCGGCCGTGTCGCGCGCGTACTGCTGGGAGATCTCCCCGAGCACGGTGAGCTGGCCGGTGGTCAGCGCGCCGCCGTCGAGCCGGACCCGCAGCATGAAGTAGCGGTCGTCGAGCTCTTCGGGCTCCAGCGTCGCGGTGCGGCCGCCGTCGATCCCCGGCTTGCGCTGGGTGTAGAGGCCGAACCAGCGGAACCGGCCGCGCAGGTCGCCCGGGTCGATCGCGTCGAACCCGCGGTGGGCGTAGATGTTCTCGATCCGCGCCCGCACGTTCAGCGGGTGGTCGTCCTTCTTGGACCGCTCGTTGGGGTTCAGCGGCTCCCGGTATCC
The DNA here is from genome assembly GCF_040675005.1 of Amycolatopsis sp. NPDC049691. Lineage (NCBI taxonomy): Bacteria > Bacillati > Actinomycetota > Actinomycetes > Pseudonocardiales > Pseudonocardiaceae > Amycolatopsis > Amycolatopsis sp. NPDC049691. The sequence continues at coordinate 237,253 of NZ_JBFANX010000009.1, forward strand.
GAGCGCCCACTGCCCTTCGCCGCGCTTCTGCTTGACGCGCGCGGGGCGGGCGGGGGTCTGGGGCGTGGCCATGGCGGCGTCCTCCGAGAGGCTTTTCGTGGCAGCGGAGGACACCGGCTCGCGGGTGGCCTCCGGCGCCGGCTGTCCGAGTTTCGTGGCAGGTGGTGGCGGTCGGGGAGTCAGCGAACGGGTACGCAGAGGGCGCTGGCGACCCGCAGGAGATCGACGTGGCGGCGGGCCACGAGGAGAACACCGGCATGAGTCACGGCGTCAGCGTGCCACGCGTCCACAATGTGGTCCAGGCCCGCCCGAATGGTGGGAGAAGGGTCACTCGCCTGGGAGAATGCGGTCGACCAGCAGGCGTACGACCTGCGCGTCCGAGTACCCGGAGAACGCTTCGGGCAATGTCAACCGCTCAACGGTCAGGCCCGTCAGGGCCAAGTAGAGCAGCAGGACTTCGTCGCGTCCGCCCGGCAGGCCGGCGGCTTCGTGGAAGCCCACGCTGAGGTCGAAGCTCTCCTTCACGGTCGCGGTCAGCGCCGCCGCCAGCTCGGGCCGCCGGTTCGCCTCCAGCCGCAGTTCGAGCAGGGCGAGGTAGGAACTGCGGCGGGTGGTCAGCCGGGTCATCAGGTCGCCGAGCAGCGCGGCGACCCGCCCGGTCGACGGCTCTTCGGCCCGCGGGTCGGCCATGACCTCCGCCGGTGCGGACAGCCGGACGTGCACGCGGTCGCCGGCCTCGGCCAGCAGCTGGTCACGGCTGCGGAAGTAGTTCGACGTCGTGCCCGGCGGCACGCCGGCCTCGGTGTCCACCGCCCGGTAGGTGAGCCCTCTCGCGCCGTCGCGGGCCAATACCTCGATGGCCGCGTCGGTCAGGGCTGTCCGCCGTTCGGTGTTCTGCCGCACGGAAATCCTCCTTGCCCGATTCAAACCACTACGGTTAGAGTACTACAAGTACAGTGGTTTGAACGAGAGGAACCGGTGATGCAGGTCAAGGGTTTCGGGGCGGGGTACCTGGTCGACGACGTCGTCGCGACCACCCGCTTCTACGCGGACGTGATCGGGTTGGCGGTCACCGTCGAGCTGGACTGGTTCGCCAGCGTCAACGCCGGCGCGCCCGGCTACGAGATCAGCTTCGTCCAGCGCGGCCACGAGTCGGTGCCCGCGGGCTACCGGGCCGCGGAAACGGCCGGGGTGATGTTCGGGCTCGTCGTCGAAGACGCCGCGGCGGAGGCGAAGCGGCTGGAAGAAGCGGGTGTGGAACTGGTCACGCCGGTCGTCGACGAGGTCTACGGGCAGCGGCACTTCTACGTCGCCGATCCGAACGGCGTGCTGGTGGACGTCATCGAGATGATCCCGAGCGACCCGGAGTGGGCGGCGGCGAACACCCCGGCTTCGTAGGGGACAATCGGGGAATGCCCGAATCCCCGACCGACCTCACGCTGCCCGAGAACGCCCTGAAGGGCGTCGGCAGCCGGCCGTTCGGGGTCTACGTGCACGTCCCGTTCTGCGCGACGCGCTGCGGCTACTGCGACTTCAACACCTACACCGCGGGCGAGCTCGATTCCGGTTCGTCGCCGCAGTCCTGGCTCGACGGGCTGCGGCGCGAGCTGGAGCTCGCCGCGCGGGTGCTGGTCGCGCCGCCCGCCGCCGAAACGGTGTTCGTCGGCGGCGGCACGCCGTCGCTGCTCGGCGCCGACGGTCTCGCGTCGGTGCTCGACGCCGTCCGCGACGTCTTCGGGCTCGCGCCGGGTGCCGAAGTGACGACCGAGTCCAACCCCGAGTCGACGTCGCCGGAGTTCTTCGCCGGCATCCGCGAAGCCGGCTACACGCGCGTCTCGCTCGGCATGCAGTCGGCCGCGCCGCACGTGCTCAAGATCCTCGACCGCGTGCACACCCCGGGCCGGCCGGGCCAGGCCGCCGCCGAGGCCCGCGCGGCCGGGTTCGAGCACGTCAACCTCGACGTGATCTACGGCACGCCCGGCGAGCGCCCCGACGACCTCCTCGCCACGCTCGACGCCGTGCTCGCGGCGGGCGTCGACCACGTGTCGGCGTACGCGCTGATCGTAGAAGAGGGCACCGCGCTGGCCCGCCGCGTTCGCCGCGGCGAGCTGCCCGCCCCGGACGACGACGTGCTGGCCGCGGACTACGAGATGATCGACGCGACGCTGTCGGCGGCCGGGTTGCGCTGGTACGAGGTGTCGAACTGGGCGGCGTCCGACGCCGCCCGCTGCCGCCACAACCTCGGCTACTGGCGCGGCGACGACTGGTGGGGCGCCGGCCCGGGCGCGCACAGCCACGTCGGCGGGGTGCGCTGGTGGAACGTCAAGCACCCGGCGCGCTACGCGGCGCTGCTGGCCGCCGGCGACTCGCCCGCGGGCGGCCTCGAGGTGCTCACCGACGACGACCAGCACCTCGAGCGGATCATGCTCGAACTGCGCGTCGCGGAGGGGCTTCCGCTGGACGTGCTCGACGAGCCCGGGCTCGCCGAAGCGCGGGCGGCCGCGGCCGAGGGGCTGCTCGATCCGTCCGCTTTGGACTCCCGGGGCCGCGCGGTCCTGACCGACCGCGGCCGGCTGCTGGCCGACGGCGTCGTCCGGCGTCTTGCCGGCTGACGGGAATGAATACCGGCCGCCCGGTCGTTGCTTGTATCGAGCAACGACTTAGGAGGCCCCATGGCGCGCGCGATCAGGTTCGACGAGTACGGCGACGTGGAGGTCCTCCGGGTCGAGGACGTGCCGCGGCCGGCACCGGGACCGGGGCAGGTGCTCGTCGAGGTCCGCGCGGCCGGGATCAACCCGGGCGAGGGCTACATCCGCCGGGGGCTCCTGCACGAGCGCTGGCCGGCGACGTTCCCGTCCGGGCAGGGCAGCGACTTCGCGGGCGTCGTCGCGGAACTCGGCGACGGCGTCGAGGAGATCGCCGTCGGCGACGAGGTGATCGGCTTCGTGCACACGCGGTCGAGCCACGCGGACTACGTCGTGGCGGAGGCTTCGGACCTCACGCCGAAGCCGGACAGCGTGTCGTGGGAGGTCGCCGGCGCGCTGTTCGTCGCGGGTACCACCGCCTACGCGGCGACGGCCGCGGTGTGCCCGCGCGAGGGCGAAACGGTCGTCGTCTCGGGCGCGGCCGGCGGCGTCGGCTCGCTGGCCGTCCAGCTGGCGCTGCTCGCCGGCGCCAAGGTGGTCGGCCTGGCCGGTCCCGCGAACCACGACTGGCTGCGCGAGCTGGGTGCCATCCCGGTGGCCTACGGCGACGGCGTGCTCGAGCGGATCGGGGAAGCCGCGCCCGACGGCGTGCACGCGTTCGTCGACACGTACGGCTCCGGCTACGTCGAGCTGGCACTGCACCTGGGAATCCACCCGGGACGGATCGACACGATCATCGACTACGAAGCGGCCGCGAAGTACAACGTGAAGACCGACGGCAACATGGCGGGTGCGTCGGCCGAGGTGCTGCGCGAGCTGAGCCTGCTGGCGGGCAAGGGACTGCTGGAGGTCCCGATCGCGCGCGTCTACCCGTTGGACGAGGTGCGCGAGGCCTACCGCGAGCTGGAGCAGCGCCACACCCGCGGCAAGATCGTCCTGCGGCCCTAGTTCTTCGCCGCCAGCACTTTCAAGCCGGCGAGGTAGGCGTCGAGCGCGAACTCCAGGCGTTCGGCGGCCGTCTCGGCGGACAAGAACTCGCCGATCCGCAACATATTCGGGAACGCGTCGGCGGGCAGTGAGCGCATGTACGCGACCATCTGCTCGCCGCGTTTCGCGGTCTCGGCCTCGTCGATGTCTCCCCAGGTCCAGCTGCTCGCTTCGTACGCGTATGCCTTGGCGTAGAGCGCCAGGGCGTCGCCGGCGAAGGTCGCCTGCTTGAGCGTCAGGCCGCCCGCGCGCAGCAGGGCCAGCATCGCCTCGCCCTGCCGCAGCGAACTCGGCGTGACCGGCACCGCGATGTCCCACGCCACCCGGGCGATCCCGGGGTGCGCGACCATCACCCGGATCTGGCCGCGGACGAGTTCCTTGACCTGCTCGTCCCAGCGCGCCGGGTCCGGGTCGGGGATCGGCGCTTCGGCGAGCACGGCGTCGAGCATCAGCTCCGCCAGTTCGTCCTTGTTGGCCACGTGCGCGTAGAGCGACGCCGGTCCCGTCTCCAGCTCCTGGGCGACCCGTCGCATGGTGACCGCGTCGAGGCCCTCCTTGGCCAGGACTTCCAGCGCCGTCCGCACGACGAGCTCCTGGGAGAGCGCGGGTTTCGCGGCGCGGCGGCGGGGCGGGCTGCGCCACGGGGGCGGGGGAACGGTCACGCGAACACTGTACTTGACGCGAACAGCGTTCGTATGTAGAACGGTGTTCGTAGAACGAACGACGTTCGTAAAGGGGATGCCATGACCACCGCGGAAACCGAAGTCCGGGCCGTGCTCGGCCGCCTCACCGAAGCCTGGAACGCCGGCGACGCGACCGCGTACGGCCGGCTCTTCACCGAAGACGCCGACTACGTGACGTTCTTCGGCCTCAACTTCCCCGGCCGCGAGGCGATCGAGAGCTCGCACCGCGCGCTGTTCGAGGGGCCGCTGAAGGGCTCGAAGCTGACCGGGCGGCTCGGCGAGGCGGCGAAGGTGCGGTTCGTCCGGCCCGACGTCGCCGTGGTCGTCGTCGGCGGTGGCTCGTCCCTGACCGGCGCGGACACCACCGACGAGGGGCGCGAGTCGACCGTGAGCTTCGTGCTCGTCGAGGAGGACGGCGAATGGCTGATCACGGCCTTCCAGAACACGCGCGTCTCGGATCCGCGCGGGTGAAAACGCTGGCGGAGGCCGCGGGGGTGGTAGCGCGCCCGCCGTCGGAGGTGTTCGAGGCGGTTTTGAAACGGGTGACCGGGGGCGGCTACCCGATGCGGACCGAGGTCGACCGCGAGCGCGGGTTCCTCGCGGTCCAGGGCGGCTGGTGGTACCGCGGCGAATACCGCGTGACGCCCGCTCCCGGCGGCGCGCGCGTCGAGCACCGGGTGGTCAACGCGGCGAGGTGGGGGCGCTGGGGCGTCCCGCCGGCCAACCGCTTCTTCCTGGGGTTCCGCACGCGGACGTCTGTCGCTTTTGCCCGGATGCTCGAAGATCTGGCCACATCCGAGTAGGCAAGCGGCGGCTCCGGCGCGTACGGTTGCTTAGGTAACCCTTAGTTCTCGCGAGGAGTTGTCGATGGCTGAAGCACCCCGGCGGTCCGGGCGTCCCGCGGTGCGGCTGCGCGTGCTGCGCACCGAGCGGCTCACCCCGCACATGATCCGGATCGTCGCGGGCGGCGAGGGCATCGCCGACTTCTCGCCCAACGCGTTCACCGACGCCTACGTCAAGGTGCTGTTCAAGGTGCCCGGCGTCGAGTACCCCGAGCCGTTCGACGTCCAGGAGTGCCGGGCGACGCTGCCGCGCGAGCACTGGCCGCGGATGCGGTCGTACACGGTCCGGGCGTTCGACCCGCAGGCCGGCGAGCTGGTCCTCGACTTCGTCCACCACGGTGACGAGGGCATCGCCGGCCCGTGGGCGGCGTCGGCCCAGGCCGGGGACGAACTGCTGCTCTCCGGCCCCGGTGGCGGGTACGCGCCGGGCGACGAGGCCGACTGGCACCTGCTGGCCGGCGACGAAAGCGCGTTGCCGGCCATCGCGGCGTCCCTGGAGGCGCTCCCGGCGGGCGTCCCGGCGCACGCCGTGATCCTGGTCGAGGACGCCGGCGAAGAGCAGCCGCTGGTCACGAAGGCGGACGCGCAGATCACGTGGCTGCACCGGTCCGCGGGCGGGGACGTCGCCGCGGCGGTGCGCTCGCTGCCGTGGCGCGACGGCGTCGTCCAGGCGTTCGTGCACGGCGAGGCGGGGTTCGTCCGCGACCTGCGGCGCTACCTGCTCGACGAGCGCCGGGTGCAGCGCGAGCTGCTGTCGATTTCGGGGTACTGGCGCGAGGGCAAGAACGACGAAGCCTGGCGTGAGGAGAAGGCGGCCGAGCGGGCCCGCGAGAAGTAACCTCGCCGCATGGCGAACCTCAAGGTGGACGTCGACCCGGCCGAAGCCGGGTTCGACGCGGCCCGGCTGTCCCGCATCGACAAGCACTTCGACCGGTACGTCGAGAACGGCCGGTTGCCGGGCTGGCTCGCGGTGGTGAGCAGGCACGGCCGGATCGTGCACGTCGGCAGCGGCGGGTACAGCGACGTCGAAGCGGGCACCCCGGTGGAGACCGACACACTGTGGCGGATCTTCTCGATGACGAAGCCGATCACGTCGGTCGCGGCGATGATGCTCGCCGAAGAGGGCCTGCTGGAACTGGACGACCCGATCTCGCGGTGGCTGCCGGAGTTCGCGTCGCCGCGGGTGTACGTCAAGGGGTCGGCGCTGGCGCCCCTGACCGAGCCGGCCCGCGAGCCGATCCGCGTGTGGCACCTGCTGACGCACACGGCGGGCCTGACGTACGGCTTCCACCACGGTCATCCCGTGGACGCGATCTACCGCTCGGCGGGGTTCGAGTGGGGGACGCCGCCGGGGCTGGACCTGGCGGCGTGCTGTGCGGAGTGGGCGTCGTTGCCGCTGGTGTTCCAGCCGGGAGCGGAGTGGAACTACTCGGTGGCGACGGACGTCCTGGGCCGGCTCGTCGAGGTGGTTTCCGGGCTTGCGCTGGACGAGTTCTTCGCGTCGCGGATCTTCACGCCGTTGGGCATGACGGACACGGGGTTCGTGGCTTCGTCTCCTTCTCGGTTGGCGGCGTTGTACGTGCCGTCGGCGAACGGTCTGGCGCGGAACGACGCGTTCGGCCGGCTGGGGACATCCCGCCCGGACTGCCTGTCCGGAGGCGGCGGCCTGGTGTCGTCGGCGGCGGACTATTGGCGGTTCACGGAGATGCTGCTGCGCGGAGGAGCCTTGGACGACGTCCGGCTGCTGTCCCCGCGAACGGTGTCGCTGATGGCTTCGAACCACTTGCCGGGCCACGTGGACCTGGAAGAGTACGGGCGCCCGTTGTTCGCGGAGATGCCGTTCGACGGACATGGGTTCGGGCTGGGGTTTTCGGTGCTGGAGGACCCGGTGAAGGCCCGAACGCTGTCATCGGCGGGAGAGTTCGCCGGGGGCGGGGCGGCTTCGACGGCGTTCTGGGTGGATCCCGACGAGGATTTGACGGTGGGGTTTTATACGCAGCTGTTGCCGTCGAGCACTTATCGGCTGCGTTCCCAGTTGCGGCAGCTGGTTTACCAGGCGCTGGTGGACTGAGCGGGTTCCGGTGGCCGCACGGTGGTGAGGTACCTCGCCACCGTGCGTCGCAGGTGGTCCGCGTGCTGGTAGATGTCTTCCACCGTGGTGATCGGCAGCCGGGTTTCGACCTTGTTCTCGTCGAACACGCCGAGGTACTTCTTCGAGCGGTTGAACCACAGCCGGGCGATCGGCTTGCGGTTGTTGTCGTCCAGGAGGACGCCGAAGTAGGTCTGCGTGTCCCTCGCGGCGATCCGGGCGGCGGGCACCTCCGCGCAGACGATCGCGCGGACGATCCGGAAGCCCTCGAGTTCCTCCTCGGTCGTGACCACGCGCTCGGCGTCGTCCGCCTCGACGGCCGGCTGGGGCTGCGGCTGCTCGGGTTGCGTGGTGCTGCCGCCCGACACGCTGACGTAGGAGTCGGGGCCGCCGAGTGCGTTCTTCAGCCGGTCGTTGACCTGCTCGTTCAGGAACTGCCCCGCCGCCTTGGCCACCAGCGGGCCGAACTGCTCGCGGACCTTCTGCGTGAACGCTCCTTCGTACACCCGGGTCGTGAGGAACTTGACCCATTCGTCTTCGGGTTCCTTGAACTGGGCGGCGAGGATGCGCTTCAGCTGCCCGATGTACTTCAGCTCACCGGCGGCGCTGATGACCGAGTCGAGGTCGAACGACTCCTTCGTCAGCTTGGCCAGTTCGGGCAGCAGGGTGTCGTCGATGTCGGCGAAGTCCAGGACGAGGAACGGCTTGGCGTCCATCCGGTTCGGCGCGTCGAGGTCGGTGTAGAACTCGTACACCTGACCGTTCGTCAGCACGGCGATCCGGGCGTTCGTGACGGCGAAGTAGCGGAAGAGCTGGGAAGCGTGCTCGAGCCGGAGCGGATCGTTGATCTTCTTGGCTTCGACGAGCACCTGCACCTGGCCGTCGTGCACGATGGCGTAGTCGATCTTCTCGCCCCGCTTCGTGCCGACGTCGGCGGTGAACTCGGGGATCACCTCGGCCGGGTTGAACACGTCGTAGCCGAGGACCGTGCTGATGAACGGCATGACGAAGGCGTTCTTGGTCGCCTCTTCGGTCTCGATGGCGTCCTTGTGCTTGCGGATCTTCAGTGCGAGGGCTTGCGCGCGCTCGGCGATGTCCATGCCGGTGCCGTTCTGTGCGGGAACGAGGTGCGCGGCCTGGATCGGTGAGCTCGGCCGGTCTGTTACGGATTCGGCCTGAAAAAGGAAAAACTCCGCTCCGCCAGCACGGCCTCGGGAGGTGCCTCGGGATGGTCCCGAAGCCGGACCTCCGCCTCGGCGACCCCTTCCGCGATGACCTTGCGCCCGCGGGCGTAGTCCAGTAGTTCCGCCACCGGCCGGTTGTCCGCCGAATACACCGCCGTGAAACGGTCGAACCCGCGCTCCAGCGCCGCCAACCCCAGCATGTGCAGCAATGCCGATGCCAGCCCCACCCGGCGCCATGCCGGTGCCACCGCTATCGCCACCTCCGCCATCCGGCGGCCCGTCGCCTCGTAGCGGGCGATCGCCACTCCCGGGCCCTCCATGCTCCGGGCCACCAACGCGAACCGGCGCTCGTAGTCCAGCACCGTCAAGCGCTCCAGCAAGCGGGGCGTCATCCGCGGAGCCGAGCCGCAGAAGCGGCGCCGCAGGGTTTCCGGGTCTGCCGTGCGGATCGCTTCGCCCAGCTCCGGAGCGTCCTGTGGGGTGAGCGGGCGGACTCGCACCCGGCGGCCGTCGCGGAGGAGGAGTGTGCGGTCGAATCCCTGCGGGGGTCTCGTCACCCGGTCACTTTAGGGCAGGTGCCAAGTACGGGGTGACGTTTCGCATCGCCTGCGCGACGTACTCCGCCTTTTCCCCGACGGGCGCGACGTAGTGCATGGCCTCCTCCGCCGCCGCCAGGCTGTGGAGCCGGGCGATCGTCCACGTCGCCAGGTATGCCGACGCCAGGCAGCCGCCCGCCGTGGCGAGCGGGCCGCGGGCGAAGAACGGCTGGTCGAGGACTTCGACGCCGGCCGCGACGACCCACGGCTTGGTGCTGAGGTCCGTGCACGCGGGCACGTCGGTCAGCAATCCCAGCTTCGCCAGCACCAGCGTGCCCGAGCACTGGGCCGCCAGCAGCTGCCGCGCGGGGTCGAGGCGGCCCAGCACCCGCATGATCGCCGGGTCCGCCACCACTTCGCGGGTCCGGGCGCCGCTGCCGACGATCACGGCGTCGGCGTCGCAGGCCTGCTCGAGGTCCGCCATCGCTTCGATCGTGACGCCGTTCATCGAGCGCACCCGCGGTGCCGGGCTCGCGATGGACACCCGCCAGCCGGGTTCGCGGACGCGGTTGAGGACGCCGAGGGCGATCAGGGAGTCGAGTTCGTTGTAGCCGTCGAAGGTCAGGATCGCGATGTGCATGCCGGCACGCTAGGCCCGTCGATCCAGGACAGTCCAAGAATTGTCCTGCCTACAATCCGGGCATGCGTGCCCAAGTACAAGGGGGTCGTCGACGCCTTCGCGGCGCAGATCCGGAGCGGACGCCTGCCGGCCGGGACGAAGCTGCCCACGCACCGCCGCCTGGCCGCGGACGAGGGCATCGCCGTGGTCACCGCGTCCCGCGTGTACGCCGAGCTCGAAGCGATGGGGCTGGTCAGCTGCGAACAGGGCCGGGGCACGTTCGTGCGCGACCCCGCCGGCGCGCCCGGCGACGCGACCGACGAGCGGTCGGTGGCCGCCGACGCCCTCGACCTGAGTTTCAACTACCCGGCCGTGCCCGGGCAGGCCGATCTGCTGCGCCGGGCCTTGCGCGACCTCGCCACCGCCGGCGACCTCGACGCGCTGCTGCGCTACCAGCCCCACCGCGGGCGCGCCCACGATCGGGCCGCCGTCGCCCGGCACCTGCGCCGGCGCGGGCTCGACGCCGGCCGCGAGCGCGTGCTGATCGTCGACGGCGCCCAGCACGGCCTCGCCGTGACCGCCATGACCTTGTTCCGGCCCGGCGACGTCGTCGCGGTGGACGCCTTGACCTACCCCGGGTTCCGGGCGCTCGCGCGCACGCTCGCCCTGGACCTCGCGCCGCTGCCGGTGACCGCCGCCGGGCCCGACCTCGACGCCCTCGACCGGCTGTGCCGCCGCCGCGACGTCCGCGCGGTGTACTCGATGCCGACGCTGCACAACCCGCTGGGCTGGGTGCTCGACGACGCCCACCGCGCGCGCCTGGTCTCGATCGCCCGTGCGCACGGGTTGACGCTCATCGAAGACGCGTCCTACGCCTACCTCGCCGAGGACGCACCGCCTCCGCTGGCGACGCTCGCGCCCGAGGCCACGGTGTACGTTTCGGGGCTGTCCAAGAACGTCGCGACCGGCCTGCGCTTCGGGTTCGTCGCCGCACCCGCCGCGCTCGTGCCGTCGCTCGAGCGCGCCGTCCGGGCCACCACCTGGAACACCCCCGCGCTGATCGCGGAAATCGCCCGCCGCTGGCTCGACGACGGCACGGTCGACCGCCTCGAGGCGCAAAAGCGCGAAGACGCCCGACGCCGTCAGGCCGTCGCCGCCGAGGTGCTCGCCGGGCTACCGGTGGCCGCGCACCCGTCGTCGTACTTCCTGTGGCTGCCCCTGGCCCCGGATGCGCGCGCGGACCGGATCGCGGCGGCGCTGGCGCGGCGGCGGGTCGCGGTCGCCACCGCTGAACCGTTCGCGACGACGCCCACCGTGCCGCACGCCCTCCGGCTGGCGCTCGGCTCCGTCGGGCTCGCCGAGCTGCGCGACGCACTGGAGGCCGTCCGGCAGGAAGCGGGCGACGACGCGTTCCGCTGACGCCGGTCCCGAGTACGTTGGGAATCAAGGGTTTCCGGGGGAGGAGCGGCCATGCGGCGGATCGGGATCGTCGGAGCGGGGCAAGCGGGATTGGTCCTCGCCATCGGGTTGCGGCAACGGGGTTACGACGTCACGGTGTTCGCCGAACGGCCCGCGGCGGAGGTGCGGGCCGGGCGGCTCGTCTCCAACCAGTGCTTGTTCGCCCCGGCCCTGCGGCGCGAACGGGAACTCGGCATCAACTTCTGGGACGCCGAAGCGCCGCCGATTCGCGAAGTCGCCTTCGCGGCCGCGGGCGAGGGCGCCGAACCCGCCATTTCCTGGCGCGTCGGCCTCGACCGGCCGGCCCAGTCGGTCGACCAGCGCGTCAAGGTCGCCGACTGGATGACGGAGTTCGCACGCCTCGGCGGCGACCTCCGCATCCGCCGGGTCACCCCGGCCGACCTCGACGAATGCGCCCGCGAGTTCGAGTTGCTCATCGTCGCGGCCGGCCGCGGGCCGCAGTTCGACGCGCTCTTCGCGCGCGACGACGACCGCTCGCCCTACCGCGAACCGCAGCGGGCGATCGGCATCCTCTACGTCGCGGGCACGCTCGACGCCGTACCGGGCCTCACCTTCGGCATGGCGCCGGTCGGCGAATTCTTCCTGCTCCCGGTGCTTTCGGTGCACGGCCCGGTGCACGGCATCGGCTTCTTCGGCCTGCCCGGCGGCCCGATGGACGTCTGGGACGACGTCGCCGACGTCGACCAGCACTACGAGACCGCCCGGAAGCTGCTGCGCACGCACTACCCGTGGCAGGCGACGTTGCTGGACAACGCGAGTCCCGTGGCGCCGACCGAAATGCTGCACGGCCGGATCACGCCGATCGTGCGGCACCCGGTGGGCACGCTGCCGTCCGGGGCGAAGGTCCTCGCGATGGGCGACACCGCGGTGACCAACGACCCGGTCGGCGGCCAGGGCGCCAACATGGCCGCCCGCGCGGCCCGGGCGTACCAGGAGGCCATCGTCGACCGCGGCGACCGGCCGTTCGACGAAGAGTTCATGCACGACGCCTTCGCCCGCTACTGGCACCACGCCCGGCACGCGACGCGCTTCAACAACGACCTCCTGGCCCCGCCGCCGGAGCACGTTCTGGCCACGTTGGCCGCCGCACAGCAGAGTCGCGGGGTGGCGCACCGGTTCGCGCACCTCTTCGAGAACCCGGCCGACTACGAAGGCTGGCTGGGCGACCCGGAAGCGGCGATGGCCTACCTGCACGCGACGGCTCCGCGGTGACTTCCGGCCCCGGGCAGAATCGGGGAGCAGCCCATTCCGAGGAGGAACGAACATGGCGGTCGACAGCCCGACGCCGAAGCGCGCCGAACGGTTCCGCGGCCAGGCGTTGGTCGCGCGGGTCAAGGAACTCATCCACCAGGGCAACGTGCGGCGAATCCGGATCAAGAACGACGACGGCCACACGGTGCTGGAGATCCCGGTCACGGCCGGTGTCGTGGCCGTGATCGCCGCCCCGGTGGTCACCGCGGTCGGTGCGATCGCCGCGCTGGCCAAGGAATGGACCATCGAGGTCGACCACCGGGCGGCTCCCGGGAAGGAACCCGAAGAGGGCACGGGCGACTGACCGGACGGTGGCCGGGTCCGTCCCCGGCCACCGCGGTCCGTCAGTCGAAGGGGCCCCGGTCCGGGGCACAGACCGTGCCTCGGCCGGGGACGGAACCGGTGCCGTAGTAGCGGTCGAGCCACGCGTCCACCCACGCGCTCTTGCCGCGGGAGCCGTGGCCGTACGTGTCGAGGCTCAGCAGGTGCGCGTTGGCCAGCAGCTTCTCGGTTCGCTGGGCCCCGGCGTACGGCGTCTCCAGGTCGCCCTGGCGGTTGGCGAGGAGCAGGATCGGCGCCGTCGGCCGGTTCCACGGACCCGCGTACCGGCCGGCGTCCGAGACGTCCCACGTGGCGCACGGAAGCGTCTTGTAGACGTCGTAGGGGCCGAAGCCGCGGCCGACCTGGTCGGCGCGGTGGGCGTAATCCCACCAGACCGCCGGATCGTGCGGGTTCGCCGCGTCGGAGCACAGGGTCGCGCCGCCACCCAGCAGGGAGTCGACGTCCGGCGGGCCGCCCGCCGACGCCGGTGCGCGCGACGCCGGATCCGCCAGCGCCGTCAGGAAAGCGGCGAGTTGCGGGGCGGCTTGGGCGTTGGTCAGGTAGTCGTGGATCCGGGCGATCGCGCTCTGGTAGGTGACGACGACCTGCTTGCCGGTCGTGTCCGTCACCGTGATCGGGCCCGACTCCAGCCGATCCAGGATCGCGTCGTAGCCGAAGGCGCACCGGGAACCGCAGGCGTCCAAAAAGGACTCCAGGGCCCGTGGACCGTCTTCGTAGCCGCGCAGGCGGTAGCTCATCGGGCCGGGCCCGGTCGACCACCGCACCGGGTCGTCGACGGCGTCGAGAGCCAGCGAACCCACCCGGCCGGGGAACAGGTTGGCGTAGGTTTCGCCGAGGTAGGTGCCGTACGACTTCCCGTAGTACCGCAGTTTCGGCTCGCCGAACGCCGCCCGCAGCCGGTCGAGGTCACGCGCGATCGTCCCGGTCGAGAGGTGGTTCGCCAGCGGGCCGGCGTTCTGCTCGCAGAGGTCGGTGATCGTGCGGGTGTCCGCGATCTGCCGCTGTTCGGCATCGCGGGTCAGCGGGAACGTGCCGAGGGCGCGCTGCAGCACCTCGAGCTGCGCGGGGTCGGTGAAGCAGTGGATCTTCGAGCTGGCGCCGACGCCGCGCGGGTCGAAGCCGACGATGTCGAAGCGCTCGTGCAGGAAAGGCGTCAACGCGGGCGCGAACCGGCCGGACGAGCCCGGGCCACCCGGGTTGTAGAAGATGGTGCCCAGCTTGTGGGCCTGGTCGGTGGCGGGCAATCGGCCGACCGCGATGGACACGCTGCCCGCGGCAGAGTCCTGATAGGACAGGGGAACGTCGAGGTGGCCGCACTGGTACCCGGCGGCGCAGGTGTTTTCCCAGACGATTCCGGCGGGGCTCGCCGCGGCCGCGGGCGCGCTCACCGCGACCGCGGTCGCGACGGCCCCCAAAGCCAGCGCAGCACGGAGTTTCGGAGAATTCATGCCTCGATGCTCTCGTCACCGGGACCGGGGGCGCGCTGGTGCGCACCCCCGGAACCGGGGTAGGGCGGGCCCTACGCGGTGAGCTTCGGGATGATCTGTGCCCCGTAGGACGCCAGCGTCGCCTCACGGTCGTCGTGCATCAGGTACAGCGAGAACTGGTCGACGCCCAGTTCCGCCAGTTCCTGCAGCCGCTCGACGTGGGCGGAAGCCGGCCCCAGCAGGCAGAACCGGTCGACGATCTCGTCCGGTACGAACTCCGTCGACGGGTTGCCCGCCTTGCCGTGGTGGCTGTAGTCGTAGCCCTCCCGTTCACGGATGTAGTCGGTCAGCTCGCGCGGCACCGCACCCGACGAGCCGTACCGCGCCACGAGGTCGGCGACGTGGTTGCCGACCATGCCGCCGAACCAGCGCAGCTGTTCCCGCTGGTGCGGCAGGTCGTCGCCGACGTACGCCGGTGCCGCGACGCAGATGGTGATGCCGCCCGGGTCGCGGCCGGCCGCTCGCGCGGCGTCGCGGACCGCGCCGATCGTCCAGCGCGCGATCGCCGGGTCCGCGCACTGCAGGATGAAGCCGTCGGCGTGCTCGCCGACCGTCTGCAGGGCCTTCGGCCCGTACCCGGCCATCCACATCTCGAGGCGGCCGTTGCGGATCCACGGGATCTGCACGGTCTTGTCGTTCATCGTCACCGCGCGGCCCTCGGCGAGGTCCTTGACCACGCGCATGCAGTCGCGCACGGTGGCCAAAGTGGACGGTGCCTTCCCGACGACCCGGTGTGCGGAGTCGCCGCGGCCGATGCCGCAGACCGTCCGGTTGCCGTACATGTCGTTGAGCGTGGCGAAGGTGGACGCCATCACCGACCAGTCCCGCGTCCCCGGGCTGGTCACCATCGGCCCCACCACGAGCGACGACGTCGCCGCGAGCACGGCCGAGTAGATGACGAACGGTTCCTGCCACAGCACGCAGGAGTCGAACGTCCAGCCGTACCGGAACCCGCAGTCTTCGGCGTCCTTCATCAGCCGCACGACATCCCGCGCGGGCGGATCCGTCTGCAGCACGATTCCGAAATCCATCGCCCGCTCCTAGTTCAGGTACTGGTTCAGCGAGCGGGACAGGAACTTGCCGTGCGACGTCGAACCGGTGAAGCCGTCCGGCGAGACGACGACCCGCCCACGGGACAGCACCGTGTGCACCCGGCCGGTGATCTCGAACCCCTCGTACGCGGAGTAGTCGACGTTCATGTGGTGCGTCTCGGCGGACAACGTCTGCGTCGCCGTGGGATCGTAGATCACGATGTCCGCGTCCGAACCCGCCGCGATGACGCCCTTGCGCGGGTACAGCCCGAACATCCGCGCCGGCGTCGCCGAGCACGTCTCGACCCAGCGCCCGAGCGTCAGCTCGCCGGCGACGACGCCCTGGTGCAGCAGGTCCATCCGGTGCTCGACACCCGGCATCCCGTTGGGGATGGCCCGGAAGTCCCCGCGCCCCAGCTCCTTCTGGTCCTTGAAGCAGAAGGGACAGTGGTCGGTCGACACGACGGACAGGTCGTTGGTCCGCAGTCCGCGCCACAGGTCGGCCTGGTGCGACTTTTCCCGCAGCGGTGGTGAAGCGACGTACTTGGCCCCCTCGAAGTCCGGTTTGGCGAGGTCCTCAATGGACAGGTACAGGTACTGCGGGCAGGTCTCCGCGAAGACGTTCTGACCGTCGTTACGCGCCTCCGCCACCGCCGCAAGCGCTTGCGACGCCGACAGGTGCACGATGTACAGGGGCGAACCGGTCACCTTGGCGAGCTGGATCGCCCGCGATGTCGCCTCTCCTTCCAGTTCCGGCGGCCGGGTGAGGCCGTGCTGCACGGGGTCGATGTTGCCCGCGGCGAACGCCTGCGCCGCCAGCTGGTCGATCGCGATGCCGTTTTCCGCGTGCATCATGATCGTAGCGCCGATCTCGCGCGCTTTCTGCATCGCGAGCAGGATTTCCCCGTCCGTGGAGTAGAACACCCCCGGGTACGCCATGAACATCTTGAAGCTGCCGACACCGCCGTCGACGCAGGCTTCCATCTCCTTCAGCGACTGGTCGTTGACGTCGGAGACGATCATGTGGAAGCCGTAGTCGATCGCGCAGTTGCCGTCCGCCTTGGCGTGCCACTTGTCCAAAGTGGACAACAGGGAGGTGCCCTTGGCCTGCACGGCGAAGTCGATGATCGTCGTCGTGCCGCCCCACGCCGCCGCCGTCGTCCCGGTCGAGAACGTGTCGACCGAGTGGGTGCCGCCGAACGGCATCTCCATGTGCGTGTGCGCGTCGATGCCGCCGGGCAGCACGTACTTGCCGGTGGCGTCGATCGTCTCGTCGCCGGTCAGCGTCCCGGGCGCCCCGACGGCGGCGATGGTCTCGCCGTCGACGAGGACGTCCGCCAGGAGCGCACCCGACGGCGAGACGACCTGACCGCCCTGGATGAGCGTGGTCATCAGGCCTCCGCGAGCGGGCCGTAGGTGTCCGGGCGGCGGTCGCGGTAGAACGCCCAGGTGTTCCGGACCTCCTCGAGCAGCGACAGGTCGAGGTCGCGCACCACCACCTCGTCTTCGGTGTCGGACGCGGCGTCGCCGACCAGCTGCCCGCGCGGGTCGACGAAGTACGTCTGGCCGTAGAAGTCGTTGTCGCCCAGCGGTTCCACGCCGACCCGGTTGATCGCGCCGACGAAGTACTCGTTCGCCACCGCGGCCGCCGGCTGCTCCAGCTTCCACAGGTACTGCGACAGGCTGCGGCTGGTCGCCGACGGGTTGAACACGATCTTCGCCCCGGCCAGGCCGAGCGCGCGCCAGCCCTCGGGGAAGTGCCGCTCGTAGCAGATGTAGACGCCGATGCGGCCCACCGCCGTGTCGAACACCGGGTAGCCGAGGTTGCCGGGGCGGAAGTAGAACTTCTCCCAGAACCCCTTCACCTGCGGGATGTGGTTCTTGCGGTACTTGCCGAGGTAGGTGCCGTCGGCGTCGATCACCGCGGCGGTGTTGTAGTAGACGCCGGGCTGCTCGACCTCGTACATCGGCACGATCAGCACGACGCCGTGGCGCTGCGCCACCTCCCGCATGAGCTGCGTCGTCGGGCCGTCGGGGATGGCCTCGGTGTAGGAGTAGTAGTCGGCGTCCTGCACCTGGCAGAAGTACGGCCCGTAGAACAGTTCCTGGAGGCACACGACCTGGGCGCCCTGGGAAGCGGCGGTGGCGATGTGGTCGACCGCCGCCTTGATCATGGACTCCTTGTCACCCGTCCACCGCTGCTGGATCAGGCCGGCTCGAACCACGCTCACTGATTTCCTCCTTCGTCGTGGACAAGGGCATCGAGAGGGCGGCGAAGACGACGAACGCGCCGACCAGGCCGACCACCCAGTTGTAGTCGTAAAGCGGCTTGAGGAACGGGATCAGCCCGTCCGCGGGGAACGGCCCGCCGTACGCGCCGCCAACTGCTAGTACGGCTCCCACCAGCGTCGCGACCAGCGCGCGCCAGTTCCAGCCGCCGCTGAACCAATACACCCCATCGGGTGTGTAGAGGTCCTTCAGCCGCAGCTTCGTGCGGTTGATGACCCAGTAGCCGGCGACGAGCACCCCGGCGACCGCGCCGAGCAGGCCGCCGTAGAAGCCGAGCCAGGCGAAGATGTAGATGTTCGGGTCGGAGTACAGCCGCCACGGCTGGATCAGGATGCCGATGACGCCGGTGATCCCGCCGCCGATCGCGAAGGTGATCCGCTTCGGGAAGGCGTTGGAGAAGTCGTAGGACGGGCTGACGACGTTGGCCGCCAGGTTCGCCGAGATGGTGGCGAGCACCAGCGCGACCAGTGCGACGACGACCACGACCGGGCTGGAGAACTTGTCCGCCAGCTGCGCCGGGTCCCAGATGTCCTGGCCGTAGAGCACGTGCCCGCCCGACGTGGTCAGGATGGCCACGATCGCGATGAACGTCATCGTCGTCGGCAGGCCGAGGATCTGGCCGCGGACCTGCTTGCGCTGGCTGCCGCCGAAGCGGGTGAAGTCCGGCATGTTGAGCGACAGCGTCGACCAGAACGCGATCATCGCCATCAGGGACGGCGCGAACACCTTCCAGAAGTCCGGGCCCCAGCCGAGCTTGCCGCCGTCGGACAGGATCGGGCCGAGCCCGCCCGCCTTGACCAGCACGTACCCGAGCATGATCAGGAAGCCGACGGACACCAGCGGCGCCGTCCAGTTCTCGAACCGGCGGACCGCCTCCATGCCGCGCCAGATGATCAGCATCTGGCCGATCCAGAAGACCACGAAGGACAGCCAGAGCGTCCAGTGCTGGCCGGCGACGACGGCGGAGTCGCGCCACCACGAGCCGAGCAGGCGCCCGAGGATGACGTAGATGGCCTCGCCGCCGACCCACGTCTGGATGCCGAACCAGCCGCACGCGATGAACGCGCGCAGCAGCGCGGCGAGGTTGGCGCCGCGCAGGCCGTAGAACGCGCGGGCGAACACCGGGAAGGGGATGCCGTACTTGGTGCCGGCGTGGCTGTTGAGCAGCATCGGGACGAGCACGATCAGGTTGCCGATGGTGATGGTGATCAGCGCCTGCACCCAGTTCATGCCGAGCGCGATGAGCGACGCGGCCAGGGCGTAGCTGGGGATGTTGTGCGCCATCCCCATCCAGAGCGCGAAGTAGTTGTAGGTGGTCCAGGTTCGCTTTTCGATCGCGACGGGGGCCAGTTCGGAGTTGAAGAACCGGCTGCCTTCGAGAGACCGGACGTCGGCGGGGTCGAGCTCGACCCGGCCGTCGTCGTGCACGCGCTGGTCTGCGGGTGTCGGCGCCATTGCGGAATCCTGCGCGCCTGGTCAGGGCCGGGGCAACGGCAGTCTGTTCACTCTTCGCTGATCAGGAGTGCAGTCTGTCGATTGCGCGAACGGGCGTCGGAGTGCATGACCTGCGTCACACATCTGGGCGCAACGAACCGGCAAAGCGGGTGAAACGTCTCCACAGGATCTTCACAGTTCGCGCGAACCGTCTCCACCGGGGGTGCTTAAGGTCGTGGCCATGGAACCGGGAGTGCGGCGGGTGCTGGTCGTCGAGGACGACGTCACGATCGCCGCGTCGATCGCGGCCCGGCTGCGGGCCGAGGGCTTCACCGTCGACGTCGCCCACGACGGGCCGGCGGCGGTCTCCGCCGAGGCGTCCGGCGAACCGGACCTCGTCGTGCTGGACGTGATGCTGCCGGGGTTCGACGGCCTGGAGGTCTGCCGCCGGATCCAGGGCCGCCGCCCGGTGCCGGTGCTCATGCTGACCGCGCGCGCCGACGAGACGGACATGCTGGTCGGGCTGGGGGTCGGCGCCGACGACTACCTCACGAAGCCGTTCTCGATGCGGGTGCTGACCGCGCGGGTGCACGCGCTGCTGCGGCGGGTCGAGCGCTCGTCGTCGGTGGTGGGCACGCGGATCGTGCTCGGCGACCTCGAGATCGACGTCGACCAGCGGCGCGTCGCGCGGGCCGGCGTCGCGGCGCAGCTGACGCCGATCGAGTTCGACCTGCTGGTGCACTTCGCGCGGCGGCCGCGGGTGGTGCAGCCGCGGGAACGGCTGCTGTCGGAGGTGTGGGACTGGGACGTCCACGGCACGTCGGCGGGGACGCGGGCGGTGGACAGCCACATCAAGGCGCTGCGGCGGAAGCTCGGCGCGGACCTGATCCGGACCGTGCACGGCGTCGGGTACGCATTGGAGGCGGGAG
Organism: Amycolatopsis sp. NPDC049691; assembly: GCF_040675005.1. Lineage (NCBI taxonomy): Bacteria > Bacillati > Actinomycetota > Actinomycetes > Pseudonocardiales > Pseudonocardiaceae > Amycolatopsis > Amycolatopsis sp. NPDC049691. Next base: position 257,080 of record NZ_JBFANX010000009.1, read on the forward strand.
CGTGAACTTCATTCCGCGGCCGCTCGACCGGATCCGGTCGATCAAGCTGAAGCTGGCGATCCTGATGGTCGCCTCCGGCGGCATCGCGTTCGCGTTCTTCAACTGGCAGATCGGCTGGCTGCCGCCGAAGACGACGATCACCGCGATGGTGCTCGCGCTCGTGTTGTCGCAGGTGCTGGCCCACGGGATGACCCGGCCGCTGCGCGAGATGACGGCGGCGGCGCGGGCGATGGCGAAGGGCGACTACACGCGCCGGATCCGCGCGACCACGCGGGACGAGGTGGGCTCGCTGGCGTCCGCGTTCAACCAGATGGCGGGGGACCTCGGGGACGCCGACCGGCAGCGGCGCGAGCTGATCGCGAATGTGTCCCACGAGCTGCGGACGCCGATCACGGCGTTGAGCGGGGTGCTGGAGAACCTGGTCGACGGGGTCGAAGATCCCGACCCGGCCACGTTGAAGACGGCGCTGCAGCAGACCGAGCGCTTGGCGACGCTGGTGGACGAGCTGCTCGATCTGTCGCGGCTCGACGCGGGGGCGATCCCGCTGCACAAGACGTCGTTCTCGCTCGCGTCGCTGCTTTCGTCGGCGGTCTCCGAGGCGGCTTTGGTGCGCGGGGTGACGTTCTCGGTGTCGGTCTCGCCACCGGACGCGGTCGTGGTGGCCGATCGCGGGCGGCTGTTCCAGGTGGTGGCGAACCTGCTGGAGAACGCGGCCCGCCACGGCCCGGCCGGTGGGTCGGTCGAGGTGCTGGCCGAGGTCCGGCCGGGCGAAGTGCGCATCGACGTGTGCGACGAGGGGCCGGGCATCGCGCCGGCCGACCGGGTGCGGGTGTTCGAGCGGTTCACGCGGGGGGAGCGGTCGACCGGCGGGGGAACCGGGCTGGGGTTGGCGATCGCCCGGTGGGCGGTCGAGTTGCACGGGGGGACGATCGAGGCCGTGGGGGCCGGGAGCCGGATCCGGGTGACCTTGCCTACGGGGTAGGTGCCCGGGGGTGGCGGTGCCGGGTCGGGCGGGCGCCCCAGGTCACGAATGACTCATTCCCGGTGCCGGGGGTCTCGGATGGGTGGTTCGCGACCTCGGCGCCGGCGAGTCGGGCGACACAGGCGCAGACATTTGCTAACGCGAACGAGAGTGGGGAAGATGCCGAAGAGCAGGATCGGTGAGCCGGGCGGGCAGAAGCCCGCGCCGCGGGGTAAGCGGGCGGCGTGGGGTTCGGCGGGGGCGGGGATGGCCTCGGGTGATGGAGAGGGTTCGGCTGCCGCGGAAGCCGCCTTCTCGGGTGGTGGCGTTGCTGTTGCTGCTCCGCCCGTCCTCCTGCAGCCGCTTCCACCGCCGAAATCCGCCGTCGTCCCGCTGCCGCCCGCTGTTCTCCCGGCTGCCTGCCTCGCCGGGGCCGGTGCTGCTCTCGTCCTGCCCGTCGACCGGCCCGGGGTCGGGTGGCTGCTCGCCGGCCTGGCCGTGGCCGCCGCCGTCTTCGTCGCCGATCGGCGGTCCTCCAAAGGCTCCGGCTCCTTCACCCGGGGCAGCGCCGGGTGGGCCGTCCTCGCCCTTGCCCTGCTCGGGATGGGGGCCGTGCGGGCGTCCGGGTGGCTGTTCGTCCTCTGCGTGCTCGGCGCCGCCGTCGCCGGGTCGCTGGCCGTCGTGGGGAAGCGGACCGTCAACTCCGTCTTCTACGACATGCTCGCCGTCCCGCTCGAAGCCCTGAAAGCGATCCCGTGGGCCGGCCGCGGCGTGGGACGCTTCGCCGCCCGGCGCGACGGCGTCGCGCGGCGGATCGCCCTCGCCGTGCTCGCCGCGGCCGCGCTCGTCGCCGTCTTCGTCCCGCTGCTCGCCAGTGCCGATGCCGCCTTCGCCGCCGTGGTCGGCGCCGTCGTCCCCGATCTCAGCGTCGACGTGCTCGTGCGGTGGTGCTGCGTCTTCGCCGTCGTCACCTTGCTCGTGGCCGGAGCCTGCTACTTCCTCGCCGCGCCACCGCACCGCGCGGCCGAAGACCGTCCACACCGGACTCGGTACGGTCTGGAGTGGACGGTCCCGCTGACCGTTCTGGTCGTGTTGTTCAGCGTCTTCGTCGGCGTCCGGCTGGTCGTGCTCTTCGGGGGCACCGAGTACGTCCTGCGCACGAGCAACCTGACGTCCGCCGAGTACGCGCGCGGCGGCTTCTGGCAGCTGTGCGCCGTCACGGTGCTGACGCTGGGCATCGTCGCCGCGGCGCTGCGGTGGGCGCCGAACGCCACCCAAGCCGACCGGCTCCGGCAGCGCGTGCTGCTCGGGGCGCTGAGCGCGCTCAGCCTGGTGCTCGTCGGGTCGGCGTTGAGTCGCATGTGGACGTACCAGGAGGCGTACGGCTTCACGGTGCTGCGGCTGCTCGTCGAGGTCTGCGAACTGTGGTTCGGCGCGGTGTTCGTGCTGGTGTGCGCGTCCCTGGTCAGGCTCCGCTCGACGTGGCTGCCCCGTGCGGCGATCGGCACCGCGGCCGGCGCACTGCTGGCCCTGGCCGTTCTCGACCCCGAACGGCTGATTGCCGACAACAACCTCGACCGCGCCGCCGCCGGCAAGCCCCTGGACCACCAGTACCTGGCGGGGTTCTCGACCGACGTGGTCCCGGTGGTGTCGGCCCGGCTGCCGGAGCCGCTGCGGACGTGCGTCCTGCGCCAGGTCCTCGCGGGCGACACCCCGGACGGCTGGCCGGCGTGGAACCTCAGCCGCGCGAGTGCCCGCGAAGTGACGCTGGGCACCTGCTGAACCACCGGCGCCCGCGGTGCGTGGTTAAGAACAATGCGCGGAAGCCACCGGGCCGTCGTGGGGGCGACCCGGCGGCTTCCGCGCGCCAAGGCGGCTGTCGCCGGTCGCGACCTCCGGTAGCGGAACAGTGTCAGAACGCGAAGACGTCGTCCGAATCCCGATCCGCTTCACAGTGGTTCGCGTACGTCGTCCGGAACGACACCGGCTTGCCGCGCCACGTGCCGACCGCCGTGACGTCCACCGGGGCGTAGATCAGCGTGCACATCTGGTGGCGCGACTGGATCCGCGAAAAGTCGCCGCCGGCGCTCTGCAGCACCGCGCATGCCTTGTCGTGCTTGGGGTGCGTGCCCCCGGCCGGGTCGCACGTCAGGACCACCGAGGCGATCCGGCCGGCCGTGTCGTGGGTGGTGAGCTGCAGCGTCGACGCCGGCGGCTGCGCGGGCGCGAGGCAGCTCAAGCTCATCAAGCAGGCTGCGAAGGGGATTAGGGCCATATCGGTTCCATCGGCAGCCAGGCGTCGATCACTGTGCTCCACGTCCGGGTGAGTCTTCTTCGCTCGACCGGGTGAGGTCCGCCGCCAGCAATGCCACGTACAGCGAGAGCATCGACTCGGGATCCTCCAGCCGGACGCCCAGCACCTGCTCGATCCGGGCGAGCTGCTGGTAGTACGCCGTCCGTGAGGTGTGCGCCGCCGCGGCTGCCGCCGACTTGTTGCCGCCCTGCTCGCAGTAGTGCCGCAACGCCTGCACCAGCCGGCTGCCCGTCGCGGCGTCGCGCTGCAGCAGCGGGCCCAGTTCCCGCTGGGCGAACGCCGTCACGCGCTCGTCGCCCGACAGCAGGTGCAGCAGGCCGCGCAACCGCACGTCGGACAGCCGGTGCAGGACCCGGTCCGTGCCGGCGCCCAGCGCGGCCGCCGCGACCTGCCCGGCTTCCCGCAGCGTCCGGCCCGCCTCGGCGGGCGAAAACACCGTCGTGCCGACCGCGAGCACGCCCGGCGCGCTGCTGCGGGCCTCGTGGACGTCGGTCGCGAGCCGGTGCAGCACGGTGTCGGCGTTGGCCTCCGGCGACAGCGCGATCAGCGCCCGCACGCCCAGTTCGTCGGTCGCGACCAGCGCCGACACCTTCGCGCGGCGCGCCGCCAGTACCGTCGCTTCGGCCAGTTCGCGCAGCACCGGCGGCGTCGACAGCGCGGGCCGGTTGCCGGCCAGCCGGGGCCGGACCGCCAGCCCGACCAGCTGCCGCCCGGTCAGCGGCACGGCCAGTGCCGAGGCCCGCGCCAGCAGCTCCGCCGACGGCGCCGGCGAAGCGAGCAGCTCGTTGAGCACCGCGCGGTGGGCCTGGCGCTCCAGGCCGTCGGAGTCCTTGGCGACCAGCCGGTGCACGGCCAGCGCGGACGCGGCCCGCTCGGCGACCACCCGGTGGCGGTGCGGCGGCTGGTCGGTGCAGACGACGACGAGCCGTCCCCAGTCGTGCCCGCGCGCGCCGACGACCGTCACCAGCCAGCCCGAACCGGGGTGGTAGCCGGTCCGCTCGCCGAGCTGCACCACCCGCGACCGCGACGGCCAGCCGGTGAGCAGCTCGGCCGGGTCGGTGCCGGCCGCGTCGTAGGCGAGGACCTCGTGCGACAGCGTCTCCAGCACCACCGGCTGCTCGGTCAGCCGCGCGACCTCGCCCAGGACGACGCCGGGTTCGGCGCCCGCGACCGTCAGCGCGGTGAACGTCTCGTGGACGCGCTCGGCGGCACGCAGCTCGGCGACCTGGGCGTCGACGATCTGGCCGTTGACCGCTTCGGTGACGCTCACGTACCGCGTCTCGCGCGAGAGCGTCACCAGCGGCAGGCCGTGCTTCTCGGCCGCCTCGACCAGCGCCGCGGGCAGCTTGTCGCTCCAGTGCCGGACCAGCTCGATCACCAGGCCGGCGGCGCCGACCCCGGCCAGGTCGGCGACGTAGCGGGCGAGCGACGGGCCGTCGTCGGGCAGCGCGACGCCGGTCGTCAGCACCAGCTCGCCGCCGCGCAGCAGGTGCGCGATGTCGGCGACCTCGGCGACGTGCGCCCAGCGCACCGGGGCGTCGAGCCCGGCCGTGCCGGCGACGACGTGCGGGCGGCCCTGGCGCAGCACCGGCAGCGCGAGCACCTCGGCGACGGTCGGGTACATGGCTCCTCGCGGTCTGATCGGCAGGGACAGACTGTACGGCCGGGACGGTGAGTCCGTACACGTTGTCGATGGCGTCGGTGTGGCGCCCGCCCGGAGACTCGCAGGAGACGTCCCCGAGCGAAGGAGCGCCCGCCGTGACCGACCGCATCACCCACTGGATCGACGGCAAGCCGTTCACCGGGACCGCCGAGCGCTCGGGCGAGGTGTTCGACCCCGCCACCGGGCAGGTCAGGGCCCACGTCGACTTCGCGGGCGACGCCGAGGTCGAAGCCGCCGTCGCCGCGGCCAAGGCGGCGCTGCCGGGCTGGCGCGGGACGTCCCTGGCCGGCCGGACGCGGGTGCTGTTCGCCTTCCGCGAGCTGCTGTCGGCCCGCAAGCACGAGCTGGCGAAGATCGTCACGAGCGAGCACGGCAAGGTCGAGTCCGACGCCGCGGGCGAGGTCGCGCGGGCGATCGAGAACGTCGAGTACGCGTGCGGTGCGGCCCAGCTGCTCAAGGGTGGGTTCAGCGAGAACGCCTCGACCGGGGTCGACGTCTACTCGATCGCGCAGCCGCTCGGCGTGGTCGGCGTGATCTCGCCGTTCAACTTCCCGGCCATGGTGCCGCTGTGGTTCGTCCCGAACGCGCTGGCCTGCGGGAACACCGTCGTGCTCAAGCCGAGTGAGAAGGACCCGTCGGCGGCGGTGTTCATCGCCGAGCTGTTCGCCGAGGCCGGGCTGCCCGCGGGCGCGCTCAACGTGCTGCACGGCGACAAGGCGGCGGTCGACGGGCTCCTCGAACACGACGACGTCAAGGCGATCTCGTTCGTCGGGTCGACGCCGATCGCGCGGTACGTCTACGAAACCGGGACCCGGCACGGCAAGCGCGTCCAGGCTCTCGGCGGGGCGAAGAACCACATGGTCGTGCTGCCGGACGCGGACCTCGACCTGGCCGCCGACGCCGCGGTGTCGGCGGGTTTCGGCTCGGCGGGGGAGCGCTGCATGGCGGTGTCGGTGGTCGTCGCGGTCGACCCGATCGGCGACGCGCTCGTGCAGAAGATCACCGAGCGGATGTCCCGCCTGCGCGTCGGCGACGGCCGCGACCCCGAATCCGAGATGGGGCCGCTGGTCACGAAGGCGCACCACGCGCGGGTGGCGTCCTATGTGGACGCGGGGGTTTCCGAGGGCGCGTCCCTGGTCGTGGACGGCCGGGGGATCGACGTGCCGGGTGACGGCTTCTGGCTGGGCCCGACGCTGTTCGACCACGTCCGCACGGACATGTCGATCTACACCGACGAGATCTTCGGCCCGGTGCTGTCGGTCGCGCGCACGGCTTCCTACGACGACGCTTTGGAACTGATCAACGCGAACCCGTACGGCAACGGCGTGGCGATCTTCACCGGCGACGGGTCGTCGGCGCGGCGGTTCCAGAACGAGGTCGAGGTCGGGATGGTCGGGGTGAACGTGCCGATCCCGGTGCCGGTGGGGTACTACTCGTTCGGCGGCTGGAAGGACTCGCTGTTCGGGGACAGCCACGCCTACGGGCCGGAGGGGTTCCACTTCTTCACCCGGACGAAGGTCGTGACGTCGCGGTGGCCGGACCGGTCGCACGCGGGCGTGAACCTGGGCTTCCCGCGCAACTCCTGACGCTTCCCGGGAATCGTCCGGGGTATCCCGCGGGTTCATCCCCGTGGAGCACCCCGGACGAAGATGGGACGAAACATGAGCGCGAAGAACTCCGGCACTTTCACCATCGGCGGCGACCTCCCGGTCACCCGCCTCGGCTACGGCGCCATGCAGCTCACCGGTCCCGGTGTGTGGGGCGACCCGAAGGATCCGGACGAAGCCGTCCGCGTGCTGCGGCGCGCGGTCGAGCTGGGCGTCAACCTGATCGACACCGCGGACGCCTACGGGCCCTTCGTCGCCGACCTGCTCATCAAGAAGGCGTTGCACCCGTACGCCGACGACCTGGTCATCGCGACCAAGGCCGGCTTCACCCGGCAGGGGCCGAACCAGTGGATTCCCGTCGGCCGGCCCGAGTACCTGCGCCAGCAGGTCGAGCTGAGCCTGCGCCACCTCGGCGTCGAGCGGATCGACCTGCTGCAGCTGCACCGCATCGACCCGAAGGTGCCCGTGGCCGAGCAGGTCGGTGAACTGAAGAAGCTGCAGGAAGAGGGCAAGATCCGGCACATCGGCCTGTCCGAGGTCGGCGTCGGCGAGCTGCGGGAAGCGCAGAAGACGGCCGAGATCGTGTCGGTGCAGAACCTGTTCAACCTGGCCAAGCGCGACGCCGAGCCGCTGCTGGAGCACGCCACCGAGCACGGCATCGCGTTCATCCCCTGGTTCCCGCTGGCCACCGGTGCGCTGGCCGGGCCGGACAGCCCGCTGACCGTGCTCGCGAAGGAACACGACGCCTCGCCCTCGCAGCTCGCGCTCGCGTGGCTGCTCAAGCGTTCGCCCGTCGTGCTGCCGATCCCGGGGACCTCGTCGGTGGCGCACCTCGAGGACAACGTGGCCGCCGCGGACATCGAGCTGACCGACGCCGAGTTCGACGCCCTCGGCAAGGCGGTCTAGGCCGGCAGGACGTTGATCAGCAGCTTGGACCGCGGCGCGATCAGGACGGTGTTGACCCGGTCCGGCCGGATCCGCTCGCGGAGCTTCCGCTCCAGCGGGTAGGTCCGGCCCCCCGCCTTGAGGTAGTAGTGCTCGTTGTACCCCTGGCTGAGCCGGGTGGAGAGCGCGATCGGAGCGTCGCCGCCGGGCCGTTGCCTGCCGAAGTCGTGGGTCCAGCCCGTGGTCGCGACCAGCTGACCGCTTCGCACGTCCGCCAGCCGGCGCCAGCAGACGAACGCGAACCAGGCGGCGATCGCGAGGATCGGGACGAGGGTGCCGAGGACTTCGGCGGCGGTCTCCGCCACGGCGGCGAGCAGCACCGCCACCACGAGGCCGGCGACGGCCAGGACGGCCGCGACCCAGAAGTTGAGGTCGAGCAGCTTTCCCCGTTGCGACGGGTGGAGCCGGCCGTTGCGGTTGGCCAGCTCCACCTCGGCCTGCTCGATCACTCGGCCTCGCCTTCGGGGTGTTCCTTCTCGTAGGCCTCGCGGGCCTCGTGATAGCGGTCGATCTGTTCGTTCTCCTGACGACGGCCCTCGGTCACGACACCGACGGTGTCCGCGGTGCTCCACCCCGGGTAGCCGCCGGCCTTCTGCCACTCCGCCGGCTTGAGCGCGCTGCGGCCGTCTTCCGAGTACTTGTCGCCGAGGCCTTCGACCTTCTCGCGGCCCGGGACATGGGACTCGGCGGCGTCGCTCCAGCCCTTCGCCGTCTCCTCCGCCGACTTCGCTTCCTTGCCGGCCTGCTTCAGCTCGGTGGCCTTCCGCTCGATGCCCGCGGCCGTGTCGACGCTCTTGTCCACGATCTTGTCGAGGCCCTTGCCGGCCTTCTTCAACGCGTTCGCCGCGCCTTCGAGGGCCGCCTTCGACTTGCCCGCGCCCTTCGCCAGGCTCTCCAGCTTCTCCACGACCTTCGCGATGCGCGTGCTGATCTTCTCCGCGAGCACCCCGCCCTCGACGACCGTGTCCGCGATGAACGCCGCGACCGTGCCGCCGAAGGTGCACCACGACGCCGCCAGCGCGGCCACGGCCTTGACGATCAGCTCGCCCACGAACGACGAGATCATGTCGCGGATCAGCCCGCGCTCCGTGCCGACCAGCGCCGCCCCGACGTTCATCGCCGTCGACGCGTCCCCGGCGTGCGCCGCCGCACCGCGCAGGACGCCGACGTAGCTCTCCGCCGTCCGCTGGTAGGCCTCCGCCGAGCCGCAGTCGCTGAAGGACTGCTGGACCTTCTTCGCCTGCCGCTCGTAGCTCTCGGCCGTATCGGTGAGCGATTTGGCGATGTTCGTCCAGGTCACGGCCTTGGCGGTGACGGCCTCGGGCTTGCCGGCGAGCTTGTCGAGGCCGTCCTTGAGGAAGCTGATGTGCTCGATCAGCCAGCCGACCCCGGCACTGGCGAGGGTGCCGAGCGGGTCCATCGCCGCGCCGAGCAGGTCGAGCGCGTCGGTGCCGACGTCCATGGCGAGGTTGCCCCAGTCGCCGTCGCGGGCGTCGGTGAGCGTCGACGCGGCGTCGCTGAAGATGCCCGCGCCGCCGGTCTGGGCGTTGAGGTTCGCCAGCTCGCCCTTCGAACCGTCGCCCATGCCGCTCCAGAAGCCGCCCGGCGACTCTGCCGTCGCGACCAGCGAGTTCTCCGTCATGCCGGCAGCTCCTTGCCGATGCCCTCGATCAGGCACTTCGTCTTGTCTTCGTGCTCGCGGAACGCCGTGTGCGCGGTCTTCACCCGGTCGGCGACCTCGTGACCGGCCGCGACGGCGTCGTTCAGGAAGCTGTCGGCACTGTCCACCCAGGCCTGGATCGGCACCGCGAACACCTGCCCGACCAGCCCGAAGGCGTCGAAGTCCAGCGCCTGCGCGCTGCCGGCGGCGTCGACGGCCTGCTGCACCTTGCCGGCGATCTCGCGGATCTCGTCCTCGTGGCCGCCCAGGACGTCGAAGTCGACCTTCATGGCCATCACCGGTCCCGGCGCAGGATCGGGCCGCCGAAGTCGTCGTCGGCGGGTGGATTCCGGCGTGGTTCCCGGTGCGGTTCTTCGGCCGGGACATCGGGTTCCGGAATCTGTTCCCGCAGGAATTGCATCGCGTCGCTGTCGGCGCCGATGACCGGCGCCATGACGGCGGTCAGCTGCCGGGCGGCGTCGAGCTGGGCGCGTTTGGCGGTGGCCAGGACGGCCTGGGCGAGCCGGGCGCGCGGCAGCTCGTCCGCGCGTGGGCCGAAGCTGAGTTCCTGCAGCGCACCGCTGGTGCCGACGGTCACCGTGACGGCACCGTCGGCACTCGTGGCGGACGCCGAGACGCGCTCGAGCCGCGCTTTGGCCTCGGCCGCGCGCCGGGCGATTTCGGGCATTCCGGCCGAAGCGGGTTCAATTCGGTTCACGGCGACCTCGGAAGTCGGGGGAAGGCATGCGGATGAGAGGCAGCAAACCGCTTTCCGGTTCCCCTCACAAGCCGGGAATTCGGGAAAAGAACAATGCATGGGAATTCTTTTGTCCGTCCTTTACCCGGCGCGGACGGCCCGGGTTGAGCACGACCGGCTCAGGCTTCCGTAAACTCGGGGTGAGCAGCGAGCGAGGTAGGTGAGGAACCGGTGGCCAACGCGGATGAGCGCCGCTTCGAAGTCCTGCGCGCGATCGTCGCCGACTACGTGTCCAACCAGGAGCCCGTCGGGTCCAAGGCGATCGTCGAACGGCACAACCTCGGCGTGTCCAGCGCCACCGTGCGCAACGACATGGCCACCCTCGAAGAAGAGGGCTACATCACCCAGCCGCACACCAGCGCCGGCCGCGTGCCGACCGACAAGGGCTACCGCCTCTTCGTCGACCGGCTCTCGGAGATCAAGCCGCTTTCCGCCGCCGAGCGCCGGGCCATCACCACCTTCCTCGACAGCGGCACCGACCTCGACGACGTCCTGCGCCGGTCGGTCCGGCTGCTCGCGCAGCTGACCCGGCAGGTCGCCGTCGTGCAGTACCCGATGCTGACCAACGCCAAGGTGCGCCACCTCGAAGTGGTGCCGCTCACCCCGGCGCGGCTCATGCTGGTGCTGATCACCGACAACGGCCGCGTCGACCAGCGCACGGTCGACCTCGGCGACGTCGTCACCGAAGAGGACGTCGCCCGGCTGCGGACCGTGCTCAACACGGCCATGTCCGGACGGCGGCTCAACGACGCCGCCGCGCGCGTGGCGGAACTGCCGGACCAGGCGCCGGGCGAGCTGCGGGACGCGCTCATCCGCGTCACGACCGTGCTGGTCGAGTCGCTGGCCGAGCACCCGGAAGAACGCCTGGTCCTCGGCGGGACCGCGAACCTCACGCGCAACGTCGCCGACTTCCCGGGCTCGCTGCGCCAGGTCCTCGAAGCTCTCGAGGAGCAGGTGGTCGTGCTCAAGCTGCTGGCCGCCGCGCGCAACCCCGGTGCGATCACGGTGCGCATCGGTGAGGAAAATGAGGACGAGCAGATGCGCAGCACCTCGGTCGTCTCGATCGGCTACGGCCGCGACGACGTGGTGCTCGGCGGCATGGGGGTGGTCGGCCCGACCCGGATGGACTACCCCGGCACGATCGCCGCGGTGCGCGCGGTCGCCAACTACGTGGGGCAGATCCTGGCCGGCCGCTGAGCCGGGCAGAGCAGAAGGAGAAGCAGAGACGGTGGCGAGGGACTACTACGGCATCCTCGGGGTGGCCAAGAACGCGAGCGATCAGGAGATCAAGCGCGCGTACCGGAAGCTGGCCCGGGAGCTGCACCCCGACGTCAACCCGTCGGACGACGCCCAGCACAAGTTCGCCGAGGTCACGACGGCCTACGAGGTGCTGTCCGACCCGCAGAAGCGCAAGATCGTCGACCTCGGCGGCGACCCCATGGACAACGGGGCGCGCGGCGGTGGCGGCGGCGACCCGTTCGCCGGGTTCGGCGGCCTCGGCGACATCATGGACGCCTTCTTCGGCGCGGCCGGTGGCGGCGGCGGGCGCGGGCGCGGGCCCCGCAGCCGCGTCCAGCCCGGCTCCGACGCGCTGATCCGGCTCGGCCTGACCCTCGAAGAGTGCGCGACCGGCGTCGACAAGGAGATCGCCGTCGACACGGCGATCGTCTGCGACCTCTGCCGCGGCGCCGGCACCGCCGAGGGCACCTCGGTCAAGACCTGCGACACCTGCGGCGGCGCCGGCGAGGTCCAGTCCGTCCAGCGGTCGTTCCTCGGCCAGGTCGTCACCGCCCGCCCGTGCCCGGTTTGCCGCGGCTTCGGCGAGGTCATCCCCGACCCGTGCCGCCAGTGCGGCGGCGACGGCCGCATCCGCGCCCGCCGCAACGTCACCGCCAAGATCCCGCCGGGCGTCGGCGACGGCATGCGCATCCGCCTCTCCGGCCAGGGCGAGGTCGGCCCCGGCGGCGGCCCGGCGGGCGACCTCTACGTCGAGATCGACGAGACCCCGCACGAGGTCTTCGTCCGGCAGGGCCACGACCTGCACTGCAACTTCCGCATCCCGATGACCACCGCCGCCCTCGGCGCCACGGTGCCCATCGCGACGCTCGTCGACGGCGACTACGAACTCGACATCGAACCCGGCACCCAGCCCAACGCCGAGCTCGTCCTCACCGGCAAGGGCATGCCGCGGCTGCGGTCCTCCGGCCGCGTCGACGGTCGCGGCGACCTGCACGTCCACATCGACGTCCAGGTGCCGACCAAGCTCGACGAAGCCCAGCGCGAGCTGCTGGTCGAGCTGGCCCAGCAACGCGGCGAGGAAGCCCCGACACTGTCGTCCAACGGCTCCAAGCACGGCGGCCTGTTCGGCAAGCTGCGCGCCAAGAACCACCGCTGACCCGTGCCCGACACCACCCTGCCGGTCTTCCTCGCCGCCTCGGTGCCCGCCTCCGGGCGCGCGGTGCTCGACGGCGAGGAAGCCCGGCACGCGGCCACCGTCCGCCGCCTGCGCGCGGGGGAGCGGCTCGTCCTGTCCGACGGCGCTGGCGCGATGGCCCGCTGCGTCGTCGAAACCGTCCAGCCCGGCCGGGACGCCGCGCTGACGCTGTCGGTCGAGGAAAGCTGGACCGAAGACCCGCCCGCCCTGCGCGTCGTCGTCGCCCAGGCCCTCGCGAAGGGCGACCGCGGCGAACTCGCCGTCGAACTGGCCACCGAGGCGGGCGTCGACGCGATCGTCCCCTGGCGCGCCGCCCGCAGCGTCGCCAAGTGGGAAGACGGCGGCCGCGGCGACAAAGCCCTCGCCCGCTGGCGCGCCACGGCCCGGTCCGCCGCCAAACAGGCCCGCCGCGCCCACGTCCCCGACGTCACCGAGCCCGTGAGCACCGGCGAGCTCGCCGGGCTCGTCGCCACCATGTCCCTGGCGATCGTGCTCGAATCCGACGTCCCCGACCGCCTCACCGACCTCGACCTCCCCGACACCGGCGACATCCTCCTCGTCGTCGGCCCCGAAGGCGGCATCACCGACGACGAGCTCCACAACCTGCGCGAAGCCGGAGCCAGAGCCGTCCGGCTCGGCACGACGGTGCTGCGCACGTCCACCGCCGCGGCGGTCGCGCTCGGAGCGCTCGGCGCCCTGACCACCCGGTGGCGGTGAAAAGATCACCGGAAAAAAGAAGCCCGATTTTGCGCCCAGTTATGGCGCGATCACACTCCGACCCGTTACTCTCGTTTACTAACGCACCACGCACCGTTCCGGGCTGGCGCGCCACTGGGAAGTTTCAAGCTCCGCCGGGCACCTCCCCCCTCGGTCCGGCGGCCGCCGCGGACGCGGTAGATCGACCCCCAGGGTCTACCGCTCCGCGGCCCCCTCCCTCGCTTCGCTTCGGTCCTGGGCCGCTTCGCGTTCGTTGTGTCTTCTGGGGGTCAAACCCCCAGACCCCCAGCCGGGGGCTTCGCCCCCGGACCCCCCGCGGCTTTTGCTCGGTGTCCGTGTGTGCCGCGTCTTGCCTTCGTCGATAGGGTCTCTCCTCATGAGCGACAGTGAGGCTGAAACTCTCTTCGAGCGGATCATTGCCGGGGAGATCCCCGCTGACGTCGTCTACCAGGACGACACCACCTTCGCCTTCCGCGACATCCGGCCTCAGGCGAAGGTGCACGTGCTCGTCGTGCCCAAGAAGCGGTACCGGAACCTCGGGGAGCTGGCCGCCGGGGACCCGCAGCTCCTCGCCGATGTCGCCCTCACCGCCCGGAAGGTCGCCGAGCTCGAGGGCATCGCCGAGAGCGGGTACCGCGTGGTCTTCAACACCGACTCCGATGCCGGGCAGACCGTCTTCCACGTTCACGCCCATGTCCTGGGTGGGGAGCCGCTGGGGCTCTTCGGGGCTCCGGACGAGGACTAGGGAAACCGGCCTGCGTTCTGTCGGTGGGTGCCAGTAGCATCGGTGGGGTCCGTTCTCCCTCACCGAGAAAGCAGGCCTGAGGCCACGTGGCCGGAACCGTACCGGGTGGTGCCGCCCGACCCGACGTCCCCGGGGACGTCGCCAAGACCGAGGATGCCTCCGTCCAGGCTGCGCAGTCCCGGTTCCCCATTCCCGACGCCGCCGCGCTCAGCCTGCTCGGTTCCCGCGACGAGAACCTGCGCGTCGCCGAGGAACTCCTCGCCGCCGACGTGCACGTCCGCGGCAACGAGGTCACGCTGACGGGCACCCCCGCCGACGTCGCCTTCGCCGAACGCGTCTTCGCCGAGCTCGTCCAGCTCGCCGGCGGCGGCCAGCAGGTCGGCCCCGACACCGTCCGGCGCACCGTCGGCATGCTGTCCACCGGCGACGCCTCGCCCGCCGAGGTGCTCAGCCTCAACATCGTCTCCCGGCGCGGCAAGACCATCCGGCCCAAGACGCTCAACCAGAAGCGCTACGTCGACGCCATCGACAAGCACACCGTCGTCTTCGGCATCGGCCCCGCCGGCACCGGCAAGACCTACCTCGCCATGGCCAAGGCCGTCCAGGCCCTCCAGGCCAAGCAGGTCACCCGCATCGTGCTGACCCGCCCCGCCGTCGAAGCCGGCGAGCGCCTCGGCTACCTGCCCGGCACCCTCAACGAGAAGATCGACCCCTACCTGCGGCCCCTCTACGACGCGCTGCACGACATGGTCGAACCCGAGTCCATCCCGCGGCTCATGCAGGCCGGCACCATCGAGATCGCGCCGCTGGCCTACATGCGCGGTCGCACCCTCAACGACGCCTTCATCATCCTCGACGAGGCCCAGAACACCACGCCCGAGCAGATGAAGATGTTCCTCACCCGGCTCGGCTTCGGCTCCAAGATCGTCGTCACCGGCGACATCACCCAGGTCGACCTGCCCAGCGGCCAGCGCAGCGGCCTCCGCGTCGTCCGCGACATCCTCCACGGCGTCGACGATCTCCACTTCGCCGAACTCACCAGCCAGGACGTCGTCCGGCACAAGCTCGTCGGCGACATCGTCGACGCCTACGAGAAGTGGCAGGCCGTGCAGGACGCGCAGCAACAGCAGGGCAACGGCTGGAAGGGCACCCGGCGGTGAGCATCGAGATCGCCAACGAGTCCGGCGTCGACGTCGACGAGACCTCCATCGTCTCGGCCGCCCGCTACGCCCTCGACAAGATGGAGGTCAGCCCGCTCGCCGAGCTGTCCATCCTCCTGGTCACCCTCGACGTCATGGAAGACCTCCACGAACGCTGGATGGACCTCCCCGGCCCCACCGACGTCATGGCCTTCCCCATGGACGAGCTCGACTCCAGCCGCCGCCCCGACGCCCCCGACGCGTCCCCGGCGCTGCTCGGCGACATCGTGCTCTGCCCGGCGTTCGCCAAGGACCAGGCCAAGACCGCGGGCCACGCCCTGATCGACGAGCTGCACCTGCTCACCGTGCACGGCTGCCTCCACCTCCTCGGCTACGACCACGCCGAACCCGCCGAGGAACGCGAGATGTTCGCCCTCCAGAAGCGCATCCTCGGCGAGTACCAGGACGCCGTCGCGGCGCTGGAGAAACAGAACGCCCAGCGCAACACCGACGACCGCGTCCTCGGCATCGCCGGGCTGGACGCCACGGCCGAACCAGCCGCCGGGGAAACGCCCTAGCCGCCGGCCATGGTCCAGCTCCTCTTCGCGATCGCGCTCGTGCTCCTCGCGGGCGTGTTCGCCGCGGCCGACGCCGCCATCAGCACCGTGTCGCAAGCCCGGGCCGACGGCCTCGCCCGGCTCGGGCTGCCCGGCGCCCGCCAGCTCTCCGCCGTCGTCGCCGAACGCCGCCGCCACATCAACCTGCTCCTCCTGCTGCGCCTCGGCTGCGAACTCACCGCCACCGTCCTCGTCACGGTGTTCGTCGGCACCCGCCTGGCCCCGCTCGGCGTCGCCGTGCTCGTCGCCGCCGTCGTGATGGTCGTCGTCAGCTACGTCCTCATCGGCGTCGGCCCGCGCACCCTCGGCCGCCAGCACCCCTACCGCATCGGCCGCTACGTCGCCGGGCCCGTCCGCGTCCTCGGCTCGATCCTCGGCCCGCTGTCCCGCCTGCTCATCCTCGTCGGTAACGCCATCACCCCCGGCCAGGGCTTCCGCGAAGGCCCGTTCACCTCCGAAGTCGAGCTGCGCGAACTGGTCGACATCGCCCAGGAACGCGGCGTCGTCGAGGACTCCGAGCGCGAGATGATCCACTCGGTGTTCGAGCTCGGCGACACCGTCGCCCGCGAGGTCATGGTCCCGCGCACCGAGATCGTCTGGATCGAGCGCACGAAGACGGTCCGCCAGGCCTTGGCGCTGGCCCTGCGCACCGGCTTCACCCGGCTCCCGGTGATCGACGAATCCGTCGACGACATCGTCGGTGTCGTCAACATCAAGGACCTCATGGCCGGGTACCTGGACCCGGACGGCGCGAGCACCGTCGTCAGCACGCTGATGAACGAAGCCTCCTTCGTCCCCGACTCGAAACGGCTCGACGAGCTGCTCAAGGAAATGCAGCGCTCGCACAACCACATGGCGATCGCCGTCGACGAGTACGGCGGCACCGCCGGCCTGCTCACCATCGAAGACGTCCTCGAGGAGATCGTCGGCGAGATCACCGACGAGTCCGACGCCGACGAGCGCCCCGAGGTCGAGGAGCTGTCCGACGGCGCCGTCCGCGTCTCGTCCCGGATGAGCGTCGACGACCTCGGCGAGCTCTTCGGCATCGACCTCGAAGACCACGACGTGGAGACCGTGGGCGGCCTGCTCGCGGAACGACTGGGTAGGGTCCCGCTGCCGGGGGCCGAAGCCGAGGTCGCCGGCCTTCGGCTGTTCGCCGAAGGGGGCAAGGACCGCCGCGGCCGCATGCGGATCACCACCGTGGTCGTCCACCCGGCCGACGCCGAGGCGATGACCGACCCGGCCGACCGCACGAGCCGGCGGCGCACGCGCCTGCCCCACCCCGACGAACGCGACAGGAGCGTCGAACATGCCTGACCTCGAGGCGGAGGACCAGAAGCTGGTCGTCCTCGCCCGGTCCTCGCGCGCCCGCATCCAGGCCCCCGAGGGCGCCGCGGTCCGCGACACCGACGGCCGCACCTACGCCGCGGGCACGGTCGACCAGCCGTCGTTCAAGCTCACCGCCCTGCAGGCCGCGGTCGCCGCCGCGCTCTCCAGCGGCGCCGAAGGCATCGAAGCCGCCGCCGTCGTCAGCGAAGAAGGCCTGCTCAAGGGCGCTTCCGTGCACGCGGTCCGCGACATCGCGAAGTACGCGCCGATCATCCTCGCCGCCCCGGACGGCACGGTTCTCGAGGTGCTCGAGCGATGACCGAACACCGCTCCGGCTTCGCCTGCTTCGTCGGCCGCCCCAACGCGGGCAAGTCGACGCTCACCAACGCCCTCGTCGGCACCAAGGTCGCGATCACCTCGAGCAAGCCGCAGACCACGCGCCACGCGATCCGCGGCATCGTGCACCGCGAGGACGCCCAGCTCGTCCTCATCGACACCCCCGGCCTGCACCGCCCGCGCACCCTGCTCGGCGAGCGGCTCAACGACATCGTGCACACGACGTGGTCCGAAGTGGACGTCGTCGGCTTCTGCGTGCCGGCGAACGAGAAGATCGGGCCCGGCGACAAGTTCATCGCCGCCGAGCTGCAGAAGATCGCCAAGCGGACCCCGGTCGTCGGGATCGTCACCAAGACCGACCTCGTCCAGCCGCAGCAGGTCGCCGAGCAGCTCCTCGCGCTGCAGCAGGTGATGGACTTCGCCGAGCTGGTCCCGGTGTCCGCGGTGGACGGGTTCCAGGTCGACACGCTGGCGAAGCTGCTGGTCGAGCGGCTGCCGGAAGGCCCGCAGCTCTACCCCGGCGGCGAGCTCACCGACGAACCGGAGCAGACGCTGGTCGCCGAGCTGATCCGCGAGGCGGCGCTGGAAGGCGTCCGCGACGAGCTGCCGCACTCGATCGCCGTCACCGTCGAGGAGATGCTGCCCCGCGAAGGCCGCGACGACCTCATCGACGTGCACGCGTTCCTCTACGTGGAGCGGCCCAGCCAGAAGGGCATCATCCTCGGGCACAAGGGGGAGCGGCTGCGCGAGGTCGGCGCCACCGCCCGCAAGCACATCGAGCGGCTGCTCGGTTCGAAGGTCTACCTCGACCTGCACGTCAAGGTGGCCAAGGACTGGCAGCGCGACCCCCGCCAGCTGCGCCGGCTCGGGTTCTGACGTGAGCGAGCAACCCCGGCCGCCCGCCGACTACAACCCGGGACCCCCGCCCGCGAGCCACCTGGTCTGGGGGATCGTCAGCGCGATCCTGTGCTGCCTGCCGTTCGGCGCGCTGTCGATCTACCAGGCCGCGAAGGTCGAAAAGCTGTGGGCGCAGGGCAACCCGGAGGCCGCGCACGAGGCGGCCCGCGACGCCCGGCGGTGGGCGATCGTCGCCGCCGTCGCCGGCGCCGTCCTGTGGGTCGCGGCGATCGTGACGGTCGTGCTCCTCTTCGGAACGCTCACCGACGACACCGCGTCGAACTGACGCAGGCTCGGCGGCAGGAGGCGATCCGGTGACCCACCCCCACCCGCAGTACCCCCACTACGGCTGGCAGCCCAACTACGGGCCGCCACCGGAGAACAACCTGGTCTGGGCGATCCTCTCGACGCTGATGTGCTGCATGCCGTTGGGTATCGTCGCCATCGTGAAGGCGAACCAGGTCAACACGCTGTGGTTCCAGGGCTTCCACGCCGAAGCGCATCGGGCCGCCGACGAAGCCCGCAAGTGGGCGATGTGGTCGGCGATCTCCTTCGGCATCCTGATCGCGCTCTACCTGGTGTTCATCGTGGTCATGTTCGCCTTCGTCGGCGTTTCCTTCTGGAGCCTGCTGCCATGACGACCGTCTACACGGGATACCCGGCCCGCGGCGCCAAAGCGAAGCTGCGCGCCCTCGGCGCCCCGATGGCCGTCGTGGGCGGGCTCGGCGCGTGCTGCGTGGCGGTCTGGCTCGGCGACCCCACCACCCCCGGCGGCTGGCTCCCGATCTGCCCGACCAAGGCGCTGTTCGGCATCGACTGCCCCGGCTGCGGCGGCATGCGGATGGCCTACAGCCTGATGCACGGCGACCTTCCCGCGGCCCTGCACTACAACGCGGTGTCGCTCGTCTTCGTCCTCCTCTTCGTGTGGAGCACCATCGCCTGGACGGCCGGGCGGCTGCGCGGCCGCTGGGTCAACAGCTGGCTGCACTGGCGCTGGACCCCGTTGACCGCCGGTGTCGTGTTCGCCGTCTGGTTCGTCATTCGCAACCTCCCGTTCGCCCCGTTCACCAGCCTGCACGTCTGATTCGGACGGACGGGAACCGCTTCGCCACGCTGCGCGTCGGAGGCAGGTCGGGTTCACCCGGACAGTGGATGCCTGGGCAGCGCGGCCGCAGGTGAACCGAGTACGCTCCCGCGGACCAGTGCCGTACGTCCGGCGCGGTTCCGCACGGAGTGTGCGGTGGAGTGACCAGCGAGGGGGAGACCCAATGACCGATCCCTACGGTCAGCCGTCCTTCGGGCAGCAGCAGCCCGGCGGCCAGCAACCGTTCGGACAACCGCAGCCCGGTCAGGCGCCGCCGCCGTACGGGCAGCCCGCGCCCTTCGGGCAGCCGGCGCCGTTCGGCCAGCCGGGTACCCCCTTCGGCGCGCCGCAAAACTACGCGAACTGGGGCCAGCGCGCGGGTGCCCTGCTGATCGACCAGGCGCCGGTCATCGTCATCTACCTCCTCGCGATCATCCTCTTCGTCTCCGGCGCATACGGGCTCGGCGGAACCCTGTACGGGCTGGGTGCGCTCGCCGGGATCGGCTGGGCCGTCTACAACCGCTGGATCCAGCAGGGCAACACCGGCCAGTCGCTGGGCAAGCGGATCCTCGGCATCAAGCTGATCAGCGAGCAGACCGGGCAGCCGGTCGGCGCCGGGTCCGCGTTCCTGCGCGACCTGTGCCACATCGCCGACGGCGCGGCCTGCTACATCGGCTTCCTGTGGCCCCTGTGGGACGACAAGAGCCAGACCTTCGCGGACAAGATCGTCAGCACGGTCGTGGTGCAGGCCGACGCCGCGCCCGGCCAGTCCCCGTTCGGGCAGCAGCCCGGCGCGCAGCAGCCCTTCGCCGGCGGGTACCCGCCGGCGGGACAGCAGCCCGGCCAGTTCGGCCAGCCGCCGTCCGGCGGGTTCCCGCAGCAGCCGCAGTCCGGGGGCTTCGGCCAGCCCGCGCCGGGCGGTTTCCCGCAGCAGCAGCCGGCTTCCGGCGGGTTCGGCCAGCCGCCCCAGCCGGGCGGGTTCGGGCAGCAGCCGGGCCAGCCGCTCGCCCCGCCGCCGGGCGGCGGGTCCGCTTTCGACGAGGTCGAGCGCACCCAGATGCTCCGCCCGGATTCCGCCGGGGGCGGCGGATCCGCGTTCGACGAGCAGGCCGAGCGGACGCAGATGCTGCGCCCGGAAGGCCAGGGCGACGCCGGGGAGACCCAGAAGATCCAGCCGGGCCAGTTCGGCCAGCCGCCTGCCGACCAGCCGCCGCACCACTGAAGCACGCCTTTCCCGCACCACCGCCGGGGTGACCCGGCGGACGTTCACGAATAGTTGGGGTACCAGTTCATGACCAATCCCTACGGCCAGCAGCAGCCCTACGGCCAGCAGCCGCAGCAGCCCGGTTACGGCCCGCCGTCGGGCGGGATGCCCGCGCCCTACGGCCAGCCCGCGCCGTACGGCCAGCCGCCGTCGGGTGGCTTCGGCCAGCCCGGCTACGGCATGCCCGGCGGCGGCGACATCAACGCCATCAAGGACTACAAGGGCTGGGCGATCGCCTCGCTCTTCCTGGGCGGCCTGATCCTCGGCATCTTCGCGATCATGAAGTCGAACGAGGTCGGCACGTACAAGATGCAGGGCAACTACATGATGGCGGAGCAGGCGTCGCGCACCACCAAGACGCTCTGCCTGATCTCCACCATCCTGGGCAGCATCGGCTGCGTCGTGGCGATCGTCGCCATCATCATCTCGGCGGTGGCCGTCAGCACCTGCTACGGCTACTACTGCTGATTCCGCGGGGCGCTCCACCCCGGCATCACCCCGAAGTGGGACGATGTCGGGGTGGTGAACCTCTACCGCGACACCGGCGTGGTGTTGCGCACGCACAAGCTGGGTGAGGCCGACCGGATCGTCACCCTGCTGACCCGGCGGCACGGCAAGGTCCGCGCCGTCGCGAAGGGCGTGCGGCGGACCTCGTCGCGGTTCGGGGCCCGGCTGGAGCCGTTCGGCCACGTGGACGTGCAGTTCTACACCGGACGCACGCTCGACGTCATCACCCAGGTCGAGACCGTGGACGCGTTCCAGCTGCCGCTGGTCGCCGACTACCAGCGCTACACCGCGGCCAGCGCGATCGCCGAAACCGCGGACCGGCTCTCGGCCGAAGAGGGCGAGCCGGTGCTCAAGCTCTACCTCCTCGTCTGCGGCGCGCTGCGGTCGCTCGCCGCCGGGGAACGCGACCCGTCGCTCGTGCTCGACGCCTTCTTTCTCCGCGCGATGTCCTACGAAGGCTGGGCGCCCGCGCTCACCGAGTGTGCCCGCTGCGGCCTGCCCGGCCCGCACGTCGCGTTCAGCGTCCCCGCCGGCGGCTCGATGTGCCAGGACTGCCGCGTCCCGGGTTCCGTGCACCCCGCGCCCGAGGTCCTGGACCTGCTCACGGCCCTGCTGCACGGCGAGTGGACGATGGCCGAGGCGACCCTGCCCGGCACCCGCCGCGACGCGAGCGGCCTGGTCGCGGCGCACCTGCAGTGGCATCTGGAGCGGCAGCTCCGCTCCCTGCCCCTCGTCGAGCGACGCGCCCGGGAGAGTGTGGTGCCCGGGCAGTAGGGTCGGGCCTGATCGGTTTCACCCATCCAGGGAGGCTCGCAGTGCTGCGCAGGGGACGCGAGAGCAAGGCGTCGCGATACGAGCTGCGGGCCCCGGATCCGCACCCGTCCGGCGCGAAGCCGCCGGAGATCCCGCGCGAGCTGGTCCCGAAGCACGTCGCGCTGGTCATGGACGGCAACGGCCGCTGGGCCAACCAGCGCGGCCTGCCGCGGATCGAAGGCCACAAGCGCGGCGAAGCGGTGATGATCGACGTCGCCGCCGGCGCGGTCGAGATCGGCGTCAAGTGGCTGTCGGTGTACGCGTTCTCGACGGAGAACTGGAAGCGCAGCCCCGAAGAGGTGCGGTTCCTGATGGGCTTCAACCGCGACACCATCCGCCGCCAGGTCGACTACCTCGGCTCGATCGGCGTGCGCATCCGGTGGGCCGGGCGGCGGCCGAAGCTGTGGGCGTCGGTGATCAAGGAGCTGCAGGCGGCCGAGGAGAAGACCAAGCACAACACGGCGCTGAACATGACGATGTGCGTCAACTACGGCGGCCGCGCGGAGCTGGCCGACGCGATGCGGCGGATCGGGCAGGACGTCGCGGACGGGAAGCTGGACCCGGCCAAGATCAGCGAGAAGACCATCGGCAAGTACCTGTACCAGCCGGACATGCCGGACGTGGACCTGTTCCTGCGGCCCTCGGGCGAGCAGCGGACGTCGAACTTCCTGCTCTGGCAGTCGGCCTACGCCGAGATGGTCTACCAGGACACGCTGTTCCCGGACTTCGACCGGACGCACCTGTGGCGCGCGTGCCTGGAGTTCGCGAAACGGGACCGCCGCTTCGGCGGGGCGGTCGACCAGGCGGCCTCGTCGTGAGCGCGACCGAGGCGGCGGAGACCGCGGAACTGCTGACGCAGGCGAAGGACGCGCTCGAGCGGTACCTCGAGGTGCGGGTCGACGACGACGGCGCGCTGACGTTCTCCCACGGCGACGTCCCCTGCGTGATCCAGGCGACCCGACTCGGCGAGGGGCTCACCGTGCTGTCGCTGACCTGCGTGGTCGGCTGGGACCTGCCGGACCGGCCCGACCTGTCGGTCGCGGTCGCCGAGCGGGCCGGCCAAGGGCTCTTCGGCACGCTCGGGGTCGGGCATTCGGACAGCGGGCTCGACGTGACGCTGCGGTACGCGTTCCCGGCGGCGGGCCTCGACGCGGTGGCGCTCGGGACGTTGCTGATGTTGGTGGTGTCGACGGCCTCGCAGCTGAGGACCGAGCTGCCGGGGATCGTGCCCGGCGAGTAACCCACACGGGCTTTTTCGGGCCCGCGAACGGTAAATCTCGGTCGGAAACCGGCCTTTTCCCACCGTTCGCGGATGTGCGGTGCTCTCGCTGTCGGACCCGGCTGGCATCATCGCCGTCGTGAACATCGTTTCCGATTCGCCCCGGCGCACCCGCCGGTTCCGGATCAGCTCGGTCGAGGTGCTGTGTGCGGTCCTGCTGGTCGCGATCCTCGGCCAGGGCTGGCTGCAGCAGGCCTTCGACGTGCCCGCGCTGCGCACGGGTTCGACCGTGTTCGTCGCCGTCTGCGTGCAGGCGCTGCCGTTCCTCGTGCTGGGTGTGCTGATCAGCGGGGCCATCGCCGCGTTCGTGCCGGCCCGGGTGCTGGAGAAGGTGCTGCCCCGGCGGGCCGGGGCGGCGGTCGGCGTGGCGGGGCTGGCCGGTGTCGCGCTGCCGGGGTGTGAATGCGCGTCGGTGCCGGTGGCGCGCCGGCTGATGGGCCAGGGCGTGGCCCCGGCGGCGGCGTTGACGTTCCTGCTGGCGGCGCCGGCGGTGAACCCGGTGGTCCTGGTGGCGACGGCGGTGGCGTTCCCGGGCAAGCCGGAGATGGTGCTGGCGCGCTTCGCCGGTTCGCTGGCGACGGCGATGGTGATGGGCTGGCTGTGGGCCCGCTGGGGCAAGCTGGAGTGGATCACCGAACGGGCGTTGCGGCGCCTGCCCGACGTCGCCGGCGGGCAGCGCTGGCGGGTGTTCGCGGAGACGGCCCGCACGGACCTGGTCGAGGCGGGCGGCTTCCTGGTGCTGGGCGCGCTGATCTCGTCGGCGCTGAACGTGCTGGTGCCGGCCCGGTGGTTCGGGGTGCTGGGCGACCAGCTGGTGCTGGGCATCGTGGTGATGGCGGTGCTCGCGGTGGTCCTCGCGCTGTGCAGCGAGGCGGACGCGTTCGTGGCGGCTTCGCTGACGGCGTTGCCGCTGCTGCCGAAGCTGGTGTTCCTGGTGGTGGGGCCGGCGGTGGACGTGAAGCTGTTCGCGTTGCAGGCGGGGACGTTCGGGAAGTCGTTCGCGGTCCGGTTCGCCCCGGTGACGTTCGTGGTGGCGGCGGCGTGCGCCGTGGTGGCCGGGCTGGTGGTGGGGGTGGCGTGAAGCGCGAGACGCAGAACATCCTGCTGGTGCTGCTGGGCGGCGCGCTGGTGAAGATCGCCCTCAACGGCGACTACCTGCGGTACGTGAAGCCGGCGCAGCAGCCGTGGGTCATCGCGGGCGGAGCGGTCATGGTCCTGCTCGGCGCGGTGGCGATCGTGCGTGATCTGCTTGCGGCACGGGCAAAAGCGGCGGCCATCGCGGAGCCGGGCGGGCACCTCGACCATGGTCCGGCCGCGCTTGATCGCGGCGGGGCCGGCACCGCCGGCGCAGAGTCGGCCGGCCTCGAGCGCGGCGCCCTCGCCGCGGCCGGGCACGACCACGCCGGCCACTCCCACTCGGCGCGGTCGGCCTGGCTGCTGCTGGTGCCGGTGCTGGCGGTCTTCCTCGTCGCCCCGCCGGCACTGGGTGCCGACTCGGTCATCCGCACCGAAGCGCGGGTCCCGTCGAGCGCGGCCGCCGCCAACGCGGCCGCGTTCCCGCCCCTGCCGGCCGGGAACGTCGTGCCGCTGAGCGTCAACGAGTTCGTCAGCCGCGCGGGCTGGGACGCCTCCGGCACCCTCGACCGCCGCACGATCTCGCTGACCGGCTTCGTCGTGCACACCGGCGGCACCACGCTGCTGGCCCGCCTGGTGATCAGCTGCTGCGCGGCGGACGCGTTCCCGGTGACGGTCCACCTCCGCGGCGGCGAGGCCGATCACCTGGCCAGCGACGCCTGGATCCAGGTGACGGGCCAGGTCGTCCCGGGCACGGCCACGAAGGACAACAGCTACACGCCGGACTTCACCTTGGCGTCGATCGCGACCGTCCCGGCGCCGAAGGACCCGTATGAGTACTAGTGCTCCGCGCAGGTGCCGGTGATCTCGACCGTGTGGGAGATCTGCGAAAAGCCGTGCTCGGCCGCGATCTTCTCCGCCCAGCGCTCCACCGCCGGCCCCTCGACCTCCACCGTGCGGCCGCACAGGCGGCACACCAGGTGATGGTGGTGGTGCGCCGAGCAGCGGCGGTAGATCGCCTCGCCCGAGTCCGTGCGCAGCACGTCGATCTCGCCGGCCTCCGACAGCGACTGCAGCGTGCGGTACACCGTCGTCAGCCCGATGCCGTCGCCGCGTTTGCGCAGCTCGTCGTGCAGTTCCTGGGCCGAACGGAAGTCGTCGATCCTGCTCAGCAGCTCGACGACCGCCGCCCGCTGGCGGGTCGATCGGCGGCCGGGCACGGGGGCCTGGCTGCGCGGTGCGGCGGCGTTCATCACTTTCCTTCCTGCACGTGCGCGACGGCGTCGACGACGATGTGGGCGAGGTGGTCGTCGGCGAGCCGGTAGACGACCTCGCGGCCGCGACGCTCGCCCTGGACCACGCCGGCCGTCTTCAGCACCCGCAGGTGCTGGCTGATCAGCGGCTGGGCGACGTCGAGGGCGTCCACCAGCTCGTGCACGCACCGGTCGGCCGCGCGCAGCTGCAGCACGATCGCGATCCGGACCGGCGCCGCCAGCGCGCGCAGCAGGTCGCCCGCGTCCGTCAGGACCGACGCGGCGGGGTGCGCCGGCGCCGCGGCCGCCGGGGCGCACTCCGCGAGTCCCGGCTCGGCGTCACTCCCGGTCACCGTCGCCATACCCGCCTCCACCCTCGTCGCCACGACATGAATTCCGTAGTCATTGCCGATAACGGCACGGCCCATCCTAGTGTTCCCCCGGACGTGGCCCCGTTCCGTCACCTCGCCTGCGGACTACGGCGGTTTGTACTACCCCGTTCGGGTGAGTTCGTGGGATATTGGCTCTTCGGCTTCGCATGTCGTGGCCGACGGTGCAAGGTGGTCGCGGAGCGTTTCGTCGCTTCTCGTACGCTGGCGACCCGCCCGAGCAGACGCAGTGGGGAGACATGACCCGTTTCGTGACGAAAGCAGCCGTCCTGGCGGCGGCCGTCCTCTTCCCGCTGGCCGGCACCGGGGTCGCCGGGGCGCAGAGCCAGGCCGTCGACGAGAAGACCGGCCCGGTCTCCTTCGCCAACATCGCGTCGGTCCGGATCGGCGGCGAGGGCCAGCGCGGCGGCGCCCTGATCACCGAGACCCAGCGCTCCCCGCTGCTGCCCGGCCAGTCCAAGCTCGGCACCGACCGGGTCACGGTGCCCAAGGACGACGGCGAGCGCGCCACCTTCGGCGGGCACTACCAGATCGACCTCGGCCGCTACACCGGCGGCAACCCGTACCCGGCGGGCGTCGCGAGCCGGGACCACAACGTCGTCGCCGCGCTGCAGGCGACCACCGTGCCGACCGCCGTCGCCGAGACGAACTATGCCCTGCGCGACAACTGGCAGGGCGGTGCGAAGGCGTCCGACAACACCGTGCTGGTGCTCGAAGGCGCGAAGACGTCGGTGGACTGCACCGCGCCGGGCAAGCTCACCGGCACGTCGGTGGTGAACCGGCTGTGGGTGCGCCAGGGCGGCGGGCTCGGCATCGTCCCGATGCCCGGCGGCAACGCGGGGCTCGAGCTGAAGAACCTGCGGCTCGGGCCGCCCGGCGACATCACGAACGCCAGCAAGGACACGACCGTCTCCGACCTGCGGCTGACCCGCGTCGCCGCGTTCGACCAGCTGATCCGCCAGGACGGCTGGCGCGGGGGCGACTACACGGCCGTCGCCGGCTGGCGCGTCGAGATCACCACGCACGTCAAGGACGCCGCCGGCGCCGCGCTGCAGGACGTGCAGACGAACATCGTGCTCGGCGGGGTCAGCTGCTCGGTGCCGAAGGGCTTCGTCGCGAAGGCGGCGGGCAGCACCGGCGGCGGCACGGGCGCCACGCAGGCCCCGGTGCCGACGCAGGTCCCGGCCGGGTACCTGGGCGCGGCCGCGCCCGACACCGGCGGTGACGGCTCGCGCGTCCCGCTCGGCATCGGCCTGCTGTTCGGCGGGGTGTTCTTCGCGGCCGTCGCGCTGCTGCTCGGCAGGCGGCGCAGGACCGGGACGGACTAGGTGCTGCGCACCGGGCTGGCCGCCGTCTCGGCGGCGCTGGCCGTGGCGGCGTTCGCGGCCGGGGTCATCGTGCTGACCTGGCTTCCGCCCACGACCACGCAGGCCGCCGCGCCGCCGCCCGGCTCGCTGCCGGGGGAGAACGCGGCTCCGGCCGTGCTGCCGGCCGACAGCGAGTCGGCCGCGCAGCAGCGCCCGGGCACGGTCCGGCTGCCCGACGGCGCGACCGCCCGCCTGGTCCGCACGGAGCTCACCGACCGCGGCGTCCTGCCGATCCCGCGCGGCCTGGGCGACGCGGCCTGGTGGGGCGCGAAGCTGGGCGCGGCGCAGGGGGCGGCGCTGCTGTCCGGGCACGTGAACTGGGAGGGGCGGCGCGGCCCGTTCGACGAGCTGTGGCGCATGCGCGACGGCGACGAGGTGAGCGTGGTCGACGCCCGCGGCGGCCGCTGGGTGTACCGGGTCGACGACGTGGTGACGCTGCCGAAGGAGGCGCTGCCGGAGCAGGCCGCGAAGTGGTTCGGCCAGACCGGGCCGCACCGGCTGGTCCTGGTCACCTGCGGCGGCGACTACGTGGGCGGCACCGAGGGCTACGACGAGAACCGCCTGGTCACGGCCACGCTGGTGACGCGCCCGGCGGGCTGAGCCGAGTCCGGTGCAACCTCCCGCACCCGTCACCGCATGTGCACCTTCGCAACGGCACGACCAGCGAAGGAGCAGCATGCAGGAGCGGAACCCGGCGGAGAAGAACGGCTCCGGCCGCTGGTGGATCGTGGGGGTCACCGGCGCGTTCGTCGTCGCGGCGCTCGTCGCCACCCTGCTCATCTTCACCGGAAAGGATGAACCCGCCGGTGCGAACGGCACCCCGGCGCCCACCACGGCCGCCGAGCAGCCCGTCGCCCGGGACGCCGGCCGCGCGCCCGCGACCCTCGCCCTCCCCGGCGGCGGCACCGCGAAGCTCGTCCAGGAAGACCTCGACGCGAACGGTGCCCTCAAGATCCCCGAAGGGCTCGACGAAGCTGCCTGGTGGGGCGCGAAGCTCGGTGCCGACCACGGCGTCGCCCTGCTCTCCGGGCACGTCAACTGGAAGGGCAAGAAGGGCCCCTTCATGGAGCTTTGGCAGGTCGAACGGGGGCAGGAGGTCAAGCTGACCGACGCCGTCGGCGGGGCCTGGGTGTACCGGGTCGACACCACCGAGACCATCCACAAGTCGGAGCTCGCCGGCCGCTCGGAGCAGCTGTTCGACCCCGACGGCCCGCACAAGCTGCTCCTGGTCACCTGCGGTGGCGAGTACGTCGGCGGCACCGAGGGCTACGAGGACAACCGGGTCGTGACGGCGTCGCTGGTGTCGCGGCCCTAGCCTGCGCGAAAAGGGCTCGGCCCCGGCGGATACCCTGGACGTTCTAGTCCGATAACCGTCCCCGCAAGCTTTCCGGAGCGTGGAGTGCCCACGAACACCATCGATACCGTAGTCAGCCTGTGCAAGCGCCGTGGTTTCGTCTTCCCGAGCGGGGAGATCTACGGCGGTACCCGCTCGGCCTGGGACTACGGACCGCTCGGGGTCGAGCTCAAGGACAACATCAAGCGCCAGTGGTGGAAGACCGTGGTCCAGGGCCGCGACGACGTCGTCGGCCTCGACTCCTCGGTCATCCTGCCGCGCCAGGTGTGGGTGGCTTCGGGGCACGTCAACGTGTTCACCGACCCGCTGATCGAGTGCCTCTCGTGCCACAAGCGGTTCCGCGCCGACCAGCTCGCCGAGGAGTACGAGGCGCGCAGCGGCAAGCAGACGTCCGAGGACGACCTGTCCGACGTGCCGTGCCCGAACTGCGGCACGCGCGGCGAGTACACCGCGCCGCGGGACTTCAACATGATGCTGAAGACCTACCTCGGCCCGGTGGAGTCCGAAGAGGGCCTGCACTACCTCCGCCCGGAGACCGCGCAGGGCATCTTCGTGAACTTCTCGAACGTCCAGACGACGTCGCGGATGAAGCCGCCGTTCGGCATCGGCCAGATCGGCAAGTCGTTCCGCAACGAGATCACACCGGGCAACTTCATCTTCCGGACGCGCGAGTTCGAGCAGATGGAGATGGAGTTCTTCGTCGAGCCGGGCGAGGACGAGACCTGGCACCAGTACTGGATCGACGAGCGCACGAAGTGGTACACCGACCTCGGCATCAAGGCCGAGAACCTGCGCCACTTCGAGCACCCGAAGGAAAAGCTCTCGCACTACGCGAAGCGCACCGTCGACATCGAGTACCGCTTCGCGTTCAACGCGGGCCAGGAGTGGGGCGAGCTGGAAGGCATCGCCAACCGCACCGACTTCGACCTGACCACGCACTCGAACCACTCGGGTCAGGACCTGTCGTACTTCGACCCGACGTCGAAGCAGCGGTACCGCCCGTTCGTCATCGAGCCGGCGGCCGGTGTCGGGCGGTCGATGATGGCGTTCCTGATCGACGCCTACTACGAGGAAGAGGTGCCGAACGCCAAGGGCGGCACCGACAAGCGCGTGGTGCTGAAGCTCGACCCGCGGCTGGCGCCGTTCAAGGCCGCGGTGCTGCCGCTGTCGCGCAACGCCGACCTCACGCCGAAGGCGAAGGCCGTCGCCGAGCTGCTGCGCAAGCACTGGAACGTCGACTTCGACGACGCCGGCTCGATCGGCAAGCGCTACCGCCGCCACGAGGAGATCGGCACGCCGTACTGCGTGACGGTCGACTTCGACAGCCTCGAGGACAACGCCGTCACGGTCCGCGACCGCGACAGCATGGCGCAGGAGCGCGTCGCGATCGACAAGCTCGAGTCGTACCTCGCCGGGCGCCTGATCGGCTGCTGAGCCACCCGGAGCCGGCTTGCTGATCCGACCGAAAGCAGGCGGATACGGACCGCAGCTGATTCGCTGCAACGACCCGTTTCCGCCGTGGCTGCCGGTCGGATCAGCAATGATCGGCGCAGTACCCCTGACACCTGTCACGGTCAGTTCGTGACGCACGGTCTGGGGACCCGGGCTTCGTGCGCGGCAGCCTGGGGGCATGCGAGAAACAGACTCCCAGGCGGTGGCGGCGGGGGCCGCGGTCCACCTCACCGGCCTGCGCAAGCACTACGGCGACGTGCACGCGGTCGACGGCGTCGACCTCACGATCGCCCCGGGCGAGGTGGTCGCCCTGCTCGGCCCGAACGGCGCCGGCAAGTCCACCACCGTCGACATGATCCTCGGGCTGACCGAGCCCGACGCCGGCGTCGTCCGCGTGTTCGGGCGCAAGCCGATCGACGCCGTCCGCGCCGGCCTGATCGGCGCGATGCTGCAGGGCGGCGCCCTGATGGACGACCTGACCGTCGCCGAGACGGTCGGCATGGTCGCGGCACTGCACCGCAAGCCGCTGCCGGTCGCCGAGGCCCTGCGCGCCGCCGGGATCGAGGAGCTGGCCGGCCGCCGCGCGAACAAGCTCTCCGGCGGGCAGAAGCAGCGCGTGCGCTTCGCCGTCGCCCTGGTCAGCGACCCCGACCTGCTGATCCTCGACGAGCCGACCGCCGCGATGGACGTCGGCACGCGCCGCGAGTTCTGGCAGTCGATGTACGCGTTCACCGAGTCCGGCCGCACGGTCCTGTTCGCCACGCACTACCTGGAAGAGGCCGAGGAGTTCGCCGACCGGGTCGTGCTGATGCGCCGCGGCCGGGTCGTCGCCGACGGGAGCGTCGCCGAGGTCCGCGCGCTGGCCGGCGGCCGGACGCTGCGGGCCGCCGTCCCGGGCGCCACCGACGCCGTCATCGCCGCTCTGCCCGGCGTCAAGGAGTTCGAGCTGCGCGGCGACCGCGTCGCGATCTCCAGCGGCGACTCCGACGCGACGCTCTGGGCGCTCAAGGCCGCGGTGCCCGCCGTGCACGACGTCGAGATCGGCGCCGTCGGCCTCGAAGGCGCCTTCCTCTCCCTGACCGCCGACGAGACCCCGGAGTCCGTGCGATGACCACCTACCTGCTCACCGAAATCCGCCGGAACTTCCGCCAGCCGCGGTTCCTGATCTTCGTCGTTGCGTTCCCGGTGCTGATGTTCCTGTTGCAGGCCAACGTGTTCGTCAAGGCGGACGCGCCGGAGCACGCGGAGTTCGCCGCCGTGATCATGATCAACATGATGACGTTCGGGACGTTCGCCGCGGCCAACACCAGCGGCGGCAGGCTCGCGCTGGAACGCGCGCTCGGGTGGCAGCGGCAGCTGCGGCTGACCCCGCTCACCGGCACCGGCTACCTGGCGGGCAAGGGCCTGTCCGGCATGCTCGTCGGGCTGCCCGCGCTGATCCTCGTGCCCCTGCTGGCCGTGACCGTCGAGGGCGTGCACCTCGACGCCGCCGGCTGGGTCCGGATCTTCGCCGGCGTCTGGCTCGGCACCCTCCCGCTGGTCCTGCTCGGCCTGCTGATCGGGCAGTTCGGCACCCCCGAGACGATGCAGCCGATCAGCATGATCGTCACCCTCGGCATGGGGTTCCTCGGCGGCCTGTGGATCCCCCTGGAGGGCATGCCGTCCTGGATGCACGACGTCGCCCAGATCATGCCGACGTACTGGGTGCTGCAGGTCGCGCGGCCGGCCGTGACCAGCGACATGGTGGTCTCGCTGCCGGCGGCCGCCGGCGTGCTGGCGGCGTGGACGGTCGTGCTCGGAGCACTGGTGATCAGGCGATACCGTAAGGACAGCGCCCGCGTTTGAGGGCCGGAGGGGACGAAGGATGGCGGAGTCGCGGCGGCACCGGTTCGGGCTGAACGGCAAGGAAGCCTGGTGGGAGGACCCGCTGTCCGATCCGGACAGCGGCGGGGGACCCGACCGGACGCGCTGGCCGATCGCCGGGGTGGTGTTCCTGCTGCCCTTCCTGATCCCGGTCACGAAGTCGCTGGCCGCCCGGCCCGAGGTGGACGCCGGGGTGGTGCTCACCGGGTCGCTGGTCTACGCCTACGCGCTGTGCTACCTGCTGTTCCCGTTCGTCTTCCGCCGGCCGCGGACGGCGAAGCTGGCCTTCGGGATCGCGATGAACGTCCTGGGGCTCGGCGTGGTCGGGGTGACCTCGGCGAGCCCGTTCATCCTGCTCTACGGCACGGCGGTGATGGTCTTCCTGACCCCGGCCGCGTGGGCGGTGATCGTCGACGTCGCCACGCTGCTGACCGGGGCCCTGCTGCTGGTGGCGGAAGGCAAGTTCCTCGACGACTACGGCGATCTGATCACCGTCGGCTCGGTGACGCTCGCGATGTTCTTCATGGCCAACCTCGTCCGGGCCGTCCGGCGGCTCGAGCTGGCCAACAAGGAGATCGCCACCCTCGCCGTCACCAACGAGCGCCAGCGCGTCGCCCGGGACCTGCACGACCTGCTCGGGCACAGCCTCACCACGATCACCGTCAAGGCGGGGCTGGCCCGGCGGGTGCTGGAGAGCTCGGGCGACATCCCGCGCACGGTCGAGGAGATCCGCGAGATCGAAAGCCTCACCCGCAGCGCGCTGTCCGACGTCCGCGCGACCGTGTCGGAGTACCGCGAGGTGTCGCTGCCGGCCGAGGTCGCCGGTGCGCGGGCGGCGCTGCGGGCCGCGGAGATCGACGCCGACCTGCCGCACGCGGTCGACAACGTGCGGCCGGAGTTCCAGAGCGTCTTCGGGTACGTGCTGCGCGAGGCCGTGACGAACGTGCTGCGGCACTCCGGCGCCAAGCAGGTCAAGGTGCGGCTCGGGGACACCTGGCTGGAGGTCGAGGACGACGGCACCGCCACCGAGGTCGTCGCGGGCAACGGCCTGCGCGGGCTGACCGAACGGCTCACCGCTGTCGGGGGGACGCTGCGGACGTCCGCGCGGCCCGGGGGAGGATTGCTGGTGCGGGCGGAGATCCCGCAGCCGGAACCCCGCGCGGCCGCCCCGGCCGTGCGCGCCGAACCCGCGGGAGGACTCGCTTGATCCGAGTGTTGCTGGCCGACGACCAGGCCATGGTGCGCGGCGCGCTGGCCACCGTGCTCGGCCTCGAATCCGACATCGAGGTGGTCGGGCAGGTCGGCTCCGGCGACGAGGTGGTGGCCGCGGCGCGTGAGACCAAGCCCGACGTCGCCCTGCTGGACGTGCAGATGCCGGGCAAGGACGGGCTGGAGGCGGCGGCCGACCTGCGGGCCGCGCTCCCGTCGTGCCGGGTGATCATCTGCACGACGTTCGGGCGGCCCGGCTACCTCGCGCGCGCGATGGCGGCGGGCGCGGCCGGGTTCGTCGTCAAGGACGCCCCGCCCGAGCAGCTCGTCGAAGCCGTCCGTCGGGTCCACAGTGGACTCCGGGTGGTCGACCCGGCGCTGGCGGCCGAGTCGCTGGCCACCGGCGCCAGCCCGCTCACCGCGCGCGAGCGGGACGTGCTGCGGGAAGCCAAGGACGGCGCCACGGTGGCGGACATCGCGCGCGCGGTGCACCTGTCCGAAGGGACCGTGCGCAACCACCTGTCCGCCGCGATCGGCAAGACCGGCGCCCGGACGCGGGCCGAAGCCGTGCGGGTCGCGGAGGAGCGTGGCTGGCTCTGAGCCGGTTCTGAAAGAATGGGCCGGGTGGGTACCGCTGAACGCACCAAACCGTCGCTCGCGAGCTGGGCGCGCCGGATCGCCTTCGGCACGGTCCTCGTGCTGCTCGCGCTGGTCGGCGGCACGGCGTTCCGCGTCTGGCAGGTCGCGCGCGAGAACGACCGCACGCCCGCCGACGTGATCGTGGTGCTGGGCGCGGCCCAGTACAACGGCAAGCCGTCGGACATCTACGCGGCGCGGCTGGTCAAGGCGAAGCAGCTCTACGACGCGGGCGTCGCGAAGACGATCGTCACCGCGGGCGGCAAGAAGGCCGAGGACAACTTCACCGAGGCGCGGGCCGGCCAGCTCTGGCTGACCCGGCACGGCGTGCCCACGTCGGCGACCCTGGCGGTCGGCGAGGGCAGCGACACGCTGCGCAGCCTCCGGGCGGTCGCGGAGCAGGTGCAGGGGCGCGGCTGGCACACGGCGGTGCTGGTCAGCGACCCGTGGCACTCGTTCCGGGCCCGCACGATGGCCGACGACCTGGGCCTGGACGCCTGGACCGCGCCGACGCACAGCGGGCCGATCGTGCAGGAGCGCGTCACGCAGGTCCGCTACATCGTCCGCGAGACGGGCGCGCTGCTGTACTACCGGCTGACGAAGACCCCGGCCGACGACCTGTTCGCCACTTTCCTCGGCTGAGTTTCTGTCGGTGCCGCCGTTTAGGCTGGTCGGGTGGACTACACGGAGCACGACACCGCCCGCCTGCTGCCGGAGCCGGCCAAGGGCGCGGCGCTGCCCGGCACGCGGGAAGACGGGCGCAGCGCGTTCTCGCGCGACCGGGCCCGCGTGCTGCACTCGGCGGCGCTGCGGCGGCTCGCCGGCAAGACCCAGGTGGTCGGGCCGGGGGAGGGCGCCGAGGTCACCGGCGTCCCGCGCACGCGGCTGACGCACTCCCTGGAGGTCGCGCAGATCGGCCGCGGGATCGCCGACGAGCTGGGCGCGGACCCGGACCTGGCCGACACGGCGGGGCTGGCGCACGACATCGGGCACCCGCCGTTCGGGCACAACGGCGAGCGCGCGCTCGACGAGGTGGCGGCCGCGTGCGGCGGCTTCGAGGGCAACGCGCAGACGTTGCGGATCCTCACGCGGCTGGAGCCGAAGCTGCTGTCCGCCGAGGGTGACCCGGTGGGGCTCAACCTGACCCGCGCGTGCCTGGACGCGACGACGAAGTACCCGTGGCCGCGCAAGCCGGGGCAGGCGAAGTACGGCGTGTACGGCGACGACCTCCCGGTGTTCTCGTGGTTCCGGTCCGGGGCGCCGGCGGAGCAGACGTGCCTGGAAGCCCAGATCATGGACTGGGCGGACGACGTCGCGTATTCGGTGCACGACGTCGAGGATGGCGTGCTGGCCGGCCGGATCAAGCTGCGCGTGCTGGCCCACCCGGACGAGCGCGCGGCCGTCGCCGAGGCGGCGGCCAAGCACTTCTCGGCGCAGTCGGTGTCCACATTGGAGGATGCGGCGGCGGAGCTGCTGGCGCTGCCGGTGGTGGCGGAGCTGGCCGCGGCGGAACCGGACGGCTCCCCGGGCGCGCAGGTGGCGTTGAAGAGGCTGACGAGCGAACTGGTCGGCCGCTTCACGACGGCGGCGGTCAGCAGCACGCGGGAGGAGTTCGGCGAGGGCCCGCTGGGACGCTACCGGGCTCGGCTGTGCGTCCCGGACCAGGTGGCGGCCGAGGTGGCGCTGCTGAAGGCGCTGGCGCTGCGGTACGTGATGAGCGACCGCCGCCGGCTGGCGATGCAGGAGGGGCAGCGGGAGCTGCTGGTGGAGCTGGTCCACGCGCTGGCCCGGCGGGCACCGGAGTCGCTGGACCCGCTGTTCGTCCCGGCCTGGGAGTCGGCGCGCGATGACGCCGGGATGCTGAGGGTGGTGATCGACCAGGTCGCCTCGCTGACGGACGCGCAGGCCCACGCGTGGCATTCGTGGCACGTGACCCGGCATCACCGCTGAAGGGCCGGGCCTGGTGCCGGTGCGGTTGGGGTTCGCCCGCCGCCGCAGCGCCGACCTCCTGCGAAGGCGCGGGGCGGCAGCGCCGGACCGAGGCCGGTCGCGCCGCGGTTGGCGACCGGACCGCGACTGGCGGGCTGAGTCGGCCACGAGCAGCTGCGTCGCGGCGAGCGTGTCGGCCCCGGTGGCGGACCGGTGCGCGGCCTGGTCCGGGCCGTTCCGTACCTGGTCGCCGCGTGGTCCTAGCACCCGGCTGTGCGCTCACCCGTGGGGGATTTGTCACCCGTGGGCGGAGTTCCGCGTAGCCGCCCGGCGGGGTGAACCGTTCCGGTACTCTCGCCCGCATGGCCACGGACAGCCACCTCCGGTTCGCCCTCGCCGTCCACCGGGCCCTCGGTGCCGAGGGCGGGAACTCCTGTTTCTCCCCGTACTCGGTGGCCAGTGCCCTGACCCTCGCCGCGCGGGCCGCGCGGGGGCGGACCCGCGAAGAGCTCGTCGACCTGCTCGGGGATCCCGGGGAACAGACCCGCCTCCTGCGCGAAGCCGCTGAACTCGGCGAAGAGAGCCGTGGCGAACAAGCCGAGCTGGCCGTCTCCAACACCCTGTGGGCCGACGACCGGCTCCCGCTCGAAGACTCCTTCAAGACCGAGCTGGCCGAATGGCCCGGCGCCGCCGTCTCGAGCGCGCCCTTCGAGAAAGACCCCGAAGCCGCGCGTGCCCTGGTCAACGCCGATGTCGAACGCACCACCCGCGGTCTCATCCCGCAGCTGCTGCCGCCCGGCTCGATCGACCGGGACGTCGCCGCCGTGCTCGTCAACGCGCTCTACCTGAAAGCCGCGTGGAAGCTTCCGTTCCGCGAGGCGAACACCTCCGACGCGCCGTTCCACGCGCCGTCCGGTACTCGGGACGTCCCGACCATGTGGCTCAGCGAGCGCGTCGGCTACGCGCACGCCGCCGGCTGGCAGGCCGTTCAGCTGGTCGCCGCGGGCGGGCTGCAGGCCGTCGTGCTGCTGCCCGACGGCGACCTCGCCGACGCCGAAGCCGCTCTCGACCAAGGCACCTTGACCAGCCTGCTCGACCGGGTGAAGGCCAAGCCCGTCGAGCTCGCGCTGCCCAAGATCTCGCTCGACGTCCCCAGCTCGCTCACCGGCGTGCTGCGCGGGCTCGGCGTCCGCACGATGTTCACCGACGAGGCCGACTTGAGCGGGCTCTCCCCGGACCCGCGGCTGACCGTGTCCGAGGTGCTGCACCAGGCCGTGCTGCGGGTGGACGAACAAGGCTTCGAGGGGGCCGCGGCGACCGCGCTCACCATGCGCCTCACCTCGATGATCATCGACGAACCGGTCACCGTGACGGTGGACCGGCCGTTCCTGCTGCTGGTCCGGCACGCCGGCACCGGGGCCCTCCACTTCTTCGCCAGGGTGGTCGAACCGTGAGCTTGAAGTCCGAAGCCGTCCCCGAACTCGTTCCGCCCGCTCCCGAACCACCCGAAGGCCCCAAACGCTGGGCGTGGCAGGACTCCGCCATCACCGGCGGCTTCCTGCTCTTCACGATCCTGCTCTACAACGGGCTGTGGTTCGACCTCAAGCGCGGCTACCTCTGGAACGGCGCCTCCGACCAGAGCCAGTGGGAGTGGTACTCGACGGTCGTCGCGAAGTCCGTCCTGCACTTCCAGAACCCGTTCACCACGGACCTGCAGAACTACCCGCTCGGCGTCAACATGGCGGCGAACGCGGCGATGTTCGGCCTCAACATCCCGCTCGCGCCGATCACCCTGACCTTCGGCGCCACGCTGACGTGGGCGATCGTGCTCACCGCCGGCCTCGCCGGCACCGCGACCGGCTGGTACTGGGTCTTCTCCCGCCACCTGGTGCCGAACCGGACGGCGGCCGCGATCGGCGGCGCCTTCTGCGGCTTCGCGCCGCCGATGATCTCGCACGGCAACGCGCACCCGAACTTCGTGGTGCTGTTCGTGTTGCCGTTCATCGCGCTGAAGACGATCCAGATCGCGCACGGCGAACGGCCGATCCGCAACGGCATCTGGCTGGGGCTGCTCGTCGCGTGGCAGATCCTGCTCGGCGAAGAACCCCTCGCCATCTTCGCGCTCACCTTCATCGTGTTCGCCGTCGCGTACCTGATCCCGCACCGCGCCGAGATCCGCGGCATGCTGGCGCCGCTGGGCAAGGGGATCGGTGTCGGCGCGGTCGTCGCGCTGCTGGTCGCCGGGTTCCCCCTGTACTGGCAGTTCTTCGGCCCGCAGAGCTTCCACTCGCTGCTGCACGGGTCCGCGGGCAACGACACGGCGGCGTTCACGCGCTTCGCGACGCAGTCGATCGCCGGCGCGCCGGAGGCGGCCGCGGACGTGTCGATGAACCGCACCGAGGAGAACGCGTTCTTCGGCTGGCCGCTGATCGTGCTCATGGTGATGGTGACGATCTGGCTGTGGCGCGACGTCGTTTCGCGCGCGCTGGCGATCACGATGTACGTGATGGCCCTCCTGTCGCTGGGCATCGAGATCACGGTGGCGCACGACGACACCGGGATCCCCGGGCCGTGGAAGTGGCTGGGGCAGCTGCCGCTGCTGGACTCGCTGCTGGAGTCCCGGCTCGCGATGGGCTGCATCCCGGTGGTCGGCGGGCTCCTGGCGATCGCGACGCACCGTGTGTGGACGGCGGCCGCCGAACAGCCGGAACCCCTCGATGGCAAGCAACGGTTCCCCCTGAAGATGGTGTGGATCGGCGCGGTGGTGGCGGTGCTGCTGCCGATCGCGCCGACGGAGCTGGTGACGCACGAACGCCCGCTGTCGCCGCCCTTCTTCGCCGACGGGATCTGGCGCCAGTACGTCGCCCCCGGCGGTTCGCTGGTGCCGGTCCCGCTGCCGAGCACGGGCGAAGCCGAGCCGCTGCACTGGCAGGTCGACGCGGGCCTCGGCTACCCGATGCCCGAGGGCTACTTCGTCGGCCCGACCTCGCCGACCGACCGCCGCGGCCGCTACGGCGCGGTGCCGCTGCCGACGTCGGACCTGTTCGCCGAGGTCGAGAAGACGGGACAGGCCGCGGACGTCACCGAAGCCGACCGCACCCAGGCCCTGGCCGACCTGCGCGCCTGGAACGCCGACGTGCTCGTGGTCGGGCCGCGGCAGAACCAGGAAGCGTTGAAGTCCACTGTGGAGCTCCTCCTGCGGAAGCCGGCGGAGTTCGTCGGCGGGGTGTGGATCTGGGACGTGCGCGCGCTGACGCCGTGATCACGCTTTCGCGGCGTCGAGCAGGATCGTGGTCAGCTCCTCCGGTCGCGAGAACATCGGCCAGTGCCCGGTGTCCAGCTCCACCAGCTCCCAACGGTCGCTTTCCAGCAGCCGCACGACGTCGGGGCTCGGCGTTTCCCCGTCGAGCAGGCACTTGACGTAGGTCGCCGGGAGCTCGCCCAGCGGCCGGGTCAGCGCGGCCGGTTCGGTGAGCGACGCGGCCGGGTGCGGGGTCGCGCGCTCGAGGATCCGCGCGATCTGGGCGTCGGAAAGTCCTTGCCCCGCGAAGTCTTCCGCCGCGAGCGGTGGCCAGAAGCCGCGCTCGGTGAGCGCCGCGACCTGCGCCTCGGACCAGACGGAGGTGAACGAATCGCCGCCGGTGGGCACGTTCGAGTCGACGAACACCACGCGCCGCAGCCGGTCGCCGATCCGCTCGGCCGCCTGCCCCGCCGGGATGCCCGAGTAGCTGTGCCCGACGACCACGACGTCCCGCAGGTCGTTTCGCGAGACGAC
Organism: Amycolatopsis sp. NPDC049691; assembly: GCF_040675005.1. Lineage (NCBI taxonomy): Bacteria > Bacillati > Actinomycetota > Actinomycetes > Pseudonocardiales > Pseudonocardiaceae > Amycolatopsis > Amycolatopsis sp. NPDC049691. Next base: position 296,449 of record NZ_JBFANX010000009.1, read on the forward strand.
GTCGACGATGTCCTGCACGTGCCTTTGCTGCCCCGCGGGCACTCCGCGTTTCTCGGCGACGCCGGACAACGTCACCGCGTGCGCGCCGTGGCCCGCTTCGCGCAAACCGGGGACGACCTCGTCCCACGCCCACGAACCGAGCCAAGCGCCTGCTACCAGTACGAATTCCGCCATGCCGGAAAACCTAGCGGAGGGGTCCGACAATTTCGGTAGAGTCGCCGCCCGTGACCTCACTGGACGACCAGGGGCGGACCGAGCCGCCCGTCGACGGCGACGAAGCCGCGATCCTGCTCGGCTTCCTCGACTTCCACCGCGACACCCTGGCGTGGAAGTGCGCCGGGCTCGACGAAGCGGGTCTGCGCGCGAAGCACCCGCCGGCCAAGCTGACGCTGGGCGGGCTGCTCAAGCACCTCGCGTACGTCGAGGACTACTGGTTCTCCTGCGTCCTGTTCGACCGCGAACCGGCACCGCCGTGGAACGCCGTCGACTGGCGGGAAAACCCGGATTGGGACTGGGATTCCGCGGTCGAAGACACGCCGGAGCAGCTTCGCGCGCTCTGGGCGGACGCGGTCGCGCGGTCCCGCGAGCGGTACGCGGAAGCGCTGGCCAACGGCGATCTTTCCCAGCCCTCGAAGCACACGCGGCGGGACGGCACTTCGCCGAGCCTGCGCTGGATCCTGGTCCACATGATCGAGGAGTACAGCCGCCACAACGGCCACGCCGACCTCATCCGCGAGTCGATCGACGGCAGCACGGGCGAGTAGCTCAGCGGCTGCCCTCGGCCGCGGGCGTCCCGAGGACCTCGGCGCCGCTGAACCTGCTCGGTTCGAGCGTCGCCGGTGGCGCGTTACGGAGCCCGGCGAAATCAGCCGGCGAAGAGGCGGGACGGCGGCCGGTCACCCACGGCGGTGCGCGATCTGGAACACGTTGCCGAACGGGTCGCGGACCATCGCGCGGCGGTCGCCGTACGGGGTGTTCGCCGGTGGCTCGAGGCTCGTCGCGCCGCAGTCGAGGGCCCGGCGGTATGTCGCGTCCGCGTCGGAGACGTACACGTACAGGAACGCGGGGAACAGCTCTCGCTCGCCTTCGGCCGACACCATGACCAGGGAGTCGCCGATGCGGATCTCGGCGGGACGGCCGCTTTCGACCTCGCCGGTCGCGCCGAACACCGAACGCAGGAACGCGACGGCGGCGACGAGGTCGCGCACCACCAGCCGCGGGATCACCGTCTGGGTCATACCGGCTCACCCAAGCCGGTTGCCCGGCTGATCACAAGTCCAGGCCGACCAGCTTCACCAGGAACCGGTCGATCTGCTCGACGGCGGGCGGCCACGGCAGGTCCGGTTCGTTGATCCGCTGGGCGAGCATGCCGTTGACGGCGGTCCGCAGGTCGATCGCGACGGTCGCGGCGTCGTCGGCCGGGGCCAGGCCCGCGTCCATGCACGCCTGGACCGCCTCGGTCGTGCGCGCGACCAAGACCTCCTTGAACGGCATGCCGTGGCGCCGGTGGACCGCGCTTTCGTGCAGCACCTTGTAGAGCCCGGAGTGCTCGCGCGCCCACGCCGCCTGCGCCAGGATCCGGGCCCGGAGCGCGGTAGCCGGGTCCGGCGCGTCCGCCGCGGCGGCGTCGCCGGTGCCGACGAGGTCCTCGTGGCAGCGCTGCATCGCGGCCAGCACCAGCGCGTCGCGGTCGGGGAAGTGCAGGTAGACCGACGTCGCCGCGATCGACACCTCGCGCGCGACGGCCCGCAGCGAGAGCGCTTCGTCGTCGCCCAGCTCCTCGAGCATCCGCACGGCGGCCGTGACGATTTCTTCGCGCAGCAGTTCGCCCCGGCCACGGGCGTTGGGACGACGGCGGGTTTCGGTCATGGTCGGCCCAGTGTAGCTGGACACCCATCGCGCTACAGGTGTAGCGTCACTCGCACTACAGCTGTAGCGCTACGAACGTTCACCACACTGAGGGAGCACGATCTTGACCACGACCGAAACGAGCCTCGGCCGGCTCGCCACGCTCGACCCGGCGTTCGCCCAGCTGGTCGGCGCCACCGCGAAGCACGTCCGGGCGATCCCGGAGCTGACCGAGCGGGAGAAGACGTTCCTCTGCGTCACGGCCGACGTCTGCCAGGCGAGCCTGGGGCTGGCCTTCACCGCCCACGTGCGGGCCGGGCTGGCCGCCGGAGTGTCCACTTCGGACGTCCGCGAGCTGCTGCGGTTCGTCTCCTACGACTGCGGCTACCACGCCGCGACCGCCGGCATCGAGCGGATCGCCGAGCTGGAAGCCGAGCTGGGCATCGACCCGGAGCTGACGGCGCCCGAACCGGTACCGGACGGGCCCAGCCCGCTGCCGGACGAGGTGCGGACCCGGCTGAACGAGCTGGACCCGCACTTCACCGGCTACTTCGACCTCCAGTCGCGGATGCGCGCCGGGCACGGGCCGGGCACCCTGAGCGAACGCGAGCGCGGCCTGGTCAGCCTCAGCGTCGACGTCCACTACCAGACCCTGGAAGACACGTTCCGCATCCACGTCGGGCGCGCGCTCCGGGGTGGCGCGCCGCCGGACGACGTGCGCGCGGCGCTGCGGTTCATCGCCCAGTTCGGCGTCACGCGCGCTTGGCACGCTTGGGAAGCGCTGAACGCGATCCTCGCGGAAAGCTAGCCGAGGACTTCGTCCGCGAGCCGCGTCAGGTAGCCCGCGAAACGTTCGCGATCGGCCGCGTCCCAGTGGCCCACCAGCGCCTCGAACGCCTGACGCTGGTGGGCCTGCGAAGCCGCGAGGAACTCCTTCGCCGCTTCGGTGAGCGTCAGCACCGCGCGGCGCGCGTCCCGGGGCGACGTCGAGCGCACCACGAAACCGTCGCGGCCCGCTTCGGCCACCATCCGGCTGGCCACCGAGCGGTCGATGCCCAGCTGGCGGGCCACGTCGGCGACCGTCACCTCGTCGCCGGCCGCGCCGTCGATCGCCTGGATCACGAAGAGGTTCGGCACCGTCCACGCCGGCGGCGCGTCCGGGGCGAAGCGCTCGACGACGTCCGGCGCCCACTGGCGCGCCCAGTGCCGGACCAGGCGGAACAGGGCGGGCCCGCCGTCGGAGCTTGATGCGTGCATAAGGCACGTTATAACGTGTGCTTTATGCACGCATATCGGAACCTCGCCTTCGCCGGCCTGCTGCTCGGCATGGCCATGGCCCAGCTCGACGGCCTGATCGTCACCGCGGCCCTGCCGTCGATCGGCGCCGACCTGCACGCCCGCACCGGTCTCGTCGCGGTGACCGCCGCCGGCCTGCTCACCCTCACCGTCGCGACCCCGCTGCACGGCAGGCTCGGTGACCTCCACGGCCGCCGTGTCTCCTTCGCCGGCTCGGTCCTGGTGTTCGCCGCGGCCTCGGCCTGGTGCGCCGCCGCGCCCGACCTCGGTTCGCTCGTGGCCGCGCGCGCCCTGCAGGGCCTGGGCGGGAGCGGCCTGATCGTCACGGCGATGAGCGCGCTCGGCGAGCTGTTCGAGCGCGACGAGCTGCTGCGGCGCCAGGGCTGGCAGACGGCGGTGTTCGCGGCCGCCACCCTCGGCGGCCCGCCGCTGGGCGGGCTGCTCGCCGCAGGACCGGGCTGGCGGTGGATCTTCCTGGTCAACCTGCCGCTGTGCGTGCCGGCGCTGGTGCTTGGCTTGCGCGGGTTGCCCGCGAAACCCCGTCGCGCGGGCGAAAAGTTCGACGTCGGGAGCAGCGTCCTGCTCGTGGCCGCGGGGTCGGCGGTCGTCGCACTCGGCACCGTAGACGCGCTCGCGCACAGTCCACTGTGGACGCCGGTGCTGGCCGGGGCCGCCGTGGTGACGGGTTTCCTGTTCGTGCGCAGGCAGCGTCGGGCGAAGAGCCCGCTGATCTCGCCGAAGGTGTTCGCGGACCCGGTTCTGGCGCGCGCGGTGGTGGTCAACGGCCTGGCGGGCGCCGCGCTCTACGGCACCTTCACCTACGTCGCGCTCGTCGCGGCCTTGGCCGCCGACGCGGCCGCGACCGGGTTGCTGCTGGTCGCGATGACCGCCGGGCAGCTCGCGTTGTCGGCCTCCTTCGCCGCGCTGGCCCGCCGGCACCCGGAAATGGCGGCGTGGGGCCGGTTCGGCTGCCTGGTCGGAACGGCCGGGCTCGCCGCGGTCGCCGTCGCCGCCGCGCTGGACGGCAGCCCGTGGCTCCTCGCGCCGGGCCTGTTCGCGATCGGCGCGGCCTTCGCGGTCTGCACGTCCGCGTACACCGTCCTCGGCCAGACGCGGGCCCGGCGCGACCTGCTGGGCGTCACGCTGGGGTCGCTGACGTTCGCCCGGCAGGCCGGCGGGCTGGCCGGGGCCGCGGCGTTCGGCTGGCTCGCGCTGGCCACGACCGGCGGGCTCGGTGCCGCCGGCCTCACCGCCGTGTTCGGCGCGGCGGCCGCGATCATGCTGCTGACCTGCGTCATCGCGCCCGCTGTCACGTCTCCGGACGCGGTCTCGTCCCCCTCGTGACCGCGAAAGAAGGAGAACGCTGATGCCTCGCATCCCCCCGAAGAAGACGTCCGAAGCCGGTTTCGTGCTCAAGCTCATGTACCGGTTCGCGGGCCGGCGGTACGGCGCCGTGCCCGAGCCGATGGCCGTCGCCGCCCACCACCCGGCCCTGCTGCGCACCTACGCGGTGCACGAAACGCTGGCCGAGCGGGCGTCGAAGAAGGTGCCGGCGAACGTGCGCGAGCTCGCCGTCTACCGCGTCGCCACCCGGATCGGCTGCTCGTGGTGCGTCGACTTCGGCACCATGCTGCAGAAGCACGACGGCCTGGACATCGAGCGGCTGAAGCAGATCGACGACTACGCGACCTCGCCCGCGTTCAGCCACCAGGAACGGCTCGCCATCGCCTACGCCGACGCGATGTCCGGCGAGCACGTCACCGTGACCGACGAGCAGGTCGCCGAGCTCGAGCGCGAGTTCGGCCGCGCCGGCGTCGTCGAGCTGACCTACCAGATCGCGCTGGAGAACTCGCGCGCCCGGATGAACAGCGCACTCGGCATCGTCGACCAGGGCTTCACCTCGGGCGACGCCTGCCGCGTCCCGCTCCCGTAGGACACCGGGGATCGGACCCCGGGTGGACGCGCCGCCGGGGTCCGCCGCGGGACCGTTCTGCGCATGCACCTCGTCGCCAGTGAACGGATCAAGCTCTTCAGCATCGCCACGCCCTGGGTGTGCGGCGTCTTCGCGCTCGTCGCGCTGGCCTTCCCGGCCGCGATCACCGCGCTCGGCGCCGGCGAGGCCCACCTGCCGCCCACGGTCGCGAGCACCCAGTTCGGTTACCAGCTCGCCCTGGTCGCCGTGCTGGTGCTGGGCGCGCTCGCGGTGACCGGCGAATACCACTCCGGCACGATCCACGGCACGTTCCAGGCCGTGCCGAGCCGCACGCCGGTGCTGCTGGCCAAGGCCGCGCTCGTCGCCGGGTACGCCTTCCTGCTCGGCGAAGCCGCCGCGTTCACGGCCTGGCTGGTGGCCCGGGTCCTCGCGCCCGACGCCGACCTGGCGCTGGACAGCGTCGCCGACTGGCGGATCGTCGCCGGGACCGGACCGGTGTTCGCGCTGGCCGCCGTTTGCGGGGTCGGGGTGGGCCTGCTCCTGCGGCACACCGCCGGTGCGGTCGCGGTGCTCGTCGGCTACCCGCTGATGGCGGAGAACGTCGTCCAGCTGATCCCGCGAGCCGGGCAGGCGATCCACCGGTGGCTGCCGCTGAACGCCGTCACGAAGTTCCTCAGCGGCTCCGGCGAGGCGAACGCGGGCCGGGACGGCGGCAACGCCGGTGTCCTGTCCGATTCGCCGCTGAGCCCGGGTTGGGCGCTGGCCTACTTCGGGGCCTTCGCCGCGCTGCTGCTGGCGGCCGGGATCACGAAGGTGCGTCGCCGGGACGCGTGATCCGGGTCAGCTTGTCGGGGTTCACGATGTCGTAGATCGCCACGATCTTCCCGTCGCGGATGCTGACCGACTGCACGTGCTCGTCGAGGGCGAGGAAGCCGTCGCGCCCCGGCATCGGCGCCAGGTACATCCCGAGGTCGCCGTTGACCAGCACCGGCGCGCCGCGCTCGACCATGCCGGGCGCGTACTTGCGGGTGAGGCCGACGAAGAACCGGGCGATCTTGTCCGGCCCGAGGATGAGCTGGCGGGCGGTGCGGCCCTTGCCGTTCGAGTCGCCGACGAGCACGACGTCCGGGGCCAGCAGCTCGGTCATCGCCCGGATGTCACCTTGCTGCAGGGCGGTGACGAACTTCTCGAGGATCTTCGCCTGGTCCTCCAGGGGCACGCGCGGCGCGGGATCGGCGTCGGCGAGGGCCTTGCGGCCGCGGGACGCGTACTGGCGCGCGGCGTCGACCGAGACGCCCAGCGCGTCGGCGATCTCCGCGAACGGCACCGAAAAGGCGTCGTGCAGCACGAACGCGACGCGCTGCTCCGGGGTCAGCTTGTCGAGGACGACGAGCGCGGCCATCCGCAGCCCGTCGTCGCGCACGGCGACGTCCAGGGGGTCTTCGCTCACCGGCCGCCCGAACGGCGTGACGACCGGCTCGGGCAGCCAGTTGCCGACGTACTTCTCGCGCTGGGCCGCGGCCGACTTGAGCCGGTCGAGGCAGATCCGCCCGACGACGGTGGTCAGCCAGCCCCGCAGGTCCCGGATCGCCGCGCGGCCGGCGTCGTCCAGCCCGGCCAGCCGCAGCCAGGACTCCTGGACGGCGTCTTCGGCGTCGGCGCGCGTGCCGGTCAGCCGGTAGGCCACGCCGATGAGGTGGCCGCGGTGCTCGGCGAACTCCGCGGCCAGCGTGTCCTGGGCGGTGGGCGTGGAGACCATGCCCCGAGTGTGCCGCAAACGGCGCGGCTAGAGTGGGTGACGTGGCAGGACGGATTCGGGAGAGCGACATCGCGGAGGTGCGCGAGCGGAACCGGATCGACGAGGTCGTCGGGGAGTACGTGGCGCTGCGCCGCGCCGGTGGGGGCAGCCTGAAGGGCCTCTGCCCGTTCCACAACGAGAAGACCCCGTCGTTCAACGTCCGCCCGACGCACGGCACCTTCCACTGCTTCGGCTGTGGCGAGGGCGGCGACGTCATCAAGTTCATCCAGAAGATCGACCTGATCTCGTTCGTGGAGGCCGTCGAGCGGCTGGCCGACCGGGTCGGCATCCGGCTCACCTACGAAGGCGGCGGCGCGACGATCCAGCGCGACCGCGGCAGCCGCACCCGGCTCGTCGAGGCCCACCGCCTCGCGCAGGAGTTCTACGCCGAGCAGCTGCTGACGGACGAGGCGCGCCCGGCGCGGGACTTCCTCTCCGAGCGCGGGTTCGACGCCGCCGCGGCGAAGACGTTCGGCTGCGGGTACGCACCCGGCGGCTGGGACAAGCTGACGAAGTTCCTGCTCAACCGCGGCTTCGAGGTCAAGGAACTGCTCACGGCGGGGCTGTCCAAGGAGGGCCAGCGCGGCCCGATGGACCGCTTCCACCGGCGCCTGGTCTGGCCGATCCGCGACGTCGGCAACGACGTCGTCGGCTTCGGCGCGCGGCGGCTGTTCGACGACGACCGGATCTCGGCGAAGTACCTCAACACCGCCGAGTCGCCGATCTACAAGAAGTCCCAGGTCATGTTCGGCCTCGACCTGGCCAAGCGCGAAATCGCGAAGCGGCACCAGGTGGTCGTGGTCGAGGGCTACACCGACGTGATGGCGATGCACGCGGCGGGCGTGCCGACGGCGGTCGCGTCGTCGGGCACGGCGTTCGGCGAAGACCACATGAAGGTGCTTCGCCGGCTGATGATGGACGACGACGCCTTCCGCGGCGAAGTGATCTTCACCTTCGACGGCGACGAAGCGGGCCAGAAGGCCGCGCTGAAGGCCTTCGAAGGCGACCAGACGTTCGCCGGCCAGACGTACATCGCCGTCGCGCCGGACGGCATGGACCCGTGCGAGCTGCGCCTGGCCAAGGGCGACAGCGCGGTGAAGGACCTGGTCGCGCGGCGGACCCCGCTGTTCGAGTTCGTCATCCGCAACACGCTCAAGAACTACGACCTCGACTCGGTCGACGGTCAGGTCGCGGCGCTGCAGAAGACTGTGCCGATGGTGGCGTCGATCAAGGACCGCGCGGCCCGCGACGGCTATGCGTCGAAACTCGCCTGGTGGGTGGGCTGGCAGGACGTCGCGCAGGTCGTCAACCGGGTGCGGGGCAGCGCGGGCGCGACCGACAAGCGCGGCGGGGCGCCGCTGCGCCAGCCCGCGCGCGGCCAGCAGGCCGCCCCGGCGGCACCGGCTCAGGACGTGGCCCGCCCGGCTCCGAAGGACCCGCGGTTCGCCGTCCAGCGCGAGGCGCTGAAGGCCGCGCTGCAGCAGCCCGCGATCGCCGGGCCGGAGTACGACGCGCTGCCGCTGGAGGCGTTCACGCACCCGGTGTACGTGGCGGTCCACGAGGCGCTGTTGAAGGCGGGCGGCGCGGGTTCGGGCCTGACCGGCCCGGCGCTGCTGGACGCGGCGGCCCCGCACTGTCCGGAAGGGACGGTCCGGCGCGTGCTGTCCGAGCTGGCCGTGGAACCGTTGCAGGCCAAGGACGAAGTCGACTCGCGGTACATCTCCTCGATCCTGGCGCGGCTCCAGGAGGGGCTCGTCGGACGGCAGATCGCGGAGATCAAGGGCAAGCTGCAACGGCTCTCGCCGGTCGAGGCGCCGGACGACTACCGCGCGCTGTTCGGCGACCTCGTGGCGCTGGAGCAGTACAAGAAGTCGCTGGGCGAGCAGGCGGCCGCCAGCACGTGGAGCTGAGATGAGCTGGTTGCGCCGGTTGCTCGGCGACCGCACCCCGCCGGACTTCGCGGGCTCGCTGGACCCGGGTGAGGACGTCGTCGACAGCGCGCCGGTCGAGGGCGGCGGGTACCTGGTCGTGACGGCGCTGGGCCTGTGGGTGCCGTCCGACGGCGGGGCGCGCCGCGTCGGCTGGCACCTCGTCGGCAAGGCGACCTGGGCGGACGGCGTCTTCACGCTGACGGAATCGTCCGAGGTGGGCACGGCGGGTTCGGCGGTCGTGCTGGCCGACCTGCCGCCGGTGCGCTTCCGGCTGCCGGCGCCGGGCAAGGTGCCGAAGGAGGCCTACCAGCGCGTCGAGGGCTCGATCCGGTCGCGGCACCGGCAGGAGATCGGGTCCGGGGGAGCGTGGTTCGTGCAGCGCAAGGTGCCGGGCCGCGACGGCAGCGTCCTGCAGGTCCGGCCCGATCCGGGCACCGACGTCGAGCTGGTGACCGCCATCGCCGAGCAGGTCGCCGCGAAGCTGGTCAACCCCGCCGAGTAGCAGTACGCTCGTACTCAGTACAGGCGTACTGTTTGCTGGGAGGCCGCTGTGTGGGATCCGGACAAGTACCTCGACTACGCCGACCTGCGGGCCCGGCCGTTCCACGACCTCGTTTCCCGCATCGGCGCCGCCGCGCCCCGGCGTGTCGTCGACCTGGGGTGCGGCCCCGGCAACCTGACGGTGTCGCTGCGGGAGCGCTGGCCGTCGGCGGCGCTGGAGTGCAGCGACAGTTCACCCGAAATGGTGACGGCCGCACGGGCCCGCGGACTCGACGCGTCGCTGCTCGACGTCCGCGACTGGTCGCCGGCGCCGGACACCGACGTCGTCGTGTCGAACGCCGTGCTGCAGTGGGTGCCGGACCACGGTTCGCTGCTTCGCCGCTGGGTCTCCTCGCTGCCCTCGGGCGCCTGGCTGGCGGTGCAGGTGCCGGGCAATTTCGCCGCGCCGTCGCACGCGCTGACGCGGCAGCTGGCGGCGTCCCCGGCCTGGTCGTCCCGGCTGGCCGAGGTGGTCCTGCGCGAGGACGACGCGGTGTCGAGCCCCATGGAGTACGCGAACCTCCTGGCCGACGCGGGCTGCGGCGTCGACGCCTGGGAGACGACGTACGTGCAGCCGCTGCGCGGGCCGTCCCCGGTGCTGGAGTGGATCACCGGGACGGCGTTGCGGCCGGTCCGCGCAGCCCTCGCCGACGACGAGTGGGAGCAGTTCCGGGCCGAGCTGACCCCGCTCCTGGCCACGGCGTACCCGACCCGAGCCGACGGCACGACGTGGTTCGAGTTCCGCAGGGTGTTCTTCGTGGCCCAGGTCTAGCGGCGCACCTTCTCCCCGATCTTGGCGCGTGCGACGCCGGCCGCCCCTTGGACCATGGGGTGGTCGACGATGCGGCGGTAGGTGCGCACGAGCTGCTCGTACCGCCCCCGGCCTGCCTTGGCGCCCAGCACGTACCCCAGGCCTGCCCCCAGCAGGAACTTCTTCATCCGCGTCCACGCCTTCCGTCCGTAGGTCGTCCGACTGTCCATTGTCCAGGAAAACACCCGCGAGGGGGCGGCTGCGCCAAGTGGGGGGTGGGTGCGGAGGGCCGGAGGGCATGGGCTAAAGTTCTTCTCGTCGGACGGAGACGGCCGGCACCGGAAGTGAGCGACATTCCCCTGTAGCTCAACTGGCAGAGCATTCGGCTGTTAACCGGAGGGTTCTTGGTTCGAGTCCAAGCGGGGGAGCAAAGCCCAGGTCACTGACCTGGGCTTTTTTGCTACCCCGGAGTAGGGCGTTGGTGTCTGTCTTGACAGTCGTCCAGTGATCGATCGACGCCCGGTCGCGCGGCTCGGATGATCGTCGGCGGCCGCTGGCCCGGCCGACCGGCTGCCGGTCGACGATCTGCCAGGCCGTACTGGGCCATGTGGACCTCCAGGCGCCGTCTGTGGGCCACGGTCGAGGACCAGAGCCTCGATGCCGGAGCAGCGCCGGCCGGGCCGGGCCGGGCACAGCCGAGCGGTGTCGCGCGACAGCGCCTGCCGCCGCAGCACCTGCGCGCCGTGTTCACCCCGGCAACTGAGCGCCGATTTCGGATGTGACCGCTTGACGTTGGCTTCGGTCGCTCAGTGAGCCGGCGAGGTGGGCGTCGCCCGGCTGCGGGCTCGGCGTGGGAGTTTGAAACCTCGCCGGCTCACCCGGCGGACCGCCCCGTCTCCCTTGCGAGAACCGGAGCAGTCCCCGCTGAGGCTACGGTTTCGCTCGCTCACTTGGTGCTGTTCAGTGGGTGATTCGGATCTGAACTGGTGTGCGACGAAATGCGAGCCGCCCATATGACACCGCGGTGGCGGAATATGGCGACGATGTCGAGTTTCTTAATGGGCACCACGGAACCGACTCGAATGGGGCACATCCGTCACGGTCACAGGCTTTCGACGCCCACACGATCGGGGATTGAACTGTGGGCGACTCCCGTTTCCTCAGTATGTTTCCGTCACGCGGGACGGAGACACGCTTGCCGCCGTTGCGCGCATTGAGACTGTTCTATTCGAGGAGAAACATCGTGAAGAAGGTTGGTTTCGTCGTGGCCACGATGGCCGCGGGCGCGTTCCTGGCCGGCGGAGTCGCCGCCGCCGACACGCCCGACGGTCACGGGCACCACCACGGCCACCACCACGGCGGCTACGACTACGACTACAACGGCCAGGCCGGCCTGCTGAACCTCAGCAACACCGACCTGCTGCACAACACCAACGTCACCCCCGGTATCTGCGACAACAACATCAACGTCCTCGGCGTGCAGGTCCCGATCCAGGACTCGCTCAACGGCATCGGCGTGCCGATCCTGTCGCCGGGCGAAAACGAGGCCGACGGGGCCAACCCGGAGAACTGCGCCTCGGGTTCCATCGCCGACGGCGGAACGAGCCAGGACAACTGAGTTCCCGCGCCGCGGCCGCCCGTTGTGTGTGCGGAAGCCGGCTCGCGGCGCGGACCCGGTGTCGCGAACGAGCGTCGTAGCGTGCCCGGAACAGGGAGCGAGCAGCACACTCCGGTTCCCCGTCCCGGGCACGCCGCGGCCACGGGTGACGCCGGCACGAGTGGGACCGGCCACGCGGCTGGAGACGTGCGCCGGTCCCACTCCCTTTCCTGGTGTCGCGGAGGTTGCGGCGCGGGAGCCGTACCCGTCGTGGCCTGGATCAGTGCTCGACCCCTGCGCACCAGACGCGGCTGATCGCACGCGTGGCGCGGATGTCGGCGATCGGATCGCCGTCGAGCAGGACCAGGTCCGCGCGCAGTCCCGGCCGGATCTCGCCGCGGTCGGTCAGTCCGAAGTGCTTGGCCGGCAACACGGTCGCGGCGCGCAGTGCTTCCACTGTGGATAGTCCGGCGGCGACGAGCAGTTCGAGCTCGTCGTGCAGGCTCGCGCCGTGCGCGACGGAGAAAGGTACTCCCGGCGCGGCGTTCGCGTCGGTGCCGGCCAGCACGGCCACGCCCGCGCCGTGGAGTCTGGTCACCGATGTCGCCGCGCCTGCGTAGAGCTGCGGCCGGCCGGTCGCCGTCGCGATGCCTTTCATCATCGTCAGCGTTGGTACGACGACTTTCGCCCGCTCAAGGTCCCCGTCCGCGATCGGTGGCCCGAGCGGTGCGTGCGTGATGATGTCCACGCCCGCGTCCAGCGCCATCGTGTACGCCCCGGTGCTCGCGGCGTGGGCGACGACCAGCAGCCCGGCCGCGTGCGCGGCTTCGGTGAGGGCGCGGGCCGCCGGCAGTTCGGGGCCGCCGCTCCCGGGTGCTTCGAGCACGATCTTGAGGTAGTCCGACCCGGCCGCGGTGCGGGCCCCGACGAAGCCCGCGGCCTGCGCGGGGTCGGTGACGACCGCGTCGGCGGGCATGCCGGGCATGCGGGCGTGCATCCCGCCCGGCCCGATCGCGGGCACGCCGGCGCTGCGGATGTCGGGCAGCCCCGGCTGGTCCCGCAGGCCGGCCAGCAGTGCCGCCGACGTCGTCGCCATGTCCAGGGCCGTGGTGACGCCGTACCGGGCGAACTGTTCGAGGTTCTCCCGGCCGTGCAGGTGTACGTGGGCGTCGATGAGTCCGGGGAGCAGGACCTGCCCGGTTCCGTCGAGCACCGGGCCGCCGGTGGCTTCGCCGGACAGGCGGGCGCCGTCGACGAAGACGGTCCGCGGTTGCGTGAGCCCGGTGCCGTCGAAGACCCGGACGTTCGTGATGGCCGTCATGACCCACCCTCATAAGGAACGGTATTGTTCACTAACGACCGTACACGAGAGGGGTGGCCGATGGCGGAGACCCGGCGCCGCGGCGACGCGCTGGTCCGCGCGATCCTCGAGGCGGCGCTGGCCGAACTGGCCGAAACCTCGTTCGAGGAGCTGAGTTTCGAGAAGGTCGCGGCTCGCGCGCGGACCGGTAAGGCGGCGCTCTACCGGCGGTGGGCGACGCCCGAGGATCTGGTGCTGGCCGCGCTCACCGATCCGGACGCGGGTTTCGGGGAGGCTCGGCCGCCGGAAACCGGGGCCCTGCGCGGCGACCTGCTGGTCCTGCTCGGCGGACTGGCTCGGGTGCTCGACGAACCGCACGGCCGGGCCCTGCGCCCGCTGGTCACGCAGCGGGAGCGTCACCCGGGGTTGTTCGCCCGGGTCCGCGACCTGGTGCTGCGTCCCCGCCAGGAGCTGATCCTCGGTGTGCTGGCCGACGCCGCCGAGCGCGGAGAGGCACGTGCCTCCGCGGTCACCGCGCGGATCGCCGCGGTCGGACCGCGCCTGGTCCTCGTCGAACACATGGAGGCGGGGACGGTCACCGCGGCAGAGGTGACGGCGATCGTCGACGAGGTCCTGCTGCCGCTGGTGACGCCCCTGGCCCGCGGCCGATGAGCCCACCCCTGGGGCGGTAGCGGACCCGCGTTGCGCGGTCGCCGTGGCTTTTCGGGTTTCCGGTGATTTCCACGAAAGAGGTACGTGGCAGCAAGCCTTTGGCCGATCGACGGGGCAGCCGGAAACCGCTATATCTGGTGAGCGCAATTCGGCGGAGGGATTCACGGTGGCTGGTTCGACGGTTTTGCTGGCGCTCGACGACATCCCGCCGGAATCGGTGCTCGACACCCAGTTGACGCGGATCTGCGAGCACCTCGCCGCGGACGGGCACGACGTCCTGCGTGCCGGTACCGACGACGACGCGCTCGCCCTCGTGCGGAGCCGGGCCGACCTCACCGCCGCGCTGGTGAGCTGGGACCTCCGCGACGACGACCGGGAGGCGTCCGCCGAAGCCGTGCTGAACGCGCTGCGGGACCGGTTCACCCGGCTCCCGGTCTTCCTGATGACCACGTCGACGTCGGTGGACGACCTGCCCCTGTGGGTTTCGGAGGTGATCTGCGGGTACGTGTGGTTGTTGGAGGACACACCGGGGTTCATCGCCGGCCGGATCGGCGTGGCCGCGCGGCGTTACCGTGACGAAATGCTGCCGCCGTTCTTCCGGGAACTGCGCCGCTTCGACGACACCCACGAATACTCCTGGCACACCCCCGCCCACGCCGGCGGAGTGGCCTTCCTGAAGTCCCCGGTCGGGCGAGCGTTGTTCGACTACTACGGCGAACGGCTCTTCCGCACCGACCTGTCCATTTCCGTGGCGGAACTGGGATCGCTGTTCGAGCACACCGGCCCGATCGGCGACGCCGAGCGCAACGCCGCCCGCGTTTTCGGCGCCGACCTGACGTACTTCGTGTTGCACGGCGATTCCACCGGTGACCGCATCGCCCTGCACGCGAGCATCGCCACCGACGAGCTGGTGCTCGTGGACCGCAACTGCCACAAGGCGATCTACCACGGCCTGACGCTGACCGGCGGCCGCCCGGTCTACCTCGTGCCCACCCGCAACGGCTACGGGCTGATGGGCCCCATCCCGCCGGCCGCGCTGAGCCGCGACGCGGTCGCCGAACTCGTCCCGGCCAGCCCGCTCTCCGCCCACGCTGCCGCACCGGATCCGGTGTACGCGGTGATCACCAACTCGACCTACGACGGCCTGTGCTACGACGCGGTTCGCGTGGCCGAGCTGCTGGGCGAAAGCGTGCCGCGGCTGCACTTGGACGAGGCGTGGTTCGCCTACGCCCGGTTCCACCCGCTCTACGCCCGCCGGTACGGGATGGCCGTGGAGCCGGGCGCGGTGCCCGATGCCGTCCGGCCCACGGTGTTCAGCACCCAGTCGACCCACAAGCTGCTCGCCGCGATGTCCCAGAGCGCGATGCTGCACGTGAAGAACTCACCGCGGTCGCCGGTCGAGCACCGGCAGTTCAACGAGACGTTCATGATGCACGCCACGACGTCGCCGCTGTACCCGATGATCGCCGGGCTCGACGTCGCCGCCGCCATGATGGACGGGCCGGGCGGCCGGTGGCTGGTCGACGAGGCGGTGACCGAGGCCATCCGGTTCCGGCAGGCGGTGGCCCGCATCGGCCGCCGCATCGCCGCCGCCGGTGACCGCCCGGCCTGGTTCTTCGGCACCTGGCAGCCGGACGAGGTCGACGACCCGAAAACCGGGCAGCGCTACCCCTTCGCGGACGCACCGCTCGAACTGCTGCGCGGCGAACCCGCGTGCTGGAGCCTCGAGCCCGGTGCGGCGTGGCACGGTTTTTCGGGCCTGGAGAAGGGTTACTGCCTGCTCGACCCGGTGAAGGTCAGTGTCACCTGCCCGGGCACCGATGCTCGCGGCGCCGCGGCGGAGCAGGGCATCCCGGCGCGGATCCTCACCGCCTATCTCGAAACCCGGCGCATCGTCGTCGAGAAGACCGACGCCTACACCTGCTTGATCCTGTTCTCGATGGGCATCACCAAAGGGAAGTGGGGCACGCTCATCGACGGGCTCCTCGACTTCAAGTCGCTCTACGACACCGGCGCGCGCCTCGCCGACGTCCTTCCCCCCTTGGTCGAGGCCCACCCCGCCCGCTACCGCGACCTGACCTTGCGGGAGCTGTGCGACCAGATGCACGCCCAGCTCCGCAAGAGCGACCTGATTCCGCTGCTCGACGCGGCGTTCACCCATCCACCGCGGCCCGAACTGACTCCCGCCCGGACCTACCAGCGGCTGCTGCGCGGCGGCACCGAACCCGTCCGCCTCGCCGAACTCGCCCACCGCACGGTCGCCACGCAGGTCGTCACCACCCCGCCCGGGATCCCGGTCCTCATGCCCGGCGAGAACGCGGGCGGCCACGAGGGACCCACCCTGCGCTACCTGCGCGCCCTCGAGGACTTCGATCGGCACTTCCCCGGCTTTCCCAGTGAAACCCACGGCGTCACCAGGGACCCCGGCGGCGACTACTGGATCACCTGCCTGCGCACTGCGTAGTTCGTCGGCCGGATTCGTGACTTCTGACGTTATTTTCCCCAAAACGCCGGACCGATTCGGGTCATTCGTGTCGTCCGATCTTCGGCCGGTCATCCTCAGTACGTTCCGCCGCCGGGGCCCGGTACGATTCCGCGGCTGAGCAGAAGCACCGACCGGGGGGACGAAGAATCATGGACACCGCTTCCGGCACGGACAGAGTCCGCGTTTACGAACCGGCGCCGCACGTGCCGTCGGGGGCCGAGCCGCTGTTCGCCGGGTACATCCGGCAGCTGACCAAGACGACCGTCCTTCGCACGGGACTCAGCTGCGCGCTCGTCGGCTTCGGTTTGCTGCTCGCGCTGACCGAAAAGCGGGGGAGCGGGCTGCCGTACTTCTACTTGACGGTCTTCGGCGCCATCCTGGCGATGTGGTGCTACGTCCTGAGCCTGTACCTGCGAGTCCGGCGGCTCTTCGCGGAGCCGTACCACCGGCTGGACGTCGCCCCGGACGGCTTGCTGGTGAAGGGGGCACGGGTGTCCGTGCGGCTGCCGGACGGGCGGTGGCTGCGGACCCGGCTCTACGACGGGCAACGGGTGCAGCTGGCCGGCGAGCGCCGGTTGTGGGTGCTCGGCACCGGTCGGCGGGTGTTCGTCCGGCTGCCGGGCGCGATGTGGTTGCGGGCCGCGCGGATCGAGGACACGCCGGTGGCCGGCGCGACGCCCGCGGAGCCGGTCTCGCGCCACCCGACGCCGCCGCGTCGTGACCCGGTGCTCGCCGCGCACCGGGCGTTCCAGATCCGGCGGACGCTCTGGTCGGCGGTGACGTTCCTGGCGCTGGGTGCGGCCGGTTTCGTCTTCGTGTCGACCGTCTCGTTCGACCCCGGCAGCTTCGCCGGCGCGCCCGCGGTGGGCGGTGTTGCCGGTGGCAGCGCGGTGTTCGTGTTGCTGGGGTTGCTGATGCTCGTCGGCGTGCTGCGGATCCGCCGCCCGATCACCGAAGACACCTGGGTCGAGCTGCGGGTCGCGCTCGACACGCAGTTCGTGCCGCGCACCCGGGGCGCGACCCGGCTGACCGGCTGGGCGCTGCACCCCGATGGCCGGCAGACACGCTTCCGGCTCGCGGCGGACGTTTCGCTGGCCACGAACGTCGCGACGACCGGGCAGCTGTGGCTGCAGGGCTACCCGCGGCACGGAAAACCGGTGAAAGCGGGCCTCCCGGGCTATCCCTGCGTGGGCGGGTTTCGCTTGAACTAGAAACTATCGATCCGAACACCGGAAAATCATTCCGAGTACGGGCGAACTGTCGAGGAGGGCGCGGCCGGCTCCCGTTCCGGTCCGGAACGGGAGCCGGCCGGCGTCAGGAGACGGCCGGGCCTGATTCGGAACTGCCCGAGAGGTCCTTGAGGAATTCGTGGCACTGCCGCGCGCGGGCCGAGTCCTCGTCCATCACGCGACGGAAGAAGTCGGCGATGTCCGTGCGGCCGGCGTTGTCGGCGTCGCGGACGTACTGGCCGTAGTCGTGTCCGGCCTTCAGTGCGTGGTACTGGACCGATACGAGGTCGTAGGTGACGTCGTCGAATCCGGTTTCTCCGGTAGCCATTGTCGTTCCTTCCCGCTCACTTCTTCTTGGCTTTGGCTTTGGCGGTGCCCTTGGCGTCCTGCAGCGGGGCGTACGTGCCATACAGCGCCGGGTCGGGTTTGGGCGCGGTGCCGGGACCGCCGAGGGGCTCGGGGTCCATCAGATACTCGATGCCCGCGTCGGTGGTCCAGCTGCTGCCCTTGGCGCCGTCCGGGCCGTCGGAGAGGTGCCAGATCGTGTGGTTGTGGGTCTGGTCCTCTTCGTCGAGCAATGCGCCCGGGGCGATGTCTTCTTCAAGCCCGTCGGCCTTCAGCTCTTCGATGGCGGCCAGCCACTGCTTCTGGTGCACGGTGTCGCGGGCGAGGTTGAACTTCAGCATCGCCTTGACACCGGGGTCGTCGGTCATGTTGTAGAGCCGGGCGGTTTGGAGGCGGCCCTGGGCTTCGGCGGCGGCGTTGGCGCGGAAGTCGGCGAGCAGGTTGCCGGAGGCGACGATGTACTTGCCGTTCCACGGGTAGCCGTTGCTGTCGGCGGGCAGGGCGCCGCCGCCGGCGACGATGGCCTGCTGGGGGTCCATCCCGCCGATCACCGCGGCCATCACCGGGTCCTTCACGGCTTCCGCCGTGGCGGTGGCGGGGGCGCCTTCGAGCAGGCGGGCGACCATGGTGGCGAGCATTTCGACGTGCCCGATCTCCTCGGTCGCGGTGTCCATGATGAGGTCTTTGTACTTGCCTTCGATGCGGCAGTTCCAGCCCTGGAACAGGTACTGCATCGTGACGGTCATTTCGCCGAACGCGCCGCCGATGAGTTCCTGCAGCTTGTGGGCGTAGACGGCGTCGGGCTTCTCGGGCTTGGCTTCGAACTGCAGCAGCTTGGTGTGACGGAACAAGATTTCCTCCGTGGTCGCGGGGTGGTGCCGGTGGTCGCGGGGTGCGTTCCCGGTTAGCGGACGGTTAACCGCGCGGGGTGAAGGCCGCCGCGGATCGTGTGAAGGGGAATCGCGCGGGTACCCGGCGACGGATCAAGTCCCCGGCCGAGGAGTCAGCCGTGTCCCAGTCCGCCCAGCAGCTGTATTCCACGGAGGCGACCTCCAGCCGGGGGAGCGTCCGGATCGACGGCCGCGGGGACCTGGCCTACGTCGTCGGTGAACCGGGCGACGGCACCGCGGACCCGCTGAACCCCGAACGCCTCTACGCGGCGGCGTTGGCCACCTGCCTGCACCAGTCGCTGACGATCGCCGCGACGTCGCTGGGGGTGGAGCCGGGCGAAAGCGTCGTGACGGCGAAGGTGACGTTGGCCGCCCGCGGCGACGGCGGTTACGAACTGCGGGCGACGGTCGAGGTGTACCTGCCCGGCGCGACCACCGACTCGCTCTACGACGCGGTGACCCGCGAGGCGTTGCGGCTGTGCCCGCTGGTGGGCGGCAAGGTCGCGGTGACGTTCGACCGCGAGCGCGGCCTGGCGCTGCAGAACCACCAGGGGCCGGCCGATCCCGGGCAGAACTGAACGCCGTGCTGGTGACCCACCGCGTGCGCCATGGGGTGGGGCGGGCGCTCGCCGCCGGCATCGACCGGCCGGAGCGCCGTCCGGTCGTGCTGCTGCCCGGCCTCGGTGCGCTTGGGTCGCCCGGCTGGGCGCGGTCGCTCGCCGCCGCGCTGGACGACGGCCGTGGTGAGCGTCGCCGCGATCAGTTCGAGCTCGCGCGCGTGATGACGTCGCCGGCGGTTTCGCTGCCGGCCGCCTGTACCTCCATGCGACCGCCGGTCAGCACCAGCACCGGGTCGGCCGGCGCGGAGCCCTTGTCGGGATCCGCTGTCAAAGAGGGAGGAACTCGCCGCGCTGCAGGAGGTGGACCCGGGTGGCCGGTTTCCGGATCCGGACCTCTTCGAGGAAGTTCGACACCGGCGAGTGGAACAGGCCGTAGTCGTCGAAGTGGACCGGGACCGCGCGCTGTGGTTCGAGGAGGTTCAGCAGGTCGACGCCGCCGCGGTGGTCGAGGGTGACCAGGACGCCGAACGCCCGGGTGCCGCCCAGGTGGACCACGGCGAGGTCGAGGTCGGGGAAGCGCTCGCGGATGGTGCGCAGCTCTTCGTGCAGCACGGTGTCGCCGCTGAGGTAGATCCGCAGCGGGGTGGCGTCCGGGCCGGCGTGGTAGTCGAGGACGCTGCCCATCACCGGCGGCAGGATGCGCTGCATCGGCCCGGGGGCGTGGCGGGCGGGCACGGACGTGATCGCGACCCGGGCGTCGCCGTCGGTGAAGGTCTCGCTCATCCAGGTCGCGAGCGGGAGCGGGGCGTGGAAGCCGCGCCGGAGCAGCCGGGTCGCGGCGTGCTGGGTGGTGAGGATCGGGACGTCGCGGGGCAGTTCGCGGGAGGCGATCCGGTCGAAGTGGTCGCCGTGCAGGTGCGAGAGCACCACCGCGGTCAACGGCGGCAGCTCGGCCGGTTGCAGCGCGGGTTCGGTGCGGCGGCGGGAGAACAGGCCCTGGCCGAAGTAGGACCACTGGCCGCGGTGGAGGAAGTTGGGGTCGGTCAGGAACGTGAACGGACCCAGGCGGAGCACGGTGGTGGCGGTCCCGACGAACATCAGGGAGTCGCCGCCGGGAACCTCGGACATCGGCCGTCCTTTCACATCGACACGGGCTGGGGGATGGCGCCGAGCCGCCGCCGGAGTTCCGGGACGAATTCCGGATCCGTCCGGGCGAGCGCGTCCAGGTCGGTTTCCCGCGGCAGCGGGAGACCGGTTCGCAGCCCGCCGTCGAGGACCAGCCCGGCCGCCGCCAGCACCAGGGCGGTGTCGTCCGGGGACAGGTCGGCGAACGCGGGCGACCGGCGGGGCAGCACGAGGTCGAACGTGCCGGACGGGCCGCCGCGGCAGCAGTACCGCACCCGGTACCGGGAGCCGTCGACGAGCCGCACCTGCCAGACCGTGCACGCCGTGCTGAGGGACATCCCCGTCCCGTACCCGGTGCGGCGGCGGACAAACGACGGGTCCCCCGATGTGTGTTCGCATGATCGCCCTCCGGTTGCTCACCGCTCCTCGGGCCTCCGGAAAACGGTCGATCAGGTGGCGATGGCGAACAGCCCGGCCAGTCCGAGCACGTACAAAGTGAGCACGACCAGGGAGTCCAGGCCCATGCGGCCGAGCCGCCGGCGGGGGCGGAAGAGCAGTCCGGCGGCGTAGACGAAGGTGAGGAGCATGGCGAGGGCGGTGAGGTAGATGTCGGTGTTCTGGGCCTGGGGCAGCACGGCTTTGCCGGACAGCAGCGTCGCGGCCAGGAACAGCACGGGCAGGAAGGCGTTGCCGCCGAAGATGTCGCTGATCGCGAGCTGGTAGTCGCCGTGCTTGACCGAGGCCAGGCCGGTGGAGATCTCGGGCAGGGACGTCGCGGCGGCCAGCACCGTGGCGCCGAACAACACGCCGGACAGTCCGATGTGGTCGGCGATGGCGTCCCCGCTGCGTTCGAGGAAGACCCCGGCGACCAGGGTGGCCAGGGCGGCGGCGGCGAAGATCAGCGCCGACTTGGCGGTGCTGGTGCCGTTCGCGCTGGCCTGCTGTTCGGTGTGGTGACGTTTGTGCCCGCGCGGGCGGTCCTGCCCGTCGGGCGCCTGGCCGGACTCGTGCCACGGCAGTGACCGCCCGGCGCGGCGCAGCAGGAACAGGCCGGCGACCCAGAGCACGGTGATCAGCGCCGGACCGGGGGTCAGGCGGAAGGCGATGAGGGTGGCGGGCAGCTGCGTGCCGGCGACGATCACGGCCAGCACGGCGACGACCAGCAGTGCCTCGAGGACCAGGACCAGCGATGCGGCGCGGTAGGTCAGCGGGCGGTCGCCGCGCATGCCGGCGATGTCCAGCACGACCAGGACGACGGTTTGGATGGCGATGCCGCCCAGGATGTTGCCGACTGCGACGCCGACGTTGCCCGACAGCGACGCCGAGGCCACGATCGCGATCTCCGGCAGGTTCGTGGCCACCGCCAGCAGGATCAGCCCGCCCAGCGCCGAGCCGAGGTGCAGCCGGGTGGACAGCACGTCGGTCTGGTTCGACAACGAGATCCCGGCGATCCAGATCGCCGCCCCGGCCCCGGCGAAGATCAGCAGCAGCAACGGCAACGACATACTCGACACACGATCTCCTTCGAACCGGAACCGCTTGCGGGTTGCCCGTGCCCGGGCGCTTTGCACGTGCCGGAGTCAGCGGGGCGGCTGCCCGGCGGGCCACCAGCGCGCGTCGGTGCGCATGGGGTAGCCGCGGATCGGCGCGGGCGCCGGAGTGCGGCGGGCGGCGCGTGCGAGCACGGCCAGCCAGAGCAGTCCGATCAGGGAAACCAGGGCGAGACCGGACCAGGTGAACACGGTGAACAGGGTGACCTGCTCGGGGGTAGGCCGAGACAGGTAGCCGGCCGACGGGCCGGGCTGCTCGGTGAGCACGAGGGTGAGCACGACGGCGATGCTGTTCATCGAATCCCACAGCGCGTGCAGCACCGCTACGCCGAGGTAGGCGGCGAGCAGGCGGCCGGTCAGCAGAAAGTGCTCGCGGGTGCTGCGGGAGAACAGGACGCCGCCGAGGATCGCCGTCCACAGGCCGTGCCCGAACGGAGCGAGCAGGCCGCGCAGCAGCTCGGTGGAGACCAGATCGGCCAGGGACAGGCCCTGCGTGGTGATCATGGCGGTGAGGGCGTAGCCGGCGGATTCGAACGCGGCGAACCCGAACCCGATCGCCGCGCCGAGGACCAGGCCGTCGCGACCGGATTTGCGCACGAGGTGCCGGGTCAGCAGCGCGAGGGCGGCGAGCTTGACCGCTTCTTCGATCAGGCCGACGCCGAGGAACAGCCACGGGGACGGGTGCAGCAGGTAGCTCTCCAGGAGCGAGGCGCCGAGCACGCCGAGCGCCCCGCCGACGGCGAAGACGCGGAAGACCAGCTCGCCGGTGACCTCGCCGGAGTGGCGGTGCTGGAACGCCCACGTGACGAAGGTGGCCGGGACCAGGAAACTGCCCAGCAGCACGACGGTGGGGATGAGGTTGGCGTTCTGGGTGGCGTAGGTGATGACCACGGCGGCCACCCACAGCGCCAGTCCCCCGAAGAACATGCGCAACCACGGCCGGGAGCGGCGCGCGGTGGATCCGGGCGCGACCATCGGTTCCCTGCCTCCCTCCGCCCACGGTGGCTCGACGCTCACCTTCGAAGTGCCGCCGACGGCGAATACCCGTTCCTTGGCGCGGAAACCGCCGGATCGGGATTGACCGGGGCAGACCCGGGTAGCCGGAAGCCATGACGGACCACCGGGGCAACGCCGCGGTGGTGTTCGCGAAGTCCTGCGCCGCTCGGGGTGCGAAGGCGCCGAACCCCCTCGGCCTGCTCACAGCCGGAGGTGTGCGATGACCGACTACCTGGCCGTCTACCTGCGCGACCAGCTGGCGCTCGGCGTCACCTGGCGGGCGCTGGCGCGCCGCGCCCGCGACCACAACAAGGGCACCGAGCTCGGCGCGGCGCTGGCGCAGGTCGCCGACGGAATCGCGGAGGACGTGCGCACGTTCGAGGCGATCATGCGCACGCTCGGCGTCCGGCCCAACCCGGCCAAAGTCGTCTTGGCGGCGGCTGGGGAGCGGCTCGGTCGGCTCAAGCGCAACGGCCGGTGGGTTTCCTATTCGCCGCTGAGCCGGTTCGTGGAGCTGGAAGGTCTCGCGATGGGCATCGAGGGCAAGAAGATCCTCTGGCACACCCTCGGTGAGCTGGCCGGCTTGCGGAAGCGGTTGCCCGGCACGGACTTCGACGAACTGCTCGCCCGAGCCGCCCGCCAGCGGCAGACCCTGGAGCCGTTCCGGCGCGAGGCGGGAACACGGGCGTTCGCGGCTAAGCCGTGAGCTCACGCGGGCCGACCGGCTACCGTCACTGCGACCGACCCAGCTGCGAATGGTCGAACGCGACCGGCCGCCGGTTGACACCGAGCCCGACGACGTGGCCGTGGAGGCCGGGTCGGCCCCGGGGGCGGGACCGGAACAGGCGGCTCCGAGCCGGAAGGAGATCCCGTGCCGGCGGACTCGCTCGGCACGCCGGTCTCGGTGATCGGGTTGTCCGGCGCAGCGTGGCGAACGAGCGCAGGTGGTGCTCCCACGCGTCCACCCGGTCCGCGGCCAGCAGCAGGAGCCAGTGCGCGGCTCGTCCTTCGCTGTACCTGCGGTAGGAGAACCTCCACAGCGCCCCGCCGGCCAGACGTCGGACGAGATTGTCTGACGTCGACATGAGAGCATGAGCGACGGCCATCATTCCAGCCTTCTCCGTGTCTGCACTCCGGACACTCGGATTCTCCCGAAACTCACCGGATTCAGGTTGCGGTCCGGATCCAGGCGAACCGCGGTGTAACCAACCGCGTCCGTCAGGCGACTCACCGGTGACGACGAGCACGCGGGAGGGAACGTGGCTTCGGCGGCCGCGACGATCGGTGGCGATGCTGGGCGCCTGATTCGGCGAGTGGTCCGTAGCAGGACCGCGGTGGACGCGCTCGCCGCGCAGATCCGCGACTGGCTCGACGTGCGTCGTGCGGATCCGGTGTTCCACCGGTTCGCCTCGCACCTGCACACACTGGACACCGTCCTGACCCGGATGCTCGACCGGCTGCTCGCCGAGCTCACCGCCGCCGTGTCGTCGGACACGGCCGCCGGGTACGAACGGTGCCGGCGCGCCGATCGCGGGGTGGCCACGGTGCGGCGGTTGTTCCTCTGGTATGCCGGGAAGTACGACCAGCGCCTGCCGGACGGCCATCCCGCCGTGCTCGGCGCCGCCGACGAGCTCGCCCGCAGCTGCTGGACCGAGGCTTTCGCCGCGGTGAAGCGGAAGCCCCCGACGGGCCCGTTGTGTTTCGTCGACAACCGCGTGGACGCGCTGGCCGGGCGCCGCTGCGAAGTCCCTTCGGAGCTGCGGCCCGGGGTCGACGATCCGGTCGCCGAGTTCGTCGGCCGGTTGCCGATCCCGGTGATCGCGCTGCCCGAGACCGCGGTTCGCGAGGGCTGGTGGCTGGTGCTCGCGGCCCACGAAACCGGCCACCACGTGCTGCTCGACCTCGACCTCGCCGCCCCCGTCCGCGTGGCACTGCGCGACGCCGTCGGGTTGGACCTGGCTCAGGACTGGACCCGGTGGCACAACGAGGTTTTCGCCGATCTGTACTCGGTGCTCATGGTCGGCCCGGCCGCGGCCTGGGCGATCGACGAGCTGCAGTACGGCCCGCCGGAACACCTGCTCCGTCCCCGCGGCGGCTACCCGGCGCCGCTGGTCCGGCTCGCGCTGATCGGCGAGACGCTCAAGGCGCTCGGCACGCCGGGCGACGTTCCCACCGCGGCCGACGCCGCCGCGGCTGAGGACGCCGCCGCGGCGACGCATCTGGCCGTATTGCCCGAAGTCGTGCACGCGCTGCTCGACATTCCCTTCGGCACGGGCACTTTGCGCTCGCTCGCCCTCGACGAGGTCGTCACCTCCGGGCCGCGGCTGCGGTCATGGTCGGCGCAGCTGACCCGGCCCGAGCCGGCGATCGGCGCGCTCGGCTCGCCTGAAGCGCCGCGCGTGCTCGCCGCCGCGGCCGTGCACCGCTACCGCGCGCTCACCGCCGCCGGCGAGGACGACACGCTGGGCGCGTTGCACACCGGTACCCTGTCGGTGCTGGCGCGCAGCGGCCCACCGGGAGTGCTCGCGCCGCCTGGGGAAGCGGAGCTCGAGGAACTGGCCGACGCGCTGGGCGAGCTGCTGGTCGAAAGGGCCGCCGAAGGTGAACCTGCCTAGAATCCTCGTCGACGTCGTGCCGCACGCGCCCGGCTGGCTCGTGCGGGTCTCCGGCGATGGCCTCGCGGCGGAGTTCGCCGTGGACGCGATGACCGTCGTCTGCGACGACCGCGAGCTGACTGTGCCGTACCGAGGCGAGATCGACCCGGCCGAGCTGGGCAAGCGGCTGACCCGGATCGAGCAGCGGCGAACGGGCGACGGGGATGTCTACGCCTATGGCGAATGGCTGTTCGGCTGCCTGCTCGAACCGGTGTGGCCCGAAATCGTCGAGCTGCCGTGCGTCAAGGAGGCGAAGGGCGTCGAGCTCGCGTTGCGCTGGCCGCTCGACGAGGTCGTTCTGCACCAGCTGACCTGGGAAGCCATGTGCCACAACGGGATTCCGCTGGCCAACGACGCCGGGCTGGTGGTCGGCATCACCCGGCTGGTCCCGCGGCAGGCCCGTGAGCTGGCGACGATCCAGCGGACGCCGCGGGTGCTGTTCGCGGTCGGCGGCGCGCTGCTGGACGACACGATCCGGCCCGGTGCGATGTTCATGGGGCTGCTGCGGGCTTTCGACGCCGAGGGCGTGTGCGCCGCGAAGGCCGTGCAAGGCGTCAAGGTCGAGGATCTGGCGCGCCACTGCGCGGAATTCCGGCCGGACGTGGTGCACCTCGTGGCGCACGGCGACGTCGTCGACGGCCGTGGCGCGATCAGGCTGGCCGACGGCTGGGCGAACGCGGACGTCCTCGTGCCCGCGCTGACCAACGGCCGCGCGAGCCCGATCGCCGTCGTGCTCAGCGCGTGCCGCACCGGATCCGGCGAGGCCGCGGAGCCGATGCCGTCCGGCCCGCTGGCCGCCGAGCTGGTGGCGCGCGGCATCCCGATCGTGTCCGCGGTCGCGGGCGAGGTCAGCGAGCAGGCGTGCCGCCTCTACAGCCGCCGCCTGGTCGAAGCGATCAGCGACGGGACTCCGCTGGCCAAAGCCGTCGCCGAGGGACGGCGGGCCGCGCTCAGCCGGATCGAGCCGGGGCGGCAGCTGGACTGGGCGATGCCCGCGCTGTTCGTCGCCGAGTCGGTGGCGCCGGATTTCCGCCCGGTGAACCGCGAAGCCGCGGCCTGGCTGATCAAGGCCGCCCGGGACCTGCAGCTGCGGCAGTCACCGGTGTTCATCGGCCGTGCCGCGATCCTCGAGCACGTGGACGACATGTTCGACCCACGCCGTCCGCTCGGGGTGATCGGCGTGGTGCGGCACGGCTCGCTGGACGGTCTCGGTGGCACCCGGCTGCTCCGGGAGATGGGTTACCAGCTGCTGATGCGCGGGCACGTCCCATTGGTGCTGGGCCCGTACGCGCCGACGAAGTCACCGGCGGACCTGCGTGGCTTCGTGGCCGAGGTCTTCGGTTCCGTGCTGAGGCTGGCCGAAGAGTTCGAGCTCGCGCTGCCGCGCTTCAAGCTCCTCGACGCGTTTTACCCCGGAGACGTGCCGGAAAGCTCGTTGGAAGCGGCGACGCTTGCGCTCGACGCGTTCACCCGGGATCCCGCCCGGCTCGTGGCCGGCCTGGTCCGGCTGTCGCTGGGGCACGACCTCCAGGCGTTCGCCGCCGTGGCCGAGGGGCTGGGGGCGCCGTTCGGCGCGCAGACCAGGGTGGTGCTGCTCGCGGACGAGATCCACCGCTGGCCGTTCGTCGAGGAGCTGATCGCGCTCCTGAGCGACGCGGGCGAGAAGGGCCTCGGCCGGCCTGATCACCCCGCGCCCTTCGTGTTCACCGCCTCGTTGACGGAAAACGAGTGCGGGCCGCTGCTGAGGTCGTTCAGCGAAGTCAAATACGGCCAGCCCGGCTACGCTTTCCCGCCGCTGGACGTGCTGGACGCCGACGAGGCGCTGCTCGGCTTCCAATGGGTCCTGCTCAACCCGTGGAGGCGTGACACCGAAGCCGAGCGCAAGGTCTACGCGGCCAAGGCCGACGCCAACCGGAAGGTCGTGCGGGCGCTGTTCGACATGCTCGACGGCAAGCCCGCACAGGTGCGCAATCCGTTGTTCTACAAGGTGGCTCACGCGCTGGAGGTGAGCGGCGCCTTCGTCGCCGACGACGACTTCGCCACCTGGACCCGCTACCTGGGGCTGGCGCGATGACCGAGTTCACAGCCGAAGAGCTGCTGCGTGAGCTGAAGGAATGGCAGGAGCGCGCGCAGGCGCGGGCATTCGCCGAGTTCGACGACTGGACGCTGTGCCTGCTCGGCCTGCTCCCGGAGTGGACCCCCGAACTGGCCTCCCGACTCGACCTGCACAGCGGTGAGCCTGCCGGATTCGTCGAGCGGCTCGCGCGGGCCGACCTCGTCGAGCACCGGCAGGCGGCGGGGGGCGTGCTGCAGTCGTTCTGGGTCCGTCCGCACCGCCGCCGCGAACTGGGCGACTACCTGCGCGACCGGCACGACCCGGAGGCCGTCGTCCGGTTCTACGAAACGCTCTGCGCCAAAGTCGTCGAAGAGCGGCTGGCGGAGCTGGGAATCTGGCTGCAGGTCCGGGATTTCCAGGCCGACCCGTCCGGCGGCGTGCTGCTCGGCCGGATCGAGGCCCTCCTGCGGGAGGACGATCTTCCGGGCGCGGCGACGGTCGTGACGACGTCGCGAGTGGTCGGCGAGATCATCGGCGGGCCGCTCGAGGACGCGGTGAAGCGGGCGAAGTGGCGGCTCGACCGCGAGTACCGCACGCGCGACGACCTCGGGCACCTGGGCGGCTACCACCGGCGGGCCGAGATCGAAAACGCCCTGACCGAGCTGGTCACCGGCCGCGACAGGCGGTGGGCGGTGCACCTGTTCGGCAACGCCGGCGTCGGCAAAACGATGACCGTGCGCTACCTGGCGTCCGGGAAACTGGCCGAGGACCACGGGATCCCGCGCTTCCCGGTGGCGCGGGTGGACTTCGACCACCTCGATCCGCGCTACCCGGAGCGGCGCCCGGCCGAGCTGCTCGTCGCGATGACCGACGAGCTGCTCGGGTTCGCCACCACCCGGAGCGCCGAGCACCGCTACCGCGCGGTCCGCGACGCCGCCGACGCGGTGCACGAAGAGCTTTCCCGCTCCGATCCCGACCCGGCCGGCGTCGAAGACTTGCGATCGAGGGCGATCGACCGGTTCGCCGAGTTCCTCGGTGAGCTGCCGTCGCCGGTCGTGTTGGTGCTCGATACGTGCGAGGAACTCGCGAAGCTGTATCCCGCGGGCGCCAGCGCCCCGGCCATCGATCAGACCTTCGACCTGCTGGAGCGCCTGCACGAGCGGAATCCCGGCATGCGAGTGGTGCTCGCCGGGCGCCGGTACCTGGTCAAGCCGGACGACGTGTCCTACAGCGGCCCGCTCCTGCACCGCCACGACTACGTCCGGGTCGTGCCGATGAGCGGTTTCACTCGCGACGACGCCCTAGGGTACTTCGCCGAACGGGAGATCCCCGAGCGGCTGCACCGGGTCCTGCTGGAACGTTCGGCCGACGGGGACCGGTACAACCCCTTCGAGCTGGCCGGGTTGTGCGACTGGGTGCGGGACGAGGCGAACCTCGATCTCGCCGAGCTGGCCGCGACGGTCGTGGATCCCTACGTGGAGCGCCGGATCCTCAGCCGGATCCAGGATCGTGACGTCCTCGCGGCCTTGCCGGTGGCGGTGGCGCTGGGGGAGTTCGACCGGGCGTTGCTCACCCCGGCGCTGACGCGGCTGGGTGTGGACTTCGCCGCGGCGTTCGACGGTCTCTCCGCGCAGGAGTGGGTGAACGTCCGCGACGTCGGCGACGACGGCATGCCGCTGGTGGTCGAGGTCGACGAACACCTCAGGGAGCGGCTGCGCGCGGTACTGGAGCGTTCGGACCGCCCGGCGGCGGACCTGGCGGCGCTGGGCCGGGACGCGGCGGCGGTGATCCGCCGGGGACCGTTGCCGGAGGTGGCGACCGCGACGGTCCTGGCGGCGGTGCGGCTGCTGCCCCCGGCCGAAGCCGGGACGCTGTGGGACGAGATCGACGACGAGATCCTGCGTCACCGCGAATGGGCGTGGGCACTGCAGGTGGCGCCGCGGGTGGCCGCGATGGAGCGAGCCCGGGCCGGTGACGGCGAACCGACGATCCTGGGGGCGATCCTGGCCACCGAGGCGTCCGCACGCATCCACAGTGGACACCGCGAAGGGCTGGCCGCGCTCTGGGACGCCGTGAGCACCCATGCCGTCCGGCATCCGGCTCTCGAAGCCGTCGACCTGCTCAGCGCGCGAGCCGAACTCGGCGAGATCGCCGCCGGGAACGTCCAGGACGGGCTCGCCGAGCTCTGGCCCCCGGACGCCGCGATCGCGGCGCTGGAGGCCATGGTGGCCGCGTCGCTCGACGTCGCCGACGACGTCCTGCGGCTCATCGAGTCGCTCGGGCCGGAGGATCGGTCGATCGCGGACGGGGCGTTCGTCCTGCTCGCCGCGTGCTGGCTGCAGGGCCGGAACGTCGAGCGAGTCGCCGACCTGCTCGACGAACGGCTCGCCACCTTCGGCACGGACCGCGAGCCCGAGGTCTGGCCGGACTGGGTGGCTCCCCGCGGGCTGGGTGACCGCCTGCGCCTGGGGCGGGTGCTGATCGCGCTCTACGGCGGCAAACCACTCGACGAGGAGACCCAGCGCCGATGGCGGTACGAGGCGAACGGCGGTTACGGCGACATCGATTCCGACCGCCTGTACGCCGCTCTGGTCGACTACCGGCTGGCGCACACCCTCGATTTCGTACCGGCGGGTTCGTCCGCGATCCCGGCCGGAGAGCCGGTTCCCTGGCTGCACCACGGGTTCGCGCGCGCTCTGGTGCTCGTGCTCGCGGAAGTGCTGACGCTGCAAGGCGAGTACGCCGCCGCCGCGGACGTCCTGAACGACCACCGGGCGATGGCCGTCGCCGCGGGTGATCAGGCGGAGCTCATCGCGGCCTGCGACCTCGCGTTGCTGCGGCTGTGCCGTGCGGCGCGCTCGACGCAGTACGCTCCGGTCCAAGGACTGGCCTACGACGGCTCGCCACGTCTGCGCGACGAAGCTTGGCTCGTGTTGAGGCTGCTCGGCGAGGCCGACGATCCCCGGTGGGCCGAGTACTGCTCGCCCTACGGCCGATGGCGCTGCGATCCGTCCCGCGGGGAGCGACCCGACCCCACCGGATGGGCGGTGGACCACCTCGACGTCTGGGAAACGGAGCCGGACACGTCGATTCCCGCCGGTGGTCTCCTCGCCAAGGGACGCGGCTACCTGATGGCAGGCGAAATCGAGGCTCTGCTCGGTTCCCGTGCGCGGGCGGAGCCCTTGCTCATCCACGCCCGGGACGCGTTGGCTGCCGCGGGCTACCAGCGCGGCGTGGACTACGCGAACCGGTTGCTGTCCCGGCGACCGGTACCGAAGGAACTCGTCGCCCCGAGCCGGTGGCGGTTGTTCGCCGACTGGGTGCGCTCCCGGTTCGCCGTGGCCGGGCAGTCCGCGCACAACTTCGGGTACCGTCTCCGGCGCTGGCGAGCCACCCACACCTGGCTCGAGGTCGTTGTCTTTCTCGCCACGGGGGCAATGGTCGGCTGCCTCATGGCCGTCGTGGTGGCGCTTCTCGGCGGCTCCCTCTTCTGGACATACGTGGCCGGCCTGGCACCGGTGTTCTTCTACCTGGCTGGTGGTTTGAGCGAGTCGAGCCGGACGTTCACGACACGGCGAGTGGTCCTGATGCCTGACGGCGATCGCCTGAGGGTGACCGTCTGGCCGCACCATGCGCCGGCGAAGTTCGGCCGGGAGCCCAAGAACCACCGTGAGCGGAGCCGCCTTGCCACCTCGATCTGGACCGGCGAGCTCGACTGGAACCGGAGCGAACCGCCCGAGAGCCTGGAGGAAGTGCCCCTCTTCGACGGGCCGTTGTCCCCGATCGATTTTCCCCTCGCGCTCCTCGAAATCCCCCGCGAACTGCACTTCGCCGGCCCTTGGGAACGGGCCTTGACGGCCGCTCTGTCCGCCCGGCAGAGGTCGCGCGTCATCCTGGTCCGGTGGGTTCCCGGCGTCCGCCGGGCCACACTGCTCCAGGAGTGGCGGGCGCGCTCCGAGGCGTTCCACGGCCCGGTGCGGCTGCGGCCCGGCCGGGCCTGGAACGATGTTCCGGGGCCACGACGGCTCATCCAGCTGGTCGGGACGCCGGTGCGGACGTCGGCGGGCTGGCAGATCCGGGTGCGGGACGCGAGTGGTCAGGCCGCCCGGCAGAAGAGCCGGGGCGCCGAACACCGCGAAGAGCTGTTCGACCTGCAGACGCTGACACGGGAGAAGGCCGGGCTGCTCGTGCTGCAGGCCGACCCCGCCGACGGTTCGCCCCGGCCGTTGGACAGTGACCGTGACGGGTTCGTCCGGGCCGCCGCGGCGGCCATGGACAACGGAGCCGACGCGGTGCTCGTCCTGCCGCCGTTACCCGATGACCTGGCCAAGGACGCCGTCGAGATGATCTGGCGGTCGGTCGGCCGCGCACAGGTGCTGAACGCCGAAAAGCTGATCGGTCTCGTCGCGGGCTTGAAGATGATGGTGTACAAGGCGGAACGGCCGGTGACCGACGCGTGCGTCGACGTGCTGCTGTTCCTGCGCAGCCAAGGAGGACCATGACCGAGTTCGCGCGCCGTGCCGGGGAGCGGGTGAAGGCCTGGTTCAGCGCCAATGCCGACCACGTCACCCTGAAGTTCTACCCCGAGCCCGATGCCGAACCCCTCGTGCCCGGCGACGGGTACGTCCGGCTATGGCTGGCCGAAGGCTTTCTCGCGAAGGCGGTCAGCTGGGGCAACAAGCACTTCCCGGCGTTGCACGGCGGAGTGACCCTCACGTTCGCCAACCAGCTGACGCCGTTCACGCGCTTCACGAAACCGGCCGCGACCCTGGCCGCGCCCGGGGCGTACATCGACTACCCGATGACGCCGCTACTGCCGTTCGCCGGTGGGACCGTCGAGGTCGAGGCCGCGCTGTACCAGGCGTCGGTGGCGGGGCCGCTGGCCGCCGCGGTCGCGATCGGCGGGAGCATCGCGTCGCTGATCGGGCCGCCGCTGAGCGTGGCCGCGGCCATCGCGGACAAGGTCGGCACCGGACTCGACACCGTGCTGGCCACGCAGGACGAAAAGCCGGTCCTCGGCCTGCACCACACGCTCATCGCCGCGGGCGGGGGCGGGCAGGTGCTGCGCGGTGGGCACCTCGTCGTCGTCAACGCCCCGGAAAGCGAGGTACCCGCGAGCCTGCGGGTGGCGGAGGGCAGGCTGCGGACCGACGCCGGGCTGCTGACCGGGTTCGACTACCTCGTGGTGCGTGTGGAATGCCGTACCCAGCACGATGAATTGCGATTCCCGAACCTGGCCGAGCTGGAACAGCGTGCAGCGTACGAATGGCAGATGGGGAATGCGGACCGCTACCGCGAGATCCGTGCTCAGGCCGTTGCGGAGGCACTGGGATCGCCGGATCTGATCGCCCGCGACCGCACCGTTGTCGCGCGGTATGTCGCTGGCCGCTTCGACGCACTGAAGGAGTTCGGGGCGGTACCCGGTGAGGAAGGCGGCTTCGACCCGATCCCGGCTCACCTGCTGCCCGGCCAGGACGAGGTGGCCAACCTGACCCTGGACGACTTGCTCCGGGACTGAGCCCGCGAACGACGGCCCGGGTCTTCACCGATCGAGCACGGCAACGCTGGACTACCCGGTGCTGATCCACGCCGTCCGCGGCTTGGCTACCGCATGGCGGCGCGGTAGCGGCCGGGTGTCCGGCCGACGAGGGCGGTGAACGCCTCGATGAAGCTGCCCGGGTTCGCCCAGCCCAGCCGGATCGCCGTGTCGGTTACCGAGGTGCCTTCGGCGAGTTCGAGCAAGGACCGCTGTACCCGCAGCAGCGTGCGCCACTGGTGGAAGCTCATCGCCAGCTCCCTCCCGAACAGGCGGCTGAGCGTCCGTTCGCTCGAGCCGGTGCGGTGGCCCAGTTCCGCCAGCGTCGCCGGGTTGGCCGGGTCGGCGTGCAGCAGGTCCGTGACGGCCTTGAGCCGCGCATCGCGAGGCTCCGGGAGGCGCAGTAGTTCCCGCGGGGCGCGCACGAGCTCCGAGAGGACGACGTCGAGCAGCAGCCGGGCGCGGGGACTGCCGGTGGGCTCGCCGAGATTCGCCAGGTAGGCCTCGCGCAGCAGTGCGCTGGCCTCGAACACCGACGGCTCCGCCGGCAGCTGGCCGGCCGATGCCGACGGCACTTCGAGCAGCCGGACGTCGGTCCTGCCGTGCGACCGGCTGCTGTGCACGTGGAACGGCGGCACCCACGTGATGCGGTTCGCCGGCGCCACCCAGGTACCGGCGCGGGTCGAGGTGACCAGCGCCCCGGAAGCGGCGTACCTGAGCTGACCGAAGTCGTGGAAGTGCGCGGGGACGACGTCTCCGTGCGCCAGTGGCTCGCACACCGCCGGATCGCCGGCCCGGAGGAGTTCGATCATCGGTACCCAGCCTAGCCTGGCGGGTAGCCGGAAAAACCTGGCGCGGTACCGGTGGTCCGCCCGCGCGGTGACGGCCATCGTCGGAGTATGCGAATCATCACCCAGCACACCTTCGGGGGCCCGGAGGTCCTCACCGTCGAGGACGCGCCCGCGCCCCGGCCGCTGCCGACCGAAGTCCTCGTCCGAGTGCGCGCGATCGGGCTGAACCCCCTGGAACCGCGCCTGCGGGCCGGCGAGTTCCCGCTGCTCGGCCGGCCGCCGTTCGTCCTCGGCTGGGACGTCAGCGGCGTCGTCGAGGCGGCGCCGCAAACCTGGCGGTTCCAGCCCGGCGACGAGGTGTTCGGGATGCCGCTGTTCCCGCGGGCGGCCGGCGCGTACGCCGAGTTCGTGGCGGCTCCGGCCCTGCACCTGACGCGCAAGCCGGCGTCGCTCTCCGACGTCGAGGCGGCGGCGTTGCCGGCCGCCGGGCTGACCGCGTGGCAGGGGCTGGTCGACCTCGCCGGCGTGACCGCGGGCGACCGCGTGCTGGTCCACGGCGGGGGCGGCGGCGTCGGCCACATCGCGATCCAGCTCGCGAAGTCCCTCGGCGCGCACGTGATCACCACCGCGGGCCCGGCCAAGCGGGAGTTCGTCGAGGGGCTCGGCGCCGACGAGGTCGTCGACTACACCGCGGTCGACTTCGCCGAGGTCGTCGGCGACGTCGACGTGGTGCTCGACACGATCGGCGGCGACACCGCCGAGCGCTCGCTTGGTGTGCTCCGCCCCGGCGGCCACCTCGTGACGGCCGTCGCCGAACAGGACACGGAGCTCATCGCCAAGTTCGAGGCGGCGGGCATGCGCTTCAGCGGCATCGTGGTGGACCCCGACCCGGTCGGACTGCGCGGCCTCGCCGGCCTCGCCGACCGGGGCGAGCTCCGGATCCACGTGCAGGAGACCTTCCCGTTCGACCGCGTCGCCGACGCCCACCGGCTGATCGAGCGGGGGCACCTGCGGGGCAAGGTGGTCCTCACCGTCTGACGGCCGGGTGCGCCACCGCCCCCGTCGCTCAGGCCGGTGGGCGCGGCGGGGGCGGCAGGGGCTGGTGCGGGTCGAGTTCGATGCCGCCGGCGCGCAGGGAGTCGTCGATGATGCGCCAGATCCAGCGGGTGAGCAGCTCGGTCAGCTGGGTGCGCGTGACGCCGCGGGGGCTTTCGAGCCACTGCGCGGTACAGGAGTCGACGAGGCCGACGACGCCGAAGGAAATGACCTCGGCGATGCGCGCGTCCAGCTTGAACGCCGTCAGGTAGAACTCGAACACCTGCGTGAGCTGGCGCGCGATGACCGTCTTGACGTCGGAGATCGCGTTGCGGCCGCCGATCTGGGCGTGCCGGGTCAGGTAGCGGTAGAGGTTGCCGTTGCCGGCGAGCCAGCCGGTGTGCGCGTCGACCGCGACGGTGATCATCTGCAGCGGGCTGCCCTGCGGCTCCCACACCGGCAGCAGCGCGGTGGTGATGAGCCCGGTCGCCCGGTCGGCGATCGCGCGCTTGAGGTCGGTCGCGTCGTCGAAGTGCTTGTACAGCTGGGGACGCGCCACGCCGGCTACGTCGGCGATGCGCTCGGTCGACACGTCGGGGCCGAGTTCGGCGATCGCCCGCAGTGCGGCGTCGACGAACTCGCGACGCCGGCGCTCGCGCTGCCCCGCCCAGCGGGCCGCGCGTCCGTCGCCGGGACCGGAGGAGGACGTCACTTCGCAGACCCTACCGGGGAGCAGGGTAGGGGCTACGCTTCTGTATCTGTTACTTTGAGGCCCGACAAATCACGGAGCGTGGTTGTGGCGCGGATCGGAGTGCGCGATGTGGGGAGCGGTGGACGACGGCGGCCCGCCGGACGCCCGGCTGATCGCCGAGTTCCGCCGGGGCGACGCCGGCGCGGGTGACCGGCTCTTCCGCCGGCACGCGGGCGCCCTGCGCCGGCTCGCCGCGGAGTGGGGCGGCCGGCCCGCCGACTGGGACGATCTGGTGGCGGCGGCGTTCACCCGCGTGCTCGCCGTCCTCCGCGCCGGCGGCGGGCCGCGGGAGAACCTCCGGCCGTACCTCGTGACGACGGTGCGCGACCTGGCAGCCCGGCGGCACGCGCCCGGGGGCCCGGGCGGGCCCGAGGCGGACATCCCGGGCACCGACGACCTGGTCGGGGCGGCTTTCCACACCCTGCCGGCCCGGTGGCGGACGGTGCTGTGGAGCACCGTCGCCGAAGGGCGTACGGCGGCCGAGCTGGCGCCCGTGCTGGGGGTGTCGCCGACCGGGGTCGCGGTGCTGGCCGCGCGGGCCCGCGAGGCGCTGCGGCACGCCTACCTGCAGGCCCGGCAGTCGCCCGAGCCGGTGGTCCCCGGGAAGTGCCGATGAACCCCGTCGCCACGCCCATCTTCGACGAGGTGGTCGCGGAGGCCGGCCTGCAGTGGCCGGGCCCCGACGACCACGAACCGGACCCTTCCGAGCCGCCGGTGACGACTGTCGATCCGTGAACACGTTCGTCACCCCTCCGGGGCTGACTCACTCTTTCGGGTTAACTCAGGTGGCGGGTTCGGTGCCGTCGTGGCGTCACGGCCGGCGACGAGCGCCCTCGCACTCCCGAGACCGACGGGGAGGTGCGGGCCGGTGGGCGATCGAGAACACTGCGGCCGTGCCGTGCGGACGCTGCGCGGCCGGTGGCGGCTGGCGAGCATCACCAGCGGGTGGCGGTTCCCGAGCGACTGGGCGGT
This sequence comes from Amycolatopsis sp. NPDC049691, assembly GCF_040675005.1. NCBI lineage: Bacteria > Bacillati > Actinomycetota > Actinomycetes > Pseudonocardiales > Pseudonocardiaceae > Amycolatopsis > Amycolatopsis sp. NPDC049691. The sequence goes on from NZ_JBFANX010000009.1 coordinate 333,090, forward strand.
GCCCGAAGTGGACACCGTGTGCAGCTCCGCGTTGTTCCGCGGCGACCTGACCACGGCGCTGACCGTCCTGGGCGGCGCACGCGCGCGGACCGGCGCCGGGCTGGACGAGACGCTGTACGACGTCGCCGCGCTGCACGCGGTGCTGGACGGGCGCACGGACGCGGCCCCGTTCGCGATGCTCCGCGCGGCCGCGATCGGCTGGGCCGACGTGGCGACGACCGAGCCGGCGGCGACCGAGCCGGCGGCGACTGGGTGTTCCCCGCCCGAACGCGCCTGGAGACTGCCGCGAGTCCCTGCCGAAGCGGGCAAGCCCGAAGCGCTCGAACGGGAGTAGCGCCGGGCTCGCCCCCTACGCGAGCCCGGCGCTGCGTCCCCCGCTACCGTCCCCGGCTCCCCAGCCGGGGACGACGGTCCCCGCGACCGCCTGTGCCGGTGAAACCGCCTCACCTCGTCGTCGTGACGCCCGAACTGCCCGCGAACACCCGCCCGGGGGATGCCGGGCACGAAAAAGCCCAGGCCGGCGGCCTGGGCTTCCCCGCTCCGGGCACTACCGCGTGAACGTGAACCAGTTGATGTTGACGAAGTCCGCCGAGCCGCCCGAGAACGTCAGGTACAGGTCGTGCACGCCGGTCGCCGAGGCGACGATGTTCGCCGGGACCGTCTGCCACGACTGCCAGCCCCCGTTGTTGGCGAAGTCGATCTCCGCGAGCACCGGGCCCGACACGCTGTCGACCCGCGCGCGGATCGCGCCGCTCACGCCCGCCGCCGCGCCCGACGCCAGCCGGGCGACGAACTGGCGGGGCGAGCTCGACCCGAAGTCGACTCCCGAGTACTTGAGCCAGTCGCCGTTGGCGATCCAGCCGACGTCCGTGCCGCCGCCGGAGTCGCTGCACGCCTCGTTCTGCGTGCCGCTCTGGGCGCTGTAGGACTCCGCCTGGATCGTCGAGTACGCGCTCGTGCCGCCGCCGGTCGGCGGGGTCGTCGTGCCGCCGCCCGCGCCCAGCGCCACGGTCCAGGACGTCGGGGCCGGGTCCTGGAGATGGCCGTCCACCGGCCGGCTGCCCGTCGGGCCGACGTCGTCGTACGGGAACGCGTAGCCGATCGACGCGTGCCGGTGGACCAGGCGCGCGTAGTGGTTGGTCGTGGCGTCCTGGTAGTACTGCGAAGGCGCGACGCCGTCGGGCTGGTTGTTGCCGCCCGCGACCAGCAGGCTGCTGCGGTTGAGCGCGGCCGCGAGCCGGGCCGCGATCGCGCCGCGCGCGTCGCCGCCGGAGTTGTACAGCGGCCCGCTCGCGCAGCCGAAGATGTCGATCGCGCTCGGCTTGGTGAACGGAACGCCGTTGGTGTTCAGGCCGGCGAACACCAGCGTGTCGCCGCTGACCGTGCCCGTGTACGAGCCGATGCTGCCCTGCCCGTTGATCGTCAGCGGCGTCGAGCGGTAGTGGTCCCAGACGGCGTTGAGGTACCCGCTCCAGTAGCCGCCGAAGTCGGTCGGGGAGTGGCCCGGCGCGAGCACGCGCACCACCTTGCCGGCGGAGTCGGTGACGACCAGCTGGTCCCACGGCGCCCCGTCGGCGGAGTGCTGGGCGCGCAGCCCGTCCGCGATGGCGCCGAGCGCGCCGTCGGGCAGCGGGCTGACCGACTGCGACCCCGCCGCGCCCGTCGTGGCCATCGACACCGGCAGCGCCACCATGTCCACGTAGCTGATGTTCGCGTAGAGGTTCGCGCTGTTGTAGGTGAACTCGGCGAACGTCCAGTTGGTCCGCCAGTTCGGGTCCGAGCTGGTGAAGCCGGGCTGCACCAGGCCGGGACCCGGGTTGACGAAGAACTGGATCTTCTGGTCGGTCGAGAACCACACGCGGCCGCCGATGATGTAGTCGCGCAGCGTCACCGTGACCTGGGCGCCCGAGCCGCTCAGCGGGATGGCGTAGTCGGGGATCGGGGTGACCGGCGAGGAGGGGTTGGGCAGGCGCTGGAACTGGCCGCTCGCCGTGACGAACCCGGGCCAGCCCGAGGTGTCGGCGCCGCTGATGTAGGCGTAGACGGTCCCGGAGCCCGAATTGTTCTTGAGCGTCACCGGCAGGGACGCCGCCGCCCGCGCTTGCGGCGCGGTGGCGGTGGACCACAGCGACGCGCCGGCCACGGCGGTCAGGCCGGCGGTGACGAAGGTACGCCTGGACAGCATGGCGCCTCCTGGAGGGAGTGCGGCACGTGCGTGGCGGCGGCACGCGTCCGCGACGGTGGGGACGGCCGAACGCTAAGGACGCTTCGCCGCAATGGTCAAGACCATTCGCCGCGGTCGGGTACGGGCGGCCGGAGAGCCTGCCCGGTAGTACACCCGGCCGCGGCTACTCCATTAGAGGCCGGCTGCCTCCCGGTCGATCAACTTAGGTTGTCCGCGTCAGCGACCTTTTCCGCTAGCCGCACCACGTCCCGGACCGGGAAGCTCATTACCGTCACCCGCGGCGCCGCCGCGAGCGGCCGAAAGCCCGGCGGGAGCACTCCCCCCTCCCGCCTGCGAGGTACGACGTCCGGCGCACCCAGCCCCCAGTACGGTGTGCCGGACGTCGTGCCGCTCACGCACGCCCAAGATCCACAGTGGACGATCAGCCGACGGTCGCCGCGGCCTTCAGGTGCCGGCGGGCGTTGTCGGCCAGCTCGTCGATGTTGCGGTCCAGCAGCGACTTCAGGTAGCCGGGGCCGATGCCGAAGTCGTCGAAGCCGGTGACCAGGCCCCGCAGCTTGTCGATCCGCACCTCGCCGCGCTTGGCCGGCATGTCGACCAGCTTGCGCTCGGCGCGGGTGCCGAGGCGCTCCTCGAGCCCGTCGACGATGTCCTCGATGGCCTCCGGCCGCCCGGACGCCACGTTGACGACCTCGTCGCGGACGCCCTGGGTGAGCAGCGAGTCGATCATCCGCATCATGTCGCCGACGTCGAGCAGGTCGCGCGAGACCCCGGAGTGCAGGGTGACCGAGCCCGACAGCAGCTGCCGGGTCAGCGACGGCAGCAGCTGGTGCGGTGACTGCCCGGGCCCGACGATGTGCGACAGCCGCAGCACGAGCCACCGCGCGCCCGAGAGCGCGCAGACGTGTTCGAGGCACAGCTTGTGCCGCCCGTACGGGGTGAGCGGGAAGACCGCGCCGCCCTCGCTGCCGACCGACTGGTCGGCGCCGTACATCCCGGTCGACGCCGTGGACAGGAAGATCACCGTGCGGCCGGCCGCCCGGCAGCGGTGGATCACGTCGTAGACCAAAGTGGACTCGCGCTGGAACGCCGACACGTCGTTGACGAGCACGGTCGAGACGCCCGCCGCGATGAGCGTGACGTCCGGGTGCCGGTCGCCGAAGTACTGCCGGGTGTGGTGGGCGATGAAGCCGTTCCCGATGATCTCCATCAGCCGATCACCGCCGCGGCGTGGGTGAACACTTCGCGGGCGAGCCGCGCGGTGGCCACCGACGAGACGAGCCAGGAGGCTTCGGAGTCGTCGCGCCCGGCCAGCGCGGCGACGGCGAACGAGCGCAGCGACAGCTCGAACTGGTGCGCCGGGGGCAGCCAGAGCTCTTCGACGTGATCCTGTTCTTCGATGCGCAGCACGGGTTGCCGCCCCGGGGGCGGGGTGAAGGCGCGGTCGAGCGACAGCGCGGCGGCGCTGCCCCACAGCTCGTAGCGCGAGCGGTAGCTGTGCTGGAACCCGAAGTCGAGGGACGCGGTGACCCCGCTCGCCGAGGTGAGCAGCGCGTGCCCGGCGACGTCCACGCCGGTTTCGTCGAACTTCAGCGTGGCCCCGGTGACCCGGAGTTCGGGGCCCAGCAGGAAAAGCGCGGCGCGCAGGGGGTACACGCCGACGTCGAGCAGGGCACCGCCGCCGAGCGAGGGCTGGTACCGGATGTCGTCGGCGGGCAGCGGCGGGATGCCGAACGACGCGGTGAACGTCCGGAGCTCGCCCAGCCGGCCGCCGTCGAGCAGCTCCCGCACCTTCGCGTGCTGCGGGTGGTGCAGGAACGTGAAGTTCTCGCGCAGCACCAGTTCCTGCTTCTCCGCCAGCTCGGCGAGGTCCTCGGCCTGGTCGAGGGTCAGCGTGAGCGGCTTCTCGCACAGCACGTGCTTCCCGGCCAGCAACGCCCTGCGCGTCCACTCGTGGTGCAGCGCGGTCGGCAGCGAGATGTAGACGGCGTCGACGTCCGGGCTGTCCAGCAGCTCGTCGTAGGTCGACGCGGTGACGCCGAAGCGGCGGGCGAACTCCGCGGCCTTCTCCGGCGAACGGGCCGCGACCTCGGTCAGCTCCAGCTCGGTGACGGCGGCCAGCGCGGGCAGCGTGCGCCGCGCGGCGATCGACGAGCAGCCCAGCGCCCCCAGGCGCAGCGGCCGGTTCACCGCAGGCCCCGCAGGCACGCGATCAGGCTGCGGGCCTGCACGTTGACGTAGTGGCTGTGCCGCAGCAGCTCGTTGAGCTGGTTGAGGGTGAGCCACCGGAAGTCGGCCAGCCCGGCGTCCGGGAAGTCCGCCGGCACCTCGATGATCTGGTAGTCGCTGTAGGCGTGGTGGAACCGGCCGCCCTCCTCCGACAGCTGGGCGGCGAAGAGCACTTGGTCGTCGCGTCTGCCCAGCACGGTGTCGAGGAACGGCGGGCGGTGCGCGGGCGGGGTCAGCACGTAGTTGTCCGGGGTGCACTGCACGGTCGGCGCCAGCTCGACGACGTCGAGGTAGCCGGGCTCGACGCGGGCGTTGAGCAGCGCGTGCAGCACTCCGTCGACGCGCTTGACCAGCAGCGCCACCACGCCCGCGCCGTGCGGGCGGACCAGCGGCTGCGTCCACCGCGCGACCTCGCGGCCGTTGGTGGTGATGTCGACGGCGATGATGCTGAAGTACAGGCCGAGCTCGTGGGAGATCTCGGCCGGGGTCCGGACCCAGTTCGCGACCTCGCCCAGGGGCAGCGAGCTGGTGCGCACGACGTGCTGGGCCTGGCGTGAGGTGATCCAGCTGAGCACCTCGGTGCGCGTGTGCAGGCTGCCGGTGTGCTGGGCCGACGAGCGCGCCACCGCCGCGGCGAGTTCGCTCACGGCGTCGGATTCGCGGCCTTCGAGCCCGGCCGGCATGCACGACAGCACCGTGCGGGCGTCCATGTTGACGAGGTTGTCCTGCTTGAGCAGCTCGTGCAGCTGGCCGAGGGTGAGCCAGCGGAAGTCGTCGGGCAGCTCGTCGCCGGCTTCGAACTCGGCGGCTTCGACGATCATGTTCCGGTTGCGCTTGCGGTAGAACCACGAACCCTGCTCCGACTGCAGGACGTCGGCGAGCACGGTCTCCGGGTCGGGATCGCGGAAGTGATCCAGGTAGGGGACCGGCCGCCCGCCGTGCACGCGGGTGTAGTTGCTCTTGGTCGCCTGGACCGTCGGCGAGATCTGGACGCCGTTGACGTTGCCCGGTTCGGACTTCGCCTGCATCAGGCAGTGCAGGACGCCGTCGATCTCCTTGACGAGAATGCCGAGGATGCCGATCTCCGGCTGGTTGATGATCGGCTGCGACCAGTGCGTGACGGGCCCGTGGTCGGTGTCGACCTCCAGGCCTTCGACGCCGAAGAAGCGGCCGCTCTCGTGCCGCAGGTTCCCGCTGCCCGCTTCGAAACCCCACTGGCGCAGCTCGCCGAACTCGATGCGCCGGACTTCGTGGCGGTGGGCCCGGTTGCGGTCGGCGATCCAGCCGGCCACGAGCGCGTTCGGGGTCGCGACGCCGTCGGTGGCGGCCGCCGACCTGGCCAGCCGGTGGGGCAACGTCACGTCCGGTTTGCGGAGCAGGCCGGTTCCGGTGTGGCGCTCCATGGATTTCACCTCGCGTGGCCGGCGGACGGGATGTCCTAGTTGTAGCCGGGGAAATCTAGGAGGAATGCTGGTCTTCGGGCGCCTGGCGCCGGGACACTAGGCGATTCATTGGATTGCGTGTGCAGACGCCGGGGGCGGGCCGCGCGCCGACCTAGGGTGACCGCCGTGGACGTCTCCCGCGGGCATGTCGCCTTCTTCTCCTTTCCGGGCTTCGGTCACCTCCGGCCGACGCTGCCGGTCGTGCGCGAGCTGCTCGCGCGCGGGCACGAGGTGTCCTACGTGGTCGCCGAACGGTTCGCCGGCGTGGTCGCCGAAACCGGCGCGCGCGTGCTGACCTACCCGTCGGCGTTCCCGGAGTCGATGCCCGACGTGCACACCGCCGACGACCTCGCCGCGGTGCTCGCGCACTACCTCGACGAGGCCTACGCCCCGCTCGCCACCGCGTGGCCGGCGTTCGCGGACCGTCCGGTGGACCTCGTGGTCCAGGACGTGCTGAGCACCGACGTCGGCGGGCTCGTCGCGCGGCGCGCCGGCTGCGGGGTCGTCCGGCTGTTCGCCGGGTTCGGCGGCAACGACGAGGTCCCGCTCAACGGCAGCGAGGTCGAGCTGGCCGGGCCGCCGCTCGACCCCGGGCACCCGGTGCTGGCGGCGTGCGGCGAACGCATCACCGCGCTGCTGGCGGAGTTCGGCCTCGGCACCCCGCCGGACTTCCCGCCCGGCGGCGGGGAAGTCGTGGCGAACCTCGTGTTCGTGCCGCGCGCCTTCCAGCCGCGTGCCGAGTGCTTCGGCGACGAGTTCGTGTTCGTCGGCCCGACCGGCGGCGACGGCGCGGCCGCCGACGGCTGGGCCCCGCCGGGCGGGGACGTGCCGGTCGTGCTCGTGTCCCTGGGCACGTCGTCCAACAGCAACCCCGGGTTCTTCACCGCCTGCGGGCAGGCCTTCGCGGGCACCGGCTGGCGGGTCGTGATGACGACTGCGGGCCACGTCGGCGACGACGTCGCCGCGGCCATGCCGGACAACGTCGAGCTGCACCCGTGGCTCGACCACCGCGCGGTCCTCCCACACACCGACGTCGTCGTGTGCCAGGCCGGAACGGGCTCGCTGATGGACGCGTTCGGCCACGGCGTCCCGGTGGTCGCCGTGCCGCAGCGCCCGGAGGCGCGGGTGACGGCGGCGCAGGTCGAGCGGCTGGGCCTGGGCCGCGCGCTGCTCGACGACGTGACCGGCGACGACGTCCGCGACGCCGTGCTGGCGGTCGCCGCCGACGCGGCTGTGGCCAAGGAGGTCGCGCGGATGCGGGCCGCGATCCGGGCGGCCGGCGGCGCGAAACGGGCGGCGGACGTGCTCGAGCGCGCGGTGCGGGCAGGCGATGGGGAAAAGGCATGAGCGACGACGACAAGCTGCGCGGGTACCTGAAGAAGGTCACCGCGGACCTGTACCGGACGCGCGAGCGGCTGCGCGACGCGGAGGACCGCGAACACGAGCCGATCGCGATCGTGGCGATGAGCTGCCGCTACCCCGGGGGTGTCCGGTCGCCGGAGGATCTCTGGGAGCTGGTGGCTTCGGGCCGCGACGCCATCTCGGGGTTCCCCGTAAACCGCGGCTGGGACCTCGACGCGCTCTACGACCCGGACCCCGACCGCGCCGGGACGTGCTACACCCGCCAGGGCGGGTTCCTGCACGACGCGGATCAGTTCGATCCGGAGTTCTTCGGCATCTCGCCGCGGGAGGCGCAGACGATCGACCCGCAGCAGCGGCTCCTGCTCGAAACGGCGTGGGAGGCGTTCGAGCGCGGCGGGATCGACCCGGCGTCGCTGCGCGGCAGCAGCACCGGTGTCTTCGCCGGGGTGATGTACAACGACTACGCGACGCGGCTGACCGACCTGCCGGCGAGCCTCGAAGGCTATGTGGGCAATGGAAGCGCGGCCAGCATCGCGTCCGGCCGGGTGGCCTACACCTTCGGTCTGGAAGGCCCGGCGGTCACCGTCGACACGGCGTGCTCGTCGTCGCTGGTCGCCCTGCACTGGGCCGCGCAGGCGCTGCGGCGCGGCGACTGCTCGCTGGCGCTGGCCGGCGGCGTCGCGGTGATGTCGACGCCGGTGACGTTCATCGGGTTCAGCAGGCAGCGCGGCCTTTCGCCGGACGGCCGGTGCCGCTCCTACGCCGATGCCGCCGACGGCACGGGCTGGGGCGAGGGGGCCGGCTTCCTGTTGCTGGAACGGCTTTCCGACGCGCGGCGCCACGGCCACCCGGTGCTCGCGGTGGTGCGCGGCTCGGCCGTCAACTCCGACGGTGCGAGCAGCGGGCTGACCGCGCCGAACGGGCCGTCGCAGCAGCGGGTCATCCGCGCCGCGCTCGCCGACGCCGGGCTGTCCGCCGCGGACGTCGACGTCGTCGAGGGGCACGGCACCGGGACCACGCTGGGCGACCCGATCGAGGTGCAGGCGCTGCTGGCGACCTACGGCCGCGAACGCGCGGGCGGGGCCCCGCTGTGGCTCGGCTCGGCCAAGTCGAACATCGGCCACACACAGGCCGCCGCCGGTGTCGGTGGGGTCATCAAGATGGTCATGGCGCTGCGCAACGAGGTCTTGCCGCGGACACTGCACGCGGAGACACCGACGTCCAAAGTGGACTGGGACGCCGGGGACGTCCGGTTGCTGCAGGAAGCCGTCGCGTGGCCGGCGGGGGAGCGCCCGCGCCGCGCCGGGGTCTCGTCGTTCGGCGTGAGCGGGACCAACGCGCACACGATCATCGAGCAGGCGCCCGCGCTCGACTCCGAGCCCGGCGAGCCCGGCGACGCGGGACTGGTCCCGGTGGTGCTCTCGGGCAAGAGCCCCGAAGCGGTGCGCGCACAGGCCGCGCGGCTGCTGTCGCGAGTGGACGGTCTGCGGCCGGTCGACGTCGGGTACTCGCTGGCCACCACGCGGACGGCGTTCGAGCACCGCGCGGTCGTCGTCGCTTCGACGGCGGAGGAACTGCGGGACGCACTGGCCGACCCGGCGATCGGCGAAACCGTCCCGGGCAAGACGGCTTACGTGTTCCCGGGCCAGGGCGCGCAGCAGCCGGGCATGGGACGCGAGCTGTATGCGGCGTTTCCCGTTTTCGCGCAAGCCTTCGACGAGGTCTGCGCGGGCTTCCCCGGACTGCGCGAGCTGGTCTTCGGCGGCGGTGACCTGGACCGCACCGAGGTGACGCAGCCCGCGCTGTTCGCCGTCGAGGTCGCGCTGTACCGGCTCCTGGAGTCGTGGGGGCTGACCCCTGACTTCGTCATGGGTCACTCGATCGGCGAGCTGGCCGCCGCGCACGTCGCCGGGGTGTTCGCCCTGCCGGACGCGTGCCGGCTGGTCGCCGCGCGGGCGCGGCTCATGCAGTCGGTCGCCGCGGCCGGGGCGATGGCGTCGGTGCGGGCCACCGAGGACGAGGTACGGCCGCTGCTGCGCGACGGCGTGGCCATCGCGGCGGTCAACGGGCCGGAAGCGGTGGTCGTCTCCGGAGACGTCGACGCCGTCGAGGAGATCGCCGCTCGGTTCGCCGGTTCGAAGCGGCTGCGCGTCAGCCACGCGTTCCACTCACCGCACATGGACGCGATCCTGGCGGAGTTCCGGGCGGTCGCGGCGACGATCTCCTATGCGGCGCCCACGATTCCGGTCGTGTCCAATGTGTCCGGCGAACCCGCCGATGTCGCCTCGGCGGAGTACTGGACCGGGCACATCCGCGCCACCGTCCGGTTCCACGACGGGATGCGCTGGCTCGCGGCGAACCGCGTGACGCGGTTCGTGACGCCCGGCCCCGGCGGCGCGGCCGCCGCGATGGCCGGCGACTGCGTGCCGGACGCCCTCGTGGTTCCGATGCTGCGCCGCGACCGCGACGAGGTGCGCACCTTCACCGAAGCCGTCGGCCGGCTGCACGTGGCCGGGTTCGGCCCGGACTGGCCGGCCGTCTTCGCCGGCCGCGGGGCGCGGGTGGTGGACCTGCCGACGTACGCGTTCCAGCGGGAGCGCTATTGGCTGGACGGGCAGCGGGCGGTCAAGCCGGCCGGTGCGCTGTACCGCGTCTCGCAGGTCGCCGTCCCGGCCGAGGCCGTCGAAGCGGTCGACTGGCGCGAGCTGGGCGCCGACGTCCCGCCGGTCGTCTACTTCCGGTGCGAGGCCGAGGGAGACCCCGTGGCTGCCGCGCACGGGCTGGCCCGGGAGGCCTTGGAGCTGGTGCAGACCTGGCTGGCCGACGATCGGTACGCGCACTCGAAGCTGGTCTTCGTCACCCGCGGCCTGGCGGGCGCCGCGGTGCGGGGCCTGGTCCGGTCCGCGCAGGCCGAGCACCCCGGCCGGTTCGTGCTGGCGGACGTCGACGGCGAGCTGCCCGGTGCGTTCGTCACGGACGAGCCGGAAGTCACCTATGCGGGCGGCGAGGTCTTCGCGCCGCGGCTCGTCGAGTCCACTTCGGACGGTTCAGGGCGGCTGGCCGGGACGGTGCTCGTCACCGGCGGAGCCGGGTCGCTGGGAAGTGAACTGGCCCGGCATCTGGTCCGGGCACACGACGTGCGACGGCTGGTCCTCGTCAGCCGGCGTGGACCGGATGTGCCGGGCGCGCGGGAACTCCAAGCCGAACTGGAGGGAGAGGGCGCCGAAGTCGTGCTCGCCTCCTGCGATGTCACCGACCGGGACGCCCTGGCCGCGCTGCTGGGCGAGGTCGGCCCGCTCGGCGCGGTCGTGCACGCGGCCGGGGTGCTGGACGACGGCGTCGTCTCCTCGCTCACGCCGGAGCGGCTGGCCGCGGTGCTGCGGGCCAAGGTCGACGCGGCCTGGAACCTGCACGAGCTCACCGAAGACCTGTCCGCGTTCGTCCTGTTCTCCTCGGCCGCGGGTGTCCTCGGTGGCGCCGGGCAGGGCAACTACGCGGCGGCCAACGCGTTCCTCGACGCCCTCGCCGTCCACCGGCGGGAGCTGGGGCTGCCCGCGGTGTCGCTGGCGTGGGGGCCGTGGGCGCCCGAAGGCGGCATGACCGGGCAGCTCACCGACGCGGAGGTGGCCCGCATGCGCCAGGGCGGCGTCCGGCCGCTGGCTGCGCGCGACGCGCTGGCGCTGTTCGACCGCGCGCTGGCGACCCCCGACGCGCTGGCGGTGCCGATCGACTTCGACCTCGAGGTTCTGGACACCACCCGGCCGCTGCTGGCGGGGCTCGCCGCGGGCGCTGGTTCGCCGGGGCTGCTCGCGGGCGGTGCCGCCGCACGCTCCGGCTCGCCGGGCCTGCTCGGCGGGGGCTCCGGCGCGCAAGCGCTCTTCCCCGGCCTGCTCGCCGGCCTCCCCGAAGCCGACCGTCCCGCCGCCGCCCTCGACCTCGTCCGCACCCAGGTCGCCGCGGTGCTCGGCCACGCCTCCACCGCCACTGTCCGCGCCGACCGGCCCTTCGCCGATCTCGGGTTCGACTCGCTGACCGCCGTCGAGCTGCGCAACGCCCTCAGCCGCGAAACCGGCCTCACCCTGCCCTCGACCCTCGTCTTCGACCACCCGACTCCGCGCGCGCTCGCCGGCCACCTGCTCGGCGCGTCCGGCCCGAAGCTCGTCGAGACCACCGGCCCGAGCACCGGCGAGCCGATCGCGATCGTGGCGATGAGCTGCCGCTTCCCCGGCGGCGTCAGCACGCCCGAGCAGCTCTGGGACCTCCTCGAAGCCGGCCGCGACGTCATCTCGCCCTTCCCCGGCGACCGCGGCTGGGACCTCGACCGCCTTTACCACCCGGACCCCGACCACCCCGGCACCTGCTACACCCGCGAAGGCGGCTTCCTCGCCGACGCCGCCGGGTTCGACCCGGAGTTCTTCGAGGTGTCACCGCGCGAGGCCGTCGCCATGGACCCGCAGCAACGCCTGCTGCTCGAGACCGCCTGGGAGGCCTTCGAACGCGCCGGGATCGACCCGGCGGCCCTGCGCGGCAGCCGGACCGGCGTCTTCGCCGGGACGAACGGCCAGGACTACTCGACCCTGCTGCGCGACTCGGCCGACGACGTCGCCGGGCACCTCGGCACCGGCAACGCGGCGAGCGTCCTGTCCGGCCGCGTGTCCTACACCTTCGGGCTCGAAGGCCCGGCGGTCACCGTCGACACGGCCTGCTCGTCGTCGCTGGTCGCCCTGCACCTCGCCGCGCAGTCGCTGCGGGCCGGCGAATGCTCGCTGGCACTGGCGGGCGGGGTCACCGTGATGGCCACGCCCGCCGGGTTCGTCGAGTTCAGCAGGCAGCGCGGGCTGGCCGAGGACGGCCGCTGCAAGGCCTTCTCCGCCGCCGCCGACGGCACCGGCTGGTCCGAAGGCGCCGGAATCCTGGTGCTGGAACGGCTTTCCGACGCCCGGCGCCACGGCCGCCGGGTCCTGGCCGTGCTGCGCGGCTCGGCCGTGAACCAGGACGGGGCGAGCAACGGCCTCACCGCCCCGAACGGCCCCTCGCAGCAGCGGGTCATCCGCGCCGCGCTCGCCGACGCCGGGCTCGAACCGTCCGAAGTGGACGCTGTGGAAGCCCACGGCACCGGCACCCGGCTCGGTGACCCGATCGAAGCCCAGGCGCTGCTGGCCACCTACGGGCAGGACCGCGACCGTCCCCTGTGGCTCGGCGCGATCAAGTCGAACCTCGGCCACACCCAGGCCGCCGCCGGTGTCGCCGGCGTGATCAAGACGGTCCTGGCACTGAACCACGAGGTGCTGCCCCGCACGTTGCACGCCGACGTCCCTTCGGACCGCGTCGACTGGACTGCCGGGCAGGTGCGGCTGCTGACCGAACCGGTCGCCTGGCCCGCGGCCGGGCGCCCGCGCCGGGCCGCGGTGTCCGCGTTCGGCTTCAGCGGCACCAACGCGCACGCCGTGCTGGAAGAGGCGCCGTCGACGAGCGAGTCCAGTGTAGCCAAATCGACGGTGGACCTGTGGCCGCTGTCCGGTCACACCGAAGAAGCGTTGTCCGCGCAGGCCGCCGCACTGCTGCCGCTGGCGGAACGGGGAACCGGCGGCATCGGCGCCGCACTCGCCGCCCGCACGGCGTTCGACCACCGGGCCGTCGTGGCGGCACCGGACCGGGACACCGCCGTGCGGAACCTCCGGCTGCTGGCCGAGGGCGGCGCGGGTGTCGTCCGCGGCCGTGTCTCCGGCGAAGGCCGCTCGGCGTTCCTGTTCACCGGCCAGGGTGCCCAGCGCGCTGGTATGGGACTCGCGCTGCGCGCGGAGTTCCCGGTGTTCGCCGAGGCCTTCGACGCGGCCTGCGCGCGGTTCGACCTCCCCTTGCCCGAGGTGATCGCCGAGGGCGGCGAGCGGCTCGACCAGACGCGGTTCACCCAGCCCGCGCTGTTCGCGGTCGAGGTCGCGCTGTTCCGCCTGCTGGAGTCGTGGGGGCTGACCCCGGACTTCGTCATGGGCCACTCGATCGGCGAACTCGCGGCCGCCCACGTGGCGGGCGTGCTGAACCTGGACGACGCCTGCACGCTGGTCGCCGCGCGCGGCCGCCTGATGCAGGAACTCCCCGCGACCGGCGCGATGGTGGCGGTGCGGGCGACCGAGGACGAGGTCCGGCCGCTGCTCACGGCGTCGGCGGACATCGCCGCCGTCAACGGGCCCGCGTCGGTCGTCGTGTCCGGGGTGGAGGAGGACGTCCTCGGCATCGCCGCGCACTTCACCCGGCTGGGCCGGGAGACCAAGCGGCTGCGCACCAGCCACGCGTTCCACTCCCCGCTGATGGACCCGATGCTCGTGCGGTTCCGCGAGGTCGCCCGTGGACTGTCCTATCAGGACCCGCAGATCGGAATGGTCTCGGACGCCACCGATCCCGAGCACTGGGTCCGGCACGTGCGGGACACGGTCCGGTTCGCCGACGGCGTCGCCTGGCTCGCGTCGCGGGGGGTCACCCGGTTCGTCGAGGTGGGGCCGGACGCCGTGCTCTCGGCGATGGTCGGCGACTGCGTCGAGGACGAGGTGTTCGTCACCGCGACCCAGCGGCGGAACCGGCCGGACGTCGAGACCCTGCTGACCGCGGTCGCCGAGGCCCACGTGCACGGCTTCTCCCCGGACTGGACCGCACTGCACCCCGGCGCCCACGCCGACCTGCCCACCTACCCCTTCCGGCGCCGCCGGTTCTGGCCCACCGCCGGGGGCCGGGCCGGTGACGTCGCGACCGCCGGGCTGGCCGCCAGCCCGCACCCGTTCCTCGGCGCGACCGCCGACCTGGCCGGGTCCGCGGGCGTCCTCGACACCGGCCGGCTTTCGCTGCGCACCCACCCCTGGCTCGCCGACCACGGCATCGGCGGTTCGGTGCTCTTCCCCGGGACGGCGTTCGTCGACCTCGCCGTCGACGCGGGCGACCGCGCCGGCTGCCCCCAGGTCGAGGAGCTGACCCTCGGGGCGCCGCTGGTGCTGCCCGCGTCCGGCGGCGTCCGGCTCCAGGTCCTGACCGGCCCGCCGGACGAGTCCGGGGTGTGCTCGCTGACCGTCCACTCACGACCCGAGGACGCGGCGCCGGACAGCCCGTGGACGCTGCACGCGAGCGGTGTTCTGACTCCAGTGGTCCCGGCACCGGGCGAAGACCTCACGACGTGGCCGCCGCCGGGCGCGGAACTCCTCGAGACCGACGGGCTCTACGACCGGCTCGCGGACAGCGGGTTCACCTACGGGCCGGTCTTCCGGGGGCTGCGACGGGCCTGGCGGCAAGGTGAGGACGTCTACGCCGAGGTCGAACTGCCCGGGGACGCGGACGCGTCGGCGTTCGGGCTGCACCCGGCGCTGCTCGACGCGGTCCTGCACGCGGCGGCGTTCCTGCCGTTCGCGCCCGCGCCGCACGGCAGGCTGCCGTTCTCCTGGCGCGGGGTGTCGCTGCACGCCGAAGGGGCACGCGGCCTGCGCGTGCGGCTGACCAAGACCGGGGCCGAGTCCCTCGCGATCGCCGTCGCCGACTCCGCCGGCCGGGCGGTGGCCACAGTGGACTCCTTGACGCTGCGGGAATTCCAACCTGACCAGGCGGCGGCTCGGCCCGACGCGCTGTACCGGCTCACCTGGCCCCCGCATGACGGTGACCTCGACGATCCATCGTGGACAGTCGCCGAATCGATCGCCGGACTCAGCGATGTGCCGGACGTCGTCGTCGTGCCCTTCGCGACGCGGCCGGTGCGGGAGGCGACTCACGACGCGCTGGCCCTCGTCCAAGCCTGGCTCGCCGAGGACCGCTTCGCCGCCGCTAAGCTGGCCTTGCTGACCTCGGGCGCGGTCGTCGCCGAAGACGGCGACGGCCCGGCCGATCCCGCGCTCGCCGCCGTCTGGGGCCTGGTGCGCTCGGCGCAGTCCGAGCACCCCGGCCGGTTCGTGCTGGTGGACTCCGACGGCTCGGCCGATCCCGCGGCTGCCCTGGCGACCGGGGAGAACCAGGTCGCCCTCCGCGCCGGCACGGCCCGGGTGGCGCGGCTGGCCAAGGAAACCGACGCCCTCACCGTTCCCGCCGGACCGTGGCGGCTCGACATCGCCGAGCGCGGCACCCTCGACGGGCTGACCGTCGTGCCCTGTCCCGAGTTCGCCGGACCGGTGGCGCCGGGCGCGGTGCGGATCGCCGTGCGCGCGGCCGGCGTGAACTTCCGGGACGTCCTCAACACCCTCGGCATGTACCCGGGCCCGGCCACCTCGCCGGGGCTGGAGGCCGCCGGGGTCGTCACGGCGGTCGGCGCCGACGTGACCCGCTTCGCGCCCGGCGACCGGGTGATGGGCCTGTTCGGGGGTGCGTTCGGGCCGGTGGCCGAGGTCGACGAGCGCATGGTCTGCCGGCTGCCCGCCGGGCTGTCGTTCGCGCAGGGCGCGTCGGTGCCGGTGGTGTTCCTGACCGCGCTCTACGCCCTGACCGACCTCGGCGACCTGCGGCCCGGCGAGAGCGTCCTGGTGCACGCGGCGGCGGGCGGCGTCGGGATGGCCGCCGTGCAGCTCGCGCGGCTGCTCGGCGTGGACGTCTACGGCACGGCGAGCGCCGGCAAGCAGGACACGCTGCGGGCGTGCGGCCTGGCGGACGACCACATCGCGTCCTCGCGCACCCTGGACTTCGAGACCGAGTTCCGCGCGGCGACGGGCGGGCGCGGCGTCGACGTCGTGCTCGACTCGCTCGCCGGCGACTTCGTGGACGCGTCGCTGCGGCTGCTGCCGCGCGGCGGCCGGTTCCTGGAGATGGGCAAGACCGACGTGCGTGACCCGGCGAAGGTCGCGCACGAGCACCCCGGGGTCCGGTACCAGGCGTTCGACCTGGTCGAGGCGGGGTACGACCGGATCCGCGAGCTGTTCGACCGGCTGCTGGGGTGGTTCGAAGAGGGCGTGCTGACGCCGGTGCCGGTCACCGCGTGGGACGTCCGGCGCGCGCCCGCCGCGTTCCGGCACGTGAGCCAGGCCAAGCACGTCGGCAAGGTCGTGCTGACCGTGCCCGCGCCGCTCGACCCGGACGGCACCGTGCTGATCACCGGCGGTACCGGCGGCCTCGGGCGGCTGCTGGCCCGGCACCTCGCCGAGTCCGGCGTCCGGCACCTGCTGCTGACGAGCCGTCGCGGCCCGGCGGCCGAGGGCGTCGACGAGCTGCGGGCCGAGCTGGCCGAGCTGGGAGCGGAGACTTCCGTCGTCGCGTGCGACGCGGCGGACCGCGAAGCGCTGGCGAAACTCCTGGCCGGGGTGCGGCTGACCGCCGTGGTGCACGCGGCGGGGGTGCTCGACGACGGGCTCGTCGAAGCGCTTTCCCCGGACCGGCTGGACACCGTCCTGCGGCCGAAGGCGCTGGCCGCGGCCCACCTGGACGAGCTGACGCGGGACCTCGACCTGTCCGCGTTCGTCCTGTTCTCTTCCGCGGCGGGGGTGCTCGGCGCGCCCGGGCAGGGCAACTACGCCGCCGCAAACGCTTTCCTGGACGGGCTGGCCCGGCGACGGCGCTCGGCGGGACTGCCCGCGCTGGCGCTGGCCTGGGGCCCGTGGCTGCCGTCCGGCGGCATGACGGCCGGATTGTCCGGCGCCGACGTGCGCCGGATGGCGCGGTCGGGGCTGCCGCCGCTGCCCGCGGACCAGGGCCTGGCGCTGTTCGACGCGGCACTGGACGCGCCCGACGCGGTGCTGGTGCCGATGCTGGTGGACCCGCGCGCGCTGGGTTCCGACGTCCCCGAGCAGCTGCGCGGGCTGGTCCGGACCACGGTCCGGCGCCGCGCGGCCGAGGGCGTCCCCGGCTGGCGGGAGCGCTTGGCGGCGATGTCCGCCGAGGATCGGCGGCAGGCACTGCTGGACCTGGTGTGCGCGCAGGTGGCCGCGGTGCTGGGCCACGGCGGCGTCGTCGACCCGGCCCGGGTGTTCAAGGAGCTGGGCTTCGATTCGCTGACCGCGGTGGAGCTGCGCAACCGGCTGACCGCGGCGACGGGCGTCCGCCTGCCGGCGACGCTGGTCTTCGACTACCCGACGCCCGCCGCGCTGGCCGGGTGCCTCGGCGGGGAGCTGTTCCCCGAGTCCGAAGTGGACGCCGCCGGGGAGATCGGCGAGGCCGACGACCTGAGCGACCTGGACGTCGACGACCTGGTGCGGCTGGCTCTCGGCACCGACGAAGGCTGAAACGCCGAAGCGGCCGCCCTGGTGACCCCCCGACGGGACACCAGGACGGCCGCCGGGCCCGTCCGTAAGTGCTTTCAGGAAATGAAGAACCGGCGCCGCCCCGCGGCCGTCGTCTTGCGCGACGCCGCGCTGCGGACGAGGAACGCCAAGCCCGCGACAATGGTCACGCAGCCGCCGATCACGCCGATCGTGTGCTCGCCGGCGTTGAGGATGATCGCGATCCCGCCCGCGACCAGGATCAGCCCCATGACGAGGGAAACGAACGGGCGGCCGCCTTGTTCTTTGGCCATGGGAAACTCCTTGGTGGCTTTCGACGACTGATTTCCTGTGATCGATTCAAGCACAGCGGGAACTGCGTTGTGAGTCCTCGAAAGTCGTCATCCGACCATCGAAAGTTGACGTTCCCCCGAGTTGCCGGTCGCCCCGGGTGCTGGGAAGATCACGCGGGTACGGGGGTTGCAACTTTGGTTGCGGGGACAAGCCACCTTGTGCCGTAGCACGACGGCCGTCGCAGCCGGTTCACTTGACCAAGGCACACCGGATGGGATACGGAGCAGGCGCTTGATCACAGCACGAGATCTGACGAAACGATACGGGGACACGACGGCCGTCCACAAGCTGTCGTTCGACATCAAGCCCGGCGTCGTGACCGGTTTCCTCGGCCCCAACGGCGCGGGCAAGTCGACCACCATGCGGATGATCCTCGGCCTGGACGCGCCCAGCGGCGGCTCGGTCACCGTCAACGGCAAGGCCTACCGCGACCTGCCCGCGCCGATGCGCGAGGTCGGCGCGCTGCTCGACGCCAAGGCCGTCCACGGCGCGCGCACCGCCTACCGGCACCTGCAGTGGGTGGCGCAGGCCGGCGGCATCCCGCGCAAGCGCGTCGACGAGGTGCTCGACACCGTCGGCCTCAGCGACGTCGCCGGCAAGAAGGTCGGCAACTTCTCCCTCGGCATGTACCAGCGGCTCGGCATCGCGACGGCGCTGCTCGGCGACCCGCCGACCCTGCTGTTCGACGAGCCGGTCAACGGCCTCGACCCCGAGGGCATCTACTGGATCCGGACGCTGATGCAGGACCTCGCCGCCGAGGGGCGGACGGTCTTCGTGTCCAGCCACCTGATGAACGAGATGGAGGAGACCGCCGCGCACGTCATCGTGATCGGCCGCGGCGAGCTGATCGCCGACATGCCGATCACCGAGTTCACCCAGCGCAGCGCGCGCAGCCACGTCCACGTGGTCTCGCCGAGCGCCACCGAGCTCGCCGAAGCCCTCGAACGCGCGGGCGCCAAGGTGACGAAGCTGGACGACGGCTCGCTCAACGTCGTCGGCCTGGACGCGCCGGAGATCGGCGACCTCGCGCTGGAGCGGCGGCTCGGGCTGCACGAGCTCACCCCGGTCCGCGCCAGCCTCGAAGCCGCGTTCATGGACCTCACCAAGGACAGCGTGCAGTACCGGTCGCACAACGGCGCGGCGCCGGCGGAGGAGAAGGTGCTCGAGACGGTGCGGGCGCTCGCGTCGGAAGGGACGGACTGACATGACGACCGCAACCGCGTTGCCCGCCGCGAAGACTTCGCCGGGCATCACCAACACACTCGCCGCCGAGTGGACCAAGCTCAAGTCGGTCCGGTCGACGTGGGTCGTCGTCGTCTTCGCGGCCGTCGTCAGCGTCGGGTTCTCCGTGCTGTTCAGCTTCCTGACCGAGCAGGACTACCAGAACCTGCCCGCCGGCCAGACGGCGGACTTCGACTCGGCGGGCACCGCCATGGTCGGGATGAACCTCGGCCTGATCCTCATCTCGGTGCTCGGGGTGCTGGCCGTGTCCGGGGAGTACTCGACCGGCATGATGCGGCTGACCCTGTCGATCACACCGCACCGCGGCCGGGTCCTGGTCGCGAAGGCCGTGGTCGTCGGGCTGCTGGCGTTCGTCCTCGGCACGCTGTTCGCCTCCGCCGCGTTCTTCGTCGGGCAGCTGGTCCTCGGCATCAACCCGCACATCCCGACGCTGGGCCTCGGCGGCCCGGGCGTAGTGCGTAGCCTGCTCGGCTGGGGTGCGGAGTTCGCGGCGTTCGCGCTGCTGGCCCTGTCGTTCGGCGTGATGATGCGCAGCGCGGCGGGTGCGATCGCGACGGCGATCGGCTTCATCTTCGCCCCGGCGATCCTGGGCGCGCTGCTGCCGGCGTGGGTGCAGCGCGACATCCTGGCGTACTTCCCGGCGTCGGCGGCGGAGCAGCTGAGCACGGCCCAGCTCAAGACGGACTCGGCGACCTACCTCGGCCCGCTGACCGGCGGCGGGACGCTGCTGACGTGGGTGGCGGTCGCGCTGGTGGTGGCGTTCTCCCTGATGGGCAAGCGCGACTCCGGCTGAGCAGGCAGTCTCCCGCGGCTCGGTCGTGAGTGAGAAACAGGGTTAGAACACTGTTTCTCACTCACGACCGTTTTGCGGTCAGAGGGCGAGGATGCGGTCGGCCGCGGCAGCCGTACCGCCGCTCTCGCGCGTGTGGTCGCGCATCGCGCGCATGCGGGCGCCGATGCCTTCGTCCGCCGCCACTTCCAGCACCGCGTCGCGGATCGACTCCGGGGTCAGCTCCGCGCGGGGCAGCCGCCGGCCGAGGCCCAGTTCCACCACCCGCTCGGTGTTGACCTCCTGCTCGCCGTGCATCGGCACCAGCACCAGCGGCGTCCCGCAGTAGAACGCCTCCATCACGCTGCCCATGCCCGCCGACGTCACGAACGCCGACGCGTGCCGCAGCACCGCCGGGTGCGGAACCCATTGCCGCGCCTCGACGTTCGGCGGCAGCTCGCCCAGCGAGTCCGGATCGACGCCGCCGCCCAGCGTCATCACGACGTTCCAGGGCAGGGAAGCGAACGCGCGGGCGCACTGGCGGAAGAAGCCCGGCTGGTCGTTGAACGCCGACGTGCCCAGCGACACCAGCAGCACCGGATCGCCGTTGGACGGCGGCTCCCAGCCCGTCAGCGCCCGCTGCGGGCCGAAGCACGGGCCGGTGAACGTGTGCCGCTCGTCGAACGTCTCGCCCGCGTACTGGAAGCCGCGGGGGATGAGGACCAGCTTGTGGTCGCGGCCGTCGTCGAGGAACTCCTCCGCGGTCCGGCCGGGAGCTTCGGCGGCCAGCAGCGCGTTCAGATCGGCGAGGAAGTCGTAGGAGTCCTCTGTGGACTCCGGAGCCGGGTGCCGCGCCACGTGCGCGGGCAGCGAGTAGTGCTCGTTGGACGCGAAACACGCCGAAAGCTGGACCGTCGGGCACGGGACGTCGTGGGCGAGCACGCGGCCCGCGATCCACATGGTCGAGTCGAACGCGAGCACGTCGGGCGGGTCGTCCGCCAGGAGCTTCCGCACCGGCGCCAGCGGTTCGAGACAGCTGGACGCGCCGGTCAGCGCGGCCGCGAGGCGATGGGAACCCGGGTCGTCGGCCGGCTCGTCGTACCCGAGCGGCCGGGCGCCGGTCGCCGCGATCCGGCCGGCGAACGCGCCGCCGGTGGCCACCGTGACCCGGTGGCCGCGCCGGACCAGCTCGCCGAGGACGTCCAGAACCGGGGTCACGTGCCCGTAGCCGGGCAGGGTGCAGAGCACGACGTGTCGGGTCACACCGGCCATGCTCGCACCGGGAATTCGGGGATTTCGCCAGACATCCCGCCGTTAGCCTCGGGCGCGGACACTCGTGGAGGTGGGCGGATGGACTTCGGCTGGACCGCGGACCAGCGGCAGCGCTACGACCGGACGGTGGCCGACACCCGGGCGGCCTTCCCGGCCGCGGCCGAGTACGCGTTCAGCCGCGAAAACTGGGCGCTGCTGGGCAAGTTCGGTGTCCTGGGCGCGAGCGTGCCGACCGGACACGGCGGTGGCGGCCTGACGGCCCTGGAGACGGCGCACGTGTTCGAGGCCGCCGGCCGGGGCTGCCCCGACACCGGACTCGTTTTCGGCGCGGCCGCGCACCTGTTCGCCTGCACCATGCCGATCGCCGACTTCGCCCCGGAAGCCTTGCGCGAGCGGCTGTTGCCCGGCCTCGCCGCCGGGGACCTCGTCGCGGGCAACGCGATGACCGAGCCCGAAGCGGGCTCCGACGTCGGCGCGCTGCGGACCACGGCGACCCCGGTCGACGGCGGTTATCTGCTCAACGGCGTCAAGAACTTCGTCAGCAACGGTCCGGTCGCCGACGTCCTGGTCACCTACGCGGTCACCGACCCGGCCGCCGGCCACTGGGGCATCACGGCGTTCGCGCTCGACGCCCGGTCGCCGGGCATCACCCGGGGCGAGCCGTTCGGCAAGCTGGGCATGGAAGGCTGCCTGGCCTGCGAAATCACCTTCACCGACTGTTTCGTGCCCGCGGACGCCGTCCTCGGCGAACCCGGCCAGGGCTCGGCGATCTTCCAGCACTCGATGGGCTGGGAACGCGCCTGCCTGTTCGCGCTGTACCTCGGGGTGCAGGACCGGCTGATCGACCGCTGCCTCGAGCACGTGCGCGGCCGCCGCCAGTTCGGCAAGCGGCTCGCGGAGTTCCAGTCGGTGTCCAACCGGGTCGTGGAGATGAAGCTGCGGGCCGAAAGCGCCCGCCTGCTGCTGTACCGGGCGTGCTGGGCACTCGACCGGGGCGAGGACGCGACGCTGTTCGCGGCGCTGTCGAAGCTCGCGGTGTCCGAGGGGACGGTGGCGAGCGCGACCGACGCCGTCCAGCTGTTCGGCAGCCGCGGCTACCTGCGCGAGCAGGGGATCGAAGCCGCGCTGCGGGACGCGATCGGCGGGACGATCTTCTCCGGCGCGTCCGACGTCCAGCGGCAGCTCGTGGCGATGGAACTGGGGCTGTGAGCACCGTGGAACTGCTGCACCAGCTGGTCCTCGCCGCCGCCGGGCGCACGCCGGACGCCCCGGCCGTGCACTGCGGCGACACGACCGTGACGTACCGGGAGCTCGACGAGCTGGCCGCCCGCCAAGCGGCCGGCCTGTACGCCGCCGGCGTCCGCCACGGCGACCGGGTGCTGATCTGGGCCGAGAAGAGCGTCGAGGTGGTGGCGCTCATGCAGGCGGCGCTGCGGCTCGGCGCGGTCTACGTGCCGGTCGCGCCGTCGAACCCGGTCTCGCGGGTGCGGCTCATCGCCGAGAGCTGCACGCCCGCGCTGGTCGTCACCGACACGGCGGCCGACTGGGGCCCGAACCCGCCGCCGCTCGGCTCGGTCGCGGCACTGTCCACAAGCGACGGTGACGTGCCGCCGGAGCACGTCGGCCCGGACGAGCCCGCCTACATCCTCTACACGTCCGGCTCGACCGGCGCGCCGAAGGGCGTCCTGATCAGCCACCGCAACGCGCTCGCGTTCGTCGGGTGGGCCGCGGCGGAGACCGGGCTGCACGCGGGCGACCGGCTGGCCAACCACGCGCCGTTCAACTTCGACCTGTCGGTGTTCGACCTCTACGGCGCGTTCTTCGCCGGGGCGTCGGTGGACCTGGCGGGCTCGGACCTGTCGTACTCGCCCGTCGAGCTGGCGGACTTCCTGCACGGCCGCGGGATCAGCGTCTGGTACTCGGTGCCGTCGGCGCTGCTGCTGATGATGCGCCACGGCGGCCTGCTGGACCGGGCCGCCCCGGCGGCCCTGCGGGTCTGCGTGTTCGCCGGGGAGCCGTTCCCGATCGCCGGGGTGCAGACGCTGCGCCGCGCGTGGCCGGAGGTCCGGCTGTTCAACTGGTACGGCCCGACCGAGACGAACGTCGTCACGAGCTACGAGGTGACTGCGGCGGACCTCGCGCGGACGGGCGGCCTGCCGATCGGGCGGGCGTGTTCGGGGGCGACGCTGACGCTGTCGGACGGCGAGATCGTCGTCGAGGGCCCGACGGTGATGCTGGGCTACTGGGGCGCGGCCCCGCAGCTGGGCGGCTACCGCACGGGCGACCTCGGCCGGTACGACGAGGCGGGCGAGCTGGAGTACGCGGGCCGCCGCGACGCGATGGTCAAGCTGCGCGGCCACCGGGTCGAGCTGGGCGAGATCGAGACGGCGCTGGCCCGCCACCCGGCGGTCGCCGAGGTGGCGGTGGTGGTCGCGGGCACGGGCATCGACGCGCGGCTGCGCGCGGTGGTCGTCCCGCGCCCCGGCGAGCGCGTGACGCTGCTGGGCATGAAGGCCCACTGCGCGGCGCACCTGCCGAAGTACATGATCGTGGACGAGGTGGTGACGGCGGCGGAGCTCCCCCGCACGGCGAACGGCAAGACCGACCGCGCCAAGCTGGCCGCCGCGCACTGACTTCCCGCCCCGACCGGGAAACGAGAAGGGGCGGTCCCGACGCCGGGACCGCCCCTTCTCCGTGTGTTCAGGCGCGGGCGACGACGTAGTGGGTCGGCAGGTTCAGCACCGAACCGTCGGCCAGCGTCTCCGTCGTGCGCAGCAACAGCTCGCCGCCGTCCACGACGGTGAAGCCCGCCACCTCGTACACCGTCTCCAGCTCCGCCTCGCCCGCCGCCGGCTGGAGGCCGATGCCGAAGTAGATCGACACGCGCTCCAGCTTCGGCAGGTCGTTGGCGGGGTCGGCGATGAGCTGTTGCATGTACGTGTAGCTCGCCGGGGTCAGCTCCTGGTTGAACACGCACCCGCGCGCCCCGGCGAGCACCGCCAGGTTGCGGGCGCACGCCACCCGGCGGTCGACCGGCAGCTGGTGGATCACGCCCGACAGGTAGATGTTCACGTCGCCGTGCCGCGACCGGAACTCGGCCACGGCCGAGTCGTCGAGCACGTCCAGCAGCTCGTACGAGACGTTGTCCGCGCCGTTCTCCGCCCGCGCCCGGTTCAGCGCGGCTTCGGCGATGTCGACGCCGACGACCCGGTCGTACAGCCCGGCCAGGTACTTCGTCTGGGTCCCGTTGCCGCAGCCGAGGTCGACCAGCGGCAGCGCGGGGTCGAAGTGGGCCTTGAACAGCTCGGCGTGCGCGGCCGCGCCGTCGGCGGGCTCGCAGTCCCAGAACGCCGCTCCCGTGCGGTCCGGGAGGTCCGTCCAGTAGGCCTCCCAGACCCGCCCGTCCTTGTTCGTCATGGTGGGCCTCAGTTCTTCTGCCACGGGATCTCCGGTGCGGGGTAGAACTTCACGCCCGCCGCCGTCCAGCGCGGGCCCTGGGCGGCCAGCCGGGACGCGAAGGACGTCCAGTCGTGGCTCGCCTGCGGGGACCAGCCGATCTCGGCGATCGCGGGCAGCCGCGGGAAGGCCAGGTAGCGGGCGTCGTCGAGGCTGCGCACGGTGTCCGTCCACAAAGGAGCTTCGACGCCGTCGATGTTCGAGGCCAGCGCGCCCGGCACGACCGCCGTCGGGTCCCAGCCGTACGCGGCCTGGACGCTGATGTCGCCCGCCCACTCGAGACCGAGGTCGCCGGCCGGGACGCCGGGGGCGTACTTCATGTCCAGGTAGGTGTAGACGCACGGCGCCATGATCAGCTTCGCGCCCTTCTGGCTGGCTTCGCCGACTTCGTTCTGGGTGCCGTCGTAGATCCAGAACTCGCCGGTCGCGCCCTGCGGCGGGGTCGCGGTGAGCATCTCCGCCCAGCCCAGCAGCTTCTTGCCGAGCTTGGCCACCATCGGCGCGACCTTCGCCATGAACGCCGTGTACTGGGCGTCGTCGAGGTCCTGGATCTCGTCGCCGCCGACGTCGAGGTAGCCGCCCGGCGTCAGCGCCGCGACCTGGGTGAGCACGTCGTTGACGAACTTGTACGTGATGGGCTTGTCCACGCACAGGTCCGAGCGCGGCGCGGGGGTGAGTCCGGTGTAGATCGGGCCGGCGACGCCGTCGCAGTTCAGTTCGGCGTAGGAGGACAGCGCCGCGCCGAAGTGCGAGGGCATCTCGATCTCCGGCACGATCGTGACGTGCCGGCTCTGCGCGTAGGCGACGATGTCGCGGTACTGGGCCTGGGTGTAGAAACCACCGGCCCCGCCGCCGGACCCGGTGCTCGCGCCCTTCGCCGTCAGGTTCGGCCAGCCGGCGATCTGGATCCGCCAGCCCTGGTCGTCGGTCAGGTGCAGGTGCAGGTTGTTGACCTTGTACAGCGCGATGTCGTCGATGTACTTCTTGACGTCGGCCACCGGCAGGAAGTGCCGGGCGACGTCGAGCATGGCGCCGCGGTAGGCGTAGCGCGGGTAGTCGAGGATGTGGCCGCCGGGCACGGTGAGCGGCCCGTCGAGCGAGGCGGGCAGGAGCTGCCGCAGCGTCTGCACGCCGTTGAAGAGACCGGCGGGCTTGGCGGCCCGGATCGTCACGCCGGAGGCGGTGCTGTCGAGCTGGTAGCCCTCGGCGCCGACGCGGGGGTCCGCGCCGCCGAGCACCAGCGAGATCCCGGGCAGCGCCGGCGGGAGCGCCGGGGTGGTGAGCACGGGCAGGCGGAACCGGGTCGCCGGGCGCAGCAGGCCCGCGAGGTAGTCGCCGACCTGGCGGGCGTCGGCGCCGCCGGAGGTGAACACCACCGCGTCCGGCCCCAGCCGGTAGCGGACCGCCGGGTCCGGCGTCACCGACACCGGGGCCGGCACGATCTGCTGGAGGGTGGAGACGGCCGGAACCGCCTGCGGTGCGGCGCCGGCGGGCACCACGGGGGCGAGCAGGCCGAGGAGGGAGAGGAACAGCACCCCACGCCTGGCACTTCGAGCGGTCATGAGCCGTCCATTGCGGATAGTGGTGAGTGGTCCCTTTCTCTTAACCGCCCGCTCGGGCGCGAGTCCACCCGATCGGCCGACGTCTGGGGAGACTGCTAAGCCCGGCTACTCCGCCTGCCGGAACAACTAAGGTTGTGAACCGACAACCTTCCGTCACCGGCTGTCAACCTTTGGCCGTTTTCCGCGCCGGATCCGATCCGTCAAGATCGAGTGGTACGCAAGCCACAGAAACGGGTGACCGACATGACCGACACGCCGACCTCCGTTCACTACCGCGCCTACCTGCTCGCCTACGACGTCGAGAAGGAAGACCTCTACGACCGCACGCGCACGGCGTTCCTGACCCGTGCCGGCGTGCTCACGGAGCTGGCGCTGCGCGGCAACATCGCCGACGAAGACGGCGACGCCGTGCTGGTGAAGTCCGACCCGACCGGCGACCCGGTGCTCGACCGGCTGCTGGCCCAGATCGGCAACGAGAAGCGCAGCTGGAAGTCGTGGATCCGGCACGACTACAAGGAAACCCTCGAGCAGATCGAGGAGCAGCTGGCGGAGCGGAAGCTGCTGGCCGTCGAGGAGAAGAAGGTCCTCGGCGTGGTCCCGAAGACGCACGTGACGCTGACCGACCCGGCGGTCGCGAAGGCCCTGCAGGCGCACGCGGTCGAGGTCCTGCACGGCTCCACGCCGGCGGCCGAGATCGGCGCGGACGACGCGGCGCTGGTGGCGCTGGCGGCGGCGGGCACGGTCCCGAGCGTCGTCACGCGCAAGGAGAGCAAGGGCGAGTACAAGGACCGCATCGAGGAGCTGACCGACCGCGTGGGCGAGGTGGCGCCGGGCCTGGAGAAGGCGCTGCGCGGCATCCGGTTGACGATGATCGCCGCGCAGGGCGGCCTCGGCTTCAGCGGCTGACCCCCGGCGCACGACGAAAGGCCCGGTGACTCGGTCACCGGGCCTTTCGCCTTCTCACCCTGGGAGCGGGTGGAGTCACGCGAACGCGGGCATCACCTTGTCCGCGAACAGGTTCAGCGTGCGGGTCATCGTCTCGGCCGACTGGCCGCCGAAGTCCAGGTTCCACAGGATGACGTCCGGGCCGAGCACGTCCCGCACCTCTTCGATGCGCCCGCGCACGGTGTCCGGCGAGCCGACGACCGCCTTGGCCTCGAGCCCGTCGGTCTCCAGGTCGAAGCTGGCCATCTGCCGCGCCATCGCCGTGTACCCCTCATAGGCGGGCGATTCCACGTTGTGCCAGGACAGGATCGCTTCCTTGAAGGCGTTGAACGACTTCACCATGTACGGCACGGCCAGGTCGCGGGCCTCTTCGTCGCTGTCGGCGATCAGCAGCGGGATGCTCACCGCGAACTTCGGCTTGCGGCCCGATTCGCCGTGCTGTTCCAGGAAAGCACTGCGGTACAGCTCGACGTACTCGCGCTTGCGGGCCATCTCGTTGAGCTGCGTCGAGCTGATCAGCAGGTTGAACCCCTTGCGGCCGGTCCAGTCGAAGCTCGCCGGGGTCGCCAGCGCGGCCACCCACACCGGCGGGCCGGGCTGCTGCACCGGGGCGGGGAGCGAATTGGCGTTCTCGTAGGAGAAGAACGGCGTGTCCTCGGTGACGTCCTGCTCGTGCCACAGCCGGACGACGGCCTCGATCGTGGCCAGGAACCGCTCGCGGCTGGTGTCCATGTCGACGCCGAACGCCTCGAACTCGTACGGCAGGAACGCCCGCGCGAACCCGACGTCCAGGCGGCCGCCGCTCATCACGTCGACCTGCGCCGCGTGCGCGGCGATCTGGATCGGGTGGTGGAACGACGCCTGGATGCCGCCCGTCATCAGGCGGATCGACTGCGTCCGCGCGGCCACGGCCGACAGGAACGCCAGCGGGCTGGGGGAATACCCACCGTAGGAGCGCAGGTAGTGCTCGGTCATCTTGACGTAGTCCAGGCCGAGCCGGTCGGCGAGAACGCTGACCTCCAGCACGTCCTGGAAGTACTGCGAGGCGGACGTGGTCCGCGGATCGCAGTCCGGCAACAGCGAAACGCCATACTCCACTTCTGATCCCTCCGACGGATGGGCTGACGAGCTGCCAGCGTCGAGCCACCCGCCACACCCGCGATACCCGCCCTAACAACTCAACCCTGGGGTAACCCTTAAGAACTCCCGTGCCCGGGGCTGGGGTTTTGCCTAGAGCCCGGGTGCTAGCCCGGCGTCGCGCGGCACCCGGTCAGTAGCGTCGCGGCAGCCGCGTCGGATCGTGCGTAAGGGGAATTCGGTGACTCTGGGGTATCTCTTCGGTGCGAACATCTCCGATCCCGACCCGGAGCACGGCGCACACCTCTACGAGACCTACCCGGCGATGCGCCGGACGTACGAAGAGGTCCGCGACTGGACCGGCATCGAACCGCGCGTGCTGCTGCGCGGCGAGTTCGAGCCCCGTGGCGACCACGACCGCTTCAGCCAGGCCGGGATGCGGCTGGCCGCGCTGGCGCTCGGCATCCACGACGTCCTCGCCGAGTCCGACATCCACCCGGCCGTCGCCGGCGGCATCAGCCTCGGCGGCCTGATCGCGAGCTCGGTGGCGGGCGCGGTCGACCGCCGCACCCTGTTCGACCTGCTGGTGCGCGAGGCGAAGACGCCGCTGCCGGACCCGGCGCCGCCGGCCCAGGGCGCGGCCATCGCGTTCCTCCCGGTGACCGAAGATCCGACGTACTACTACGGCGACCGCCGTCCGGGCGTGTACCTCGGCGGCGACTTCGGCGTCCTCGCCGACGGCACCGCGCGGCTGCTCATGCTCAGCGGTACCGCCGAGGCCCTCGAGAAGCTCGTCGCGCAGAGCCCGCCCGGCATGGTGAGCGTCATCGACGGCCAGCCGTTCGCCGTCCACTCGCCGCTGCGCCGGTACGCGACCGACTTCATGGCCCCGACGGTGGCCGCGATGCCCGTGGCCGACCCGCGCATCCCGGTGTGCTCGTTCCTCGAAGAACGTGCGCTGACGACGGCCGCCGAGGTCCGGGACCTGTTCCAGCGCAACAAGACCACGACGATGAGCCTGCCGCACGTGTGCGCCGGGATGAAGGGCCAGGGCGTCCGGCTGGCGTTCGTCCTCGGCCCGACGCTGCCCGCCGGGGTGCTCGACTTCCCGTTCCCCGTCGTGCGGATCACCGAGCCGCACCACGTCACCGAAGCCATGACCGCCATCTACGACTACGCCGTCGACCTCGTCGCGCCCGCCTGAACCCGTACCAAGGAGAGACCGTGAGCACCCGCACGCACGAACGTGCCAGCCTGACCGACCACTGGTTGTCCCTCGACCTCGACGCGTGGACGCGGCACGTGGTGCGGCGGCACTTCAACCCCGAGCTCGGCAGCCCGTACTGGCTCAAGCGCGCCACCGAGCTGTCCTTCGACCCGAGGGACATCACGCGCTACGACCAGCTCGCCGAGTTCGGTCCGTTCCCGCCCGGCGACCTGCGCGGCATGGACCCCGGCGACCTGGTGCCGCGGATCGTGCCCCGCCCGCTGATCGGCCGCGTCTGGGAGTCCGGCGGCACCACCGGCGACCCGGTGCGCGTGTTCTACACCGAGGACATGATGACCCACCGCGTCGAGTGGCGGCGCTGGTCGTACCTCTTCGACGGCTACCAGCCGGGCCGCACCTGGCTGCAGGCGACGCCGAGCGGGCCGCACCAGATCGGCAACGGCGCGATCGAGCTGTCCGAGCAGCTGGCCGGGCTGGTGTACGGCATCGACATGGACCCGCGGTGGATCAAGCAGCTCATCCGCGCCGGCAAGATGAAGGAGCTGGGGGAGTACACCGAGCACGTGCTCGCGCAGATCGTCGACATCCTGCGTTCGCAGCACGTCCACTACCTCAACACCACGCCCGCGCTGCTGCAGAAGCTCATCGCGCGGCAGCCGGAACTGGTCGCCGCCCTCGACGGCGTGCGCCTGGGCGGCACGCACATGAGCCCGCGGATGTACCAGGACTTCGTCAAGGCCCTCGACGGCGGGCTCGTGCGCTCGGGCTACGGCAACACCTTCGGCAACGCGGTGAGCCTGCACCCCGAGGACGGCGGCGCGATCCTGCCGTACGCCCCCACCTACCCGCAGGTGACGATGTCCGTTGTGGACCCTTCGGACTTCCGGCAGAACGTCGACAACGGACAGTTGAAGCTGACCGTGCTGCACGAGGACCTCTTCCTGCCCAACCTGCTGGAGCGCGACGAGGCGACGCGCTACGACACGAAGGGCGAGTGGCCGGTCGACGGCGTCTACAACGTGCGGCCGCTGCAGGTCAGCCAGGCCGCGCCGGAAGGGCTCTACTGATGGCGCCGAAGGTGGTCGTCGTCGGCGCCGGGGTCATCGGCGCCGCGGTGGCCTACCACCTGGCGAACCGCGGGGCGCGCGTGCACTGCGTCGACCGCGCGGACCGGCCCGCCGCGGGCACCACGGAAGTCGGGTTCGCGACGGCGACGGCGTACCGGCGCTTCCCGAAGTCCTATTTCGAGCTGAACCAGGCCGGTATCGCCGAGCACACGGCGCTGGCCGGGGACTCCGCGCCCTGGTGGCACCGCACCGGGACGGTCGCGTGGACCGACGACGAGTCGTTCGCCGGCTACCTCGCCCAGCTCGAAGAGTGGGGCTGCCCGGTCGAGCGGTACGCGGCGGACGACACCTCGGTGGTCTTCCCCGCGTCCGGACCGGTCGCGTTCCTGCCGTCCGAGGGCTGGATCGACGCGGTCGCCTTCACCCGCCACCTCCTGGACCAGGCCGTTTCCCTCGGGGCCACGCTGGACCTGAACGCCGAGGTGACGTCGGTGTCGGGCGGGGTCGGGCTCGCGGACGGCCGCCGGATCGAGGCCGACGTCGTGGTCAACGCCACCGGCTCGGCCGCGGACGAAATCGGCGCGCTGGCCGGCGCCCGCCCGTTCCTCGGGCCGCCGCGGCGCAGCCTGATCGCGCACCTGCTGGTCGACGGCGACCCGCTGCCGTACATCCTGCGCGCCCCCGAGGTCAGCATCCGGCCGGACGGGCCCGGGCGCGTGGTCCTGCGCTCGGACCGCGTCGACCGCGGCCTGCCCCCGCGCTCGGGGACGCCCGACCCGGAGTTCGTGAAGGACCTCCTGGACCGGGCGGCGAAGGTGGTGCCGCTGCTGGGGACCGCGACCGTCCGCACGGCCGAGGTGGTCGACGCGCGGTGTGCGCGGGACGAACTGCCCAGTGTCGGCCCGCTGTCCGCCGTGCCGGGGTACTACGAGGCCGTCGCCAGCGCCGGGGTGACGCTCGCGCCGCTGTTCGGCAAGGCCCTCGCGGCCCGGATCGTCGACGGCGAGCCCGACCCGCTGGTCGACGTCTTCACTCCCGACCGGTTCGGGGCAAGCTAGAAAGTTCCCCAAAAAATCTCTCGCATACTGATCTCGCACCGGGAAACCGGTCGCGAAGGGGTGTAGCTCTCAACTGGCCAGAGCAGCGGTTTCCAACACCGACGGTTGCAGGTTCGAGTCCTGCCGCCCCTGCCACGAACACCTGCGCCACCGGTCCCGGCCGGGCCCGCCGACCGTTGGGAGTACCGAGGTGACCATCTGGACCGAGCTGCTGGGCAGCCAGACCCACCTGCTCGGCGAGAAGTACCGGACCCGCGTGGTCGAAGCCGGCGACGGCGAGCCGCTCGTCCTGCTGCACGGGGTGGGCGGGCACGCCGAGGCCTACGCGCGCAACGTGACCCGGCTCGGCGAGCGGTACCGCGCGATGGCGATCGACCTGCTCTGGCACGGTTTCTCCGCCAAGCCGGAGTTCACCCACGACGCCGTCGGCACGTACGTCGACCAGGTGCTCGACCTGCTCGACTCGCAGGGCATCGAACGCGCGCACCTCGAAGGCGAGTCGCTCGGCGGCTGGGTCGCGCTGACCCTCGCCCTGGAGCACCCCGACCGCGTCGGGAAGCTGGTGCTCAACACCACCGCCGGCATCAAGTGGGATCCGGGCTCGGTCAACGAGCGGCCCGCCGAAGGGCGTGAAGCCCTGCGTGCCCGGTCGCTGGCCGCGATCGAGGACCCGACCCCCGAGACCATCCGCACCCGGCTGGAGTGGCTGATGGCCACGCCCGACCGCGTCACCGACGAACTGGTCGAGGTCCGCCGCCGGATCTACGCCGAGCCGGCCACGAACGCCGCGCTGCGCACGGTGTTCGAGAACTCCTTCGGGTTCGGCTCCGGGCCGAACCGGCGGATCTCCGAGGACCGGCTCGCCGCGGTGAGCGTGCCGACGCTCGTGCTGTGGTCGGACCACAACCCCGGCAGCGGGCCCGACGTGGGCCGCCGGATCGCGAAACTCATCCCGGGCGCCGCTTTCCACTGCGTCGCCGACGCCGCGCACTGGCCGCAGTGGGAACAGCCGGACGAACACGACCGCGTGGTGCTCGAGTTCCTGGGCAGCGCGGAGTGACCAGCAGGAGGACCGACCCCATGCGCATCCGCAGTCTCGCCTACGCCGGACTGTCCACAACGGACTTACCCGCCTGGGAGACGTTCGCCGCGGACGTCCTCGGCCTGCCCGGCCAGTGGGCCGACGACGAGCGCCTGCTGCTGCGCATGGACGAACGCGCCTACCGCTTCGACCTCCGCCACGGCGCCACCGAGGGGCTGGCCTGGCTGGGCTGGGAGGTGGCGAGCGCCGCCGACCTGGCCGCCCTCGAAGGCGAGCTGACCGCGGCGGGTGTCGCGGTGACCCGGGCGACGGCGGAGCTGTGCGCCGACCGGCGCGTCGCCGGCATGCTGTGGCTGACGGACCCGTCCGGCCTCCGGCACGAGCTGTTCTACGGCCAGGAAGCCGACTTCCGGCCGCTGCGCCTGACGCGCGCGCTCGACGGCTACCGGACCGGCGAGCACGGGATGGGCCACGCCGTCGTCGGCGTCAGCAACTACGCCGAAACGCTCGCGTTCCTGGTGGACACGCTCGGTTTCGGGGTCAGCGACACGTTCAAGGGCTTCATCGCGTTCCTGCACTGCAACCCGCGCCACCACTCGATCGCGCTGGTCGAGACCGACCAGCCGGGCCTGCGCCACATCATGCTGGAGACCACGACGCTCGACGACGTCGGCTCGACCATCGACGTCGCCTTCGAACGCCGGATCGTCACGCGCACGCTGGGCAGGCACAGCAACGACCGTGCCGTGTCCTTCTACCTCGAAACGCCGTCCGGCTGGGAGATCGAGTACGGCTGGGACGGTCTCGACGTGGACACCGAGGCGTGGTCGACGCGGCAGCTGGCCGGGCCGACCAGCCTGTGGGGCCACCACCACGTGACCGGCACCGAGATCAAGACGTCATGACCCCGGACGCCATCGACCCGGACATCACGAAACTGTCCGGGTGGCAGCGGGAGTGGGTCAAGGCCGCCCGCGCCGAGGTCGACGAGGACGAGCTGGCGCTGCTGTGCCAGGCGGCCACCGACATCCCCAGCCCGACCGGGTGCGAGCGCGAGCTGGCCGAGTACTTCCGCGACGTGATGTCCTCGGCCGGTCTCGACAGCCGCCTGCAGGCCATCGACGAGCGCCAGGCCAACCTCGTCACCCGGGTCGGCACCGGCCGCGCGGGCGCGCAGCTGCTCCTGCTAGCGCCGCTGGACACCGCGTTCGCCCCGGGGCGGGAGGACGCGCCGTGGCTCGGCGAAAGGCCCCGCGACGACTTCACGCTGCCCGCGCAGCGCTACGGCGACAAGGTCGTCGGGCTCGGCGCGGAGAACCCGAAGGCGTTCGCCAGCTGCGCGCTGGCCGCCGCGCTCGCCGTGCACCGCTGCGGCGTGCCGCTGGACGGGCAGCTCGTGGTCGCGCTGGTCGGCGGCAGCATGCCGGTGCTCGGCGGCGAGCAGTCGTCCCGGCGCAACTCCGGCATGAACGTCGGCACCCAGTTCCTGGTCGACCACGGCCAGTGCTCCGCCGACCTCGCGATCGTGCTCAAGCCGGGTTACTCGGTGGTGCACGAGGAGGTCGGGTTCGCGATCTTCCGGGTCGTCGTGCGCGGTTCGGTCGGCTACACCGGCAGCCGGCACAAAGGGCACTACACCAACGCGATCCTCGCCGCGGCCCGGATGATCGGGCGGCTGGAGAGCTGGTTCGCCGAGTACACCGCGCGCAACTCCTCGGGCCAGGTGGCGCCGCAGGGCGCGATCACCGCGATCCGGGCCGGCGACGGCACGAAGCCGGCGTTCAACCCGGCGACCTGCGAGTTCTGGGTCGACCTGCGGGTCAACCCGCGCACCACGGTGAACGACGTCGCCGGCCAGTTCGAGGCGGTCGTCGCCGAGCTGCGCGCGGCCGAACCGGACGTGCGCGTCGAGGTCGAGCTGGTGGCGGGCCAGGCCGGCTCGGCGACCCCCGCGGACAGCCCGGTCGTCACGCGGCTGATCCGGGCCTGGGAAGACGTCGAAGGCCGGCCGCACGTGCCGGGCAAGCCGGGCAGCGGCCTGTCCGACGGCGGGGTGCTGCGCCGCCACGGCATCCCGACCGCGCGGATCGGCCTGCCGCCCGCCACCGTGCCGAGCCCGTTCCCGGGGTTTTCCATGGGCGTCGCGGACCTGCCCGCCATGCGCCGGCTGGTCGACCTGCTGATCGGCGTCGTGGTGGACGTGACCACCCGGCAGCGGGCCGAACTGCGTGAACTCCCTGCGAGCAGCCGAGGAGAAGACCGATGACCGACACTGTTGGCGACGAGCAGGCCCCGCCGGCGCGGCGGCAGGCGACCGTCGGCGGCCCCGGCCGCCGGGACTGGTCGACCTGGCCGCGCTACGAGAAGGCGGCGCTCGGCTTCCGCGAGTACTGGTACCCGGTGGCGTGGTCGCGCAAGATCGGCCGCAAGCCGCGCGCGGTCCGCGTCCTGGGCGAGAAGATCATGCTGATCCGCGACGGCGGGGCGGTCCGTGCGCTGCACGACCGCTGCCCGCACCGCGGGGTCCCGCTGAGCCACGAGATGTCGTCTCAGGAGTTCCCCGGCACGTGGAGCTGCTGCTACCACGGCTGGACGTTCGACCTGGAGACCGGCGTGCTGGTCGCGGCGATCACCGACGGTCCGGAGTCGCCGATCTGCGGCAAGGTCACCGTGCGGACGTACCCGGTCGAGGAGGCGCGCGGCCTGGTGTGGCTGTGGCTGGGCAATGGCCCGGCGCGTCCGCTCGCCGACGACGTCCCGGAGGAACTGCTGGACCCGGCCGCTCTGGTGGTCGGCCGGATCACCGTGCGGGACGGCAACTGGCGTTTCGGCGCGGAGAACGGCTTCGACGACGGCCACGCGAAATGGCTGCACCGCAACGCGTTGTGGACCAAGCGCGTGAAGATGCCGGTGTGGAGCGAGATGAAGGTCATCCGCGACGGGCCGTGGATCACCCGCCGCAAGGACAAGATGCACTACAGCGCCTCGTTCCCCGGCCTGGGCGACTTCCCGAAGAAGAAGTGGTACCGCCGTCGCGAGGGCAACAAGACGAAGGTGTCGCTGCGGCTGCCGGGCACGCTGCGGGTGAAGTACGAGGAGTGGTCGCACTTCGAGTGGTGGGTCGCGGCGACCGCGGAGGACCACACGTACGTCCAGCTCGCCGTGATGAACAAGGGGAAGTGGCGCAACCGCCGGTTCTGGCTCTACTACTGGACGTGGGCGCGCTGGGTGTTCCACGGCATGTTCAACGACGAGGACCGGCTGATGGTGGAGGTCACCGACGCCCCGCCGGAGCGGCTGTACCGCCCCGACGTCTCGCTGACCGAATGGCGGCGGATGGTCGAGGAGGAGGCCCGGCGCAGTCCCGTCGAGGTCGTGAAGGAGCAGCAGGCGGAGCGGAGGCGGGCCAAGCATGACTGAGTCGTTCCGGCTGGTGGTCGGGATGTCCGGCTCCAGCGGCGCGATCTACGGCATCCGCCTGCTGGAGATCCTCAAGGGCATGCCGGAGGTCGAGACGCACCTGGTGGTGACGCCGGCCGCCCGCCAGACGATCGCGTTCGAGACCGACTGGACGCCTTCGTCCGTTGCCTCTCTCGCCGATTTCACCTACCGGCCCGGGGACATCGCGGCACCGATCTCGAGCGGGTCGTTCCCGATCGACGCGATGATCGTGCTGCCGTGCTCGGTGCGTTCGCTCGGCGCCATCGCCTGGTCGCAGAACGACAGCCTGCTGGTGCGGGCGGCCGACGTGACGTTGAAGGAGCGGCGGAAGCTCGTCGTCGCGTTGCGCGAGACGCCGTTGCACCTGGGGCACCTGCGGGCGATGACGCAGGTGACCGAGATGGGCGGGATCCTGGCGCCGCTGATGCCGGCGTTCTACGGCCGTCCCGCGACGCTCACCGACCTGGTGGACCACCAGGTCGGCCGGCTGTGCGACCTGCTGGGGATCAAGCCGCCGGACGAGCTGGTCGAACGCTGGCACGGCCCCGCGGCGCAGTGAAAAGGCCCCTTCCGCGGAAGGGGCCTTTCGTCTTGGTGGAAGATCGCCCGCACCGGCGTCGGTGGCGGTGCGGGCGACCTTCAGTCCAGATAGGACGCCGGCGCGTCCTCCAGCAAGGCCCGGTGGTCCACCCGCGCGACGACCTCCGGCGGCACCCGGCACGACGGTGGGAACACCGCCGGCGGCACGGGCTTGGTGCAGTCGAAGATCAGTTTCGTCTCCATCGGGCCCTTCTCCTCCCGGTTGTGCCCGTAGGTCACCGGGTTGAGCTGGCCGCCGAGGAAGCCCGGCATGATCGTCAGGTCGCGGTCGGCCTGGAAGCGCGTCGCCAGGCACCACAGCGTCTCGACCTCGTTGAAGACGTCGACGTCGTCGTCCACCACGAACACGTGCTTCAGCAACGGATCGACCGCCAGCGCCGCGCAGGCCGCCAGCTTCGGCTCGCCCTCGACGCGCTTGCTCATCGACAGGTACAGGTGCGACCGCGCCATCCCGGACAGCGGCAGGTGCACGCCGGTCACCGTCGGCACCGCTTCCTTGACCCGGCGGTGGATGCTGCCCATCCGGGGCAGCCCGCCGAGCATGCTGTGCTCGGTGTGGGCGTTGAAGACGTCGACGAAGATCGGCTTGCGGCGCATGGTGATCGCGGTGACCTTCACGTACGGCTGCGGGCCGGTGCGGGTGTAGAACCGCGGGTACTCGCCGAACGGGCCTTCGACGGCCGTGGCGTCGGGATCGGTGTCGATCACACCCTCGATGACGATCTCCGCGCGGGCCGGCACTTCGAGGTCGACCGTCTTGCAGGGGACCATTTCCAGGGACTCGCCGAGCAGGCCGCCGACGACGTCGAGCTCGCCGCCGATGCCCTCCAGTTTGGACACCGCGCCCATCAGCAGCGCCGGGTGGTGGCCGATGACGAGCGCCACCTCCATCGGCTTCTTCTGCTCACGCAGCTTGCGCAACACGTAGGCGGTGTGGTGGGCCGGGTTCACCTGGATGCCGACCTGGTCGCGGCCCTGTGCCTGGTGGCGGAAGATGCCGGCGTTGATCTTGCCGCTGTCCGGGTCGCGGCAGATGGTCACCGCCGAGGTGATGTACTTGCCCGCGTCCAGCTCCTGGTGCTTGAGCAGCGGCAGCAGGCCGACGTCGATGTCGTCGCCGGTGAGCACGACCTCCTGCACCGGCGCGGTGTCCACGGTGACCGGCTTGATCCCCGAGCCTTCCCGCCGGGCGTACTCGGGCACCATCGAGTGGACGTCCGCGCCGATGCTGCGCGCGAGCCGCTCGTAGGTGCCGTGCAGGTTGATGAGCAACGGGATTTCGGAGCCGCCCACGTTCTCGAACAGCACGGCCGGGAACCCGGGGTAGGCGGGGTCGTCCTCCATGCGGTCGACGACGGCGGTGACCTCGAACTCGGGGTCGACGTGCTTGCGCACGACCTTGACCTGGTCCGGGTCCAGCTCGGCCAGGAACGTCCGCAGATCCTTTGCCATCAAACGCCTTCCGTTCGCGAGTGGCTCGTGAACCGAGTATCCGCCCCGGTCGGGAGCCCGGCGGGGCGTGCCCGGCAAGAACTAGGGGAATGCTTCGTCCTGGCTCCGGGGTGACGCCGGGCGGGGGTGGCGCGGTGCTAAATGGTCTCGTCCACGAAGCCGCGCGTCGTCGTACGTCAGGAGAACGACATGACCGTAACCGCAGCGCCGCCCCGCGAAGCCGCGGCGGCCGACCTGGCCCGGTCCTGGGCCGAGGACCCACGGTGGCGCGGAGTCCGCCGGGACTACTCCGCCGAGGACGTCCTGCGGCTGCGCGGCAGCGTGACCGAAGAGCACACGCTCGCCCGGCTCGGCGCGGAACGGCTCTGGAAGCTCCTGCACACCGAGGACTACGTCCACGCGCTGGGTGCGCTGACCGGCAACCAGGCCGTGCAGCAGGTGCGGGCCGGCCTCAAGGCCATCTACCTCTCCGGCTGGCAGGTCGCGGCCGACGCGAACCTGTCCGGCCACACCTACCCGGACCAGAGCCTGTACCCGGCGAACTCGGTCCCGCAGGTCGTGCGCCGGATCAACAACGCGCTGCTGCGCGCCGACCAGATCAGCTGGGCCGAGGACGAAAAGGACGCCCCGCACTGGCTGGCGCCGATCGTCGCCGACGCCGAGGCGGGCTTCGGCGGCGTGCTCAACGCGTTCGAGCTGATGAAGGGCATGATCGCGGGCGGCGCCGCCGGCGTGCACTGGGAAGACCAGCTGGCCGCGGAGAAGAAGTGCGGCCACCTCGGCGGCAAGGTGCTCATCCCGACGTCCCAGCACGTCCGCACACTGCAGGCCGCGCGCCTGGCCGCCGACGTCTGCGACGTCCCGAGCCTCGTCATCGCCCGCACCGACGCCCAGGCCGCCAACCTGATCACCAGCGACGTCGACGACCGCGACAAGCCGTTCCTGACCGGCGAGCGCACGCCCGAGGGCTACCACCGCGTCCGCGGCGGCATCGAGCCGTGCGTCGCGCGGGGCCTGGCCTACGCGCCGTACGCGGATCTACTGTGGATGGAAACGTCCAAACCGGACCTGGAGGTCGCGCGGCGGTTCGCCGAGGCGATCAAGGCGGAGTACCCCGACCAGCTCCTGGCGTACAACTGCTCGCCGTCGTTCAACTGGAAGCAGCACCTCGACGACGCGACGATCGCGAAGTTCCAGCGCGAGCTGGGGCACATGGGCTACAAGTTCCAGTTCATCACCCTGGCCGGTTTCCACGCGCTGAACCATTCGATGTTCGCGTTGGCGCGCGACTACGCCGAAGAAGGCATGACGGCCTACGTCGAGCTGCAGGAGCGCGAGTTCGCGGCGGAGGCGGCCGGCTACACGGCGACGAGGCACCAGCGTGAAGTGGGCACCGGCTACTTCGACCTGGTGAGCACGGTCGTCAACCCGTCGAGCAACACGGTCGCGCTGATGGACTCCACCGAAAAGTCCCAGTTCTACTGAGCATTTCCCCAGTCGGCTCCGTGCTAAAACCAATCGACGCCACATCCAGCCACGCGATAAATGGAATTCAGGACGGTCGCTCATGCGCATGCCCGAGAACCTCGAAGACATGGTTTACGGAGTCTATGGGACCACTGAAATCGCCGTGAAGCCCTGCCCGTTCACGCAGGCCGAGATCGACGAGCTCGAGACCACCAACGAAATGCTCATCTACGTGCCCCAGGAGATCTCCGAGGCGCAGATGATCGAGACCGGGAAGCTCAACACCAACTTCCGCTGGGAAGTCGAGCAGAACATGATCAAGAGCCCGATGACCGACGAGTCGCACTGGCTCGTCTGCTCGGCCTCGCCGATCCCGGAAATGCTCGGCCAGAGCACCCAGGCCATTTCCCGGGTCTACGACGAAGAGGGTCTCGACGGCATGGACTTCCGCCGGTACCTCGCCTTCGTGCTCACCTACCGCCACCTGACCAACGAGTACCCGGACTACCGGCAGTGGTGCCTGCTCGTCGGCGGGCACTACGACCGCAGCGGGATTTCGCTGGTCGGCTTCGACAAGTTCGGCAACTTCGGGCACCACGGCTGGATGAAGAACTTCAAGGCCAAGATGTCCGGCGGGCGTTACGTCGCCTTCGCCCCGCGCAAGCACATCAACGCCGAAACCGAGCTGCTCGAGCGCCCGCGCCGCGGCTCGCGCAACAAGGCCACGCACGACGCGGGCACCGACTGAGCCGCCCGCGAACCTGGACCTGTGCCGTCACCGGAGGGAAGAACCATGGCAGACGACGAGCGCGTGGAGATCACGCGGAAGCTCGCCGAGTTCGTCGAGAAGCACCTGCTGGACGGGAAGGACGTGGGCGAGCTGACCACGACCACGCCGTTGCTGGACTGGGGTCTGCTCAACTCGATCGAGACCACCCGGCTGGTCGCCTACATCCGGGAGGAGTTCTCCGTGCGCGTCCCGCCGACGGAGATGGTGGCCCGCCACTTCAAGGACATCGAAAGCATCACCGACCTGGTGACGTCGCTGCGCACCCCGGTCGCCTGACCCCTTTCCCGAACCAGAAACGGAGAACCCGTGTCCTACGACTACGACGTCGGCATCATCGGCGGCGGCCCGGCCGGTTCCACGGCGGCTTCCTACCTGGCCAAGGCCGGCCTGTCGGTGGCCGTCTTCGAGGGTGAGACCTTCCCCCGCGAGCACGTCGGCGAGTCCCTCGTGCCGGCCGTCATCCCGGTGATGCACGACATCGGCGTCATCGGCAAGGTCGAGGCGGCCGGCTTCCCCCGCAAGTACGGGGCCGCGTGGACCTCCTCCGACACCCGCCCGACCAGCACGCTGGACTTCGACGCCGGTTCGCACGGCCTCGGCGTGGCGGAGATCGCCTACGAGGAGCGCGACCAGGACGGCGTCGACCGCGTCTACGCCTGGCACGTCGACCGCGGCCGGTTCGACTCGCTGCTGCTCAAGCACGCCGAGGAGCTCGGCGCCAAGGTCTACCACGGGATCCGGGTCAACCGGGTCGACTTCACCGACCGCGACCGGCCGGTGCTGCAGGCGAAGATCGGCGAGCAGCCCCTGGAGGTCGCCGTCCGCTGCGTGCTCGACGCGTCCGGCCGGCAGACCCTGCTGGGTCAGCAGCTGAAGGTCAAGGTGCCGGACAAGGTGTTCAACCAGTACGCGGTGCACACCTGGTTCGAGGGCCTGGACCGCGCGTCGCTGGCACGCCGTCCCGAGGACGCCGACTACATCCACGTGCACTTCCTCCCGCAGGAGAACACCTGGGTCTGGCAGATCCCGATCACCGAGACCATCACCTCGATCGGCGTCGTCACCCAGAAGGAGAAGTTCAAGGAGCACAAGGACGACCTCGAGGGCTTCTTCTGGAACTCCGTCGGCACCCGCCCGGAGATGCTGGACGCGCTGAAGAACGCCAAGCGCGTGCGGAAGTTCAAGACCGAGGGCGACTACAGCTACGGCATGAAGCAGATCGCCGGCGACTCGCTGGTGCTCATCGGCGACGCCGCCCGCTTCGTCGACCCGATCTTCTCCAGCGGCGTGAGCGTCGCGATGAACAGCGCGCGCCTGGCGGCCAAGGACGTCATCGCCGCGCACCAGGCGGGCGACTTCCGCCGCGAGCGGTTCGACAACTACGTGAACACGCTCCGCAAGGGCGTGAACATCTGGTACGACTTCATCTCGATGTACTACCGGCTGAACGTGCTGTTCACCGCGTTCATCGACGACGACCGCTACCGCAAGGACGTCATCCAGATGCTCCAGGGCGACGTCTACGACGCCGAGGAGCCGGCGGCGCTGACCGCGATGAAGGAGTACGTCGCCGCCGTCGAGGCCGACCCCACGCACCTGTGGCACGGGCACCTCGGCAGCCTGAAGGCCTCTTCTTCGGCACTGGCGCTGTTCTAGCCACCAACCCGGTCGTGGGGGGGGGGTGGGGGGGGATGAGGGTGTTTTTGTGAAAACAGCCGGGGGGCCACCCCCGCGGGGGGGAGGAGGGGCGAGAAGACACGACAGGGGGGCA